>NZ_PDZG01000047.1 GCF_002735645.1 Iodobacter sp. BJB302
TTACATCCATTACTATAACCACGACCGAATCAAACTGAAGTTAAAAGGGCTGAGTCCTGTGCAATACAGAACCCAGCCCTTGAGCGCCTAGCTTTTATACTGTCCAACTAATTGGGGTCAGTTCAAAAGCTGGCTTTTTGCATTTCAAATCAAGGCCAATTAGTTCTTAGTTTGATCTACGATTTTATTCGCTTGAATCCAAGGCATCATGGCGCGCAGTTTGTTACCGACTACTTCAATGCCGTGTGCCGCGTTGTTGCGGCGGTATGCGGTCATGGATGGGTAGTTAGTTGCGCCTTCAACGATGAATTTCTTCGCGTATTCGCCGTTTTGGATGTCTTTCAGCGCCTGACGCATGGCTTTGCGGGATTCTTCGTTGATGACCTTAGGGCCAGTCACGTATTCGCCGTATTCTGCGTTGTTCGAGATCGAGTAGTTCATATTGGCGATACCGCCTTCGAACATCAGATCAACGATCAGTTTCAGCTCGTGCAGGCACTCGAAGTAAGCCATTTCTGGCTCGTAGCCGGCTTCAACCAGCGTTTCAAAACCCATTTTAACCAGCTCAACCGCGCCGCCACATAATACGGCTTGCTCACCGAATAAATCGGTTTCGGTTTCGTCTTTAAATGTGGTTTCGATAATACCAGTGCGGCCGCCACCCACGCCGGAAGCGTAAGACATGGCGATGTCGCGGGCTTTGCCCGATGCATCTTGGTAAATAGCCACCAAATCAGGCACACCGCCACCACGAACGAATTCGGAACGTACAGTGTGGCCAGGTGCTTTTGGCGCGATCATGATCACGTCGAGGTCTTTGCGTGGCACAACCTGGTTGTAATGAATTGCAAAGCCGTGAGCAAAAGCCAGTGTTGCGCCTTGCTTGATGTTTGGCTCGATTTCGTCTTTGTAGAGTTTTGACTGGAATTCATCCGGCGTCAGAATCATCACTACATCGGCTGAAGCAACAGCAGATGCTACGTCAGTCACTTTTAAGCCGTGTGCTTCAGCTTTAGCAACGGTTGCCGAGCCTTTACGCAGGCCAACAACAACATCTACGCCGGAGTCTTTCAAGTTGCAAGCGTGGGCATGGCCTTGCGAGCCGTAACCGATGATGGCTACTTTTTTGGATTTGATGATGGAAAGATCACAGTCTTTATCGTAAGAAACTTTCATGGCTGAATTCCTGTTGTTTGATTTTGATATGAGAAGGCTACGGCCACTCTCAATTAAACTTTTAAAATACGCTCGCCACGGCCGATGCCAGAGGCGCCGGTGCGTACGGTTTCCAGAATGGCGGCCGGATCAAGTGCCTTGATAAAGGCATCCAGCTTTTCGCCTGTTCCGGTCAGCTCTACGGTATAGGCTTTTTCTGTGACGTCGATAATGCGGCCACGGAAAATATCCGCCATCCGCTTCATCTCGTCTCTTTCCTTGCCGGTTGCCCGTACTTTAATCAACATCAGTTCACGCTCGATGTGATCGGCCTCGTTCAGGTCGATTACTTTCACCACTTCTACCAGCTTGTTTAGCTGTTTGGTGATTTGCTCGATGACGTCTTCAGAGCCATGGGTGACGATGGTCATCCGGCTCATCGTGGTGTCTTCAGTGGTTTGCACTGTTAACGAGTCGATGTTGTAGCCACGCGCTGAAAACAAACCGGTTACACGGGATAGTGCACCTGCTTCGTTTTCGATCAGTACTGAAAGAATATGTCGCATTTTTATCTCCTCTCAGCACAGATTGCCGTAATCACGGTTATTTTCAAATGGCACCAATTGCATGTCACGCATATGTGGTGGTAAATCCATCTGGCTCAGGCCTTTCCCGTTTTGAATCATCGGGAAGACGTTTACTTCTCTGTCGGTAATAAAGTCCATAAATACGAGGCGGTCTTTCAGCTTATCGCTGAAGGCTTCGCGCAGTGCTGGCTCTACATCCGCAGGGGTTTCGATTTTCATACCAACGTGGCCATAGGCTTCGGCCAGTTTTACAAAATCAGGCAGCGCATCCATATAGGACTCGGAATAACGGTTGCCGTAAAAGAACTGTTGCCACTGACGAACCATGCCCAGATAGCGGTTGTTCAGATTAATAATCTTGGTTGGAATATGGTATTGCTTGCAGGTCGAAAGCTCCTGGATATTCATCTGGATCGAGCCTTCGCCGGTAATACAAGCGACGATCGCATCCGGGTTTGCCAGCTGAGCACCCATAGCTGCAGGCAGACCAAAGCCCATTGTGCCAAGACCACCCGAGTTAATCCACTGACGCGGACGTTTAAACGGATAGTATTGTGCGGCAAACATCTGGTGCTGGCCAACATCGGAAGTAATGATGGCGTCGCCACCGGTGACTTCCCACAGCTTTTGCACTACAAATTGCGGCTTGATCACTAGATCAGATGGTTCGTACCACAGGCTTTGCGGTTTGCGCCACTCTTCGATCTGCTTCCACCAGTCTGCCAAAGCTTCGGCCTGTGGCTTAATGCCGGTTTCTTTCAGGATGGCAATCAGATCGATCAGGACATGTTTTACATCACCCACAATCGGTACATCTACCCGTACGCGTTTAGCGATGGACGATGGATCGATGTCGATATGTACAATTTTTTTAGCTTGTGACAGGAAATGCTCTGGCGATGAAATAACACGGTCGTCAAAGCGTGCGCCAATCGCAATAATCACGTCACTATACTGCATCGCCATATTGGCTTCGTAAGTGCCGTGCATGCCCAGCATGCCAAGGAAGTGAGGATCGGTGCCGTCCAGCGCGCCAAGGCCCATCAGGGTATTGGTGCAAGGTAGGTTGAGCATCTTCACCAGCTCGGTTACTTCTGCGCTGGCATTACTTAAAATTGCGCCGCCGCCCACATAAATAAATGGGCGCTTAGCTTCGCTTAATAGCTGAGCTGCCTTCTTTATTTGCCCGGGATGGCCTTTAGTTGGCGGGGTATAGCTGCGGATCGACACCGATGCCGGGTATACAAACTCGGTTTTGTTAGCCGCAATATCTTTAGGAACATCGATCACCACCGGGCCTGGTCTGCCCGTGGTGGCAAGGTGAAACGCTTTTTTGATGGTCGGAGCAAGTTCACGAATATCTTTCACCAAGAAGTTGTGTTTCACGATAGGGCGCGAACAGCCCACCATGTCGACTTCCTGGAAGGCATCCAAACCAATCGCATCAGTAGCAACCTGGCCTGAGAACACCACCATAGGAATCGAATCCATATAGGCAGTGGCAATGCCGGTAATGGCATTGGTGGCGCCAGGGCCGGATGTTACAAGTGCTACGCCCACTTTTTTGCTGGAGCGGGAGTAAGCATCGGCAGCATGCACGGCAGCTTGTTCATGGCGAACCAGCACATGCTTAAAATAATCTTGTTTAAAGATTGCATCGTAAATAGATAGAACTGCGCCGCCAGGGTAGCCGAAAATAAATTCAACTCCTTCTTCCTGCAAGCAGCGCGTGATGATCTCTGCGCCCGAAATTTCCATGGGTATTCCCTAGGTCAGAACGATAGATAAACGGATGGGCCACAGGCCACCCGTTTGCAAATGATTTACCGGGTCTTCCGCCGCATTAAACAGGTTTGTGACCTGTATTTGACGACCAGTGTGTGTCCGCTGGCGGTGATCTTTCGGCGCAGGCTGACTATGTAGAGTGCCGCCTGCATTATTGGCTGGATATTGCACTAGAAAGTTACCGCACTGCGGTATAAATGGCAAGTTCTTCTAGTGATTTGCATATTGACTTTGTTAGTATCTCAGCCTTGATTTTCTCTTCTGTCTGAAAAGAAAGTTACAACACGATTGCTTTGCTTGCCCTTTTTTGGGGTAAAGGTACTTCGCGTTTCTTGATAAGATTGCGAGCGGGCTGCTTAAGTGCTGTAAACGGGTTTGTTTAGTTTATTTATAGTATGAAAAGCGAGCTAAACGTTTCATGTAAGCTAAATATTTTGCACATTTGATGATCGTTTGCCTGGTTTCAATAAAGTGCCTGGTGCATCGGCAGTAAAAAAACGATGCGCCTAATAAAAATGATGCAGTAAAAGGATGATTTGTGAAGATTACAACGGGGCCGGCAGGCTGGTGGCGGCGTATGTTTGCCTTTTTATACGAGCTTTTGCTGCTTATTGCGGTGGTTTTGCTGGCAGGAGGAATATCTCAGGGGGTGTTTCAACTATTGACGGGCTTGCCTGTGACGGCTCTGCCTGAGCATCTTTTGGCAAGTGCACTGCATTTTACTTGGGTGATGTCGGTGGCTTTTGCTTATTGCGCGTGGTGCTGGCGCGGCGGGCAGACTTTAGCGATGCGCACATGGAGAATCTGCCTTGTAAAGAGCGATGGCAGCCCGCTTGGCTGGCGTGAGGTGGGCATCCGTTTTGCTGTGGTGGTGATTTGTACTCTGCCTTGCGCACCATTCTGGATTTTTGCACGCCATCATGCGGATTTACGCATTGTGGCCTGGCTGTTAACGGCTTTGTTCTTTCTGCCTTATTTATGGGCTCTGCTGGATAAAGAACGCCGCTTTTTGCATGACAGGCTGGCGGGAACTCAGCTGTTGATCGCACCGCCCAGGGTGTAAGCCAAGGATTGCGTAATCATGCCTGCGCAAAGCAGGCTTGTGCCTCTCGCCGCCTGAGTAAGCCCAATCCCAGCAATAATGCACCCAAAGCAATCAGCAGCGGGTAATCGCCGCCCCAGGCATAGGGAGGCATACCGCTGCGGTTTTGCGCAGTGCCTTCCAGAATGCCGGCTGTTTTTTCTGGCAATACGCCTTTAAACCGACCCTTCTCGTCGATAATCGCTGTCACCCCCGTATTGGTTGCCCGCAGCATATAACGGCCGGTTTCTAAGGCGCGGGTCTGGCTCATTTGTGCGTGCTGAGCAGCTGCCCAGGAGCCATCAAACCATGCAAGGTTGGATAGATTAACCAGCATGGTGGCTTCGGGCAGTGCGTTGATAATTTCCCGCCCAAACACGTCTTCGTAGCAGATATTTGCAGCAATCTGGCCGGATGCCAGCGAGAACGGAGCTTGCTTTACTGCACCACGGCTAAAGCCCGAGAGTGGCATATCCATAAACTGATAGATCCAGTTGAATAACCAAGGCAGCGGAATAAACTCGCCAAAAGGCACCAGATGCTGCTTTTTATACAGCGGTAATGCCGGGTCCGACATCACCGTGACGGCGTTGTAATACTCCGCCTCATGCTTGCCTAAAATCGGAATGCCCAGAATTAAATCCGCTTTGCGTGGTGCTACGGCATCGCGCAGTAATTGCGGATACCAATCCGGCACATCGCTGATAAATGAAGGAATGGCCGTTTCGGGCAAGACCACCAGCTGGCCACGGGCTTTCTGGGTCAGCTCCAGATAGCTTTTCAGGCTATCCAAATAAAAAGCATTATCCCATTTGATATCTTGCGAAATATTGCCTTGTACCAGGCTTACCCTCACCGGCGCACCGACTTTTCTTGTCCATTCCAGCTGATTCAATCCCCAGCCTGCAATCCAGATGCTGGCCACAATGCCCCAGCCCTTCAGCCACTTAGGTTTGCTGACAATCAGCGCAATACTCAGGCACAGCAGCCAGCCGATCAGATATACGCCGCCGATTGGCGCGTAGGCAGCAAGTGGCGTCATCGGGCTTTGCGAATAGCCGACGCTGGCCCATGGGAAGCCTGTAAACAGCCAGCCGCGCAGCCATTCAGTTAGGATAAATACGGTGGGCAGCAGCAGCACACGCAGCCTTTCAGGGCAGGGTAGCTTTAGTGTCAGCCAGCCAGCTAATGCCGGAAACAGCGCCATATAGGCGGCCAGTACCAGAATTCCCCCTGCAGCCATGGGCGCAGGCATGCCGCCAAAGGTATTCAGGCTGATGAAAATCCAGTGGATATTGGCGAGGAAAAATCCCAGCCCAAAACTAAAACCACGCCATGCAGCGGCTTTAGGGGAAGGGGATTTTTGTATGGCAAAAGTCAGCGCGGCTAAAGACAGCCACATGAGGGGGAATAAATACAGCGGGGCAAAAGAAAAAACGCTGATTGCGCCAAACAGGGCCAGAAGGAGGTGGGGCAGGAGGGGCTTAAATTTTGAAATCATGCAACACGGCCTGTGACTGTTTGGGATGGGGGGCTTCAAGGCATCAGTATCTACACACATTAGGTGGCATTTCAGTGCTATAGCTTCCCCCTTTATCAAAGGGGGCTGAGGGGGCCCGAGGGGGATTTGCTTTGGTGTAGCTTTGTTTGGTGCCTTTCGATCAAAATATGCAAATTCTAAATCCCCCCTAGCCCCCCTTTTTCAAAGGGGGAAACAAGTACAAAGACCTGTGTAGTTATTTATGGTTTCAAGGAGTAAAGCATAGAGCCGTAGGGCGGGTGCAAGCCGCGTATTTTTCAGCATGGCTCGCGGGTTTCACCCGTTCTACGTTTTATTCTTCAGCAGGCGTATCTGCTAATTTTTCTATCAGCACCGAATAAATCCGGCGGCTGTCTGCTCTCAGGATCTGGAAGCGGTAGCCGTCGAAAGCTACAATTTCGCCGCGTTTGGGCAGGTGGCCAAAGTGCTGGGTGATTAAGCCTGCTACCGTATCAAATTCCTGATCAGAGAACTCAGAGCCAATTTCTTCGTTCAGATCGCTGATTTCGGTGAGGCCTTTAACACGCCAGTTACCGCGCCTGTCCGGGATGATATTGTCTTCGGCTTCGTCGTAATCGAATTCGTCTTCGATATCGCCAACAATTTGCTCCATCACGTCTTCAATCGTGACTAAGCCCGCCACGCCGCCGTATTCATCGACCACAATCGCCATATGGTTGCGATTATTGCGGAAATCTTTGAGCAGCACATTCAGTCGTTTGGCTTCGGGGATATACACCGCGGGGCGCAGCATATCGCGTACGTCAAATTCCTCATCGCTGGCGTAATAGCGCAGCAGGTCTTTGGCCAGCAAAATGCCAAGCACTTTGTCTTTGCTGCCATCCACAACAGGAAAGCGTGAGTGGGCGGTTTCGATGACATAGGGGATAAATTTGGCGGGCGCATCATTGATATCGATGATGTCCATCTGGCTGCGCGGCACCATTACATCGCGCACCTGCATATCGCCGACGTTCAGCACGCCCTCAATCATGCCCAATGCATCGGCATCAAGCAGCTGGCGCTCAAAAGCGGAGTGGAGAATTTCTACGAGCTGGCCCCGGTCTTCAGGCTCTCGTAATAAAAAGTGGGTCAAGCGTTCAAGCCATGATGACTTGGGGGCATTCAATTTCGGTGATCCCGAGGGGTAATCATCCATTATGGCGTAAAGATCCAATGATAAAGATGCCCGAATGATACCGGAAGATCGTGCTTTTTGGGTTACAGCCGTGTTGGTTATAGTGGGATTGTTGTAGTGAGGCTCCTGAATTGCTCTGTTTCAGGCGGCCATGCAGCAGGGCAAGGTGCTTACCGGGTAAGCCACCTTCCTTGTAAGCTTACTTTTCTTCCGAATAGGGATCGCTGATGCCTAAGCCTGCCAGCAGCCTAGTTTCGAGTGCTTCCATTTCAAGCGCTTCATCTTCTTCAAGATGATCATAGCCTTGCAAGTGCAGTACGCCATGGATGGTGAGATGGGCGTAGTGGTCAAGCAGGCTGATATTTTGCTCTTGTGCTTCTTTCTCTACTACCTGCGCACAGAACACAATATCGCCCAGCAGCGGCAGGCCAGGTATATCGGGCATATCTTCATCAAAAGTAAAAGTCAGCACATTGGTGGCGTAATCTTTGCCGCGGTAATCGCGGTTCAGCTGCTGGCCTTCTTCTGTGTCGACAATTCTGAAGGTAATTTCTGCAGAGGCCACATCCGGCAGCAGTGCGGCTTCTGCCCATGCCTGAAACTGTGCCGTGTCTGGCAGCCCGGTGGCGGTGCTTTCTACCTGGTGGCAGATGTCTAAACGTTGCTTCATAAGTGATCTTTGTAAATGTTGTTGCTTAAAAATTTGGCGATGCTGGTCTGGTGCAGATTGCGGTACAAAATATGTAAATTGGCTGATCCTGGTGCTTATGACTTCAGATCAGCCTGTGTGAATTAACGCTCGGCACAACTGATGTACAACGCTTCTGGCCCCTTGCCTGCAAAACCTTCAGTCGATAATTCGCCATTTTTGCGTAAGCGTGCCACGCCGGCGTTTTTCTGTTGTTTGGATTTCTTAACCCCGGCTGTTAATGCTGCCTTGTCTGCGTCTACCAGTATGGCCAGAAAAGGAATTTCACTTTCAAATAATATAGCGGATTGTACCGGCAAGCCCTGGAAGGTGTAGCCCGGCGTTACTTTGAGCTCGGTGCCAAAAACCTGATTCAGCGGCACATTGGCCATTTGCGCCAGCCAGACGGGAATCCCGGCATTGTTAAATTCCAGATTTTGGCAATTGAACGTTTTTGCCAGTTTGGGATTCACGGCAGGTTTGTTGCTGGCCGCAGGCTTTGATGCAGCGCTGGCGCCGCCATACTGGTAGAGGCCATTGAACATCACATCGCCCCAATTGCCAGAACAACCATCAACCTGCATCAATAAGCCATCTTTGGCGGGGGTCAGGAGCATCTGACAGTTGCCTTCATTGAATAGCCAGCCTTCACCCACTGCTTTGAGTTTGCCTTCGCCTGAGCCCGAACGGTTACTGGTTCCGGCTGACTTACCAGAAACTTCCAATGAAAACTGGCCATTTTCTGTAATCACCAGGGTGCGCTCAAACAGTTTGTTATTGGCATTGTATTGCCCTGCTTTGGGCAGTGACTGGTTGTTGGCCCATGCAGGCAAACTCAGTGCTAGGCTGGCAAAAAGGCTGAGAGATAACAGGCGGAGGTTGTGGTGTTTGTGAGGCGTTTGCATTAGAAATATTCTCCAAAGTCAGGCTTTTGTTTAAATATTCTTGAGCGCGCAATTATTCTTAACTCAAGCAGATTCCGGGAAAACGGTGTTTCGGTACGGATCAAAGCTTGCATGGCCAGGAGGGGCCTTGATTTGTGTGTTGCATTGATCAGATTGTCTGCAGGCCGCAAGCTGACAAGCTATTTCAGACTTATGTATTTAACAGCAAATTATCCCGTTGTATTGCTTTGTGATGCATGTATTGGGCAAGTTGTTGTAATTTCTGCTTAATTTGCACTATTTTTCACACATAAGGTGCTATTGGGGAGGGCTACGGTTGATGATTTCCACTCGTTTGTAAGCATTGCAGCATCCCAGTACGGATGATTTTTGCCCTGAGATAAAGTGCAGGGCACGGGCTTGATGTGCAGCGTGGCGATAAAAGCGGCCCCAGGTTACAGATGCTTGGGGCCTGCGAGAGTCAGGGAATGAAATGAAGTATCCTGCGCATTCATTCCTCCGCTTTTCTCCTGGTTTGTCTGCAGGCCTTAGGTTTCGGGAAAAGCCAGGTGCTATTCTTTACGCCTTGCCACTTCACGTTCCTGCGTTTTCTTTGCATAGGCGTTGACGATTTTTTGCACTAAGGGATGGCGAACCACGTCTTCACTGGTGAAATGGTGCAGGGCGATGCCCTTGATATCGGCGAGTACATCCTGTGCATCAATCAGGCCGGATTTCTGGTGCTTGGGCAGGTCGATTTGCGTCGGGTCACCCGTGATCACCGCTTTTGAGCCAAAGCCAATACGGGTCAGAAACATCATCATTTGTTCGGGAGAGCTGTTTTGAGCTTCATCCAGAATAATAAAGCTGTTGTTAAGCGTTCTGCCGCGCATAAAAGCCAGCGGGGCGATTTCGATAATGCCTTTTTCAAACAGCTTGGTGACTTTATCAAAGCCCATTAAATCATAGAGTGCATCGTAAAGCGGGCGCAGGTATGGGTCGATTTTCTGTACTAAATCGCCGGGTAAAAAACCGAGCTTTTCACCTGCTTCTACGGCCGGGCGAACCAGCACCAGGCGTTTAACCAGATCCCGCTCCAGTGCATCAACAGCGCAAGCGACAGCCAGATAGGTTTTCCCTGTGCCGGCGGGGCCAATGCCAAAAGTAATATCGTGATCCTGAATGGCTTTGATATAGATCGTTTGGCGGGGTGTTCGGCCGCGTAAATCATGGCGTTTGGTGCGCAGCGGCGTGGTGTTTTCTTCGATATAGGCCGGTGCCGTACTTTGTGTGTGCTCGATAATAGAGAGCTGTAAATCATCCCGCTCCAGCGGCTCTTCAGCCATGGCGTAAAAATGCTCCAGCAGCGTAATCCCTTGCTGCAAGTTTTTGGCGCTGCCGCTGACACGAAACTGCTCATTGCGCCTGACGATCGTGATATCGAGCGCGGTTTCGATTTGTTTCAGATTTTCGTCAAGAGCGCCACACAGATTGGCAAGGCGACGGTTATCAACAGGCGTGAAATGGATGATTTGGCTATTCAAAAGCGAGCTCTTTTCAAATAATCGAGAAGTAAAACCCAAACCTTGAACCACGGAGGGCACAGAGAACACAGAGTTACACGGAGAAAGACCAAAGCAAAATGAATTATTATGGTTTTGCCTCTGTGCTACTCCGT
The DNA here is from genome assembly GCF_002735645.1 of Iodobacter sp. BJB302. Lineage (GTDB taxonomy): Bacteria > Pseudomonadota > Gammaproteobacteria > Burkholderiales > Chitinibacteraceae > Iodobacter. The sequence goes on from NZ_PDZG01000047.1 coordinate 10,537, forward strand.
GTTCTCCTTTCCTCCGTGTTTTAAGATTTGGGTTTGTTGCTATTTAATGCTTGAGGTTTGGCACACCACGGCGATCGATCCAGAAGTCGCGGATTTCTGGAATAATATCGACGAGAGATGCGGCCACTTCGTGTTCGAATTCGGCCATATCTTGCCCATCGCTTTCCAGATTGGCGCGACCTTCATCGTCGGCGCAAACCAGAATCGGATAGACAAGCTGGGCGTATTCTTCGTCGTCCATCATTTCCTGCCAGGCATCCGGGTTCATCGATGTACCCAGCGTAAAGCCGTAGCACCATTGCTGCGAGATATCCTGACCGCTTTCTTCGTCCACATACACAATCGGGCTGAAGGCGTTTTCAGCATCGGCCAGCTCGTCCATCAGCTGGTTATAGAGGCGCAGAATCAGGCCTTCGATTCGCTCTTTCTCTTCGTTTGATGCAAATTTCGGGCGCTCGCCATTTTCACCCCAAACCTGAGCAAACCACTCATCTGCAGGGATCTCTTCCGGGCCAATCAGTTGCGCGGTTAAAAAGCCATGCAGCATGGATAAATCCATTGCTTGCTCCGGGGCGGCATCAGATTCTAAAAAATCGGCCAATAGGTCGAGGTCGTCGTCGCTTAGTACGGCAAAAAGTTCAGCATCTTTTGGCGATAGCATGGTGTTTTCCTTGGGTAATGCGTATCAGGGTAAGGCAAGGCCTATATCCTAATACTTTTGGCGGGCGCGTTGATGACAATCGTCGCAGTAATTAATATCTTATAAGGCTTAGATGGGCTGACAAGCTTATTCAGCCCAATCATAGTGATTAAGCAAAAATAAACAAGCGAAGGGTAGGAAGAAACGCTGGTTTCTTCCTGTGGCTTTGCTGCTTATGGCCTGATTACTTCACCACAATTTCGCCTTTCAGGCTGTGCGGGAAGGTTTCGGTAATCAGTACTTCTACAAACTGATTGATCAGGCGTGGGTTGCCGGCAAAGTTAACAATACGGTTGTTATCTGTGCGGCCTGCCAGCTCTTGCAGCTCAGGGTTTTTACGCGCCATGCCTTCTACCAGCACCCGTTGCACCGTGCCGATCATGTTTTTGTTCACGTCCAGCGCCAGCTCGTCGATGCGTGTTTGCAGGCGTCTGAGGCGGGTGAGTTTCAGCTCTTCAGGCACATCGTCCGGTAAATCGGCGGCAGGCGTGCCGGGGCGGCGGCTGTAAACAAAGCTAAATGAGGCATCAAAGCCCACATCGTTAATCAGCTTCATGGTGCGTTCAAAATCGTCTTCGGTTTCACCTGGAAAGCCCACAATAAAGTCAGAGCTGAGGCAAATATCCGGGCGGGCTTCTTTAAGCTTACGTACCAGAGACTTGAATTCCAGCGTGGTGTAGCCGCGCTTCATATTCACCAGCACGCGATCCGATCCCGCCTGCACCGGTAAATGCAGATGCGAAACGAGCTTAGGCAGGGTGCGGTAGCAATCCACAATCCGCTGCGTCATTTCACGCGGATGGCTGGTGGTATAGCGCATGCGCTCGATGCCAGGAATTTCGTGCACGTATTCAAGCAGGGTGGCAAAGTCGGCCACTTCGCCGTCTTCCCCTTCTTCAACAACCCCGCGATAGGCGTTAACGTTTTGCCCCAGCAGGGTGATTTCTTTAACGCCTTGCGCGGCAAGGCCAGCCACTTCGGCCAACACTTCTTCAAACGGGCGGCTGAATTCGGTGCCGCGGGTGTAAGGCACCACGCAGAACGAGCAATACTTGCTGCAACCTTCCATGATCGACACAAAGGCTGTTGCGCCTTCAACGCGCGCTGGCGGCATATTGTCGAATTTCTCAATCTCAGGGAAAGAAATATCCACCTGAGAAATGCCGCTGCTGCGGCGTTCTGCAATCAAATCCGGCAGGCGGTGCAGGGTTTGCGGGCCAAACACCATGTCCACATAGGGCGCACGCTTCACAATCGCCGCGCCTTCCTGCGAGGCCACACAGCCGCCTACACCAATCAGCAGATTTGGATTTTTAAGCTTGAGCTCTCTTACGCGGCCCAGATCTGAGAACACTTTTTCCTGCGCTTTTTCGCGCACGCTGCAGGTGTTAAACAAAATCACATCGGCTTCTTCTACATTGTCGGTCTGCGTTAAGCCTTCGGACGCGTGCAATACGTCGGCCATTTTGTCCGAATCGTATTCGTTCATCTGGCAACCGAAGGTCTTAATAAATACTTTCTTGCTCATTGATACATGCTCTGATTGTTAGTTTTACTTCAAATTCATTCTTTGAATTGCATTTGCTTATCGGACTGTTCAAAGGTACGAATCGCCCTGTGGCGGGTACCTGAGATTCATTATTCTGAGATGGTCGTTTTCGGGCGGGCTTTTATGGTGGCGACTTCATCATTGGTAAGCAGCCAGATTCGCCAGATATTGCCGGAAGTTGCTTCAAACTGATACCAGACCGGGGCTTGTTGCGGGGTTTGATTCTGCATGATCAGGGCATTATTGGTGCCGTAGATTCTGAGCCCGGGAGCGGTGCGGTAAAGCTTGCCATCAATTTTAACTTCGGGCAGCGCTGCAGCTTGCAAGTCCCCTAACTGGCCTTGATTGGGCAGAATGCGAGCGGCGTAACTTTGGCTGCTGATGGCAAGCGCTAGCCAAAACAAGAACTTAGGCATGGGGATTCCCGCTGGTAAAACCCGCAATGCTAACAAGCTAGCGGGCGTATTGAAAGCTTAGACTGATTTACGTGAGTGTGAAAACTGGATTTATTGCGCGGATCAGGGGTTTTTTGCTGGTAAATAAGAGGCTTTCTGCAGCAAAACCATGGCGGGAATGTCTGGATTCACGAAGGACATGGTGCTTCAGCGGGCTGGCCCGGTTGGGGGCGGGCCAGCACGCTGACTGTTATAACTTAGGCAATCTTTGCGCCAGCTTAATGGTGGCTGCGATGTTCCTAGCGCAGAGCCTTACATTTTCTGCTGCATGAGCGAGCGCTTCTTCAATCGATACGGCGCGGTTAAGCACGCTGAATACGGCCTCAATGCCATGCTGGTGCACCACGCCTACATCAGGGCTGAGGCAGCCTGCGATGCCGATGACGGGAATATCAAATACCTTGGCCATTTGTGCCACGCCCATCGGTGTTTTGCTGTGTATGGTCTGGCTGTCCATGCGGCCCTCGCCGGTGATGACTAAATCTGCGCCTTGCAACAGAGCGGCAAATTGAACCGATTCCAGCACGATTTCTACGCCGGGGCGCAGGCTGGCATTTAAAAATGCCAGGGCCGCTGCACCCATCCCACCTGCAGCACCAGAGCCTTTGGCATGAGCCACTTCAACGCCTAAGTCCTGATTGATTTGTTTGGCGTAATGGGCAAGGCCTGCGTCGAGCAGGGCGACCATTTCAGGTGTTGCGCCTTTTTGCGGGCCAAAGATGGCGGCAGCGCCTTGTTCGCCAATAAGCGGGTTGTCTACATCGCAAGCCACTTCAAATTTGCAATCCTGAACCCGCTTATCAATGCTGCTGAGGTCGATTCTTGCGAGTTGGGATAAATCAGCGCCCCCAAAAGCCAGCGGCTTGCCTGCTGCATTTAAAAACTGCCCGCCTAAAGCCTGCACCATGCCTGTGCCGCCATCCACCGTCGCGCTGCCGCCTATGCCCAGAATAATATGCCTTGCGCCGTGATTCAGTGCGGCCAGAATCAGCTCGCCTGTGCCGTAGCTGGTGGTGAGCATGGGGTTGCGTAATGCAGGCGGCACGAGGCTTAGGCCGCTGGCCGCTGCCATTTCGATGATCGCGGTATGGCCATCGCCAGACAGGCCAAAGAATGCCGGTACGCATTCACCGAGAGGCCCGGTAACGGTTTGCAGAATAATCCGCCCGCCCGTTGCGGCAACCATGGCTTCCACCGTGCCTTCGCCACCATCGGCTACCGGCACTTTTATATATTGCGCATCGGGCAGTACTTCTTTGAAACCCGCTTCAATCTGCGTGGCCACTTCAAGGGCGGAGAGGCTTTCTTTGTAGGAGTCGGGGGCTATTACAATTTTCATCATCAACTCCAATACTTAAAATTTGAACACACCAAAAATCAGCGTAGAGACAATCGTAATCGACAAACCGACCGCTGTTTCGTAAGGAATGACTTTCAGCCGCTCGGTGATGCTCATATTCACTGCACCGCCTGTGGCGTGGAAGAAACTACCGTGCGGCATATGATCAAACACGGTAGAGCCCGCGTGAATCATGGCGGCTCCTGCCAGGGCAGGGACGGCAAGCTCAAGCAGGGTGCTGCTAAATACTTGCGATGCAACCACGGTGCCCGCCGTGGTGGAGGCGGTAGCCAGCGACATCAGCGCGCCGGATATCGGGGCCAGCATATAGGCGGGCAGGCCTGAGCTTTGCAGCGCTTCGATCAGCACCGTTTTAAGGCTGGACGCGCCGATAATCCCGGCCAACGTACCCGTGCCCAGCAGCATAATCGCCACCGGAGCCATGCGGCCTAAGCCCGCCACGGCAAATTGATTGCTGTCTTTAAAGCGGCCCATCGCCAGCGCGCCGAGTAAACCGCCAAGGGGCAGGGCGAGCAGCGGGTCGATCACAATGCCAAATACGGGCCGAAGCGACAGCAGGATAATCGCCACCAGCGGGGCAACAATGGCGGTAGAAAACGAAGGCAGGGCTTTGCGGTCAAACGCGACCACTTCGCTGGCTTCTACCTTGCTGCCTTTATTAACCAGCTTTTTAGCAATGAAATAGGCGACCACTAAGCCAACCAAGCCTGGCACTATCCCCGCCGCCATCACCGAGGTAAGCGGCACATGAAAAGCATCGGCCGCTGCAATGGCATTCGGGTTTGGCGACATCACATTGCCCGCCTTACCGCCACCTATCATGGCCAGCAGAATCGCCATTTTGGATAGGTCGGCTTGGCGCGCAATAGCGAGGGCAATCGGGGCGACGGTAATTACCGCCACATCAATAAATACGCCAACGGCGGTTAAAATCATGGTGGCGATCGCTAAGGCTAGGAGCGCGCGTGTTTCGCCCACTTTTTTGACGATGGTATCGGCAATACTGGCTGCCGCGCCTGATTCGATCAACACCCCCGCCAATACCCCGGCCGCCAGAATCCGCATCACGGCAGGGATAATCCCTTTTGCGCCGCCCATCATTAAATTAACGGTGCTGGATAAATCCACGCCACCCACAATCCCGCCCACCAAAGCGCCGACGATCATGCCGTAGGCAGGGGGTACTTTTCGTAAAATCAGAAAAATGGCAACAACGAGCGCACTGAGCGCGCCTAAAGTGCTGACTTCCATCGCTTGAAACTCCTGTTCAGGCTGGGTATTGCAGATAGTGGATGTTGAACAGGATAAACGCCCTGTGAGGGGATATCTTCATGCGGATGCATAGAAATAACGAAGGTGATTACGGTTATTTTGGGACTTTATTACTTATTACAGATGGGTTTATTATCTATGCGATTTGCAAAGCAGCGTAGAGCAAAAAACGCTCGTCTGTTTTGCTGAGGGTAAGGCCGGTAATGGCCTCAATCCGGCTGAGGCGGTAATCCAGAGTGTTGCGGTGAATATGCAAAAACTGCGCTGTTTCTATGGGGCGGGTATCGCAGGCAAACCATGCTGCCAGCGTTTTACGCAGCTGGCCATTGCTATCCTGGCGTTCAAGGTTTTTAAGCGGAATACGCAGTTGTGCGGCTTGCCAGCCTGAATTTAATCCGGCCAGCAGCACCGGCAAGCTTAAATCCTGATAAAAAAAGCAGGCCTGCTCCGGTTTGCGTGTTTTGCCGATTTTTAGGGTGGTGATGGCGCTTTGATAAGACAGCGCCACGGCATTTGCGGCGCTAAAATATTGCCCCAGCGCGATGCGTACTCCCAGCCTGCTTTTGCTGGCGACCCGCGTGAGTAAATCGTGTACCCGCAGCCGGTGCTCTTCCGGATTCCAGCGGCCCTGATGATCCAGTGCTGGTTTGAGTACCACTAATTCGGTTAAAGAAACAGTGGCAACCAGATTGTCGCGCTCAGGCGTGCTCAGCAGGGTTTGCAGCTCTTGTAACTCGGCCAATGCCGCATCAATGCCCAGCGTGCCGCTGTCTACTTCAATTACCGCCACCACGCGCGGGCGCTGGATATCGACGCCCAGCTTTTGCGCCCAGGCTTCCAGGTCTGAATGCGGCGCGGCTTCGCCCTTAATGAGTTGCAAAACCAGCTCTTCGCGGTAGCGGGTGTCACGCCCCAGTGCCTGAATCAGCCTTGCTTGCTCTAAGCTCATTTCAGCCGTCATCCGTACCAGCTCGCCATAGTGGCGCACCGCATCGGGCTGGCCAGTGATCCCGACCACGCCCACAATTTGCCCGGCAAGGCGCAGGGGTAAATTCACACCGGGGCGCACGCCGTGCAACTGCTGCGCCATGGCGTCGTCAATTTCTACCGTGCGCTGCTGAGATAACACCAGCAAAGCGCCTTCATGCTGCTTGCCCAGCCGCCCTACATCGCCACTGCCGATCACCGTGCCCGAGGCATCGATCACATTCACATTGCTGCCAATAATCGCCATGGTGCGATTAACGATTTCTTGTGCAAGAGCGGCATTGAGCAGAGACATAGCGGGCCTAGAGGTAAGGGGTTTATATCGTGATGCCAAAAATATCTTTCATCGCATTTTGGCCTGCACGGCTGATTTGCAGGCGGCGGCTGTCTAAATCCTGTTCTGCCCAGCCGCGTTTTTTGGCAAGGATCAGCAGGGCCGCGCCGAGTGCACCACCCAGATGGGGGCTGCGCTCGCTCCAATCGAGGCAGGCGCAGGCAAAGCGGCGGCGTTTCTTTGCCAGCTCAGGCAAATCCATGCCAAGTTTACTGAGTGCCTGTTGGCCTTGCTCGCTTAAAACATATTGGGATGCGTCACCAGCGTCTGCCTGCAGCCAGCCCATGGCAAATAGGCGGTCGTGTAATTGCACTGCCACAGACCCCGCCATATGGTCGTAGCAGGTGCGCGCTGCTTGCAAATAATGGGGTGTGTTGGGGTTAAATGGCGCTTTGGGCGTGTTTGAAATCAGCAGCAGCGCTTCGAGCGCCGATGCCACATCGTGATTATGCAGACGGTAGTAGCGATGCCTGCCCTGGGTCAGCATGCTAACAAGTTGCTCGGTTTTCAATCGCGCTAAATGGGCACTGGCGGTGGATGCGCTCACTTCCCCAACGATGGCCAGCTCGGTTGCGGTACGGGCTTTGCCATCGAGCAGGCTGCAAAGCATTCTGGCTCGGGCTGGTTCGGCAATGGCTGCGGCAACGCTGGCAAGTCGAGAGTCTTCCATGATTAGCTCCAGGGCGCGGTTAGGCTGGGCTGAACAGTCTTGGCGCGAGCTGGTTTGGCAATGGCTGAGGCAACGCTGGCCAGGCGGGTGTCTTCCATGGTCAGCTCCAAGGTGTGTTAAATAGTGGGGTGTATTTCATATTTCGCTCCGGAGCGAAGTAAGGCATGGCTGCAATCTACACAATATTGCTTTGATTGAACAAGCTTGGATGGAATGCAATGCCTACTACCAGGATTCACCCGCTCGCTGCGGCGGCCCATGCTCACCCTTATGCCTATTACGCGGCACTGCGAAATGAAGCACCTGTTTTCTTTGATGCCGAGCACAAAATATGGGTGGTGAGCAGGGCAGATTTGATTTTGGCGCTGATGCAAAGCCCGCATTGCGTTGTGCGCCCGCCAAACGAGCCGGTCCCTGCTGCCATTGTTGGAACGCCAGCTGCTGAAGTATTTGCCCGGCTGATTCGGATGAATGAGGGGCAGGGGCATCTGCCTTTAAAGCAGGCTATCCAGCGCAATTTAGCCTTGCTCGATACGGCATGCTTGCCGTCGCTCGTTAGAAAATGGTATGCACCGGAGTGCGATTTGCACGCGCTTTGCCATTTTGTGCCGGTGGCGGTATTGGCCGATTTACTGGGTTTTTCGCCCGATACTCGCCCCGAAGTAATGGGCTGGATTGCCGATTTTGTGGTTTGTCTTTCCCCTTTAAGCCGCGATACCGATCTGGCCAGGGCAAGTGTGGCTGCACAGTGTTTATTGGCGCATTTCACCCTGCTATGTGAGGGTGAGCGGCCGCAGGGCAGCCTGCTGGCTAATCTTCTGCAAGATTCAGAAGGCATCGATCGCCACGCTTTACTGGCCAATTTAATTGGCTTGCTTTCGCAAAGTTATGAAGCGACGGCGGGCCTGCTTGGCAATTGCCTGATTGCGCTACAGCAGCATGGAGCTGTAGATATTTTATCGCTAACGGCTTTTGTCGAGGAAGTCGCTCGTTACGATTCGCCCGTGCAAAACACAAGGCGTTTTGTGGTGCAAGACTTTGAAATCCACGGCCAGCTGCTGCGAAAAGGCGACGCTATCTTGCTGCTCTTGGCAGCAGGCAATCGAGATGCTGTCTTTAATAAAAATGGCGACGATTTTGTACAAGGCCGCGCAGATCGTCGCAGCCTAAGTTTCGGCCATGGCAGGCACTGCTGCCCCGGGCAGACACTGGCAATCAAAATAACCACGGCTATTTTGAGCGACTACCTGGCGCAAGGGGGTAAGGCAGGGCCCTTGCAATGGGTATATCAAGACTCAGTCAATGGGCGAATTCCAAGGTTTATTAGTCCTCATTAATGGATAGCTAGCGAAAACCTAAACCTTGAACCACGGAGGGCACAGAGAACACAGAGAACACAGAGTTTCACGGAGAAAAACAGTTTTTGACTTAAGTGAATTTTGATTGGGATTTAAGTATTTTCGAGCCTTAGAAATCTGAATTCATATCACGGATCAAAGCACAGGGCTTAAATCCCCCTTGAAGCACGCCGAAGCGAGGAATAAGCGGGGCGGGGGATCGCTTGGGAGCGAGGCAGCGAGCCACTCCCGCCCGCCGCCGACTCGATTGTCCGCAGCGGAGGAGCCCTCGTGTTTTGCTGTTGTCGCTTGGCTTCGTTTCTTGGCGAAGCAAGAAAGGAAGGCCCCGCGGTGGCTACCGCTCCAAAATCAACGTGCCGAAGGCACTAAAAAGATAAGCACTTCGTAATATCCGCCCTCTATTTAAAAGGATTCCCCATGATCGCCGTCATTTTTGAAGTTTGGCCTGCGCAAATGCAGGATTACATGAACATTGCTGCCGATTTACGCAGTGAATTGGCCCAGCAGGATGGCTTTATCTCGATTGAGCGTTTTAGTAGCCTAAGCGAGCCCAATAAGCTGCTGTCTTTGTCTTTTTGGCGCGATGAAGCTGCGGTAAAGGCTTGGCGTTGTAGTGGACAGCATAGAGCTGCGCAATCGCTTGGGCGTCAGAAGGTTTTTGCAGATTATCGTCTGCGCGTGGCAGCGGTGATGCGGGATTATGGTTTTAATGAGCGCGATCAGGTACCAGACGATAGCTTGATCTTGCACGGCTAACAGGGGCGATGGTGTCGTTAAAGTATGCGGCCGTGCTACTTTTTTACGACAAAGAATGATTAAGTTGGGTGTTATGCTAGCCGTCTTGTTTTATCGACTTGCGGGAAGAAAACGCGATGGCTTGGAAGTTTAAACGTTGGTCCTGGTTGAAAACTGTAGTGGTTTTGCTGCTGCTGGCCGTGCTTGGCTGGGGAGTTAAGGCGATTTTCTTCCCAAGTAAAACTACCCCTCAGTACACCACCGCAAAGGTAGCGAAGGCGGACTTAGAAAGTGCGGTGCTGGCGACGGGCACTTTGCAGGCTTTTCGTAAAGTGGACGTGGGCGCGCAGGTTTCCGGTCAGTTGCAAAAGCTGGAAGTGGAGCTGGGTGACAGGGTGAAAAAAGGCCAGCTATTGGCAACCATCGATCCAAATCTGGCGCAAAACGATGCGCTTAATGCCGAGGCGTCTTTGGAAGGATTGCTCGCGCAAAGGCAATCAACCCTGCTGCAATTAGAGCAGGCCAAAATAGATTTAGCCCGTCAGCAAACCATGCTGAGCCGTGAAGCCACCTCCAAGCAGGCGGTAGAGGACGCGAGCTTAAAGCAGAGAACGCTGCAATCAGATCTGGCGCTGCGCGATGCCGATATCAAAAAAGCCAAACTCACGCTTGATTCTGCAAAAACCCGTCTTGGCTACACCCGTATTCTTGCGCCGATTGATGGTGAAGTGGCGGCGATTACTACGCTGGAGGGCCAGACTGTGATTGCGGCTCAGCAAGCGCCTAATCTTTTAACGCTTGCCGATTTAGACACCATTACCGTGAAAGCGCAGATTTCTGAGGCGGATGTGATGAAAGTCCACGCTGGCCAAGCGGTGTATTTCACTACCTTGGGCCAATCGGATAAGCGCTATTACGGCAAGCTGCGCGCGATTCAGCCGACCCCGGAAAAAGTAAATAACGCGATTTTTTATAATGCACTGTTTGAAGTGCCTAACCCAGCGCACGCGCTGCGTCAGGATATGACCGCGCAGGTGGCGATTGTGCTTGAGCATGCAAAAAGTGTTTTAAGCATTCCCACCATTGCCTTAGGGGCTAAGGCCAAAGATGGCCGCTACACCGTGCGGGTTGTTGGCGCGGATGGCATTGCCGCCGACAGACAGATCAAAACCGGCCTGAATAATAATGTGCAGGTGCAGGTGTTAGCTGGCTTAAAAGAAGGTGATCTGGTGGTGACGGGCGATGCCGCCTTAGGCAAATCAGAAGTGTCTGTAACAGTTGGGGGCTAGCCGTGCGTAAGCCTCTTCTAGAGCTAAGCAATATTGTGCGCAGTTTTCCGGCTGGCGATGATGTTGCCGTGGTGCTGGATCGGGTGAATCTTTGTATTCATGCCGGTGAAATGGTGGCGATTGTAGGGGCTTCCGGCTCGGGCAAGTCCACCCTGATGAATATCCTCGGCTGTCTGGATAAGCCCTCGTCAGGCACTTATCTGGTTAATGGCCGTGATGTATCTGATCTGGATAGTGACGAGCTGGCCGGGCTGCGGCGGGATCGTTTTGGTTTTATTTTTCAGCGCTATCATCTATTGCCGCATTTATCCGCGCAGGGCAATGTGGAAATGCCTGCGGTTTATTCCGGGCTGGCTAAAGATGCGCGGCAGGACAGAGCTAAAGCTTTGCTTAGCCGCCTTGGTTTAAGCGATAAATTTGAGCACCGCCCCAGCCAGCTTTCAGGTGGTCAGCAGCAGCGGGTGAGTATTGCCCGCGCTCTGATGAATGGCGGCGAAGTGATTCTGGCCGACGAGCCAACCGGTGCGCTGGATAGCCATAGCGGTGAAGAAGTGATGAATATCCTGCGCGAGCTGCACGCGCAGGGACACACCGTGATTATTGTTACTCACGATCATAAAGTGGCCGATTGCGCCGAGCGCATTGTTGAGATTAGCGATGGCCGCATTATTAGCGACCGCAGCAAGCCGGTTGATGTGGTGGTGGAGGGCAAAATTGCGCCGCACGGGCGGGAAGTTAAATCATTACGAGTGATCTTTGATCGCTTTGGGGCCGCTTTAAATATGGCCTGGCGGGCCATGTCGGCCAACAGGATGCGTACCCTGCTCACCATGCTGGGTGTGGTGATTGGCATTACATCGGTGGTGTCAATTGTGGCGATTGGCGAGGGGGCAAAGCGCAAGATCTTACAAAACATCGGTGAAATTGGCAGTAATACGATGAATATTTACCCAGGTAAAGACTGGGGGGACGACAGGGCGGGCAGCTTGAGATCCCTGCTGCCGGGGGATATTACCGCGCTGCAAGCCATGCCTTTTGTTGATAGTGTCACCCCAAGCACCAGCGCCAATTTGCGCCTGCGCCACCGTGCTTTGGATGTCAGCAGCAATGTGAGTGGGGTGGGCGAATATTACTTTCGGGTTAGTGGTTTGAAGCCTACTCTGGGGCGGTTTTTTAATAGTGAGGACGTGGCCGCCCAATCGCAGCTGGTGGTGATTGATCACAATACCCAGCGCAAATTATTCCCTAAGGGGGCAGACCCGCTGGGGCAGGTGATTTTGGTGGGCAATCTACCTGCTACCGTGATTGGTGTGGCGGCTGAAAATAAGAGTGGCTTTAGCGGCGGAGGGCAATCTTTGCAAGTTTGGCTACCCTTTACCACCACGGCTAATCGCCTGTTTGGCCAGCAATATTTTAACAATATCACCGTGCGGGTAAAGGATGGCCAATCCTCTGCCGCTGCCGAGCAGAGCATAGAAAAACTGCTCACCTTGCGTCATGGCAGCAAGGATTTCTTTATCTACAACATGGATAGTATCGTTAAAAAAATTGAGCAAACCAGCCAGATGCTGGCGCTGCTCTTATCCATGATTGCGCTGATTTCCCTGGTGGTGGGCGGGATAGGTGTGATGAATATTATGCTGGTGTCGGTTACCGAGCGAACGCGTGAAATTGGCATTCGCATGGCGGTGGGGGCGCGGCAAAGCGATGTGATGCAGCAGTTTCTGACTGAATCGGTGCTGGTTTGCCTGATTGGCGGCGTGATTGGCGTTCTGCTTTCCTTAGGTATTGGTGCTTTAGTGCAGTTTTTTGTGCCCGACTGGAAAATGATTTTCTCTTTTGGCTCTTTTATTGCCGCCTTTATCTGCTCGACCTTGATTGGGGTGTTTTTTGGCTTTCTGCCCGCCCGCAATGCGGCGCGTTTAGACCCGATTGAAGCCCTGGCGAGAGAATAAAAATGAAAACTAAATTAACGCTGTCAGCTTTATTTTCAACGGTTTTACTCAGCGCCTGCGGCTCTTTGCTTAGCCCCGGCACCAGTGCACCTTTGCCCGCCGTACCCGCCCAATGGGCTGAGCAAAATCAGGCAACTGGCGCGTATCAGGGTGCGTGGTGGCTGGCGTTTCATGATGCCGCGCTGACGAAGCTGATCGACGATGCCTTGCAAAGCAATGCTGATTTATCCGTCGCGGCCATCAGGCTGCGCCGTGCGCATCTTAAAGAGGGCGTCAGTGAGCACGCGGCATTGCCGGTAGTGAGTGGCAGCGGCAGCGGCAGTGTAAACCGCAGTTTTGATCCGGTGGTGAACCGCCAGAGCTACAACCTGTCGGCCACGGCCAGCTATGAATTTGATCTTTGGGGGCGCTTGGCGAGTGACAGAGCCGCCGCCAGAGAAGAGCGGATTGCCACCGAAGCCGACAGGCAGGCGCTTAAGTTGTCGATCTCCACATCGGTGGCCAGCCAGTATTGGGCGATCGCTTTACTGGATCAGAGGCTTGCCGCCAGCACGCTTAATTTGCAGCAGCTCAGGCAAGCGTCAGCGATTGCACAGGCTAAAAATCAGGCCGGTGCCCTAGCAAAAAGCGAGGTGCTGAGTGCCGGGCAAAGCTTGCTGAGTGAAGAAGCTAATCACTCCCTGCTTTTGCAGCAAAGGAAAGCTGCGTTTTATAGCCTGAGCTTATTGTTCGACCGGCCTCCGCAGAGCTTTACTCTGGCAGGAGCCAGCTTGCCGCAGGGCGATTTGCCCGGTATTTCCGCAGGCGTACCCAGCGAAGTGCTGGGGCGACGACCCGACTTGCAAGCGATGGAGGCCAGATTAAGAGCAAGCCTCGCGCAAATTGATGTGGCCAGAGCGGCGTTTTATCCCAGCTTTTCGCTGACCACCAGCTTAGGAGGCAGCAGCTCTGCTTTAGCCGAGCTGTTTCAGAACCCGGTGGCAACCGCAGGGCTGAATTTGGCGCTGCCTTTTTTAGATTGGCAAAAGCATCAGCTGAATCTGGATATCAGCCGCAGCCAGTATGAAGAACAGCTCACTACCTTTAGGCAAGGCCTTTACAAAGCGCTGGCCGAAACAGAGCAGGCGCTGGATGCCAGAGTGCGCCTTGCCGAGCAAAACCAGCAGTTGGCTCAATCATTGCAGTTGGCGGCTAAGCTGGATGGCATCGCCCAAACGCGTTTTGAAGCAGGGGCTACGGATATCCAGCCCTGGCTGGACGCCGCCGCCCGCCGCCGCAGCGCCCAAACTAGCCTGTTGCAAAATCGTTTTGATCAGGCGAGTAATTTGCTGGCCATTTATAAAGCTTTGGGCGGGGCGGTGGAGTAGGGGGCCGTGATTTGGAAAAAGGCGGGGGAAAAAGGTAAATTCAGCTAAAAATCAGCTCAGGTAGCAGAGTTTTTGCCCTTGCCTGGCTGGTTTTTCTGGGTTTTTGCCTTATTCAGGGGCCGTGAAGAACAATGGAATTGATTCCTTTACAGATCAATCCATCCCCTTTTGTTTCTGATCCGGGCTGTTTTTTGCTTCAGAGCGCTAATTGATGGCGTAATAAAATTAAGTACGGCGATGTGTAATCACCAGAGAAATAATTTTTGCCCTGTGATTATCTTTGGCATCACTCAGGCTGTCAGTCACAATTTGTTCTGTTTTTTTATCGTCCTGATGATGGTTTCTTTCCATCATATCGCTGAGCATCAGTTGCTTTAGTTTTAAATAGTGCCCGTCGCATTGTTCCAGTATTTTGTCGGCAATATAGGCGGGGGAGGCAATGAATTGAATTTTGTCAGTTAATTCGTTGCTGATACATTTTGTCCATTGAGCAATTGCCCCGCCGACAATGATTTGCCCTTCATCCTGCTTTGCCTCTTCTGCCTGAGCAATTGATGAACAGAGTATAAATACACAGCAAATGGTTCTGATCTTCACGCTAAGCCTGCTCAATATGTGAATGGGTAATGCAATAGCGCAGTTATCTGTTTCTGCGCTATTGCATCTGGCATATATCATAATCTTAAACAAGAAATACGACTATTGTCAGGATATTGGCTGTGAATATAAATAGACGCATTCAGGCGTATTGGAATAATGAATGGGCCGCTCAGGTGATTGGGCTGGCCCATTGAATTTACTTTGTTTGATTCAGCCAGGCCAAAGCACCCAGCCCTGCCTGTCTGCCGCTGGTAAGGCAGGCAGTAATTAAATAGCCGCCGGTGGGCGCTTCCCAATCCAGCATCTCACCTGCACAGAATACGCCTGGCATTTTTGCCAGCATCAGCTCCGGGTTCATGGCTTCAAAGCGCACACCACCTGCGCTGCTGATGGCTTCGTCGATTGGCCGCGTGGCGAGCAATTTGAGCGGCAGGCCTTTAATGGCGGCGGCCAGCTTATTCATATCGTTAAAATCATTGCGGGAAACCTCTTCGCGCAGCAGGCCCGCTTTTACGCCCTCAATTCCTAATTTACGGCGTAAATGGCTGGCCATAGAATCCGCACCGCGCGGGCGTTTCAGGTCTTCCAATACGCGCTCCAGCGATTTTCCCGGGGCCAGATCCAGCAGAATATCGGCGCAGCCATTGGCTTTGATTTCATCACGTAAAGCCGCTGAGAAGGTATAAATCAGGCTGCCTTCCACGCCGCCCTTAGTCAGTACAAATTCACCATGCTTACGCACGCCTTTAAATTCAATGGCAACGGCTTTTAGCGGCGTGCCGGCAAAGCGCTCGCTTAAGTGATCGCTCCAGCCAATATCAAAGCCGCAATTAGCGGGCTCTAAAGGCACGGTATCGATGTCTTTTTCTGCCAGCAGCGGCTGCCACAGGCCGTCGGACCCCAGCTTGGCCCAGCTTGCCCCGCCCAAGGCCAGAATGGTGGCGTTGCTGCTGTGGCTGATTTCGCCCTCAGGCGTTGCAAAACGCATTTGTCCTGCTTCATTCCAGCCCAGCCAGCGATGGCGCACATGAATGCGCACGCCGCTGCTGCGTAATCTGGAAATCCACGCACGCAATAGTGGCGCTGCTTTCATTTCTTTTGGAAAGACCCGGCCAGAGCTGCCCACAAAAGTTTCAATACCAAGGCCGTGAACCCATTCTTGCAAAGCTTCGTTGCCAAAGGCGGCCAGCATCGGCTCCAGCTCTTTACTGCGCTTGCCATAGCGGGCTAAAAATGGCCCGGCAGCTTCAGAGTGAGTGATATTTAATCCACCCACACCAGCCAGCAAAAATTTACGCCCTACCGATGGCATAGCGTCGAAAAGATCTACGTCTGCTCCGCCTTGGCTGAGTATTTCGGCGGCCATAAGGCCGGCAGGGCCGCCACCAATAATGGTGACAGATTTGCGGGGAGTAGAAGCAGTGGTCATGAAAGGGCCTTACGGTAAGGGCTCCCAAATCTGAGCGAGATGGGGCGGCAGAGCGGACTAATGAGAAATGAGGCAGCCGCTTAAATGTGGCTGCAGCTATCAGTGGCATAGCATGAATGCGCTGCATTTTAGCAGATTAGCGCGCCGTATATAGGCGGCATAAATTGACATTACTCTGGGGGCATTTTAAGAGTGTTGTTTTTTTATTCCGTTTGTTGTGTGTAAGAAACCGTAAGCGTATAAAGGCGGCAAGCATGCCGTATTCATAAACGGCTGCGGGTTTTTTGTTGGATCACTCCTTTAAAAGAGAAAATGATGAACGGTATATTGCAGCATCTTCGGATAGTGATTGGGCTTGCTGTTGCGGTTTTAGTGTTTTTTTCTTTACATATTTTTGTGGCCTCGGTTTCGGCCAATCATGTCGGGGTTGAATTTAACCGGATTGATGGCAAGGTCGAGCCTGTGCCGCTTTCCAGTGGCTGGCACTTGATCGGCATCGGTACCAGCGTGGTTGAGTTCCCTACCTTTACCCAAACCTATACATGGACAAAATCGGCAACTGAAGGCTCGCCTACTGATGAATCAATGAATTTTCAGGTGGCTTCAGGCATTGTGATCAACGCAGATATCAGCATTTCATACAGCATTGATTCGGGCAAAGCGCCGGTTCTGTATCAAAAATACAAGCGTGGCTATGAAGAAATCACCAGCCAGATTATCCGTAATGGGATTCGTAATGCGCTGAATAATTACGGCAGCAAATACGATGCAGAGGGCTTGCTGGCCGGTGGCAAAATCAAGCTGGCCGAAGAAGTACGCGCCAAGATAAATCATGAAATGAACACCTACGGCATCATGGTCGAGCAATTTGGCTTTGTGAACGAGCTGCGGCTGCCATCCAATATCCAATCGGCCATCAATGCCAAGCTGCAAGCCACACAAGAAGCTTTAAGATCCGAAGCCATGCTACGTAAAAATCTTGCCGATGCTGCTAATGCGGTTGCCGTTGCCAAGGGGCAGGCTGATGCCAAAATTGCCGAAGCACAGGGTGATGCCCGTGCGCTGGAAGTGGTGGGAGAGGCCATCAAAAAATATGGCGCGGAAGCGGCTCAGCTTAAAAACCAGACCCTGTGGATAGAAAAGTGGAATGGCCAGCTGCCAACCACCAGCTTGGGGACGAATACAACCGCCATGATCGGCGTGGGTAAAGCCAATTAAAGCTTTAAGCTAAAGCGCGCCTTTCAGCAGAGCCATCACCATATAGGGCGTGGTGTTGGCTTGGGCCAGCATGGCCGTGCCCGCATACTGCAAAATGTGGGCACGGGTAAGGCTGCCGGTTTCGGCGGCAAAATCGGCATCCCATATCCGGCTTCGGGATGTGCTCAGGTTTGCCAGCGTGCTTTGCATGCCAGACACAGCATGGATAAAACGGTTTTGATACGCACCTAATGTGCTGCGGGCACTATTGACGATATCTAATGCGCTATCCAGCGAAGCAATGGCTTTTTGTGCATTGGCTGCCGTTAAAGTATTCAGAGAAGTAATCCCGGCGATAGTGGCAATTGCCGTTGCTGCGGTAATGCCTGCGCTTAATCCTGCGTTTTCAGGCGCAGCCCCGGCGACGCTCAGCCCCTCTTCACTAAAGCTGGAAATCGTGATTGTCCCGCGATTACTGGCCGCACTGCCGCTGCTGGTGGCGGCCCCCGTTATATTGCGGCTTACTGATCCTGCCGTGCTGGAGATACTGGTGCCTGATGCGCCTGGCGTGTTGTCATTCAAAACAACAGTACCGCCGCCATCTGAAACACTAAAGGCGCTGAGTGCGGCGGCTGTCAGCACATTGCCCTGTGCCATCGCGATGGCGCTGCTGAGCGCTGATGAAACCGTTGCTGCATTATTGCTGGCGCCCGGTATATTTAAATCAACATGGCTGGCATCCACTACAGCAGACCCTGACGCAGAATTACGCACAGTAAAGCTGATGCCATTCACTGCAAACTGCGCACCCGCCCCAACATTAGCCGCAATATTAAAGGTGTTTTGAGCCGCCACAGCTGCTGTTCCCTGCGTACCCACTGATCCTGCTGCCAGGCCTGTCTGGTTAAGAAAGGTTGCTTTATTTGCTGCAGCAGCATTGGCATTGGCTGCAGTGCCGCTCAGGCCAATATTAATATTGCGGCCATCGGCTGCGCTGATTGTGACTATTCCTGCGCTGGCGGTGGCGGTTACGCCTGTCTGAGCCGCAAAATTGGCAATCGCATTTGCAAAATTAGTGCTCTGGCTGCTTGCATCTGTCCCCGCACTGACCGGGCCAATATCCACGCCATTGATGCTGAAGGCGGCAATCGCTGTGAATGAGCCGGGAGCGGCGGTGGTGATCTTTGTGGCATTGGCTTTGGCACTTACGCCAGAGGTGGCCGTGGTTTCATTGATTGCTGCGGCAATAGCAAAAGCACTGTCTGCAGATTGCCCTGCGGCAGCGCCCTGTGTTGACGCGCTGACCGATATTTTATTCAGTAATAAATCCCCTGTATTCAGCTGGGTGCTTATTGTTTCGCTCTTTAGCGTGGCCTCAAATGATGAGCCGGTACTGCCTAAATGCGATGTTTGCATATTGCTAATCGAAGCAATGCTGATTACATCTTCCTGATTTGCGCCCACATAAAATGAATGTGAATTAAAACTGCCGTCTAATAAACGAATGCCATTAAATTGAGCAGAGCTGGCGATGCGCTGGATTTCTGCACTCAGCTGCTGAACTTCATCATTAATGAGTTTGCGGTCTGTGCTTGAAACAGGCGCATTGGCCGCCTGAACAGACAACTCACGCATGCGCTGCAGGCTGTCGCTGATCCCGCTCATCGCCCCGTCTGCAGTCTGCACCATCGAGATTCCATCATTGGCATTGCGGATAGCCTGGCTTGTGCCATTGATTTGTGAAGTCATACGGCTGCTGATTGCCAGCCCCGCAGCATCATCCTGTGCATGGTTGATACGCAGGCCGGATGAAAGGCGATTTAAGGAAATAGCCAAAGCACTTTGCGACATACTCAGGCTGCGCTGAGTACTGATCGCCGTAAGGTTGGTATTCAGGCTTATCGCCATTTTCCTATCCTGATTCTCTCAGTGAAATGCCGCATAAAACTAAGCAAACATTGAGCCGGGCAGGGCCATTCAATCGTTGTGATCAGGCCAGCATAAACAAGCATCGTATTGAATCGTTTTTACCTGGCTTTCATCAGGAAAACCGCCCAATCAACCCGCCGGATGGCTTTGATATAAAAGCCGAAATTAAAGCCATCGTCATCCGCTATATCGGATGAAATACAGAGGACTTAAGTGTATTTTCTGGGGGAGGGCTGCAGAATTAATGTCGCTAACAGCCACCAGATGTTTCCCGCGAATCATGGGCCAATGATTTGCTGAAAGACCATGTTTTAAAGCGGGCAATAAGCTGCTGCTTGAAATGGGCGCATTCACCCTGCCCAAGACGGGCAATCCTCGCAGTCCAAAAAGTTACCGGGCAGTGGCCGCTCTAACGTCGGTGTGTATGTGGTCAATCCATCCATGCTGTATGGAGTGGGAGCGGAGGATGAATAACGCC
Organism: Iodobacter sp. BJB302; assembly: GCF_002735645.1. Lineage (GTDB taxonomy): Bacteria > Pseudomonadota > Gammaproteobacteria > Burkholderiales > Chitinibacteraceae > Iodobacter. The sequence continues at coordinate 30,201 of NZ_PDZG01000047.1, forward strand.
CTCTCTGCCCAGCCAGAATGCGGCTTAAGTGAAATTCCACCGGCAGGCGCTGCGGCACTGGCAGCGTTCCTGTCTGCTCCCCCTCAGGCCCTGCCACCTGCTCAATTAAAACCAGCTTTCTTACTTCCCGTGCGGCCGATGTGGCGGCAAGTGCTGAACAACGTAGCGGACTTTTTAGCGTGTTCACATGAGGACAAAGTGTTTCTGTTTGCCCAAATAGAAAATCTCGGCTTCTTGTCGGCGGTGCTGGCGATAGCGAAGGGCTACCAACTGGTCCCGGCCCAATCATTGGCAATGATAGAGCCGCCCATTCCTTAATCCGTATTCCCGACGCTGGGGTCTTTGGCGTAACTCATAGAGTAAGCAAACGGATGCAATACAGACCATAAACGTAAAAACCGCTCCGGGCAGAGCGGTTTTTTTAGGTCTGTAATATGCTCAAGGCCACCACGCCCCCAGAAGTATCACACTGTGCTTTATTATATGAGGTCTTGTTTCCTTGTGACTCTATGGCCAAGAGGTCTGAACTCTTCCTAGTATCGGCTCAAAGAGAGCAAGGCTATATTCCTTTTTTTGCTTTTGCGGATTCTAATCAATTTATTCCGTGGACTTAAGTGACAGTACCCGACCCACTACCGAGACTCAGCAAGCTTTGCCATGAGTTGCAGGTATCGAAAGTGAAGCTGCCGTACAGTATCCAATGCTGAGCTTCTGCACTTCGGCCTTAGCGGTCACTCAGGTACTTCTAAAACCACATTGCCCATCTTACTTTTGCGTCAGCTTCAGCTTAGGGTGACAATCAACAGTCAGTTGGCGGTAGTCGGCCAATAGCGGAAATTTAGAGGTGTAGACATGCCGCAATTTTGGTTTCGCTCAAACATGTTTCACGTTGACCCAAAAGAAGATGATGAAACTAATCCATTCTGCTACGGCAAGGAATTGGCTCAATGGCTGAAACAAAAATTCGAGCAATTAGGCTATTCAGCAGAACAGATTATTCCTGAGGATTTCGGTTGGTGCATTGTACTAAGTCGAGATTCAGGACTACTGTGGGTTGGATGTACAAATATTCGTTCAGACCTCTACGAAAAAATAACAGAAGAACAAAAATCCACATACATACCTGATGGCAGTGCACTTACTTGGTCTGTATTTGTCGGTATTGATAAGCCACCCATATGGTCAACTTTCTTTGCAAATCGTCGTGCAGTTGTGCAAAACCTTGAGCAAGCAGCACAAAAAATTGGAACCGATTTAGAGGCTATTCTCACGTCCGAAAAACAGATTAATCTTGTGCCTCAACCATAAGGTATAAATTCTTTGTGAGTGAATGTCTGTAGTGGGTCGGGTACAGACCCCAAGGGGGGTAAGGAGAGTGCTGTTGACCGAGCACTGAGATGTAGCACCCAGATTGCAGACGCTAACCCGCCGCCGGAGCACGCAGCGCGGAGGGAACCACAAAGCGACGCATTGGGGCAGTCGGGTTGACTAACGGGCTAGCCATCTGACCTATTTCCTAGTGCGATTGAGTTCGCTAATAAATGAGCCGGGCACTTGCGGCAGCTCATTACCCTCCTTCAGTACCCCGATTAGTCCACCGTCAACGACTACTTGGACGCCTGGCGGAAGCGCCAAGAATTTAATCAAGTCAGGGCGATCAATGGCCAGTTGATAGAGTGAGATGTTTGCAAAGTTCTTTGGGTCTTGAGATCCCTTATCGTCGTTCAGGTCCGACAGCCACCACCCTGAATCCAATTCCTTTTGATCGAAGCGACTAAACAAGAACTGCTGAGTTGTCTTGTAGTTTCGATGAACAACTACACTTTGCTGCACGGCGGGAAACGACAGCGACTGGGGTGGCGTAAAACTTTCTACGGTGTCTTTCTGAGACCGTAGTTGCTTCACGGTGCTATCGATAGAATCAACAAACTTGATTGGAACCGACTTCATATCTGGCTCCATAATTTTGAGCGCTCCGTTTGACGCCGCCTGTAGCTTGGTCAACATCCAGCCCACTTGCATGGTTTCACCACTTTTGAACCGCTCTCCAGCGGCTACCCTTTCTTCAAGACCGTTGAGGAACCAAGCGATATCCACAGGAGGAATCGCAGTACTGGTAACTTGAACTTGAAACTCCGGATGGCCGAATTGTTTGCACTTCGTTGTTGTGTGGGTTTCCGCGACAGCAGCTTGCGTGATACAGAGAGAAAGCAACGATCCGAAAAGCGAACGAAGTGTCATGGTGGTTCCTATGATGGCTAACTTGATATATACACCTGTGCTGGTGTATTTCTGGTTTGTCTGTTTATAACTCAGCATGCTACGCACTTTTTTCATTGATTTTCAAACATGCGGGAGTGATCTTGCCTCTTAAAATACACAGCCAGATGGAACTGCCTCGACACGCTTGCTGGAAGTGTTGTGCGAGGCAATAGCCTGCGCACAGCGAAGCTATTGAATGCCGGCTTGCTGTCTGCCACTGTTAGCTGACGGGTAATTGTCAGCGATCAATGAAGCTGACGCAAAAGTAAGTTGCTTGATGTAGTGCTAGACGCACACAAGTGGCGGCTAAGGCCGAGGAGCGGAAGAATTGCTGAAGGCTTGAGTGTCTGCAATCGTGAATGTTGCGGACGCACAACCGAGAGCAATCATTACGTCTGAGGGGCTGCTTCTGAAGTAAGTGAGATATGTTAAGCATACAGGTCATACCATAAGCACATGGTCGTTCTTAACGTAGAGATAGGCTATGTATTGGGGTAAATGGGGGGCTATTAAAAGCTAAAATGCAACGCGATTATCTAACAGCGCGATTTGATGGGGGAATGGCCCCAAACGTTGATTGTTGGTAGATTTGATACCAACAAATATACCAACAATGGTGGCTGGTTTTGCCGGTACTTGTGTGAACGACGGCTAATGTAAAAAGCCCCGCAATCGTTAGATATGCGGGGCTTTTCTCTCTGGCGCTAACCAGAGAAGTATCTGGTGGCTATGGCGGGACTCGAACCTGCGACCCCAGCATTATGAGTGCTGTGCTCTAACCAACTGAGCTACATAGCCTTAAAGAGGGACGCATTATGGTGGCTTTTATTCGAGCTGTCAACACCCTTTATGAGAATTTGGCGATATTTTGTTATTTTATTTTTTTGTACTGTGCTGAAATGTGATGGCTCTGCTGATAGCTGCTTGAATTTGTTCAAAATTAAAAGGTTTTGCGATGAAATCATCCATACCTGCTTCAAGGCAGGCTGCGCGATCATCGATGAGTGAATTAGCGGTAAGGGCAATAATCCATGGCTGGCCGTAGCATTCTGGCTGGGCGCGTATGGCCCGGCAGGCGCTTAGTCCGTCCAGAATGGGCATGGATAAATCCATCAGCACAACCGGGAAACGCATGATTTTTAGTATCTGCAGTGCTGCTTCGCCGTTATCTACTACGGTGGCGCGTGCGCCGGCTTGCTCAATACAGCGCTGGGCTACAAATTGGTTGACGGCGTTGTCTTCTGCAATGAGTACATGCAAATCAGGGGGAAGCTGGGTGGGGGCGGTTTTGCCAGGCCGGGCAGGCGTAGTGTGATTGCTGCTTTGCAGCGGTAAATGAATTAAAAAAACGCTGCCCGATCCGTATTCGCTGCTTAGCTGGATATCGCCGCCCATTAGCTCGATAATGCGCGAGACAATGGCCAGCCCAAGGCCGGTGCCCCCATATTGACGGGTGATTGAGCTGTCTGCTTGTGAAAAGGGCTTAAATAATGTGGTGAGCTGTTCTTGCCTGATGCCTATGCCGCTATCGCTAATTTTAAGCGTCAGCGTTTGTTGTGATTGCTCTGCATGGATGGAAACGTAACCGTGGTCGGTAAATTTGATGGCGTTGCCTAAGAGGTTTTGTAAAATTTGCCTCAGGCGCAGCGGGTCGCTTTTAATCCACTGCTCTACATTACTATTGATTTCTAATGTGAGTGAGAGCTGTTTTTTGCTGGCGACAGGGTGGTAAAGCTTGACGATATCTTGCAGTAATTCTGGCAGGTTTACCGGGGTGGCTTCCAGCGTCATTTGGCTGGCTTCAAGCTTGGAGTAATCCAGAATTTCGTTAATCAGCGTTAAAAGGGAATCGCCGCAACGGCTGAGTGTGGCCAGCATACTGGCCTGGTCTTCGTTAAGCGGGCTGTGCTCCAATAATTGGGCAATGCCTAAAATGCCATTTAACGGCGTGCGAATTTCGTGCCCCATAATGGCCAAAAAGCTGCTTTTGGCACGCGTGGCTGCCTGGCTAGCATCAAGGGCGGCTTCAAGCTGTTCTGTTCTTTGTGCAACCCGTGCTTCCAGCTGATCGGCTAGCCTTTGCAGGGTTTGGTTGGCGGTGTACAGATCCAGGCTTTTGGCTTCGAGCAGCGCTTCGGCCTCTTTGCGGGCCAATCTTTCTCTTAAGCTTCGTTTTTGTAGCCGCTGAAGTTCTTGTTCATCCATGGCGGCTTAATTTAAACAGATCGTAATCGGTGTGATTTTCTGCGGTTAAGCTGATGGGCTGGCCAAAGTAGCGGATACAGCCAGTAAGCAGGCCTTGGGCAAAGTCGCCCATTTTTCGTGGTGAATTGTATTTGAGGGTAAGTGCGTTTGGGCTTAAGCGCTCGGCGCTAAAGTGGGGCAGCTCCGCATCAGGGTAAAGCTTCAACACTTCGGCATGAATGATTTGCTCTATCCCTTGTAAAAAATCCAAAGGGTCTTGTACATCGGTAAAAAACGAAGGGTAGAGCGCTACAAACCGGCCAAAGAGATGTTCGCCAAATAGATGTAAGAGCTTAGCAACGGGGAGCTGGGATTTCTCACTCAGCGCGTTAACCAGGCTGATGATTTCGCTGTGCTGATAAGTGCCCACCGCCGTATAAATGCCGCCGGATGGCAAATCAGTTTCATCCAGCAACTGATCTGCCATTGCATCGCCCCACGTTTGCTCAACCAGCTCTAAAAACTCAGTAAAAATAATACCTTTCATGAGGAGCGCTCCGTGGTTGCCTCTCCTCAATATAGGGGCAAACTTTACTTAAAGCTCGCCCGAGCGGTCCCGCCCGCCCAGCCCAGGCGCGGTTTTTCCCTGCAGCTCTTTAGAGAAGGCAATCACTTTAAACAGCTCGCCCATTTCTGCATTGCTGGTTAGTTTTTGTAAGGCAGTAGACATTCTCAGGTATTCCACAGTGCCCACTTCCATTTGTGCTGCACGGTTTAAAATGCCTGCATCGATCAGATAGCTGGCTTGCGAGGTGTAGCCTTCAAGGCTCAGGCCCGCCTGATCGGCCGCATTATAAATAGCAGAGAAATCCACGTGGCAGGTGATATCCGTCAGGCCAGGCAAAAAGAAAGGATCGTGAATGCTGTGGTGGCGGTAATGGCCAATCAGCGTGCCCATGCTGCGCTCCGGGTGGTAAAACTCGGCGGCGGGAAAGCCGTAATCGATAAGTAAAATCATGCCAAATTGCAGGCTTGCGGCCAGCGATTTAATAAAACCCTGCGCTTCCAGCTGGATTTCGGTGGTGTATTGCGGAATATGCGGAAGAGGCTCGCAAGCTACTTCCAGCCGCAGGTCTTCGATACTGCGGTGCTCAAACGCCAGATCTATGCCATTTTCAACTACGCCGCACTGCAGCCAGTTATAGCCGTCAAAACGCACCAGCTCGCAAGGCATCGCATCGAGCACTTCATTGCCAACCATGACGCCTATAAATTGCCTGGGCAGCTCATCCAGCCATTTGGCCTTATGGGCCAGATGGGGCACAAGGGTTTGCAGTGTTTTACGCTGGCGCTCGCGTAATTCGCCTGATAGCTCCAGAATAAAGTATTCGCTGGGCAAGGCTTCAAGGCGCTCTAATTCCAGTAAGATTTGCGCGGCAAGCTGGCCGGTACCCGCGCCAATTTCTAAGACATCACCACCGCATTCTTGCAGGGCATGGGCCAGCGTATTGGCGATACAGGTACCAAACAGCGGCGATATTTCCGGAGCGGTAACAAAGTCGCCCGCGCCGCCAAATTTAGCCGCGCCGCCGCTGTAATAGCCAAGGCCCGGCGTGTACAGCGCCATTCGCATATAGTCAGCAAAAGAAATCCAGCCTCCTGATGCTTTAATCTGCTGGCGGATATGTAAGATTAAGGCTTGGCTGGCTTTCAGTGCCTCATCAGATGGCGTTGGGAGTTGCGGATTAGTCATGAGGGCGGGAAAATCGCGGGCATAAAAACAATATTGTATGGGGCGGGGGGAGAATATGCAGCACAAAGTGGTATTCAATGCCGTTAAAGCTGGAAATAAAGCATGGGGCAAGGGGCGAGTATGCAACACAAAGTCGTATTAATCACCGGCGGGGCAAAAAGAGTGGGGGCGGGACTGGCCCGGTATCTGCACGCCCGTGGCTGGAATGTGCTGTTGCACTATCGCTCTTCTGCTATGGCGGCAAAGCAGCTGGCCGATGAGCTGAATGCCACCCGCCCGGCATCGGTTGCGCTGGTGCAATTGGATTTGCTCGACACCACGCGTTTGCCAGAATTGGTATCAGCTGCAATTAGCGCATTTGGGCGCTTAGATGCGGTGGTTAATAACGCCTCATCTTTTTTTCCTACCCCGATTGGTGAATTCAGCGAAATGGCATGGCTGGATTTACTTGGCTCTAATTTAAAAGCCCCTTTGTTTTTAGCGCAGGCCGCTGCCAGCGAGCTTAGAAAAACGGGCGGGGTAATCGTCTCAATCACGGACATCCACGCAGACCGGCCTTATAAGAATCACACCATCTATACCATTGCCAAAGCGGGTCTTGTGGCAATGACCAAGTCTTTAGCCAGAGACCTGGCCCCAGATGTACGCGTGAATGCCGTCGCCCCCGGCGCCAATATCTGGCCGGAGGGTGAGTCTGTGTTTGATGATGCCGAGCGTGAGCGCATCATCGACACCATTCCTCTGGCCCGCAACGGCAGCCCCGAAGATCTGGCCCAGGCCATTCACTTTTTGCTGGATGCGCCTTATTTAACCGGCGTTATTCTGCCGGTGGATGGCGGAAGGAGTGTGGTGTTGTAGTTAAGGGGGACAGCTGACCCCCTTAACTAATGCAGCTGCTAATCCTCGTCCAGCTGTGCAAAACCCTGCGTCAGGTGATCAATCAAGGCGCGTACTGATGGCAGTAATCCGCGTCTGGATGGAAACACCGCATGAATGATTTCCTGCCTTGGGGCCCAGCTCGGAATCAGCTGAACTAAAGAGCCCTCAGCCAGCTGCTCACGCATCATCATGGTGGGCAGCTGCACAATGCCTATGCCCGCTTGTGCGGCGTTTCTTAAGGCCATCATATCGTTGCAAATCAGCTTAGGCCGGTGGTGAATTTCGGCTTTTGCACCATCGGGCCCCAATAAGCACCAGATAAATTCTTGCTGTGGCACGCCTAAGGCAAGGCTGGGCCAGGCGGATAAGTCTGCGGCAACATCGGGTATCCCTTTTTCGGACAGCAGGGCAGGGCTGGCCACTAAGCACTGTTTGCGCTCCCCCAATTTACGCATCACCAGATCACTATCTCTGATGGGGGGCGGCAGTACCCGGATGGCTAAATCAATGCCTTCTTCGATGAGATCAACCCGGCGATTGGTGGCTTCTAGTTGCACGGTCACACGGCGGTGCAGAGCCATAAAGTCTGCAATCATCGGGGCAACGGTTACTTGCAGCAGGGCAATGGGGCAGCTCATCCGCACAACTCCGCATGGCTCGGTCTGCGTCTGCTCAATCACATCCTGCGCCGCTTCTGCCTCCACCAGCATGGCTTTGCAGTGCTCATAGTAAGTCTGGCCCAGCTCGGTTACAGAAAAATACCGTGTGGAGCGCTGAATCAGCCTTACTCCTAATCGCTCCTCAAGCATTGCAATCCGCCTGCTTAATTTTGATTTAGGAATACCGAGTGCCCGCCCGGCAGGGGCAAAACCACCGTGATCTACAGCCTGCACATAGTAGTAAAGATCATTTAAATCCTGCATATCTGCCTTATCGTTCTAAAAATAGGACTATGAGGGTAGATTTTACTATCTATTCAGCGAAACCTGCCCGGTTTATGCTTTCTGCATCATTCAACTTTGGTCCAGCAAGCAAGGAGATTTACATGAAAAAGATTCTCGGCCTCTACAGCGCACCCCGTCAGCATTGGGTTGGTAATGGTTTTCCTGTGCGCTCCCAATGCTGTTCACTTTATAGTCAAATGATGGATAATTGATAGATAATTTCTTTTTTTCATTAATCATGAAGTATGGCGAGCAGAGCTGCACATTTGGAAGATTCGATTCGAATATCTGACTACTT
>NZ_PDZG01000048.1 GCF_002735645.1 Iodobacter sp. BJB302
CGACAGCCCCTTTTGCATCTGGATTGGGTTGATTGCCATGACGACCACTCCACAAAAGAACGTTCGTTCACCTTAGGCCTTTTAAGTGGTTTGAGCAAGGAGATTGAGCAAGAGACATAATCAGGATGTTTTAAGCGCACTGCGATCTTTGCTTGGCCAGCGTTTGCCACATCATCAGCCTGTTGAAATTGCGGAAAACGGTAATGAAGCGCTCGAAATCATTGCTGAGCTGGCCGAAGATGGCGAGGCCCTGAGTGTCATCATCGCTGATTACATTATGCCCGGCATGAAAGGTGATGAGCTTTTGGTGAAAGTGCACGAGCAGCACCCCAAGGCCATTAAAATCATGCTGACTGGCCAAAGCGATTTAAACGGGGTAAAGCGCACAATCAACGAGGCCAATTTATTCCGTTTTTTAGAAAAACCATGGCAAAACGAAGATATTGTTCTTACGGTGCAAGCCGCTATCCGCGCTTACGAGCTGGACGATCTGTTGCAACAACGTAATCTGGAATTACAGCGCATTAATGAAGAGCTTGAACATATTGTGTGTGAGCGCACACGCCAGCTGGTTGAAAAAAATGAGGAGCTGGCACAACTGGCCATCACAGACCGCTTAACCCATCTCTACAACCGCTTGTTTCTGGATCAGATGCTGGAACGCGAGTTTGCCGTGGTGACACGCCAGAGAAGTTCTTTTTCTCTCATCCTGATCGACATTGATCACTTCAAGCAGGTTAATGATACTTACGGGCATCATGCTGGTGATGACGTGCTCAAAACCATCAGCAAAATACTGAAAGACACGATGCGGGAAAGCGATATCGTCGGCCGTTGGGGCGGAGAAGAATTTCTGGTGCTTTGCCCCGGCACATCCCTGGCCGACACGCTGGCCGTGGCAGAAAAACTCAGATCCGGCATAGAAGCATATGACTTTGCCAACATCGGAACACGCACTGCCAGCTTTGGCGTAGCCTGTTACAAGCCGGGCGACACGATTGCAATGGTTGAAGCCCGCGCTGATAAGGCGCTTTATCTTGCAAAAAATGGCGGAAGAAACAAAGTGGTTTCATGTGAATCACTTTAGCTCCTTGCTCTGCCCTGCCTGATTAAACAGAATTTATATTCAAGAGTTCAGGTTGCCGGGCATAAAAAAAGCCCTGTCTGTATACAAGACAGAGCTTTTTATTACTGCATGCTCACTTTACAGCATGGTAAATGCAGCCATTCCCACCAGGGCACCCGTTGTGCCAAGGATGGTTTCCATCACTGTCCATGTTTTCAGGGTTTGCAATTCATTGGCCCCTGTAAACTTACCAAACAGCCAAAAGCCAGAATCATTCACATGGCTCAGTACGATCGAACCACCAGCAATACATACCGATAATGCCGCCAATTGCGCACCTGAATAGCCTGCCAGCTCAACCACAGGCAGCACCAAACCTACCGTGGTTAAACATGCCACAGTAGCCGAGCCCTGAATCACCCGCACCATTGCTGCCAATACAAAACACGCCACAGCAATCGGTAAGCCTGCACCGATCAAAGCATTGCCCAGCGCAGGGCCAACGCCCGAATCCACCAGCACCTGCTTAAACACACCACCGGCACCCGTCACCAGCAGGATAATCCCGGCGGGTTGCAAGGCAGCGCTACAAACTTCCATTACCTTGTCTTTGCTCATCCCACGGCGCAGTGCCAGGCCATAAATTGCGACCAGACATGCCGCCAGAATGGCAATAAAAGGGTGACCAATCAGTTGCAGCCATTGATAGGCCGAGCCTGTTGGATCAACAAAACGTGCCACGATGGTTTTTAAACCCACAAGAATCAGCGGAAACAGCACCAGCGCAAGGCTGAAGCCAAAGGAAGGCATCTGGCCCTTGCCCAAGCTTGGCTCGCTCACATCAGCGGGCAACGGCAAGTGCACATGTTTACTAATGAAATTACCATAAACAGGGCCAGCCAGCAGCATACCAGGAATGGCGGCAGCCAAGCCCAGCACAATCATCCAGCCAAAATCAGCTTTCATTTGCGAGGCCAGCAGCATTGCCGTCGGGCCAGGCAAAAGAAAAGCTGCGGCAGCGGCTACACCGGCAAACAGCGGAATCGCCAGCTTTACCACATTGCCACCTGTGCGGCGGGCTACGGCAAATACCACGCCAATCAATAGCACCACCGCCACATCAAAGAACAGCGGCAGCGTACAAATCAGCCCGGCAATCCCCAGCGCGTAATTAGCGCGACTCTGGCCAAACAGATCCAGTAACTTGACCGCAATCTGATCCAGCGCACCTGTTTCATGCAGGATTTTGCCGAACATCGCACCCAGCGCCACCACTACGGCTAAAAAGCCCAGCGTGCCACCCATGCCTTTTTGCATGGTGTCGGCAATTTTATCCAGCGGCATGCCCGAGCCAATACCCGCAGCAATCGACACCAGCATTAAGGCAACAAAAGCATGTAAACGTGCCTTCATCACCAGAAACAACAACATCAGCACCGAGCCAATCGCGGTGACGAGTAAGGTTAATGTATCCATTCTTGCTTACTCCTGAGCGGTTTTTGCACGGATGTGTTGCACGGCAGCGGCAACCACGTTTTCCAAGCTTTGATCGATATCGATATGCGCAACATCTGGCTCATCACTGCCCGGCACTTCGAGTGTGGCAAATTGAGAAACCAGCATTTTTGGCTTTTGAAAATGGCCTTGCCGCGCTTTTAAGCGGGATTCGATCAGCTCGAACGTGCCACCCAGATAAATAAAAGAGAGATTAGGGTTCCCTTCGCGCAAAATATCCCGATAAGCTTTTTTCAGTGAAGAACACACAATCACCGAAATAGTCTGAGTGCGTTGCATAGCGTAAGCAGCGGTGCTTAATGCACCTAACCATGGCGCTCTGTCGTCGTCATTTAAAGGCTGGCCGGAAGCCATTTTGTCGATATTGGCGCGGGGATGCAGAAAATCGCCATCCAGAAATCCACAGTCCAGCGCGCGGGATACCGCACTGCCCACTGCAGACTTACCACTTCCTGAAACACCCATTACAACAAACACTTGGTGTGGTATTACCTGATCGATCTGACTCATTGAATCGACTCCTGTTACATCATCTGGTTATTAATGTTACTGGTAACATTTTGTAGCGACAGTATCTCTCGCAATAAAAAAACTGCCAAGCAATAAATTTGTTGCAGATCAAATGAGGGGTAAAAGGAGGGGGTGGAGATGAGTAAAAAAATAGCCATCTGCACAGGCCAGCAGTGCTTGTTCTCCCATTTTTAAAAGCTTAATAGGGGGATTGGACACGGATTAAGTTACAAAAAAGGGCTCAATAGAGCCGCTAAAATAGCAAATCCCCCTTTAAAAAGAGGGAAGTTACAACGCGAAAGTGGTGCCATAAACTTAGACAGATGCATACAGAGTGAGTCAGCCAGCAATCTACATAGCGTGTGCACTAAACCATCACAAACTCTGCCCCAGGAAAATCTCGTAAGACATATCCAATACCCTGTCCGGATACACTTTTCCTTCCATTCTGCCGATTAAACGCTCGGCGGCCACACGGCCAATCGCTTCACGGGGGGTAATAACGCTGGCGAGTTGCGGCGCGAGGGCATGGCCAATATCCAGCGCGTTAAACCCCGCCACGCTGATTTGCGCTGGCACGCTCAGCCCCATGGCCTGGCAGGCAAGCAATGCACCTGCGGCGATATCATCATTGGTGCAAAACACACCGTCCAGATCGGGCGTGGCTTGCAGGGCATTACGTAATAGCTGGCCTCCCAAGGTAAAGCTTGAAGGCTGATCGGTGTGAATCAATACGGGTGTCAGCCCTGCCTCAGCCAGCGCCGCCAGATACCCCGCTTCCCGCTGACGGGTACGATGATCCAGACGTGCGGCTAAATAGGCAATCCGCTGTCTTCCTCTGGCAATCATCAGGCCCACGATTTCTTTGGCTGCCGCGGTGTGGTTCAACCCCACAGCCAGATCAACCGGATGCTCCGGCAGCTCCATGACTTCAAGCACAGGGATTGCAGCGGTTTCCAGCATCCGCAAGGTACGGTCGGTATGCTGAGTTTCAGACAAAATCAGCCCGTCTACATTAAAAGACAGCAGTTGCGCGATCTGCTGCTCTTCCCGCTCCATGCTGTAGCCATAGTGCCCATAGAGCGCATGCAAGCCCGCAGGGCCGCTGACCGATTCAATACCACGCACTACGCTGGAGAAAACCTGATTCGACATCGAGGGCAGTAACACGCCAATCGCACGGCTTTTGGCATTGGCCAGCATATCGGGCACGCGGTTATGGATATAACCCAACTCTTCCATCGCCACGGCAATTTTTTTAGCCGTCGCCTCAGCCACCTGATGCGGCTCCCGCAAATAGCGGCTGACCGTCATTTTGGACGCACCCACTTTATCCGCCACATCCTGCAAAGTGGGGCGGCGTGCTTTGTGATTCATTGGATTCCTTGTGTCTTCAGAGTGCGGGGATCACCCACGGCAGCTATATTACTAGCTGATGTGACGCAACGGAAACCCAAATCTTGAAGCAGTAAACCACAGAGAACACGCAGTTTCACGCAGAAACAATGCCCAATATGCTGCATCCCCTGTCATCAGCCTGAAAGATTTCCCCCGTAGTTTTCCCTGGATAAAACCATCCGTAGTGATGGCTGGCTCTAAAGCGCTTCCCCTGTTAGACTACTGCCCCTTTCGGCCAGCGAGTTAAGTCATTGTGAACACTACATCTTTTGCCAATCTACCTCTCTCGCCGGCCATGCTGCAAAACTTGGATAGCTTGGGTTACGTCGAAATGACGGAAATTCAGGCGCAAAGCCTGCCGCTGATTCTGGCGCGGCGCGATCTGATTGCCCAGGCAAAAACCGGCAGCGGCAAGACCGCAGCCTTCGGGATTGGCATGTTGCATAAGCTCAATCCCAGTTATTTTGCCATTCAGGGCCTGGTGATTTGCCCAACGCGAGAGCTGGCCGATCAGGTGGCTAAAGAGCTGCGCCGTTTGGCGCGCTTTACTGAAAATATCAAAATTTTAACGCTGTGCGGCGGCACGCCAATGGGGCCGCAAATCGCTTCTCTGGTGCACGGTGCGCATATTATTGTGGGTACGCCTGGCCGCCTGCGCGATCACCTTGGCCGCGCTTCAATTGATTTATCCACGGTACAAACGCTGGTGCTGGATGAAGCCGACCGCATGGTCGATATGGGCTTTTACGATGAGATCGCAGGCATTGTGAGTGCCTGCCCGACCCGCCGCCAAACCCTGCTGTTTTCGGCCACCTATCCCGACAATATTCGTAAAGACAGCGCAAAGTTTCTGAAGCTGCCTGCCGAAGTGAAAGTAGAGGCACAACATGCTGACAGCCAAATCGAACAACGTTTCTATTCCGTTGCCCACGAAGAGCGCAACGCCGCCGTGGCGCAGCTACTCAATCACTACAAGCCCGTTCAGACACTGGCCTTCTGCAATACTAAGATCCACTGCCGCGAGCTTGCAAGCGAACTCCGAGATCAAGGTTTTAGTGCCCTGGCGCTCTATGGTGAGCTAGAGCAACGCGAGCGTGACGAAATCCTGGTGCAGTTTTCTAATCAAAGCTGCTCCATCCTCGTTGCCACCGATGTAGCCGCGCGTGGTCTGGATATCCAAAGCCTAGGCGCGGTGATTAATGTCGATGTGTCCAAAGACACCGAAGTGCATATCCACCGCATTGGCCGCACTGGCCGTGGCCACGACAAAGGCCTAGCGCTAAGCCTTGCCGCGCCCAATGAAAAAAAATGGGTCACGCTGATCGAAGAATACCAAGGCGGGCCGGTACGCTGGTTTGATCTGGAAAAACTGGAGCCTGCAGAAGGCGGCCCTTTGCGCCCGCCCATGGTGACGCTGTGCATTATGGGCGGCAAGAAAGACAAGCTGCGTCCGGGCGATTTACTTGGTGCGCTGACTGGCGACGCGGGCTTAACGAAAGAACAAGTCGGCAAAATCAATGTGTTTGAATTTTTAACTTATGTGGCCATCGACAGGCGCGCTGCCAGCAAGGCCTTTAACAGCCTGAGCCAGGGCAATATCAAAGGCCGCAGCTTTAAGATGCGTTTTCTGGGCGAGTAAACCAGAGAAGTACAGCGCTTTAAGCGTTTCTAACGCTTAAAGCGGCTTCAGCTTTATAAATCAATCCAAACTTGAGCCGCAGCGTTCACAAAAAAACGCGCTGCCCTGTGGCCCAAGTTTTATGCTCTGCAAAGCGAGCTAAAAATCTTTCAGATTAAGTCTGAACTTCTACACATCATCAGCCACTCACCATTCCTGCTTTTTTCCTTGCCTGCTGATCCATCATCCGCTGAGCCTCGCGTCTTACCTCTTCACGATTTGCAGCTGTGCCATTTTCCCTGGAAATATTGCGTACCAGCTCATCCAGCTCGCTCTCGCTCAGTTTCCTGCGGTTCGGGATAAAACCGGCAGTGTCTTCGGGCGGGGTGCGTGCTTCTTTCATTGCCTGCTCATCCAGGCTTTGCTGCACCCTTTTTCTGACTTCTTCACGATTGACTGCCGCACCGTTGTTTTCCATGGATTCATTTTTAACAATCAGATCAAGATCATGCTCTGACAAGATTTTGCGCTGCTGTTGATAACGGGCCTGGATATCTGCCTCGCTAAGCGCCTGGCCCTGATATAAAGGCACGGATTTTCCACGCACAAACAGGCTTGGCAGGCTAAATAATGAAATCAGCAAAACCACCAGCGCTAAGGCTAAATGCCATAAAGCGGGCGGCTCAGCCGGAAACCCAAAATCATTTTCATCATGATCACCCGGTACAAAACTAAGCGCACATGAAGCAATAATCATGCATAAAGATCCCAAAACATTGACGCCATTTAAGCCCAAAGCCTTCGGCATCATCCCGACAAGCGCGGCGCCCAGCAGAAACCATCCTATCCAGCTGGCAGGCTTATTCAAATCATGTAAACGCAAAATCATCAGCCTGAAAGACTGCCATAACGTCCAGGCCATCAGACCAAAAAGCGGCACGAGCAGCCCGCCACTCATCGTTTTGCTTCCCATGAATGGCGCAAAGATAGCGAGAATTAAAAGTGGACAAAGCACTAATAAACTGGAGGTCAGATAACGCACCCGGCCCAATCGCCCGGCTGTGCTCACGCCCCAAAAGGAAGGGGTATCAAACTCTGGCTCTTTAATCACAATGGGCAAAGGGCGCGCACGAGCAATAATCGGCTCTGCCTGCACAGCCAGCGCCCGCGGCATATCTGTGCCGCATTCAATACATAAATTACGCCGGATCTGCTCTCTGTGGCATTTAGGGCAAGTAATGGTACTGGCAGGCTCAATTAACTCAAGAATAGCGGCAGACGTATCCGCAGCAGGCGGCAAGATCGCTGCAGGCACAGAAGCATTGCTGGCTTCGGCCAGAACCTCTGCGCCCGTTTTTTGCAGTATTTTCAGATAGGTTTCCAGCTCGCTGTGCGGCAGCGTTTTTTTAATCACCGTAGGTGCGCTGGCCAAAAGTGATTCAGCCCTTGCATGATCCAGCCTCAGTAACCGGGCAAGAGCGGCTGCGGCACTATCAAAAGTAGCGCCGGGCAATAGTTTGCCAGTTAAAACTAAGCGAAAAGTAATACCCATTGCCAGCCCGGGCCAGATAAAAAGAGCTCATATACTACACAACGATTTTATTTCTTCATAATTTCTTTAGCTGAAAGAAATTGAACGTTATGAAAATAGCATTTACATCACTAATCAAACAAAAAAAGGGCAGAGAATGCTTTTATTCTCTTTTTCAATCCAAATAAATACGTCATAAATATAAGCATCCGCAGTGAATAATCGCCATGGCACCATACCGGCCAGCAGCGGTATTTCGAACTAATTGATGATTGCTTTGCACGGCACGGCAAGTACACAGGTATAATGCCAGCAGTGAGTGCGTTACCCAGTCAGCGCGCTGCACAATCCAAGTACGCCATCAAGCATATTCATCCTCAGCTGTTACAAAATCATTCACGGTCAACCCTGCAAACTACTGGGCTTAGCGGGCTGAAGTGAAAGACAACTCAGCGCCATGTTTGGCCAGATTTACACAACCAGTCTGTTCACGATGGTTTTAAAATCAGGTGAAACAAGTGCAGCCTGAGTCGCTTCAAGCTGGCTGATATTCAGCTAAGCAGAATGCGTCTGAGTGATCTATCTTGATATCCTACTTGGCTAAGGTTTCTAAACACCTACCCCATCTGCCTTTGACTGGCGCCATTCTTGGCGACAGGCCGATACTCTCCTCTGGAGTTTGAATGAGTTTTTCCGCCCTAGGGCTTGCGGACGATATCGTCCGTGCCGTTACTGAACTTGGCTACACCACACCAACCCCTATTCAGCTACAGGCTATTCCTGCTGTGTTATCCGGTGGTGATTTACTCGCTGGCGCACAAACGGGTACCGGCAAAACAGCCGGCTTTACCCTGCCACTGCTGCATATTCTGAGCAGCAAACCTTCCGCCAGCAAAAAAATCCGTGCGCTGATTCTAACCCCGACGCGTGAATTGGCCGCTCAGGTTGAAGAAAGCGTGCGTGATTATGGTAAATATCTGCCGCTAAAATCCATGATGATGTTTGGTGGTGTGAGTATTAACCCGCAAATTAAACAGCTGCGTGGGCATGTGGATATTCTGGTGGCCACACCGGGCCGCCTGCTCGACCATATCTCACAGAAAACCGTTGATTTAAGCGGCGTTGAAGTGCTGATTCTGGACGAAGCCGATCGCATGCTGGATATGGGCTTTATCCGTGATATCAAAAAAGTGCTGGCTTTATTGCCTGCTAAGCGTCAGAACTTACTGTTCTCCGCTACTTTTTCTGACGAAATCAAAACACTGGCTGATGGCCTCTTAGATAACCCCGCGCTAATCGAAGTGGCCCGCCGTAATGCCACGGCCGAAATGATTACGCAAAAGGTTTACTTTGTTGATCGTGAGCGTAAACGTGAGCTGCTCACCAAGCTGATCAAAGATAAAAATTGGTTCCAAGTACTGGTGTTTACCCGCACCAAGCACGGCGCAAACCGCCTTGCTGAACAGTTAACTAAAGATGGCATTAACTCACTCGCGATTCACGGCAATAAGAGCCAGGCAGCCCGTACCCGTGCGCTGGCCGAGTTTAAATCCGGCACGCTGCAAGTACTGTGCGCCACCGATATCGCCGCCCGCGGTATTGATATTGAAGAACTGCCACACGTAGTGAACTTTGAGCTGCCTAACGTCGCCGAAGATTATGTACACCGTATTGGCCGCACCGGCCGTGCAGGTTCAGAAGGCGAAGCGATTTCACTGGTTTGCGTAGATGAACACAAGCTGCTGAACGATATCGAACGCCTGATCAAACGCGATATCACCCGTGAAAGCGTGGAAGGTTTTGCCGTTGATCCAAGCATCAAAGCCGAACCGATTTTAAATGGCCGCAATGGCGCACAGCGCAAGCATGACCCGCGCAACCCAAACAGCGGCCGTCCGCCACGCGGGCATAATCGCAGCGATCGTGCCCCGGCAGCCGCAGCGGCTGGCGATGCGCCACGCCCTGCACGCCCACCGTTTAACCCGGATGCACGCCCCCGTTTCAATAATGAGTCACGTGGCGAAGCCCGTTCACCCGCAACGCCACGCCCAGCGGGTGAAGGCCGTTTCAACACCAATCCACGCGGTGAAGCACGCACATCAGCCAGCCCGCGCCCGGCTGGCGAAGGCCGCTTTAACACCAATCCACGCGGTGAAGCACGTACATCCGCCAGCCCTCGCCCGGCTGGCGACGGCCGCAGCAACCCGCGTACAGGCCGCAGTGATTCGCGTGCACCACAAGATCGTGGCTATCCTGATCGTGCCCCGCGCAGCGATGCCCGCAGCAGCGCACCGCGTCCGGCGGCCAAGCCACGTGGTGATCAACAACCACTGAGCAATGAAAACACACCGGTAGCAGCACTATTTGCACCGATCAAGCGCTCTGGCGGCCGTCATCACTAAGCTTTAATACCTCCCCAAACGGCGCGCTCAGCGCCGTTTTTTTTTACCCGCAATAAACCGCCTGCGGTGTGAATATGTCAGGCGCAAATCTTGGTCCAGCTCAAACCCCCATGGGCAAAACCGATCTAAGCTAACGACATTATTCAGGAAGCGCCGCCATGACAAAAAATCATCCCAAACTGCCTGAGAACCCTTATTACGAAGGCGTTCCTGATTACATGACCGAGGTGTACGACTGGGCTTATGTCAACCCACGCCGTGTAAATCAGCTGGATCATAATCTGGTGGTCAAAGTGCTGCTGTTTGGCAATGATCAGCGCCTGATGCGGGCTTATTTAAATGAAATTGAGCCAGGCATGAAAGTCTGGCAAGTCGCGCACGTTTATGGTGATTTAGTGCGTAAAGTGGCGCAAAAAACGGGGCCGGATGGCTGCTTTCACCTCACCGATATCACTCCGGCACAAATCGAGCATGGCCAGCGCAAACTCGCCATCTACCCTTGGGCCAAAGTCATCCGCTCAGATGCAGCGACTTATCAGAGCGATAAAACATTTGATCTGATTTGCAGCTTCTTTTTATTGCATGAAGTCCCCGATGATAAAAAGCGTGTCATCGTTGACCATATGCTGAACAAAATGCCCGCTGGCGGCAAAGTCTTGTTTGTGGATTACCATAAGCCATCCGCCTGGCAACCCATACGCTGGATCTTAAAATGGGTGAACGCTAAGTTAGAGCCTTTTGCAGAAGCACTCTGGCATCATGAAATCAGCCATTTCGCCAGCCACGCAGATCAATACATCTGGCAAAAACGCACGATATTTGGCGGGGTTTATCAAATTGTGACGGTTAAGCGTAAAGACCACGCAGACAACTAAACCGATCCCGCTTGCCACTGCGAGTGCCGCCGCAAGGCTAGCTTTCAACACGCTCATTCGATACACGGGGCCAATTACAACAAAAACAAACACCAGACTTACAACAAATTAAATTATTGTTTTGACATGCGCTAGTCCCAAGACAGAAAATACTCGAATATCGTTATTTTCTAATCTAAGGACACGCTATGCTGCGAACCAGGCTGTTTCTTGCCAGCTCAATTTTTGCTTTAAGCACTTTTGCAAATGCTACCGTAATTGATTTCAATGATTTAAGCCATGATGATTATTATCATGGTTTCAGTTCGATTAATTCCAATGGCTATATTATTAATAATGACAGCCTAGGGGATGAGCGCTTAGGCGTTTGGGGGGCCAATTCTGATTTTCAGGCAGATACTGGGCATGCCGCGGTTTTTGTAAATTACAGCGGCAGCAAAACCAGCATTGAGCTGGCCAATAAATCTTTATTTAATTTTAATTCTATTGATCTGGCAGATGTTTTTAACCAGGGTGAAACAGGCTCAATTACATTCAGCTTTTTCAGCAAACTGGGCACAAGCTATGAAACAGTCATTTTTGATTCTGCCAAAGGTTTGCAAACTGCTATTTTTAATAAAACAGATCTGACAAAAGTATCTTGGGTAGGTGCAAACAGCCAGTTTGATAATATTGTTACTACCCCGGTACCAGAGCCAGAAACCTATGCACTGCTTGGTCTTGGCCTCGTCAGCGTATGGGTTTCACGCCGCCGCAAGCAAATCAGATAAAGAAACAACTTTTTGATTTGCCTTTAAAAAACCACAGCCGCTTTTGCTGTGGTTTTTTTATATCGCAAAACGATCACAGCAGCATGCTTATCTTGTTCAAAAAAACATCTGTTTACCATGAACTTTTTATATCCCTGCCGCTCCAACTAGCGCATAGTCTTTCGCGTTGCCCCGTCATTCATATGACACTTAGCCTGCAATACCCTCCTCAATATGTGCAATAGCGTCTGATTTGCACAAATCTGCAGATCAGCTCTGTGCCCGATATGCATATCTGTGCACAATAGATTGTCCCCCACAGCCTGACCTCACACTGGAGCATCTTATGTTGAATCCCCTCTCTCTGGCGTCACGATGAAAGTAACACTACCGGTCTGGACCATCGCCGCTCCCATTATTGCCTGGGTTCTATATCTGATCCCAGTGCAGGGCATGGGCGCTGTTTATCTTGGTTTATTAGCTATTGGCTTATTTGGCGGCGTTTTAGCGGCGGTTCACCACGCTGAAGTTGTTGCCCACCGTGTTGGCGAGCCCTATGGAACGCTGGTGCTGGCTGTAGCCGTCACCATTATTGAAGTCGCACTGATTGTTTCCCTGATGATGGCAGGCGGGCCGGAAACCACGGCACTGGCCAGAGATACTGTTTTTGCTGCAGTTATGATTATTCTGAACGGCATTATTGGTATCTGCCTGCTGGTTGGCGGTGCGCGCTTTAAAGAGCAAACTTTTAGTCTGAATGGCGTCAGCGCGGCACTTACAACGCTGGCCGCAATTGCGGTGCTTACACTGATATTACCCAATTACACGACCAGCGCCCCAGGCCCTGTTTATACCTCCAGCCAGCTGATCTTTATTGCCGTGGTCACACTCACGCTCTATGGCACTTTTGTGCTGGTCCAAACCATCAGGCACCGCGATTATTTTCTGCCCAGCAATGGCGAAGCAGGCGATGAAGAAGCGCATGCGGCCCCTCCATCACTCAGCACCACCGCCATCAGCAGCCTATTGCTGCTGGTATGCCTTGCCGCAGTCGTACTGCTTGCCAAGGCTCTGGCACCCAGTATCGAGCAGGGCGTGGCCAGTATGGGTGCGCCCAAAGCCGTGGTTGGCGTCATTATTGCGGCTGTTGTCCTGCTGCCTGAAGGGATTGCGGCCGTGCATGCCGCTCGGGCAAATCGCCTGCAAACCAGCCTGAATCTGGCATTGGGATCGGCGCTTGCCAGTATTGGCCTGACGATTCCAACGGTTGCCGTGCTATCACTGATGAGCGGCTTAACGCTCACCCTGGGGCTGGATATCAAATCCACCGTTTTACTGGTGCTGTCGCTCTTTACCACCATGCTGTCTTTAGGCACAGGTAAAACAACCGTCTTGCCGGGGGTGGTTCTGCTGGTGATCTTTGCCGTTTATTTGTTTACCACCGTCATCCCATAAACGGATAAAACAAAGCCTGCAGGTGAATCCGCCACCCTGCAGGCTGTCTTAGCGAAGGAACAATCATGCAAGGCCTGCGCCATTTTTCAATCTGCAGCGCATTATTTGCGCTGTTTTTTATTCCTTTAAACGCAGAAGCTCAAAAGATCAGCAGCAAAGAAGCGCTCACCTGCACAGACAGCAGCAAATGTGCCTACTTCTTTGATGTTTACGCTGCAGATAAACCACTGCGTCAGCAGCTGGATAAAATATTTGAAACTGCAGGCATAAAAATGCCACGCTGGGTGGGCAAAGGGGTATCAAGCCCGGTTACCCCGCTGCTGATCGCAAAGCAGCCCTATTTGCTTAGCTCCGTTTGCGAGCCGCACAACTGCGGGCACTCGGTCAGCTTGCTTTATTCACCCGCTCAAAAACGAATTGTTGCCCGCTACAAAACGGATGACACCAGTGCACGCTGGCTGGGAGCCCCCAATAGCACAGAGCAGCAGCTGATCAGCGAATATGAAACCGCCGACAGCCCCTTACAAAAAATACTAGACAGCCAGACAAAGCGGCCCATTGTGATTGATTAATACCGTAATAAACAACACAAAAATATTCATATCTAAATACATATTTGCAATAAATATGCTCAAAGCCGTAATATACAAATGCTTCAAGCCAAGGCCTGAAGCATTTTTTTATCCGGATTATTTAAAATAAGTATTAGTGCTGATTTAAAAAGGACATCCTCCCATGCTGCGCTTAATTACACTATTAATTATTGCCGGTGCACTGCAATTTGCCTGGAAGCATTATTCAAATAATAATACCGAATACAGCACAAACCAGATTAGCCAATTAGCATCGGCCGTAAAGCCCGGCGAAGTCACCATGTATTCCACCACAGAATGTGTTTATTGCAGCGAGGCTAAATCATGGTTAAATCAGAATGGTTTTGCATTTACCGAATGCAATATGACAATTGATCAGCGCTGCCAGCAGGAATTTAACGCCTATGGTGCAGTGGGTACCCCTTTTCTGATTGTACGCGGCCATCAGATGAAAGATGGCTTTGACAGCGATGAATTCTTACAAGCCTTAAGCAGTTAAGCCCTCCTTTTTAGCCTGCAGGTCCTTTCTGGAGTTTCTATGTTGAGCAAATGGACAGCACTTACCCTTGGCCTTTTACTGGCCGCCAACAGCTTTGCCGCCGGTAAACAGCAGGGCATCACCAGTGCTCAGGTTTTAGAAAAATCCCCCGCAAGCGACTGGCGGCCACTGGACCCGGACAACACTCTGATCATGGATTTAGCTGCAGGCCAGGTCATCATCGAGCTGGCCCCCCGCTTTGCCCCGCGCCACGTTGCCAATATCCGCAAAATGGCCCATGAAGGATATTTTGACCAGCTGGCGATTATTCGTGTGCAAGATAATTATGTCAGCCAGTGGGGCGATCCAAACAGCGAAAGCAGCCCCAAATCATTGGGCAGTGCAGAAAAAAAACTCCCGGCCGAATTTGATATCCCCCTCAAAAACCTGCCCCTGACCCGCCTTAAAGAAACCGATCCCTTTGCCCCGGTAACTGGCTGGGTAAACGGCATGCCAGCAGCCGCCAATCCTAAAACAGGCCGTGCCTGGCTCACGCATTGCTATGGTATGGTGGGTGCAGGGCGCGATATGGCCGCTGACAGCAGTAATGGCAGTGAGCTGTACACCGTCATCGGCCAGGCGCCACGCGGCTTAGATTTAAACATCACCCTTGTTGGCCGGGTGCTGCAAGGTATGCAATGGCTGAGCGGCCTGCCGCGTGGCACTGGGGCGATGGGCTTTTATGAAAAACCAGAACAAAGAACCACGATCAGCCGGGTAAGGCTGCTAAGCGATCTGCCTGACAACGAGCGCCCCAGGCTGGAAATACAGCGTACCGACAGCAAAAGCTGGCAAAACCTGCTGCAAGCCCGCCGTATCAGGGCTGAGCAATGGTTTATTAACAGCCCCGGACATGTCGATTTATGCGGTGCCAGCGTCCCCATCCGGGCAATCCAATAAACCGATTCAGAGCATGAACATGAACCCAATCCTTCTAGATTTTCCTGATGAAATCACCACTAAACGGCTGATTATCCGCTGCCCGCGTGCGGGTGATGGCCTGGCCATGCACGAAGCCAAAACAGAATCGATCCGGCAATTACGCCAGTTTCCCGCCTCGCTGCCATGGGCCATGCACGAGCCAACAGCAGACGATGCAGAAATTTTTTGCCGCCAGAGCCATGCCGATTTTATGAGCCGCAGCAATTTAAATATGCTGGTGTTTTTAAAAGAAACCGGGCAATTTGTGGGCGCTTCAGGGTTGCACCGAATAGATTGGGAGATTCCCAAATTTGAAATAGGCTATTGGTGCCGCACTTCATTACACGGGCACGGCCTGATCACCGAAGCCGTCAGCGCTCTTAGCCAGTTTGCTTTTGAACACTTAAAAGCCAGGCGTTTAGAAATTTTTGCAGATGATTTAAATACCGCCAGCTGGCGGGTTGCCGAAAAGGCCGGCTTTCAGCTTGAAGGCATACTGAGAAATGAAAGATCAGCCCCAGACGGCACGCTGCGTAATACGCGGATTTATGCCAGAACGGCATAAAGCCATGCTGAAATAAATGGCAAAACCAGCGCCTTAAACCTCAGAGGCTCCAAATTTAGCTACCGGGCCAGGGATGTGGGTTGGAACACATTCATTCATAAATTATCAAAAAAACGATCATCCCCGGGTATTTTTATCGTGGATGACAATGCTGCGGAAACGGGAAGCGACTATTTACCTGGTCCCAAAGCACGAACAAAGCGGCTATGATCGCTCCCGCTATACCCAGCCGCCCGATAAAATTGATGAGCGTCAGTCCTATGATTGCCGCTCAAAACCTCCATCCTTAATGCTCCTGCCGCCGCTGCAAAACGCTCCGCCTCTGCCAATAAAGCACGGCCAATACCCTGCCCACGGCACGTCTCCAGTACCACCAATGCCGTCACCTTCCCTAAAAAACCAGCATCATGCAGGGTAGGTATCAGATGTAAACCCAGTAAGCCCACTACCTGCCCTGCCCGATCTGCCACCAACACCGCGTCTTGCGGGCCATGCAGCCTGGCTATTTTTTGTCTGGCAAAATCAGCATCATTCGGGTAACCCAGCTGCCCCAGCAAAACAGCGGTCTCCTCAGCATCGTCGGCCCTTGCATGGCGAATTATTAGCAGCCTATTCATCATCCCCCTTCCTGTTCACCTGTAATTTTGGCCAGATCTCCAGCCATTTTTTCTCTGCCACCCTCGCCTCAAAATCGGCTATTTTGGGGCGTTTTGGATTCAGCGTAATTTGTAAATCGCGGAGGTTTTCTAAGGGGAATGGAGAAATAAACGCCAGATCAGGCTCCAGTCGAACGCCAACCGCCGTTTCTGACTCTGGCCAACAGGACATCGCATCCAGGGTATTTAAATACGGCGCATCGCCATTGCGGACATGCATTCTGGCCTGATTTTTAACCGACCAGGGCAGATCCGAATTTTGCATCAAGCGCTGCTCCAGCGCCCTGTCCGCCTCTTCCGAAATATCCTCTGTATTAAAATAAATCAGATCGATATCTGCCAGAGGCGTTGGCCTGGCGAAACCATGCAAGCGATCCCAGACCAGATTACGCACAAAGCCTGCCGCAATGCACCAATCAGGCAAACCCAGCGCTGCCGCCTGACGCAGCGCCTGGCAGCGTAAAGGGTCGGCCTTTAGCCAGAGCGTTAGTTGCTGATGAAAATCCATCGTGATGTCTCAGGCTGATAAATCTGCCCAAGCTACCGGGCTAATGCTGGAACAACCACCACCTGCTCACCCAAAGCAAACGAAGCCTTCTGAATTAAGCCATCGGCCACTTCATAAACACAGAGCATTTCTACCGTACCCTTCCCTTTGGGAAAATTACGCGTGATGCGCTCGTAATCAACCACAACCGGCCCCATTACTGTGCGTTGCAAAAGCTCGGCGTGCAAATCAGGCTCGGCAAACCGGATCAGAACCCGCGAGCGAATCGCCGCATGCCCCGCCGCCAGCAGCTCGCCATGCAAGGCAAACTGCTGAGCATCTGCAGCATAAGTAGCAAGCCAGGCATCGACATCTTTGGCGTTATAAGCATCCAATTGGCGTTGAATAACATCGGCAGGGCTGAGTGATTGCATTGTGATGAATCCTATAGGTTAGATGGAGTGATAAAGCTTATTAGCCCAAGCGACCAAGCTGATAATAAGCCAGATATTTAGCCCGCTCTTCAGGGTTCATTACGCTCAAAGCTTCGCCGATTAAGGCCGCAAACTCAAACACAGCCCAAGGCTGAGCGCTAATTATGCGGCCATCGATCACCGCATTTGCCAGCTCATAAATAACCCCCTGCCACAGTGGAGCCACAAAATTCACGATGTGCAATGGCGCAAACTCCGCGGTGTAATTATGCGTAGCACGCCGCCCTGCTAATAAGCCAGTTGCAGCGATTACTAAAGCCCCTGCGCAAATTCCTGCCAGCACGGCCCCTTTGGCATAAGCCGCTTGCAGGCATTCATTCGCCAGCCTTAATTCCATAATCGAATCCGGGTCTCCTCCCGGCACTAACACTGCATCTACAGTCAAACCGGCCAAATCAGCATATGAACCCTTAGCCACAATACATGCGTCATTGGATGACTCATGAGGGCTGCCATCCGGCGTGAAATATTGCACCCTGCCATGCTGGGCAAGAAGCTCCACGGCGGCGGCAATCTCGAAGAAAATACAGCCAGGGTACAACAGCACGCCAACCCGCATCACACAATTCCCTGCACCAGACGCAGCTCTTGCAGCTCTGCCCCTGCCAGCTCAAAAGTCTTGGACAGATCAGACTTAAAGCCCGCCCTGGTATAAAACTGCAGCGCCCGCTGATTGCCTTTGATCACCCACAGGCTAAGTGTTTTGAAGCCCTGCTCCTGAATCTGCACCTTCGCGGCGAAGTACAAAGCTCGCCCCACACCTGTGGCCCAGTAAGCCGGGCAGACGTACAAACTCCAGATTTCTGCCTGATCGCTTGCAGCATCTTCATCCCGGCAGGCGGCAAAGGAGATAAAGCCCAAGAGCACATCGCCAGAGCGGGCCACTAAAACCTGGCTGCTGCCCATACTCAGCGCATTGCGCCACATGGCTTCGCGCTTTTCTACCGATAATTGCGCCAGATAATCACCGGGCAATAAATCGCAATAGGCATGCTGCCATGAAAGCACATGAACCTGGGCAATGCTCAGGCAATCGTCCTGTGTGGCTTTTTTAATTTCAAAATTAAGATCTGCCGCCATCAATGCCTGCCTTAAATACTAAGAAGCTGCTTACTCATAAAATATTTGCACCCTGTGGCCGGATACGATGGCTGCACCCAGCCCACCTGATAATTAAATTTTTCATAAAATGGCCGGGCCTGAAAATTAAGCGTATCTAAAAGGGCAAATTGACAGCCCCGATCAATTGCAGCCGCCTCTAATTGCGCCAATATTTTGGAGCCCATATCCTGCCCGCGTAATGCCTCGCTCACCCAGAGGTTTTCAATCAGCAGCCACAGGCCAAATGTTCTGGCACTTGCCCCCGCCAATAACGCTCCATTCTCATCACGAACCGCAATTGCTAAAGGATATTTAGTTTTAACTTCCCAGCGCTCTTCATTAAATGCAGTGATTTTTTCTTCTAATTCTTCAAATAAAGCAGCAGGTGGATTTTGTAGTGTTTCGATATTCATTGATTCCACCAAAGTGAATGTATATAAATTTACAGATCCAAAAATCAAGTGCAAAAGATAGCATAAAGATCAGTGATCTTGCGAAGAATCATCCCATGGATCAGCCCTTAATTGTGGCCATCTCCGGGTATAACTCGCCACCATTTTTAAATAAACTGCCCTGCCCATTTGTAAAGAATTTGGCCGAAGCTGCATTGCAAATAAATCAGTTAAACCATAGGGTGCATAGATTTGATAATCACGCCCCCTTATTCCAACCGCAAAAGCAGACAGCCATGTATCGATGCCCTGCCCGGCGCTCGTCAATGGTTTAACTTGCCCGCCTGATTGATTGCGATACCATTCATGCACAAAGGCTTGATTAGTCATATCCAGCAAGAATTGTTTTTTGGATAAAGCCGTAAACAAGGCTTCTCTTTCTGCACGCTGCGCCTTAGATTCGCTGGCATCAAAATAAATTACATCCACATCTTTAATATTTGAATGAATATCCAGCCCGGCCAGCTGATTCCAAATCACCTGAGCCACAACACCGCCTGCAATATAGTAATTGGGTATAGCAAGCGTCTCTGCAATATCAATAGCCTGATTAATCCGGCCTGAATTTGAAATTAATTCTTTAAATTGCGCTTCGTGCTGAATCAAAATATTTACTCTGTGATTTACATGCCATTATGCGGGCCATTTTCATTAGAAATCTCTGCCTCTAAGCCCTTTAAATATGCAGCTGCCTCGTCCAGCTCCAGCTCGCTGAATACCCGAATCCCAGCATCTTGTAACAGCGCCGCAGTCACCCCGGCTTGTGCGTGCTTAGTGCCGGTGAAGCTGCCATCGTAAATAAAAGACGAGCCACAGGATGGGCTGCCTTCTTTTAGAATGGCGATTTGTATATTTTTTTCTTTTGCGACAGCCAAGGCCTGCTTAGCGCCACTTACAAAAGCCCCGCTCACATCCCGGCCACCTGATTCCAGAACCTGAGCCTTGCCCTGCAATACATCCCTGCCACTTTGCATCGCCGTGATTTCAGCCGGAGGGCGGGGAACAGGCAATCCTGCTACCACTTCCGGGCAAACCACAATTAACCTGCCTTCGCTCCCCCAGGCGGCCAGCACAGGATGATCACCCGCCGCAGCCCGGCCGTTATACCGCACAGGCCGCCCCAATAAACAGGCGCTGACTAATACATATTGCATGCTGATTCCGTATTTAAGCGATATGGAAGCCAGGCGGCCCGCAAAAAGTGATTCAAAAAATCGCTATCAGGCAGCAGGCTTACGCCGTAAAAAAACCAGCTCTAAGGCTTCCGGGTCTTTAAAGCAGCGCTGGTACTCTGCAAAACCAAACGCAGCATATAAAGCTAAGGCGGGTGTATTTTTAACTGAAGTCATCACCGTCAACTCCTCAGCGTGCTCAGTTGCAAACCTTAATAAACAAGTTGCGAGGCCCTTACGCTGATGATTTGGGGCCACAACTAAAGAGCAGATATTCATTTCACACAGGCTGATTACAGCCAGCAATCCGCCTTTATCGGCAATGCCAAAGAAATGCTCATGGCTCTGCAAAATATCATCAAGCGTGGTGTTTAAAGGCGGAAAGTGTTTTGCACCAATCAGCTCAGCCTCCTGAGCATAAGCGGCCATTTGTACGGCATGGATTTCTTTGGCCACACTCAAATCCCGCTGCTGCAATCGCTCTGCAACAAACATCAGCCTCCCCACACCGGCTGGCAACGCACTTCTGATTTAACCGAGTTGGCAATAAAGCATTCTTCATGCGCTTGATGGTGCATTTGGTCCAGCTCTTCTTTGGTGGGCTGGCGATCCCCGGAAAAACTGACTTCCGGCCTGAGCGTGACCACCGCCAGCCATTTTCTCCCAGCTGCGTTTTTAGCCATTTCCCCTGTAGCTGCGTCAAAGTAGCGGTCTACACAAAATTTTTGCCGGGCAGCAATCGATAAAAACCACAGCATATGGCAGCTGGAAAGCGAGGCAATAAAAGCTTCTTCCGGATCCAGTGCCGCAGCATCAGACATCGGCAAGGGCACCACATGCGGCGATGATGAGCCGGGGATTTCTAAGCCACCATCAAAGCGCAGCAGATGTTTTCTGCTGTAGCGATTACTGAGGAAATCCTGCTCGCCCCGAATCCAAAGAATTTCTGCTGTGTGCTGAGACATAAGATCGCTCTACTGTTTATCAATTAAAAATCAATCAGCTTACAAGGTATGTTGCCCAGCCATCGTATTTGCCACCCAATTCGGCCGCAAGATGAAATAAAGGCAAGGTAATCTGATCAATATGATCATGGCTTGGTATATCACTGCGCTTTAATTTAACGCCATATTCCGGGTATTCATCATCAGGCTCAATCAGTTTTTCAATCAGAAAACCTGATGCGGATACTTTTTCAATAAATACCGCTCTTGACTTTGCATCAGAGAAATACGCCCAATGATCAAGATCTCTGGCCTGATCCAAAGCATCCCCGTGATTTTTTAAAGTGTTGCATATACGGCGGTTATTAATGATTTGTCTGTCTGCTTGAGATGGGGAAAGATAGTTTAGATAAACCGACCAATCTCTGTCATCCTGAACCCCGGTCTCGTATTCATATTCCGGAAAGGCCTCCATTACTTTTCCGGCCTTTTCCGCCCATAAATCTGCCTCTTTTAAGTAAAGAATAAAATCACGACTGCCATCCTTAGTGCAGCGGCCCACATAAAGCACAGTGTCATTAACAAGCTGTGCAATATGATCTTCTATTTGATTTAAAGTGGCAGCTTCTTCCTGGCTGGACAAGCCATCTTCGCGGGGTGAATTCATAAATACCCGGATATAGCCCATCATGGCAATGCCATCAACAGGCGCAGCAATATCCAGATCAACAAATATTGAAGCAGGCTGATTTTCTACCTGGCGCAGATAAAAGTCCCAATTACCCGACACGCCGCTCTCCTGAATTTTTTAAATAACTGAATCATTATCCAAACATTAAAATCAATATTATCATGAAACTATTTTAATCGTATCGATATTGCCAATTGAAAAACAAGCTGGAAACTCTGGCAAATAAGCAAACGCTAAATGTTTTTAATCCTTATGCCCATTTGATATTCAGGCTTGTTTTTTAAGGCGGGGTTAATTCACTAAAGGCGGGGTTAATTCACTAAAGGCGGTACAAACACACTCACCCCATCCCCGCCCAAAGCTTTAGCCTGGTACATGGCTGCATCTGCATTTTTAGCCAGTTCAGCCACATTTGTGCCGTGATCGGGGAATAGGGCGATGCCGATGCAGGATGAGATGGTGAGGGATTTTTCTGCAAGAATGAAGGTTAGCTTCAGTGCTTCGCGTATTTTTTCTGCCACGGCCCGGGCGTCGCTTTCACTATTGATTTCAGGCAGGAGCACCATAAATTCATCGCCGCCTATTCGCCCTACGGTGTCCGAATCCCGCAGGCAGCTCAGCATTCTTTTTGCTGATTCTTCCAGCAGCAGATCTCCGGTGGCGTGCCCATGAAGATCATTGACCGGTTTGAATTTATCCAGATCAATAAATAAGATGGCCAGCTTGCCTTGATTACGCTTTGCCCTGATGAGGGCCTGGCCGATTCTTTCAAATAAAAGAATACGATTAGGTAATTGCGTCAGCAAATCGTAATGTGCTGAGTGTGCAAGCTGCTGGTGAATCTGCTTGCGCTCATTAATATCCAGCAGCACCGCCACAAAATGCGTAATGGCCCCAGAGCCATCCTTTACCGGCCCCACATAAGCCTCTTCCCAGCACTGCTCACCCGATTTACGCTTGGTCAGCAGCTCCCCCACCCAGCGATGGCCTCTTACCAGATGGCTCCACATTTCTATATAGGCCGATTCATCCACACCGTCTGCACGCAAAAAGCCAGGCGTTTTGCCAAGTACTTCATCCGGTGCATAGCCTGTTTCTTCAGAAAACTTGGGGTTTACATACTGAATCACCCGATCGGGGCTGGTAATTAAAACGGGCGTAGGGCTTTGTTCAATCACGGTTGAAAAAACTTTTAAGCGCTGCTCTGTAAGACGGCCTTCAGCCAGCGTCTTGGCCAGCCTGCCATTCAGATAATGAATATAAAGCGCAATAGATCCCACCAGCACCAGCAGGCTTAATGAAATGCCAAGCAGCCTGTAGATCCAGGAAAGATCCACTTTAGGGTGCTCATCGTACAAAAAACCTTTCAGTGAAAAGGCATTGGGCAACATGCCAATCTCGGCATAGGTATCGGCAATGTGCCGCCAGCGCCCGGGGTTCATATAGCCCACAGCAACCAGATCGGTCCGCATCAAGGCCGCCATTTGTGCGGCTTCAAACTCAAGCTGGGCCTGATTTCTGGAGCTCGCATATTTTCTTAAAATCATTTGAATGATTTCATCAGGATGCGCCATCGCGTATTCCCAGCCCCGCAGGCTGGCAGCCCTGAAAGCCTTTACCCGCTCGGGATGCTGCTCAATTTCACGCTCGCTGGTAAATAAATTATCGCCATAGAAATCGATGCCAACAGAGCGCGGTGTATAGATCTGATATTTAATTCCCGCCTTATCCAGAATAAAGGGCTCGTTAGTCAGATAAGCAGAAATGGCATCTACGCTCCCCCCCAGCAGCGAATCCGTTTTAAAGTTATGAGCAACTAACTTCAGGCTGTCCAGCGCAATGCCCTCCCGCTTTAAATAGGCAAGCAGTTCTTCCGCAAGTGGCTCAAGCATCAGCCGCTTATCGTTTAAGAAATGAATGCTTTGCGTGGATGATTTTTCGAGGGCAATCAGCACAAAGGGGGAGTGCTGCAAAATAACAGCTAAAACAACAAGGGGCTTGCCCATTTTACGGGCCAGCAAAAGGCTGCTGGTGCCGGTGGCATAATCAGCCCGGCCGGATACAACCTCAGCAATGGGATCTGTGCCAGGCAAGGCGGGTTTAATGTCTACATTCAGGTCTGCCTGCTCATAAAAGCCCAGCTCTTTTGCAGCGTAATAACCTGCAAACTGAAAGGCATGCTCCCACTTTAATTGCAGCGTCACCTTATCATTCGCCATCACTGGCGAGAATATGCTCAATATACTCAGCAAAGCTGTTAAAAAAAGTTTCATGCGTCGTTTCGCGGCGATAAACACAATAAAAAACTCAGGTATTTTTTTAAACTATAGATCAACCATACAATTTAACACTTATAGAAAAAGTAATGAGCACTGCTATAAAAATAATTTTAATAAAAAAATGGGATTATTCTTTTGACCCGCATTTTATAAGCCAGATACTGAGGATATCGCTGCTCCAGCCAAAGCTCTTCACGACGTGCTTTTAAATCAAAGAATATAAATAAAATAATCGTCATCAGAATTCGTAAATTACTTTGGCTGATGAATGAAATTCCAAGCGCAACAGACAAAACCCCCAAATAAATCGGATGGCGCACAAAACGATAAAAACCTGTAATGACCAGCTCGCTCTGCGGCAATGGCTTGGGAAAAGGCGTGAGTGAGCGGCCAAGATCAATCGCACTTTTCGCCAGCAAAATGCCCCCCATGAAAGCAATGCCCCAGCCCACAGCACTAAACACGCCCGGCTGCGGCCAGGCGGGACCAATATGCGGCACCCACAGCAACACAATCAGCAGCAGCGCCTGGATCAGCACCCATATTTCACCTCGTTGCCCCATGCATCCTGCCCCTTACTCAGCACCACATTAAACCAAGCCGCTTCAGTATGTGCACCAGCCAGCAATAGTGCCACTTTAATCAGCTGCAGATATCTGATCTGGTCAAAGATCGATATTTCACATCCAGACAAACACGCCCGTTCCGGCAGTCATTCCTGCAATATGAAAAACCAATAAACTTTATCGGGTGGCCGTATAAAGCCATATCCGGCCGGCTGGCAGTTAAGCACAGGACGATGCAGGAAAAACAAGGGATAATGCGGCCAAAAATGCGCATTATTTAAGGAATTACCCATGGAAATTAAGGTCAACTTTCTCGACAAGCTTCGCCTTGAAGCCAAGTTCGATGATTTCACAGTGATCGCGGATCAGCCTGTCCGCTATAAGGGCGATGGCTCTGCACCTGGCCCGTTCGATTACTTTTTAGCTTCATCCGCTTTATGCGCTGCTTACTTCGTGAAGTTGTACTGTGAAACACGCAATATTCCAACCGAGAATATCCGCCTGTCGCAAAACAATATTGTTGACCCGGAAAACCGCTACCAGCAAATTTTTAAGATTCAGGTCGAGCTGCCTGCGGATATTTCTGCCAAAGACCGACTAGGCATTTTGCGCTCTATCGACCGATGTACGGTTAAAAAAGTCGTGCAAACCGGCCCCGGGTTTGTGATTGAAGAAGTAGAGAGCTTAGAAGCAGATGCCCAAGCTTTACTGACCTTAAACACCGACAGCGACGCTGCCACCTATATCGTGGGCAAAGATCTGCCGCTGGAGCAGACCATCGCCAATATGTCCGGCCTGCTGGCCGATCTGGGCATCAAAATTGAAATCGCCTCATGGCGCAATATTGTGCCTAATGTGTGGTCGCTGCATATCCGCGATGCGCACTCGGCCATGTGTTTTACCAATGGCAAGGGCGCCAGCAAGGAAAGCGCGCTGGCCTCAGCGCTGGGCGAGTATATCGAGCGCATCAGCTGCAACCATTTTTACGCAGGCCAATTCTGGGGCGAAGAATTCGCTAATGCAGAATTCGTGCATTACCCGCAAGAGCGCTGGTTTCAGCCCGGCCCTAACAACGCCCTGCCGATTGAAATTCTGGATGACTACTGCCGTGAAATTTACAACCCGGATGGCGAATTACTGGGCACGCATCTGTATGACACCAACTCCGGCAATACTGCGCGCGGCATCTGTTCCTTGCCCTTTGTGCGCCAGTCCGATGGCGAGACGGTGTATTTCCCTTCCAATCTGGTTGAAAACCTTTATGTAAGTAATGGCATGAGCGCCGGCAACACGCTGGCAGAAGCGCAGGTGCAATGCCTTTCAGAGATTTTTGAGCGTGCAGTCAAACGCGAAATTTTAGAAGGCGAAATCACCCTGCCCGATGTGCCGCAGGAAGTGCTGGCGAAATACCCAGGCATTCTGGCCGGGATTGCTGGCCTTGAAGAACAAGGCTTTCCGGTGCTGGTGAAAGATGCATCGCTCGGCGGCGTTTACCCGGTGATGTGCGTCACCCTGATGAACCCGCGTACCGGCGGTGTATTTGCATCCTTCGGCGCGCACCCAAGCCTGGAAGTCGCCTTAGAGCGCAGCCTGACCGAACTGCTGCAAGGCCGCAGCTTTGAAGGCCTCAACGATCTGCCCCGCCCCACTTTTGAAAGCCATGCCTTAACCGAGCCAAATAACTTTGTTGAGCACTTTATTGATTCAAGCGGCATTGTTTCATGGCGCTTTTTCAGTGCCAAATCGAATTACCAATTTGTTGAATGGGATTTCTCCAGCCAGGGGCCAAACGCCAACACCGAAGAAGCCGCGGCCCTGTTCGGCATTCTCAAAGACCTGGGCAAAGAGTCCTATATGGCGGTGTACGATCAGTTAGGCGCTACCGCCTGCCGCATTCTGGTGCCCGCCTATTCAGAGATTTATCTGGTAGAAGATTTAATCTGGGATAACACCAACAAAGCGCTGCTGTTCCGCGAAGATATCCTGAATCTGCACAGGCTGGATAACGCGGCCCTCGCCGCGCTGCTGTATCGGCTGGAAGACAACGAGCTGGGCGATTACTCCAAGGTATCGGATTTAATTGGCATCAAATTTGACGAAAACACAGTGTGGGGCCAGCTGACCGTGCTGGAATTAAAACTGCTGATTAATCTGGCCCTGCAGCGCTTTGAAGACGCGCACGATCTGGTCGGTGCCTTCCTGCAATACAACGACAACACCTTAGATCGCGTGCTGTTTTACCAGGCCCTCAATGCCGTGCTCGACGTATTACTGGATGATGAGCTGGAGCTGGCCGACTACGAAGTCAACTTCCGCCGCATGTTCGGCAACCCACGCATGGACGCAGCCATTGGCTCCGCCAACGGCAGCGTACGTTTCTTCGGACTGACTGAAACCAGCATGAAACTGGAAGGCCTGGATAAGCACCATCGACTGATCGACAGCTACAGAAAACTGCATGCGGCGCGAGGGCGTTTTGTGGCGAAGTCTGCTTAACAGTTTTTTACGCAAAGTAAATCTGAAGCATAACAAAGAAAAACGACCTTCAAAGCTAAACGCTTGAAGGTCGTTTTTTTGCAAAAAATTACAGTTGGAAACTGTATCAGATAAAAATACCAGCCCATTTCAGCTATTTCTCAATACTATTGTCACAAACAACCGTCTCATACCCACTCAGCACCCAATGCTTCAGCCTGTTGCAGTACCGTCTGAATCGCCTCGTCCTGAAAATCAGGCGGATAGCCGTATTTACGCAGAATGCGTTTCACCATAATCCGTAATTTTGCACGCACGCTTTCGCGTTGCGACCAATCCACGCTGATATTTTTTCGCAAATTTTCCGTAAGCTCATGGGCAATGCGTTTGAGCGTTTCGTCCGGCAGCTCACGCACCGCCGATTCATTATTGGCTAGTGCATCATAAAACTTTACTTCGTCTTCTGATAAACCCAAGGCTTCACCACGTACTGCCGCTTCACGGAATTTCTTGGCCATAGCGACCAATTCTTCCATCACTTGTGCGGTTTCGATACTACGATTCTGATAGCGTTTAACCACATCAGTCAGTAGCTCAGAAAACTTCTTTTGCTGCACCACATTACTGGCAAACTTGGATTTGATTTCCCCTTCCAGCAAGCGCTCCAGCAATTCTACAGCTAGGTTCTTCTCAGGCAGATTACACACTTCTGCCAGAAAATCATCGTCCAAGCAAGCCGATGTTGGGTTTTTCGAGGCCAACCGCATCGAAAATATCGACAACTTCATCGCTAACGACCGCTTGGGCAATGATCTGGCGAATCGCCAGCTCTTTTTCGTCGTCGCTGCGTTTCTTATCCGAAATATCGCGTTTGGCCAGCAACACTTTCACTGCCTGCATAAAGGCAATTTCTTCACGAACCGCTTTGGCTTCATCCAGCGTGCAGCACAGGCTAAAAGCTTTGCTCATCTGCAAGGCGTTATCAGCAAAGCGTTTCTTGCCATCAGGCAAGCCCAGGATATGATTAGCTGCACCAGCAAGTAATTTATGAGTACCGGTTTCAAAGTTGCTGTAATCAAAGCCATGCAACATGCCACGCAAAACATCCAGCCTTTCCTCCAGAATCGCCCAAGCCTCTGAGGTATCCACGGTTGGTTTGCCCTTACCGTTGCTGGCAGTGTATTCCTTGAGCGCGGCTTTAAGCTCGTTGGCGATGCCAATGTAATCGACGACCAAGCCGCCTTGCTTATCGTGGAATACGCGATTCACCCGGGCAATGGCTTGCATCAGATTGTGCCCTTTCATGGGCTTATCGATATACAGCGTATGCACGCAAGGCGCATCAAAGCCGGTGAGCCACATATCGCGCACAATCACTAATTGCAAAGGATCATTTGGATCTTTAAAGCGTTTTTCCAGCCGTTTTTTGACTTGCTTAGGGTAGATGTGAGGCCGCAGCATTGCCTTGTCACTGGCCGAGCCGGTCATCACAATTTTGATCGCGCCCAGCTCCGGGTCATCGTTATGCCAATCCGGGCGTAGCTTGATCAGCTCCTTATATAAATGAACGCAAATCTCGCGGCTCATCGCCACAACCATGGCTTTACCCGACTGGCTTTGCTGCCGTGTTTCAAAGTGATTCACTAAATCAGCCGCCACACTGGCAATACGCGGCTCCGCGCCTACAATCCGCTCGAGTGCCGCCCATTTAGATTTAAGCTTGCCTTGCTCGCTTTCTTCTTCATCCTCGGCCAGCTCATCAACGTCATCGTCAATCTGGGCCATTTCATCGACTTTCAGGCTTAATTTTGCTAGCCGCGATTCATAATAAATCGCCACCGTCGCGCCATCTTCTTTGGCCTGTTGCATATCGTAAATATGGATATATTCACCAAATACCGAGCGCGTATCTCTATCCTCGCTAGATACCGGCGTGCCGGTGAACGCCACAAAAGTGGCATTGGGCAGTGCATCACGCAGATGTTGGGCGTAACCGACTTGATAGCTGCTTGTTAAATACGGAGGGCTTGCTTCTTGAGCGACGCCAGCCAGAATGGGGGCTTGGGTAGGCTTTGGCAGGCGTTGTTTGAGTTTTGCTTCAAAACCATATTGCGTGCGGTGTGCCTCATCGGCAATCACCACAATATTGTGCCGGTCTGATAATAGGGGGAAAACGTCTTCATCCTCGCCTGGCGCAAACTTTTGAATGGTGGCAAACACAATCCCGCCAGAGGGGCGGTTACTCAATTTGGCCCGTAAATCTTGCCGGGTACTTACTTGCACTGGCTGCTCACGAAGCAAATCCTGCGCCAAAGAAAACACACCAAACAACTGACCATCCAGATCATTGCGGTCGGTAATCACCACAATGGTCGGGTTTTCCATCGCGGCTTCGCGCATCACGCGCGCGGCAAAGCAGGTCATGGTAATGCTCTTGCCGCTACCCTGTGTATGCCACACCACACCGCCTTTACCCTTACGACCGCCAATCACATCAGGGCGTGAAGCGGCCACCACCTGGCCAATGGCCGAGCGTACGGCATGAAACTGGTGATAGCCGGCGATCTTTTTGATCAGCGTGCCATCGTCTTCAAACAGCACAAAAAAGCGCAGATAATCCAGAAGATATTCCGGCGCAAGAATGCCTCGAATCAGCGTTTCTAATTCATTAAATTGCCCAAGCGGGTCGAGACTCACCCCATCAATCGTACGCCATTGCATATAGCGCTCGGCATTGGCGGATAAAGACCCCATCCGCGCCTCAGACCCATCCGAAATCACCAGAATTTCGTTGTATTGGAATACGTCGGGGATTTGCGCTTTGTAGGTTTGAATCTGCTCAAACGCTTTGTAAATGTCGGCATTCTCATCGGCGGGATTTTTAAGCTCTAGCAATACCAACGGCAAGCCATTCACAAATAAAACAATATCCGGCCTGCGGGTATGTTTTGCGCCTTTCAATGTGTACTGATTAATCGCCAGAAATTCATTTTTGCTAGCTTCTGCAAAATCAATCAACCACACAAAATCACCGCGCGTTTCGCCGTCTTTCTGGTATTGCACTGGCACACCATTCACCAGCAGGCCATGAAAATGCCGATTCGCCGCCAATAAAGCAGGTGTTCCTAAATCCAGCACCTGCTTAAGCGCATCGGCCTGTGCCACTAAAGGAATTAAGGGATTTAATCGTGCAATAGCGGACCGCAGACGTTCAATTAAAACCGGCTGCACATAATCAGCGCGCTCTGCGTCTTTGCCATCGGGCGCAATATCATAGCCACAGAGATAGCGATAACCTGTTTCAACCAGCCAGCTCAGGGCTTCTTGTTCTAATTGGTCTTCGGTCATTAAGGTGATCTGTGTCGATTAAATCGACACATCCTTTGGATGTGTTTAAAAAACAGCAAAAAATCGACAGGTTTTGTTGATGTGTCGATTCAATCGACACATCTCTGCGACGTGTTTGAAAAGCAAAAATCAATGCTGGCTTGTTATGTATAACGGTGCTGGCACTGATATGGCGGTTTGCGTTAAAACATATTATTCATTTATAAACAATGGCTTAATTCTTTTAAGTACCCCTTCTGTATTTTGCGCTAAAGCACTTATTTAGTTGTTTCTGTTCGACCTTGCCCCTCTGCCGCACGATAAGCTTGTTTTTCATGCGTTGGCGTTCTTGGAAATGCCAAAGTAATAAGACGATTTTTTACCATTCTGCTCAGGTATCGCTGACGAAGTCCATCGGAGTTGCGATTAACTAAGGAAGCCAATACAGATAAAGTCATAAATTGATCACGGCATAAAGCGAGTAAAACTCGCTCCATTTGCTCTTGCCCTAATTTAGCCTTGTTTCTGGGCTCATCAGCCAGTGACTCAAGCAAGCTTCGAAATTCTTCGCCTAGTGCATCAAGATCGTCAACGATTGGTGCATCTAAATGTGGACTTAGTAAGCGCCCATGCATATCGCGGCTTGTCCCTGTGCTCATTGATGCAGGATTGCTGGGTTCCAAGTCCAGTGGCAAGTACTCGGAGCGACTTGGCAAGTACTCGGAGCTCCCCACCAAATATTCGGAGCTGCTCCCTATATTAAGAATTGATGGTGATAATAAGGTCGGGCCTACAAATACCTGCTCTGGTGTGGGTAAGGTTTCGCCGGACAAAAAATAAACTGTACCGCGTGATTTTCCATCTGAAAGTAATAAGCCATCACGCACAAGTGCCGCCAACAATAAACTCAAGTCATGCGAATGAGCTCCACAAATTTCGAGTAAACGATTGAGGCTCACCACCCGCTCTAATGCCGCAGTAACCAATATCAGGCGACCTGCCTGATCCAAATCGTCAAATTTATCGCCGAAGCGTTGGCGTAATTGCTCAACAGTATGGATTGGCAACAAATCTGCCATATGCAGCATGAGCAGGGTTTGTTCTGGCTCGTCCTTTTCTTGTAATGCAGGGGGGCGCCAATCGCAACTCCGCCAGCCGCTATAAATTTTGGGTATGCCTGATCCACCACGTTCACCAAGCCCGATCAATAGAAACATTTGATGCAAAATTCGATTCCGGCAATCACTATCTCCACCTCGAATTACCTGTTCAATAGGTAGGCGCAAACCGCCTGGATTTCTAAATCCAAACAGATCAGGGTGCTTTACCACCAGCACCGAGAGACGACCACTGTAATCGGCATGCACCAGTGTATTGACCAACGCCTCACGCAATGCCACATGCACAGGCGTATCGTCTTGCCGCTGACCATCTTTGAGCGCAAATGGCACTTTTAAATCAGCCACTAACTTGCGATACACCCGGCGGTAAAACTCAAACAAATTACCAGTCCAGCTACCGTCCGGCACCAGTCTATCTACCCAGCGCAGCTCGGCTTTCGCCTCTGGTCGTTCCTGATAATCGACAAAATAATTCGGCACGCCCTCTTGGATGGCCAACCAATTACCAAACATCAGCAGCCCAGCCAAGGTTAATCCTTCTTCGCCCGTTTGCCGATCACGCCGCCAACCGCGCAAACTGACCAGAAAATTGAAATCATCCTGCTCCAAATAAGGATGGGCCGGTTTTTCATCGCGCAGCATTTGCCGATAGATGCGCAGACTTTCAGGGTCAATATCCGCCATGCTAAAGCCAGGCAAAATGCGCGCATCACGCTCGTCTTCCATTTGCTCGGCCAACATACGCTTGACGGTTTCATCATCACAATGACGATCCCCTTCATGCAGACGCCGGTAAGTATTGCCCAGTGGTTGCCCGTTCAGATACACCGGTTTCTGCTTTCGGGTCGCTGCTGGAATATTCACGACTAGGATCACCTTGTTATCAATACATGCTTCATACACATGAGCGTCAGATAAAAGGTTTGAGCTGACTTTGGCAGGGTTATTCAAGGTATTAAAGAGATCACCACGCACCTTTGCCGGATTATCTAATCCTGCAATAGTGAATTGCCCTTGTTTTTCACGTACTCCCAACAATACCACTCCACCATAGGCGTTGCTCATCGCTGAATACGTCGGCCAGAAGTCCTTAGGAAGTCCCCCTAGACCATCCCGCCCCTGCGCCAGCTTGCATTCCAGCTCATAAGATTCAGCCAGTAGGCTTAGATCATCTAGCGTGTGTAGATCAAACATCACAGACCTCCGCTTGCATCGCATCGGCATCGGGCAGGCGGAGCTGGCCGGAGATGAGGCGCGGCAGCAGCGTGTCGCGTAGGGTGGCGAGGGTTTGGGCTTGTTGGTGATTAGCCTGAATTTTCTGCTGAATAACACCCACTGACTGGCCAAATACTTCTGCGACCGCAGCATCAGGTACAGCCAGCATGTATCGTCCAAGGACATCGTTTTGTACTCGCTGACGCCCACTAGTGCCAGACATGCTCTGGATTGCAAACTCTCGGAACGCAGGAAAGCGCGATAACAGATACGCATGGTACGGCGGCAACGGCGTTTTTGGCCTCATAACGATAAACTCGGTTGAACCCCAGCCTGTTTCATCCTCTTCCAGAAAATCAACAAAGGCCGTCTTGCCGTTTTCTAAGCATGGCGTAATACGCGCAAGCAGCGTGTCGCCATTGATGAATTTTGTGCCAGAGCCAAACTCTCGATTGATTGCGCTTTCTGCGGTATGCCCGCTAGTACCTACGCTGGCCATATCGAGATACTTTGCCAAAACCCCTTTCTTCAAATTGCGCTTTGGATTGAGCTCGTAAGCTTCATCCAGTGCCTGCCATTCCCACCCCTCCGGCACCAAGCCTTGTGGGGAAGCGGTGAAGGTGGCGGGGAAGAGGGTTTGGAGTTCGGGGGGGAGTAGATCGTCATTCCCGCGTAGGCGGGAATCCAGTGGCACGCCTGGATCCCCGACAAAATCACTCGGGGATGACGCAGGGTTGATCATTTGCTTGGTGCTGGCGTTGGCGTAGACGGGGTCGAAATCAACAAACCACGACTTAAACAAAGCCTGCGCCATCGCCTCCAGAGTCGCATTGGTCTCGCGCAACAAACGAATTCTTTGATCAAACGCTCTTAAAAACCCTGCGATTTCCTGACTTTCTTCCAAGGTTACGATTGGACAAGCAACCGATTCGATTGTTTTCCCGCTTATGTTTACTTGGTTGGCACTTCCAGTTGAATTCGAAACTAGGTATTCCTGAGATTCTTTCTGGCTCAACACATAAAACAAAAAGTCTTTATCAATCGCATCTTTTTGCTTCAGAATCAATCGACCCACTCGCTGATTTATCAGCGCAGTTGGTTCAGAATTCCAAACACGAGCAACACGTCCAACTAGAGACTCAGGTGCACTTGGTCCTGAGCCCGTCATTGAGATCAGAACATCACCAGTTACCGTTTCCCATTTATCACATGAGGCTGCGACTTGCTCACTGACATAAGTGGTGTCGCCATAGTCAACATAACCGTGACGAACATTTTTAATTTTTAAAACGGGTAGAAAGCCACTTGATAAAAAGTCTTGGCTTTTAAATGCATATCCACCTTGTACTGATGCATATTGACCGATAGTCGTCAGCTCAAAAGTCATAGCCTACCCTCTCCGCACCGAAGCGCGCAATCGCCAAAGGTATATCGCCAAAAGCCTTTATAACAATTAAATTCAGAGCAATACCCTTATCTGACACATTACCACTGCGCGACGAATACACCTTTCCAGCTTCCGACTCAGAACTCATACCCCAGCCCTCCCCATTTCTAACGCTACATCCGAGCAAAAGATACGCCTTGCGTCGCCAGCAACAGCAGCAAGGGTATCTAGCCGCAGCGATTGATTAACAATACCTACAACCCTATACCCAAACAATACAAGCGCCGCTGGCGCAATGATTGGCTTATTCATCATCTGGCTCCATATCGCCCTGCAATTCGGCTTCGATTTCGGCGATGCTGGGTAGGCTGGCTTGTAAATCTTCGGGGAGCGAGCGGGTGAGTTGGGTTTCCCATTCGGCCACGCTAATCGGCTGGCTGCTATTGCCCAAAGCGTATTCGACCAGAATCTGAT
This sequence comes from Iodobacter sp. BJB302, assembly GCF_002735645.1. Classification (GTDB taxonomy): domain Bacteria; phylum Pseudomonadota; class Gammaproteobacteria; order Burkholderiales; family Chitinibacteraceae; genus Iodobacter. The sequence goes on from NZ_PDZG01000048.1 coordinate 34,578, forward strand.
TTTTCTTTCTGACCAACAGCAGACCGAGTGCGGGCTGATCGTCTGGATGAGCGAGCAGGCGATTGACTGCGGTCATATACATGCCCAGTTGTGCGCCATCACCGGGGGTGAATTCGCGGGCTTTCAGTTCGATGACGATATAGCGGCGTAACTTGAGGTGATAGAACAATAAATCCAGATAAAAATCCTGATCGCCCATTTCCAGATGAACTTGTCGCCCGACAAAGGCAAAACCCTGACCGAGTTCAAGTAAGAACTTCTGGATATGATCCATCAGCCCTTGTTCCAGTTCTTTTTCACGGCGCGGTGCGCCGGTGCCTAAAAAATCGAACAGATATGGGTCTTTAAACACCTGGCTGGCCATGTCGGAATCGAGTGGCGGCAAGGTGGCAGGAAAATTATTCTGCGCTTTGCCGTGGCGGGCGATGGCGCGGGATTCGATTTGCATGGCTAAAATATTGCGCGACCAACCGTATTCCAGAGTTTGTTGCGCATACCACAGCCGCTCGGTTTCATCACTGAGCTTCTCTAATAGCGCGATATTGTGATACCAGGTTAATTGTGCAAGCACCGCTTGCACAATGGCCTGATCTGTCCAGGTTGAGGCAAAACTGCGCATATATTTTAGATTGCGCGGTGAAAAACCTTTCATATCCGGAAAAGCCAAGCGCAAATCGTGAGCCAGCCGGTCGATAACCCGTGCGCCCCAGCCTTCATCCTGCTGTTTATTGAGGATGTGTTGGCCGATTTCCCAGTACAACAGCACCATGGCCGAATTACTCGCCAAGACCACACGCAAGCGCTCCCTGCCTATACGTTGCTTGAGTTCATTTAAAGTGATGGCATAGCTATCAGGCATTTCAATCGATTCGGCTGGCACAGGGAAACTAGCAGTACGGTCGACTTTGCCTCGCTGTTTGCGCTGATCTGCTTGATCAGAACTCATATCCTAAGCCTCCCAGTTTCTGGCGAATCAGCTGGTCGAGTTCCGCACCTTTGGCCATTTGCTCGCCGAGCTTTTCAGTCAGCGCAGTCATCTTGGTCGCAAAATCTTCGTCGTTGTCTTCCACTTCTTCCGCGCCAACGTAGCGGCCGGGGGTGAGGACGTGGCCGTGTTCGGCAATTTCAGCGAGTTTGACGCTGCGGCAGAAGCCGGGGATGTCCTGGTATTCGGTGATGGTTTCATCTGGCGCAGAAATCCCCCCTGGCCCCCCTTTTTCAAAGGGGGGAACTGATGCAGTGGCTTGAATCAATGTAATGGTTTTAGCCTCCCCCTTTGGCAAAGGGGGATTGAGGGGGATTTTGCCTGCTGAGCCGCGCCAAGCCTTCACCAGATTAGCGATGCGGGTAATCGCCTCGTCATCCAGCTCGCATTGCACGCGTGAAATCATTTTGCCGAGCTTGCGGGCGTCGATGAACAGCACTTCGCCTTGGCGCGTGGTTTTGTTTTTGGCCAAGAACCACAGGCAGGCTGGGATTTGGGTGTTGAAGAACAGCTGGCCGGGCAGCGCAATCATCACTTCCACCACGTCGGCATCCACCATGGCGCGGCGGATGTCGCCCTCGCTGTTCTGGCTGGACGACATCGAGCCATTGGCCAGCACAATGCCAGCGCGGCCATCGGATTTAAGATGGTAGAGCATATGCTGCAGCCAAGCATAGTTGGCGTTGCCTTGCGGCGGCGTGCCGTACACCCAGCGCGAATCGCCTTCCAGAGAGCCATGCCACCAGTCGCTGATATTAAATGGCGGGTTGGCAAGGATGTAATCGGCGCGCAGGTCGGGGTGCTGGTTTTTGGTAAAGGTGTCGCCCGGCTCACGGCCAAGGTTGAAGTCGATGCCACGAATGGCGAGGTTCATCGCCGCCAGGCGCCAGGTCGTCGGGTTAGATTCCTGCCCATAAATAGATACATCACCGAGCTGCCCCCCATGAGCCTCGATAAATTTTTCTGATTGCACAAACATGCCGCCCGAGCCGCAGCAGGGGTCATAAACCTTGCCCTGATGCGGGTCGAGCACGGCGACCAGTGTTTTAACAATGGATTGCGGCGTGTAGAACTGCCCGCCTTTTTTACCTTCGGCACAGGCAAACTGGCCGAGGAAGTATTCATACACTTGCCCCAGAATATCGCGGGCTTTGCCTTGGTCTTCGCCAAAGCCGATGGTCGAAATCAAATCAACCAATTCGCCGAGCTTGCCATCAGGTAAAGGCGCGCGGGCGTAGCGTTTATCCAGAATCCCTTTCAGGCTGGGGTTTTCCTGCTCCAAAATCGCCAGTGCGTCATCAATACGCTTGCCAATATCGGCCTGCTTGGCGTTAGCACGCAACGCTTCCCAGCGCGCGCCTTCTGGCACCCAAAATACATTCACTTCTTTGTAGTAATCGCGGTCTTCCAGCTCTTCGGCCAGTAATTCATCGTCGCTATCGTGCAGGAAGTAATCGTCATTTTCATCCGCAAAGCGGCGCGTGAGTTCAGCGCGGCGGGCAGAGAAAGAATCCGAAATAAATTTCAGAAAAATCATGCCAAGCGCGATGTGCTTGTATTCCGCTGCATCAACATTGGCGCGCAGCTTATCCGCGGCCGACCAGAGGGTTTTTTGGATATCTTGGAGCATGTTTAATTATTCTTTATGTCTAGCGAAAGGTTGCGTCAGATTATAACTGGCAAAGCACAGTATGAAGCGAGGATCTACAAGGATTTAGACCGAATTCAAAGTAAGCGCTCAGCCCTCCCACCTAGCCAGCTGCTTTAGCCTTCGTTATCTTGTGGGTTCTGATCTTTAACAAATGGCAGCAGCTCGTCAATTCGGCTATTGGGCCAAGTCGGGAGTTTTTCTAATGT
>NZ_PDZG01000049.1 GCF_002735645.1 Iodobacter sp. BJB302
GTTTTGATACCCGCTTCGCCAGTTAAATATTGCTGAACGACAGAGAGCTTGAATTGCGTTGAGTACTTGGACATAAAAACACCCCAAAAATATGGACGGGTGTCCAACTTTTGGGGTGCAGTTCAAAAGGGGGCTTTAGCTGCTGTACCTGAGCCTAAAACACAGCCAGCATTTTTTCCATAACACTCACATCCACTTTTTGATCACTTTGCAAATGCTTTACCACTCTGGCGGGGTTGCCCGTTACCACGCAAAAAGGCGGTACATCCTCGCTGACAACAGCCTGTGTGCCAATCACAGCGCCCTCGCCAATTGTTACGCCTTTCAGAATCGTTGCGCCCGCACCAATCCACACGCCATTACCAATACGCACCGGAGCCGAGCGGATTCTTGCCGCCTCACCAGGCTGCCCGCGCCCAAGCAAAGGATGGCCACTGCTATCCATAATGGTGACCATAGGGCCAAAAATGACGTCATTGCCAATTTCTACACGCTGATAAGCCAAAATTGCCGCGCCCTGCAGCACAACCCGGTCGCCAATTTTTATTTGCCCAACAGGGCCGTCATTAATCTGCACCGTACTGAGCTTAACCGGCAAATTATGAAATGCAGGAATATGGCCAGATTCGATATAACACTGGCTGCCAATCGTAATGCTGCCCGCAAACAGAGCTTCATCGATTTGCTGCGCTGCCAGATCCGCATCCAGCAGCTCTTTATCAATCACCCTTGTATAAGACAAACGGGGCGTGCCTGAAAAGTGAGTATTCAAGCCTATCCTAACCTGATGCCCAATTAGTTGTTCCGGCACATTGTTGGCAGGGCTGCCTGCTAATTCTGGCGGAATAAGATAAATATTCTGATATTCGCAAGGCATTTTATGCCCCCTCGGTTTCAAGCAATTGGGCGCGTTTAGTTTTTTTAATCGCATAATCGCGATGAATTTTAATCACTTTATTTAATGAATATTTTTCATCATTTAAATCTTTGCCATAAAAGCTGGTTGACCATAGCTGATACTTTTGATGAATGCGTAAAGCGGCGATTTCTGATTGCTCTTTTTGATCATCCACTTCTTTTTTATGTGGCCAGTGGAATGAAACGGCTTCGCGCTCCATTGAAAACTGATTGTTATTCAGATGTAAACGCACGCCTAAATCAACGTCTTCGCCGCCCCAGCTATTAAATGATTCATCAAATAAACCGGCTTTCAAAAGCTGCGCACGCTCGGCTGATGCGTGGCAAGTCCAGAAGATATCAAAGGGCGCAGGCCAGTTGCTGATGTTGTCCCCAAGCTCATCATATTGCTGCTGGCGAACATCATGCGCCCCCAGTAAGGCCAGACGATTAATGGTGGCATCAGGCGTTTGATAATCAATCTGTGCGGACATTTCTTCCAGCAGGTTGTTATCCACTTCAAAGCCATAAACATAGCCAATGATCACCACAGGAAATTCAGACTGGCTGTGCACTTGAGCGTGTACTTCCAGTGTTTTGCTGCCCAGCAGCACGCCGGTATCAATAAAAACAATGTATTGGCCTTCGGCAATCGCCGTGCCGATATTGCGTGCCTTGCCCGCCCGGAAACCTTTGTCTTCCTGCCAGAAGTATTTGATATTCAGCTGCTCAGCAAACGCCCTGACCACCTCTTCGCTATTATCCGAGCCGCCATCATCAACCACAATCACCTCAAATAATTGCTTGTCCAGCGTTTGCAAAACCAGAGATTCAAGGGTGTAGCGTAATAAATCGGCCCGATTATAAGTGGGAATGACAACACTGATCTGTAGCTTAGACATGCTCTTTCCTTTGACTTCAAGTTGATCAAAAACCCAGCCTGAATACACTTTGAATAATCAAGCCGTGAGACTTCGTATGACTGTTGAGCAAAGCAATGGCCGCGAAGCAACTACATCAGCGGCTCATGATGTAAAATTTAATTTCAAACATCAACAATTAAATGACAATTTAAAGTAAGTATTCTATGTTTATTTACTTTATATTGCTTTCAAACAACTGTAAATAGTATGCCAATGTAGTTTTGTAACAGATTTTTTTGTAGTAATGCGTATTTTTACTACAACGGGATATTACGAAGGAATAAATACAGGGCAAAGGCTGCTTCTTGCTTACTGACCGGCAGCCGCCCTGAGTGGGCTAAAATAATCAAAAACAGAAAAGGAGTGGCTGCCTGAGCAGGCAGCATAAGAAAGGACGATCTGCAGAAATAAAGCCATGGCGAACACCCCGGCTCAAAGCACAGCTTAAAACTTATGAATCTAAAACCTGCGCCAGAAGCTTGGTTAAAAAGTTTTTCATGGCAAGAACGCGCTGGCTTGCTTTTAAATCACGGTGATAAACCAGCCAAAGCTCACGCGAAGGGACAACAGACGGGGCATCCAGCTTGACCAGTGTTTCATCTATATCGCCCACATATTCAGGCAATAGGGTGATTCCCAGCCCGCACCGCACTGCCACATACTGAGTATGCAGCGTATTGCCTTTAATCAGCGGGGCACGGTTTTGGGTAATCTGTTTTAACCATTTCACCATTGGCAAATAAGCCCAGCAATCGCTTAATTCAATAATGGGCAATGCCTGCCACGGGTCTTGATTTGGCCCCAAATCTGCCAATAAAGACTTTAAACAATAGGGAGCAAAATGCACATAACCCACAAAATGCGTGATGTAATCCTGATTATTATCGACCACAATTGAGTCGCCATAACGCAAGGCCACATCCGCCTCCCGCCGGGCCAAATTAGCCGGTAATGCCCCCACTAACAGCTCTACCTGCATTTTTGGATAAAGCGTCAGAAACTCCGGCATATGCGGCATGATTAAATAGCTGGCTAATGATTCAGCCGCAGCCAGCCTGATTAAGCCGCTGACCTGATCAATAGATTGCAATTGGTCGCTATTTCTTTCCACGGTGAACATGGCATTTTCAACCTCGGTCACCCTTGCCAGAATGCTCACCCCCTGATCGGTAAGCAGATAACCAATTTGCTGCCGCAAAAACAGCTTAACCCCTAGGCGGTTTTCCAATGCTGAAATATGCCGGGATACCGTTGATGCGCTGCTCCCCAGCTTAAGCGCTGCTGCACTGAGGCCGCCTTCACGCGCCACAGCCAGAAAATACTTTAAGTCATTCCAATCCAAATCAGTATTTTTCATTTTTAGAAAACTGTTTTCCATTCAGGGCTAAATACATCTCAAGGATCAGCAACAATAATGACGGCAATTTCAAGCCAAAGCAGTACACACCATGCCACATTTGCTGACGTATCTACAACTCACACTGACTGTCTTCTTCTGGGGAGCAGTATTTCATATCGGCAAATATACAGTGCAATTTTTATCCCCCATGGTGGTTGGCAGCTGGCGGTTTATCATTGCAGGCTTAATGCTCTTTGCGTTTGTTTCTTTGCGTGAGAAATGGGATATTCAAGCGTTGCGCAATAATATTCGCCCATTATTATTTATGTCTGTGATTGGCATTATGGGTGTCAATTTTTCTTTATTTTATGGATTACAACTAACCTCGGCCATTAATGCCGGCTTAATTATGGCGCTCAGCCCCATTCTTACCGCTCTGCTCACCGCTTTTTTTCAAAAAGAATCACTGAACAGCCAGCAAATACTGGCCATGGGATTAAGTTTTTTTGGCGTAGCGATTGTTGTCAGCGGTGGCTCTTTGCAAACCATCCGCGATTTACATTTTGCCCTCGGCGATGCCCTTGTTTTTATTGCCAGCTTTAGCTGGGCTTTATATTCTGTGATTCCAAAACGCTTTGTTCGTGGCGTATCCCCCCTGCACACCACCACGGTCACCATTATGATGGGGGCAGCCTTGATGACGGCCGTTTCGGCCAGCATCAGCAACGATTTTTACACGATTCCCGCATGGAATGTTTTGCTGGCGATTGCAGCCATGGCCTTCTTTTGTACTGTTCTGGCCTTTGTGTGGTGGAATGAGGGCCTGCGAAAGATTGGCCCGGCACAGGGGGCGATTTTTATGAATCTGGCGCCGATATTTGCAACATTAATTGCCATTGCGCTTGGCCAGTCGCCCAGCCTGCCACAATTTATTGGCATGATTCTGATCATCAGCGGCGTAGTTTATAACTCGCGTAAACCCGGCAGCCCCAAATTACTTAGCCGCCCGGCGTATCAGCGCTCATCGATTCCTTCAGCTTTGCCTGCAAACGTGGCACCGCAAACTGAATAAATGCTTCGTATTTTTTAGGCATGGGCTGCCGGTAAGGAAACACCAGAAAATACGGCTTAGGCGTAGCCAGCCAATCCGGCAATACCGCTTGCATTAGACCCTGACGCAAATAGGGTGCCGCAATAATATTATCCAAGAGGCCCACGCCGTAGCCCGCCTCCACCGCGCTGGCAATCGCCCCAAAGGTATTGCACACCAGCGTAGGCCGCAGCTCTACCCTAACTACTTCGCCGTTTTTCTCCAGCTGCCAGCCCATCTGCTCGTGCAGGCTTTCGTGGCAAAACACCTGATGCTGCTGCAGATCGCAGGGATGCTGCAATTGGGCCGCTCTGGCCAAATACAGCGGCGATGCATAAAGGCGTTTTTGGGTAAAACCCAGGGGCCGCGCCACCATGCTGTCATCCAGCACCGTGCGTGAATGCAGGCAAAAATCGATCCCCTCTCCTGCCATATCCTGCAGCTTATTTTGCGCAGTCATATGTACCTGCACCCCAGGATATTGAATGGCAAACTCGGCCAGAACCGGGGCCAGTACATACTGCCCTATGCCACTTGGGCTGCTGATCAGCAAAGGCCCGGCCAGCTGATCCTGCATACTGCTGACTTCTGCTTTCAAGCCTTCCATAAGTACCCGCAGCTGCGCCGCCCGCATGGCCAGTGTTTGCCCAACCTCAGTCAGCGTTACCCTTCTGGTGGTCCGTAAAACCAGCACGGCACCTAAATCAGCCTCCAGCCGCTTAATATTTTGGCTTACATAGCTTTTAGCACAGCCCAATTCATCAGCCGCTGCAGTAAAGCTTCTCAGCCTGGCAAGCGCATCAAACACCAAGAGCGCATCGGACGAAGGCATTGTTTTCATAGAGGAACAGTTTGTCCAGTTATCATGGGTTTATCCAGATAATGAATCAAAATACACTCCAATTACAAATTTAAAAAGCAAATTGGAGATGCTATGAAAGCACTAATCAGCAAACTACTAGTTAAGCCAATGGCATTCTGTGATACCCGCCATCACGGGTATGGGTTCCATGCAAAAGCAGAAACAGATGAAGGCATTGAACACCGCCTGCGCAAAGCAGCGATGATTGCAGCCGCCAGAATGGAAGAATGGCGATGTCGATGCAGAGAGCGGGTTTAATCCCGCCAGTACAATTTATGGGAATGAAAACAATGAATATAAAACGGGCAGGCCTGGAAGACTTAACTGATATCTGCATTCTGGCCGATGAAATTGCCACACAACACCATCAGCATCAGCCAGAAATATTTGCCCCGGCATCAGGCATGATTCGGGACAGAGATTTATGGGCATCCTGTATTACGGCAGAAAATGGGGTGATGTTTATCGCCAGATCTTCCGGCCAAATCGCTGGGTTTGTAAGCGCTCAAATCACTGATACCTCAGCGATCACGCTTTTACAGCCCCGGATTATTTGCAGAATTGGCACTATTCTTGTCTCTCAGGCACAGCAAAGACAAGGCCTGGGTAAAGAGCTGATTAATACCGTAGAAAAATGGGCAGCAAGCAAAAAAGCCTGTGAAATACGCTTAGAAGTTTTTAAATTTAATCATCAGGCCATTGATTTTTATGAAGCTCAGCATTTTCAGCCGCAATCTCACATCATGACAAAGAAATTGAATCATGAATAAACAAATGTATCGGGGTAAGTGTTTGCCAGCAGCATCGCCAGCCAACACTTACCTCAATCTGCGCCAAGGCGCTTTGGCATCAATTACGCCGTAAAAAACCGTTCCTGCATTTCATCCAAACCCAGCTCTGCCAGCACAGCCGCCAGGCGTTCAGCAGGTTTGCGGCGGGGCAGGTTTTTATATTGGGCGATAATTAATTCGTTTTTCATCGAATGCTCCCAGCCTACCAGCTCAGTTACCGTTACCTGATAGCCATGCGCTTCCAATTGCAGGCAACGCAGCACATTGGTGATCTGGCTGCCAAATTCACGGGTATGAATCGGGTGTCGCCAGATTTCTGCCAGCGGGTTCTTCAGCGATTTAGCCTTGTTTTTACGCAGCACGGTTGCCACTTCGGCCTGGCAGCAGGGCACCAGCACCATAAATTTGGCTTTCTTTTTAAGCGCAAAAGCAATGGCATCGTCGGTGGCGGTATTACAGGCGTGCAGCGCAGTCACCACATCAATGGTTTCTGGCAAGAGATCAGAATTCGTTGATTCTGCCACCGATAAATTCAGAAAAGACATGCCAGGGAAGTTAAGACGCTGGGCCAGCTCTTGTGATTTTTTAACCAGCTCATCGCGGGTTTCAATGCCATAAATATGGCCGGAACCCGGCTTATCTTTAAAGAATAAATCGTAAAGAATAAAGCCCAGATAAGACTTACCCGCGCCGTGGTCAACCAGCGTGACTTCGGGGTGGTCCGCCTGCACTTCTTTTAAGAGCGGCTCAATAAACTGGTAGAGGTGATAAACCTGCTTGAGCTTGCGGCGGCTGTCCTGATTGAGCTTGCCGTCGCGGGTCAGGATATGCAGCTCTTTGAGCAGTTCGACCGACTGGCCGGGCTTGATTTCGTGATGTTCTGTCATAGTCTTGTCCAAAAGCTGTGCTTGCAGCAAGGCGTGATTCTACCTGCTCCCTAGCGATATAGATTGCCCTTTCCCATTGCAGAGTATAAATCCAGCTAGACAACGACGTTTCACCCCCTTATGCAAGCAAAAAATACCCCATAAAAGCAACCGCTCAGAGGTTGGCAGGTGCAATAGAAGAAAGTAAATGCTAAAAACAATCAAACAGTAAGTTTGCAGTCATCGTCATGTGATGTTACTGCAATAAAATAAGAAATATTTATGCCTTTGAACTATTTAGCGGCATTCCATTCTGAGTAATGCCTCATGAAAACCCGTGTATTTTTTACAGTCTGTATATAAAGCATTAAAAAACAAAGCAATTAATTATCCAAGGAAAAATGATGAAATCACTACCGTTTATTCGCCCTATCGCATTAACTCTTCTGCTGGCCAGCTCACTTAGCTTTGCAGCAGACGACCACGGCGGCACAGTCAAGCCAGAGCCTTATGCCGTCGGCAAAACCATGAGCAAGGCGATTCAAGCCAGCATCACCCCCGATGCTGCGCTGGATATCTTAAAAAATGGCAATCAACGCTTTGCGACCGGAAAATCCATCAAACGAGATTATAAAAAACAAATTATGCAAACGGGCCTTGGGCAATATCCCTTTGCCAGCGTCGTCGCTTGTATCGATTCGCGCTCTGCACCTGAGCTGGTCTTTAACCAAGGAATTGGCGATTTATTTGTTGCGCGGGTGGCGGGCAATGTGATTAACGAAGATATTCTGGGCAGCTTAGAATATGCAGCTAAAGCCGCCGGATCGAAAGTGATTGTGGTGCTAGGCCACACTCAGTGCGGAGCAATAAAAGGCGCATGTGATGCCGTGCAACTAGGCAATCTCACTGGCCTCTTAGATAAAATTAAACCTGCCGTAGAAGCCACCAAAACTTCTGGCGAGCGCAGCTCCAAAAACCACGAATTTGTGCAGGATGTAGCGCATGAAAATGTAAATAACAGCGTGCAGAAAATCCGTGAAATGAGCCCCCTGTTAAAAGAAATGGAAGAAAAAGGGCAAATCAAAATTGTGGGTGCAATGTATGACGTAGGCACTGGTAAAGTCACTTGGTAATCTGGCCAAGCCACTGATATCTCATTGATTTAAAAGATACGGGGATGCCCACAGTGGCTCCCCGTTACTATTTAGCACCTAACCTCGGCAAAAATATCGAGGACAAAAGCCACTGTATAGGCTCTACCGTTCAGAGCCAAAATTTACATATCCTTATGAAAAAAAAGCTTTTTTTTGATTGGCAATGCCTAAATCTGCGACAATGCGCGATTAGTATTGCTCATCAAAGCCATGAATCCCGCTCCTACTGCTATTTCTGTTCTGCCCGCTGGTGTTTTCCCCCGCAAACCCGCCCCCTTCCTGCCTATGAGTCGTGCCGAGATGGACGTACTTGGCTGGGACGAGTGCGACATTATTCTGGTTACGGGCGACGCCTATATCGATCACCCCAGCTTTGGCATGGCCTTAATTGGCCGCCTGCTGGAAGCACAGGGGCTGCGGGTCGGGATTATCTGCCAACCAGACTGGTTGTCCGCTAACGAATTTAAAGCGCTAGGCAAGCCACGGCTGTTTTTTGGCGTGACTGCGGGCAATATGGATTCGATGATTAACCGCTATACCGCAGATAAAAAGCCACGCTCTGACGATGCGTATACCGCAGGCGGCATGGGCGGTAAGCGGCCTGATCGCGCCGTTACCGTTTATTCGCAGCGCTGCCGTGAGGCTTATCCAGGCGTGCAGATTATGATTGGCGGGATTGAAGCGAGCTTGCGCCGGATTGCTCAGTACGATTACTGGAGCGATAAAGTGCGCCAATCGGCGCTGATTTACTCCAAGGCCGATATTCTCTTATTTGGTAATGCCGAACGTGCCTTAGTGGAAGTCGCCCAGCGCGCCGCTGCGGGCGAAAAACTTAAAGATATGAAGGATATTCGCGGCACAGCGTTTATGAGCCCACAGGGCTGGCTGCCCGATGGCTGGGTGGAGCTGGATTCCACCACCGTGGACACCCCAGGCCGCATCGATAGGCATATCAGCCCCTATGAAATGCTGCCGGAAAATACCGAAAAAGACGTCACTCCGCCTAGCGACACCAAGGCCATACGCCTGATTAGCAAGGCCGAACGCATCGCCGCTAAGCAGGCCGACCGGCAGCACACAGTGATCCGCATTCCGGCTTATGAAGCGGTGGCTTTTGACCCTGTGCTCTATGCCCACGCCAGCCGCACCCTGCATTTAGAATCTAACCCCGGCAATGCACGGGCAATGGTGCAGCAGCACGGCTCGCGCGATGTGTGGATTAACCCGCCACCGATTCCGCTGACCACACCCGAGATGGATTATATTTTTGGCCAGCATTACGCCCGTAATCCGCACCCAAGCTATGGCAAAGCGCATATTCCGGCTTGGGAAATGATTCGCTTCTCCATCAATATCATGCGTGGCTGTTTTGGCGGCTGTACTTTCTGCTCGATTACCGAGCACGAAGGCCGGATTATCCAAAGCCGCTCGGAAGAATCTATCCTGCAAGAAATCGTCGATATCCGCGATAAAACCAAAGGTTTTACCGGGCATATTTCTGATCTGGGTGGCCCGACCGCCAATATGTATCGCCTGTCGTGCAAAGACCCGAAAATTGAATCATCCTGCAGGCGCTTAAGCTGCGTTTATCCCGGCATTTGCGAAAACCTCAATACCGATCACGCGCCGCTGATTCAGCTGTACAAAAAAGCCCGCAAGATTGATGGCGTAAAGCGCATCACCATTGGCTCTGGCGTGCGCTACGATATTGCGGTGGAATCGCCTGAATATGTGAAAGAGCTGGCCACCCACCACGTATCGGGCTATTTAAAGATTGCCCCGGAGCACACCGAAGAAGGGCCTTTATCCAAGATGATGAAGCCCGGCATCGGCACGTTTGAGCGCTTTCGCGAGATGTTTGATTATTACTCTGAGCAAGCGGGCAAAAAGCAGAGTCTTATCCCCTACTTTATTGCCGCCCACCCCGGCACCAGCGATGAAGATATGCTGAACCTTGCGCTGTGGCTGAAGAAAAACGACTTCCAGCCTGATCAGGTGCAGGCCTTTACGCCTACGCCAATGGCAATGGCCACTACGATGTGGCACACCCGCCGCAATCCTTTAAGAAAGCTGGCACGTAGCTCAGAGAAAGTCGATGTAATCCGCGACGGCCATCGCCGCAAGGTTCATAAAGCCTTCTTGCGCTATCACGATTCAGATAACTGGCCTATCCTGCGCGAAGCACTGATCGCCATGGGCCGCGCAGATTTGATTGGTAACACACCAAGACATCTGATCCCTGCACAGCAGCCTGGCGAAAAGTTTGTGCACGAAAAAAACAACGTCGTGGTTCGCCGCACAGATAAACCTAAGGGCAAAAAAACCTTTGGCCGTAGCCGCGATGCAGCGGCTCAGGGCACTAAAAAACGGTAAAGAAACCCCTGTATACAGAACATAAAAGCCGCCCACGGGAAAAACCTAATCAGACGCTTTAGTTTGAAAGGTTTTTTTTCTGTGAGCTTTGTGTCTGCAGAAATTTATGCCAGAGAGAAGAATATGAACTTAGAAAGCCGTATTACCGAGCTGGAAATCAAGCTGGCGCTGCAAGATGAGCTATTAGAAGAATTAAACCGCATCGTAGCCACTCAGCAGCAGCAGATGGATCAGGTAGTGAACGAGTTACGCTGGCTGCAGCAGCAAGAACCCAGTGGCCCGGCGCAAAAATCCTTATTTGATGAAGTACCACCGCATTATTAAATTTCAGCCAATAAAAAAAAGGGCATATGAAGCACGATTAGCGCTTCATATGCCCTTTTTTATGCTTCAAACTTTTAAGCAGGCTTTAAGTAATGCACCAGCAGCTCGCCAAACAGCACACTAAAACCATCCCAGAAAATCTGGATACCAATACACATTAAAATAAACGCCGATAAACGCAGAAAAATAATCGAGCCCGTGCTGCCCAATAGCTTAAGCAGTCGCTCTGCATGGCGGTAACACAGATACAAAGAGTAAGAAGTAATTGCCACAGCGGTCAGGCTGGCTAAAGGCATAGAAAACTTCTGCAGGCCCGGGCCGTTAAAACCAGCCCCCAGAGCAATCGCTACCGTAATCGAGCCTGGGCCTACCGTAATCGGAAAGGTCAGCGGATAAAAGGCGCGCTCGCGTAATTCTTCATTACTTGGGCGGGTGGCCCCTACCTGCAGCATGCCTGCAGACTTATGGCTGTCATCACCCGAGCTCATCAATTGCCAGCCCGCCGTCGCCACCAGCAAGCCACCGCCGATACGCACAATAGGCAGTGACACACCAAAAAACTCCAGCACATAGCTACCAATAAACATGCTGATCAGCAGCAAAATAAAACTATAAATCCCCACCCGCCGCGCCAGAATCGTCCGCTCCTGCGAGTTGTAATCCGCTGTCATAGTTAAGAATATCGGCGCATGGCCCGGCGGATTTAAAATGGGCATTAAAGCGCCAAAAACCAACAGCATATTGCCAAAAAATACGGTTAAGGTTTGCAGCATCTTGATTAAAACCTTGCAATAAACAGCAATGAAAATGGCATTTTAAACGAAGAAAAATATAAAAAATGCCAAAGTATTATGGTTACTTTACCAATTCAAAATGAATCACATAAAAATGATCCTGCCCCGGATAAATTTCTTTAATAAGCTGCTTCAATTCTGACAGGCCCATATTCTCCTGTGCGGCATGCAAGGGGGTTAAATCCGCCCAATCTGTCTGCGTTACCGACAAAACCCGCACACGGCAAAACCACAGCCCCTCTTCCAAAGTGCTGACTTCCAGAATATCACCCGCCTGCACATTCGCTTCGCTGGTATCACGAATGGTGATGGTTTTGCGCTCGGCAAGAATATCGTCAACAAAGCGCTTAAAAAAAGTAATCTTCTGCATACCATTCTTCCCTGGAAATCTGAACTACAAGCTATAAGCAAGAATAAAAACACACGGCAAGGCCGTTATATAAAGAAAAAACATCAAACTACTTTTTGATCAAAGGCTTATAAACAGCCACCTTAGCGATGCCATGTAGATAATCACATAAAAGTGTAGTTGTACTACTTGAATTTACGCTATAAAATTCGTAGTAATACTACATGCATAAGAGATACACCATGATCAGCCTGTTAGCCAGCCTTTATCACTTTTTCTTTTCTGCATCACAGAATATTGCCATTAACACCCGTGTAAACCGCATCGCAACAATTGATGGCTCAGAAAAAATTGACGGGCTGGTTATGAAAGTTGAGGGTGGCCGTGCTCGTGTATGCTGGAACAAGGGCGAAAAAACCCAGGAAGACTTAAGAAACCTGGTTACCATTGTCGACTGATCAAAGCAGCACAACAATGGACAAATCAAAAAAGGCTGACCGGGATCAGCCTTTTTTTATGAAACCGCTTTAACCCGCCTCGCCATCCAGATGGCCAGCAAGCCAAATACACAGCTTAAATAGCCTACCCAATCAAAATTAATAATTCTGCCACTGCTGCTTTGCGTCATGATCGTGCCAGCCAAAAGTGCGGCCACACCCGAGGCAAAGTTTTGCGTTGCTGAATTAAACGCCATTAAACGCCCGCGCATTTGCGGCGCGGTGGCCCCTGTAACCATTGCCGTAGCAGGAATAAACCGCCCGCTCACAAAAACAAAAAATAGTGTGGAAAACAAAAGCTGCCATGCCAGCGCTAAAGCAAATGTTTGCGTAACCAGAATCAGCGGTACAAAACTTGCGATAACCAAATAGCCAAGAATACGTGTGGGCGAATAGCGATCAATCAATCCGCCTATAAACGGCCTTGAAAATAAAGTAGCCACGCCGCCCAATAAATACATATAAACCAGCTCATGCGTCGTTAAGCCGGAATTACTGACCATGGTGGATGCGATATAGGGAATCACACAAAAACCCGATAAAGTCAGCATGGCCGTTACACCGCAGGCCCACCAGTGATTAATATCAGCAAACAACTCTTTATATCCGGCAAGCAAACCCTGGGGAGCCTTTGTTAAATGGCCTTTAACGGCGGGCAGTAAATACCAGACACCGATCCATACCAGAACACACATCGCCGACAGCGCCACAAAAGGCATGCGCCAGTTAGAATGTGCCGCAATAAATAAGCCCAGCGGCACGCCCGCCACGGCAGATAAAGAAAAGCCCAGCATCACCCAGCTCATTGCCCAGCCCCGGCGCTCTGGCGGAATTAAATCCCCCACAATGGCAAAAATAATCGAGCCAATCACTCCGCCAAAAATACCTGCCAGGCCACGGGCCGCTAATAAGCTATAAAAGCCCGTCGCCGCCGAGCATGCCATCGTTGCCAGCACCAGGCCTGCATAACACACCAGCAAAGCCTGCCGCCGGTCAAAGCGATCTGCTAAAGATGCCGCCAATAATGAGGCCACGCCTGCTGCCAGCGAATACGCTGAAACTAAAAACCCAAACCGTGCCGTATCAATATGCATCTCGCGCATTAAATCGGGGGCAAGCGGCATCAGAATCATAAAATCTGCGATAGAGGTAAACATCACCAGCATTAAGACCAGAAGCATGGCCTGTGTACGGCGTTCCGGATTAAGCGATTTCAGCATGCAAAGCTTCCTAAAAATAGAGCGGAGTACTGGCCGGCCATTCCAGCAGGCAGATTTCAGCCTGAATGGGAAAAAAATACTTTGAAGGGCATGCTGCCCCTCAAGAAAAACCAAAACTCAGCCGATAAGTAATAAACAACTTTTGAGCACCTGGCCATGAACCCGCTCTCTCTGCTGAATAATCGCACAATCCCGAATCCTTATGCGTCTTCCGCAGAAAGCAGCGTCGCCCGCACGCAGGCCAATAAACCTGAAACCACAGTACAAAAAAGCAGCGATGCGCTGGCAAGCCGTGCCGAAGATTTAGGCAAAGCTACCACCGATTTAGCACAAAATTTAATGCAAGGTTTTGCCCAACAACTCTTTGGCGACGCCGCCAAAGGCATGACTTTTCAGTTTGATCAGGCCCAGTTAAGCAGCTCATCCAACTTTGCCGCTGCAGCTCAGCAAAGCACTAACGGTGCCGCAGCGGGCTTCAGGCTGGAAGACGCCAGCCACTTTAATGGTAAGGGTAAGCTATTTACCGCCGATGGCCGCCAGTTTGATTTTGAGATTGACGTTCGTTATCAATCCATTATTGAAGGGGCCAGCGCCAGCAGCTTCCAGCCTGCCGCCGAAACTAAGCCCACAAATACCCCCGCAGGCAATCTGAACACACAATTTGCAGACACCGCAGAAAACCTGTTGAAACGCTTAAGCAGCGTGCCTGAGCGCCAGCCATTTCAATTGCTCAAGCAGGGAGAAGATGGCAAATCACTGCTAAAGCTTCTGGGCGATATGAGCTTGCAACTGCTCAACCTTCCCGGCGGGCCTCGTTATCTGGATTTAAGCCAGGACGGTACAAAGCCAGGCTTTCAGGAACAGGCTTAATACAAAACTATTGCAAAAACTGATCCCAGCCTGGCTTGCTGCCAAAGCGCCCGGCCAGAAAATCTAAAAGGCTGCGCAAAATATTGGGCATATGCCGTCTTGAGGTATACAGCCCATAAATCCCCAGCTCATCGGACTGATAATCAGGCAGTAAATGAACCAGCTCACCCGATTCTATATAGGGTGCCGCGCTGAATGTGGGCTGGTGGGCAATGCCCGCCCCAGCCAAAGCCGCTTGTAAAATTACATTTGCGTCATTCGCGCTAATCGCCCCGGTCACATTCACCAAAAAAGGCTCGCCATTTTTAGTAAAGCGCCAGCCATTTCTGCCAAAAAATGCATGGCTTAAGCACTGGTGCTGCAATAAGTCTTCCGGGTGCAGGGGCGTGCCGTGCTTTGCCAGATAGGCCGGTGTGGCACATACAACAGACCTGCAAATGCTTAATTTTCTGGCGATCAGATTGGGATCAACATCGTTGGTAATCCGAATCGCTAAATCAATCCGCTCCTCGACCAGATTGATGCTTCTGTCACCCACAATCAGCTCGACCTGGGTATCCGGGTACTGTGCAACAAAAGCCGCAGCAGCCGCCGCTAAATGCGATTGAGCAAAGGAATTGCTGCTTGCCACACGAATCAAACCATGTGGCGCCGCGTTCAGATTATGCGTGATTCCCTGCACATCATCGGCCAGCTCCAGCATTTGCCTGCATCGCGGCAAAGCATCCTGTCCTGCACTGCTCAGGCCTGTGCTGCGGGTGGACCGGTGCAATAATCTCACCCCCAGCCATGCTTCCAGCTCGGCCAGATAGCGGGAAACCATAGCCCGCGACATATCCAGCTTATCTGCCGCAGCAGTTAAGCTGCCCTGATCCACAACCTCAATAAACACCCGCATTGCGGTCAGCCTGTCCATCATCCTGGTAACAGCATGCGCTGCTCCTTTTGCAGATCCATCATCTGCTCGAATTATGCAACAAACTAACGCCTGATTTGGGGTTTTTCTGTGCGCGGTATACAACTAATCTAGCGTCCATTGCAAAACCAAACACATTCAAGGAAACAAATCATGCTTAAACCTGCTGCTGTTTTATCCACACTTGCTCTGTCTTTTGGCCTGATCGCCGCTGCTCAGGCCGCTGAAGCGCCTTTAAAACTTGAAGTTTATGCAAACCCTGATCCAAGCACCTTTGGCGTGGCCTCGACCCTGGTAACAGGTAAGACAGAAGCCATCCTGATTGATGCACAATTTACCCTTGCTGATGCCCACCGTGTTGTTGCCAATATTCTGGCCAGCGGCAAGAAACTAACCACTGTGTATATCAGCCACGGTGACCCTGATTATTACTTCGGCCTTGAAGTGATTACCCAGGCTTTCCCTGGCGTAAAAATTGTAGCCAGCGCACCTACAGTGGCTCATATCAAGCAAACGCTGCCAAAGAAAATGGCTTACTGGGGCCCGATCTTAGGGACAAACGCTCCTAAGCACCCGGTTGTTCCTGCACTGTTATCAGGCAACACTCTGACTGTGGATGGCGAGAAATTAGAAGTAGTTGGTCTGGATGGCGATAACGCAGAGCACAGCTTTGTATGGATTCCATCGATCAAAACCATCGCTGGCGGCGTATCTGTATTTGGTAACTTCCACCTGTGGACTGCGGACGATGCATCTGTATCCAAGCGCGCACAATGGTTGAAAGTGATCGATAAAATGGAAAACCTGAAGCCTGAAGTGGTTGTTCCAGGCCACTTTAAAGCCGGTACAACGTTCACTGTTGAGCATCTGCAATACAACCGTGAATACCTGAAAGCCTACGATCTTGAGCTGGCAAAAGCCAAAGACTCTGCCGCGCTGATTGCGGCCATGAAAAAACGCTATCCGGATGCTGGCCTTGGCATGGCGCTGGAAATTGGCGCAAAGGTCAACAAAGGCGAAATGAAGTGGTAAGCACTCACCTGCTGTAAAACAAAAGCCCGGAAATCTTCCGGGCTATTTTATTTAATGGTGCGCCAGAGGGCTTACTTCCCTGGGCTTTGCCGCAATCACAGCAGAATGCACGGCATCATCCTGCAGGCCATGCCAGAACACATGGGCAGCGACCGCATGGCTGTGATCATTAATTTGCTGCCATGCACGCACCGCATCACTGGCCAGCTCAAACATCACAATAGAATGGTGCTCTTCCAGCGCCTGCGCCACCGTAATCATGCCCGCATCACTTAAATAATCGATCAAAGCCCCCCGTGATTTAGTCGTTCGCTCATCCGTTGTATCGTAAGTCAGAAACAAAACTGCATCGCTTAACTGTGCAGATGCAACACGAATAAAATCAACCCGGGACAAAATACTCACCTTCCCACGCGGACTCTCATTCTTCATGATAAAACTCCTTCGCCTTAAGCATGGCCTTACTGTGTTCTAGCAGATAAAAATCTGCACACTGGCAAAGAAAGTGCATACTAGCGCTAGCTTAAATGAGATATCGCAGCGCAACAAAGCGGAGTATTGTTTATGCGTAAGCAAACTATTTATTGGGGAAAGCCATGGCGCGTACAGCATTAATTATTAGTGGGGGTGCACCCAACTCCACCTTGATTGCAGGGGCTTTAGAAGCCTTTCACGAACTTGGGGTAAAGGTGGATGTTATCTCTACAGCGGGGGCTGGGGCACTGCTTGGCTTAATGTATATTGCCCCGAAGAACGGCGATGTTGTAAGCACATTGCGCGGCTTAAAAGAAATGGGCGTGGCTGATTTTATCTACCGAGCCTTCCCGGTGAACTTTAAAGTTTTCCATAAACCCGGCCCCATGGCCGAGGCCTACCGTCAGGCGCTGGCGGCCAATCCATTACTGCAAATGATGCAACAATGGCCAGCCAGCAATCCTTGGGCACAAACATTAAAAGACGGAGCCGCTCTGGCCATAGCCAGCGCCAGCCCCAGTGATTTAAGCAGCGATTCACTTGGCCTCTGTGCTCATGTACCGTTTGCCGAACAAATAATTGATTTTGAAGCACTGAAAAACAGCGATGCCCATTTCTGGCTTAATGCCTATAACCTGAGCCAGCATCAAATGGAAAACTGGCCGCGCAGGCAAATTGATTTAAAGCATTTACAAGCCGCATTGTCTTTTCCCTATCTTTATCCGCCTACCGAAATCGATGGGGATTTTTATATCGAAGGCGCAGCAATTGACTGTCTTAACTTTAAAGACCTGCGCAAAAACCATCCTGGATTAGAAGAAATCATTGTTTTTGATTTGCTGGGTGCGGAAAAATTACTCCGTAAACCCAAAGATTTATACGATGCATGGGTAATGTCTATCATTACCCCTCTGGTAGAAATTGCCCGGGACGATATTAAATTATTTGAGGCCCTGCATAGCGAAGGGATTACCCTGCATAAAGTACCCTTAATTGATGCTATTGCAGAAAAAGATCTGCCGGATGTATTTGACTGGTCCAGAAGCAATATGGACAGGCTCTATCAGACAGGGTATCAGGCAGCAAAAAATTACGCTGCCGCCAAACTGGCACATTTAATTAATTAATATTTACTGGAAGTATTTAAATTAATAACCGTTCTTTTATTTAAATTAAGTTGCTTTACTTTAGGGAAAAGCAACTGATCAAAAAGGCGGCGTTGCAAACCACTTGCCAGCGCCGCCTTTAATGCTTTTTCAATCTGATTTCTAAGCTGTGGATAGCGCGGGGAAACATAAAAAACAAAATCACGCTCATAGCTTAATAATAAATCCGGCTCTATCTCTAAATCCGGATGTGCAGCCAGATCATCCTGAATCTCTATCGCACCACGCGGAAAATAATCAACATCCCGGTTACCTGCCGCCAGAAGCTTAAACAAAACTTGCCAGTCACCAATTTGCTCATACACAGGCAATTGGTTTTCTTTCCAAACCATCACATCAAACCAGCCCTGAGCCATGCCTGCGCGTTTATTAATTGCCTGTAAATCTGCCAGTGTTTTCACCCTGGAATAGGCTGCAGCTTGCCCTTTTTTAATCAGTAATAAACGCTGGCCTATCAGGCCAAAACTTAAAGGAATATCAACACGTAAGAAGCGCTTATCCCGCTCTGCCGTTTGTAAAAACCAGTGTGCAGATAAATCACCGCTCTCTAATAGCTTATTAACACGCACCACAGGCATTTCAGGCTCTGACATGACATTGACTATATGCCCTTCTGCCTGTAATGATTCCTGTAATAAACGATGATAATACTGATGCTGCTGATCACGCCGATGCATTAAATGAAGATCAATCACGTCGGCATGTGCAAAATTCATCAACAATACAAAGATTGATAACTTATACATTAACTTAGCCTTTAGCCGCCCTTGCTCCATAATAGATTAATCTTAAATAAAGCCAATACTCCTTTTGGCCGCTCATAAATAAATTACAATAAACAAAAGTCAATCCCATCCTAAAATGAAAGCTCAGCATTATTCGGATCAGGCTAATGAACTACTTAATACGATTCATGCGCTCGCTCAGCTACCCTGCCCGATTCGCCGTCATGGGCCTTGTAATAACAATTGGTATTTGTTTTCTGGGCTACTCACTTTATAAAGTGACCGAAACCAACCTCCTTTTCTCTGCACGCGAGCAGCAAGGCATGGCCTATATTCAGCCATGGATGAGTTTGCAAACCAGTCTGCAAACTCTGCGAGCAGCCAAATCAGCAGGGCAGCCAGGCAATGACAGCTCGTGGATCGGTGAGTTTGAAAAAACGCTGGGTAGTGCAGAGCAAAGCCAACTGGCCCAGGATTTAAGTTTTGATAAGCAAAGAAGCGCTTTACGCCAAGGGTTGGAAGAATTTCGCAAGCAAAATGCCACCGATCCCAAAGGCGCGGAGCAAAACTACGCCACGATATCCAGCCTGATCACCCAGCATATATCTGATGCTTGCGATCAGTCTAACCTTACCCTCGATCCGGATATTGATACCTATTACCTGATGGATACCGTTTGCTTTCGCTTACCTGCCTATCAGGATTTACTGGGTGAACATATGGCACGAGGCGCCATTTCGCTCAAAACAGAAAATGCCGGTCAGGCCACCCGCCTTATCGAACTCAAGCCGCTTGCCCAACAAAACCTCAGCCTGATCACCGGAAATTTAATTCGTGTTGGCAATTACAACGCAGACATGAATAAGCATTTTGATGAACATTTAAATACCATGAGCGGCCAATACAACAAGCTGCAAAGCCAGCTTAGCCCGCAGACATTAGAAAATCTGAAAGCTGAAACTTTGCCGGCTCTGTTGCAGCAACACTCGCAAGGCAGCAATGCTCAGGCAGAGCTGAATAAGGACCTGCAAGCGGCGCTCAATAAGCTTTTACAAATACGGGTTGATGGCCTCACCAGCCAGCGTAACAATTATGTGGGCGCGGCGATTGCCGCACTGATACTCACCATTTTGCTGGGCTGGGCATTTTATCGGGCTCTCAGTATGCAGCTTGGCAGCGATCCCAATACGGTTGTCGCTCTGGTCAAGCTAATTGCCGCAGGTAATTTAGCGGTCCCTATTCCACCTTCTGATCAGGGAAGCCTACTGCAAGCCATTGATAGTATGCAAAAAGATTTACGCAGCATGGTGGCCGAAACGCAAATCGCCACGACTTTACTGGGTGATATCGCCATTGAATACGCCAAAACGGTGGCCAGCATTGCCGATATGGCCGTGCGGCAAAGTGAAACCACTCAAATGGTTTCCAGTGCGGTGGAACAGTTATCCACCAGCATCGCGGAGAGTGCATCTTATGCCACGAATGCATTAGAACTGGGGACAAAATCCGAAGCTCAGGCAATTCAAAGCGTGGCAGAAGTAGACTCGGCATTTGGCCAAATGCAGCAAATTGCCGATAGTATTAACACCGTATCCAGCAGTATTAATCATCTGAGTGCGGAATCCACGCGTATATCATCGCTGGTCGGCGTCATCCGTGAAATTGCCGATCAAACCAATTTACTTGCGCTTAATGCCGCCATTGAAGCCGCCCGTGCCGGAGAGCAAGGACGGGGCTTTGCCGTTGTTGCCGATGAAGTACGCAAACTGGCCAAAAGAACATCCAGCTCATCTGCAGAAATCGTCGGCGTTCTCAGCAAAGTTCAGCACGCAACGCAGGATGCCGTCAGCAGCATGAACCACAGCGTGGCCGAGGTAGAACAAAACAGCAATATGTCGCAAAAAATCAGCGCATCAGTAAACACTATGCGCGAACAAATGAGTGGTGTGGTTGGGCAATTGCGCTCAATCAGCGATACCCTTGTAGAGCAGCGCACCGCCAGCGAGCATGTGGCTATGCATGTTGAAGCGATTGCCAGAGAAGCAGATGGTAGCCGCGCCTATACCGAAAAAGGCCTGCATGCCTCTGAAGAGCTGCAACATGTAGCATCTCGTTTGCAAGAGAGCGTCAGCAAATTAAAAATTTAAGCTGCCAAGGGGTGGCTTTATACTCATAGCGCCCCCTGTGTAAAACGCTGGTTATCCTGATATAAAACTCAGGCACTTTTACGCTGAAATATCCATACCCCGGCTTTTAACTCAGGCGGCAGCACCAGCTTGCTGAGTACGGCGTCTTCCTGCCAGTCAAACGCCGTTTGTGCTTCATAATCGGCCCAATTACCAGTAATAAAGCGTGAATGGCTGCCCAATACGATATAAGTTTCTACGCTACGGGTGCGAAAAATCTGTTTTTCAAAACGATTTCCCGATGGCGGCCACGAGCAAATCACCACCTGTGGATTAAATCGGGCAATGGCGGCGGCAGCATCCAGGCGCTGTACAGATTCGGGATATTGCAGCACTTTTCCCCAGCTAAAGTCGTCACTGGCGGTGATATCTGCGCCTTCATCGCTTAAAAACCGGCTGAGCGTGCCGTCTCCTGCCGCAATTTCCAGGCAACTGCGCTGGCCGATGATCCGGGCTAATCCTGCAATCAGCTCGCGGCTGTAAAAACAATAAATCCCATGTTTTTCTACCAGCGGCATCAAAAGCCGCTTTTGCCATAACAGTGGCCAAATGCGCTTAAATGCTCGCATCGACACCGATTTTCTGACTAAATCATGCTTAAATAATAATTTTTGCGCCAAAAAACCATTAAAGAAATTAAACCTTACCTTGCCCTGATATACACCCGTGGCCGCAGAAAAAGCATATTGGCGCAGGGCAAGCTCCGTCATACGCTGGCGAATTTGAGTACGGACAAAATCTGCAAAAGCACGGCCATTTCGCTCGCCCGATAAAAACCTCGCATCAGGCTTCATTCTCTGTGAAGAGCGCTCAACCAATTGCTTAAGCTCAGCCGGGTTGCGCCGCGCAAACACCGCCGCCAGCTCATCCCGCACCAGCAGCCAATCCTGTGGGCAAGCCTCGCTTAAAGCCGCCAAACCCGGCCCGCTCTGCAGCCACTGCCACTGCTGCTCAGGGGTTTTATCATTCAAAGCAATGCTCCTGATTACATCACCCTGCCATTTTGAATCAGGAAAGACTGAAACGCACTGATTCTGGGTAAAAAAACCTGTAAACACCAAGTGATATCAGCATGCAAAAAAAAGTAGCCTCCTGTTTTGCAGGATACTTCATCCAGCCTCAATAGAGAGCTCAACCCTAAGCCACAGAGTAAAAGGAGGGCACAGAGTGCCACAGAGAAACCATCGAATCTGTCGTTGCCTCTGTGAACTCTGTGTTCTTGCAGATTCGTATCAATTTATCCAGCCGTTCTTATCGGGTGTCGCCAATAGCACTTGTACATTTATGCAAGGGGTTCGGCTCCCGACCCAAAGCGGAAGTACCCGGAATGGGGAAGCAGTCATTCAGCGTGGTGAAATGCAAGGAGGCAATTGCACGCTTGGCACGGAGATCCCCCTCTCGCCCTTGCGCCGGGTGCTTACGTCCTTATGCGCCCGCTGACCTATTGCAAAGCTCGCCGGCCGCTTGGTAAAGGCAGGAATAATGTGAAAGTCCGTTGAATATCTTTTTCGAAGTACAGCCCGGAATGGCTGATTGCAAGTAATCCGCCATAGCCGCTGGCGACCAATTATCCTCACTTCCATGCCATATCGACGTATTCACCGTAATCTCGGACAAAGTTGCTTGCCAGGGCTGCACATATGCGTCGACATCCCTGATATAGCCCAGAACACGCCCGACAAAGCATGTGCGTAAAACCTTGCTCATGCTGGTTCGGAACCCCTGTTCCTTTGCCAGCAATTTGTCAGCGCCAGCGGTATTCGCAAAAATCAATCGAAATAATGCGGAGGGAAAAAGAAAAGCGAGTAATCCCTGCCAATAAGAAAGAACGAGAAACAAGGCTGGGAAATGTTTTGCCAAGTAAAAGACCGCCTTGCCGGCCATGGCATCAACGTAATTTCCCGCATCAAGTGGCGCAGCAGCAGAAACCAAGTGAAGATGTTTGACCCCGCCCGCCATATAACGACATGTCTGGATGGCGACAAATGCACCGATTGAAAATCCGATGAAATCCACGGGTCTTCCGCTCGCGACGCCTTCAATGCTTTTGGCCAAGTGCTGGTAGTACGCCTCGCCTTTAATCGAGATGTCGAGCGAGAAACGATCAAAGCAAATAATCGTCAAATCTTGCTGCCTGGCGGCTTCATCAAAGACACGCGCTTCCTCCGAAGCTCCCGGGGCACCATGAAAAAAGACCACGAGGCGGCCGTGATCAGTGCCGAATTGGCTGAAGTACAAGGATGCTCCCAAACGATTGAAGACCAACCACTTGCTCGAGAGCGAGCCCACTCTTCTCGAACAATACTGTCCATTCACACAACGTGCGCTCTCTCCCCCTCGTTCCCATGAACATCTGCATATCAAAAGAAGCTCCGGCGACATCCGCACCGGTCTCGGGTAACACCATTTCCAGCAAAGCAATGCGCGCACCTGTGCGGCCACAGGCGTTGGACAGCTTGTGCAGAATGGTTTTGCATGTCAAATCATCGAATCCATGAAGTATGGCCGACAAAAGGTAAATATCTTTGTCGCTTCGTGCCGATGGAATTTCGTGGAGAAGATCGCCCGCCTGAAATTCTAGGCGCTCTACGCGGCTCACTGGCTGGCTAGACCAGTAACGCTCGGCCTCAGCAATCACCTGGGCCCGATCAAGTATCAGAGCCGTCAGATGAGGGTGACGTTTAATGATTGCCAACGCCTTGGTGCCGCGAGAGCCGCCCACATCAATAATTCGCTCAAATCGGCTCCAGTCAAAATCGCTGGCAAAGCTGTCGCCAGTCAGCACTTCGACACTATCCATCGCCTCGGAAAACAAAGCATCAAAGCCGGCATGGTGATCAAGATAGCTAAATAGTTCCTCATCATGGCTTAGTTTGAATGGTGGAACCCCCTGCCGTATCCCCTGCTCGAGTTGCTCGAACCAAGGGTGACTCATCGCTTCCGAGTTATGCATGAGGATCATCGCCCTTACGTTTTGCGGATTATCAGTTCGCAGAAACGCTGACAGCTTATTATTACGGAACACCCGGGGCGCTGCTTCTTCAAATATACCAATAGCGGCAAGCAGTCGCAGTAAGCGACCAAGGGCATCCGGATTAGCACTCACCAGTGAAGCGATCCCCTCATTGTCAATTGCCTTGTCACCAAGGACGGTGGCGATATCCAGACGAGCGGCAACATACAATGCCCTCGATTGCCAAAAGGCAGAACTAATCTGCATAAGGCGGAATGGTGGAGGAGTGACCTTGTTTGGTATCCCCTGTAGCCATGCGCTAAATTTCATTACCTTGGCGTAGCGACGGACTGCCCCTGCATTTTTTTGGAATGACATGCCTTACTCCCTCAATTGCGTTGCGCTATCTGGTGTTAATCCAGCTGAAAAGAGGTGCCCGTTGAAGGCAGCCAACTTATCCAGGAACGCTGAATCCATGGGTTGCCCCATTTGCTCCTCGAAGATGTCTTTGAGCAGGATGGGCGTCATGGCTAGGCTCACAAATGCCAAACGCAGGATGTCGGGATCGATACCTGAGGAAATTTGTCCATCCGCCTTCATGGCGGATACCTTCCGAGCGCCATTCGTTCGTCCGCGTTCCAGCAATTGTTGGATGAATCGGCGTCCAGGGCCTTGGTTGAGTGCCAACACTTTGAGGATAAGTTTTGGAAACTCCGGCCGGGCAGTCATGGTGTCGTAGTACAAGCGAAGGAACTCCGTGAATCCTGTAACCGACGCCATCATCGGACTGTCGAGCACATCAAGCATCGGGTTAAGCGTCTCGCGGATCATCTCCTCATAAAGCCCCTCCTTGTTACCGAAGTAGTAGCGGATCATCGAAACATTTGCCCCAGCCCGCTCGGCAATCAACCTTGTAGTGACGCGGTGGTAGTCGTCAGCAAGAAAGCAATCCAACGCGGCCCGGACAAGGCGGGCTCTGACTGGTTCTGACGCATCAAGATTGCCCATGATCTGCTTCCCTGAAATTGATGCAAAACAGTCTAGCACTCACGGTAACGAAGACTGTAACCGTTTCGTCAATCAAAATCAGGCGCGTGATTGAATGATTTCTTTAGGGGAATGGCCGGTCTCGGAGGGCTGTTTCTGGCCAATAACGGCCTGTCGCTCAGTCTAACCTAGCATTTCAATAGAGTATTAACCCTCGTTTGTAGGTATTGTTAAGCGGGGTGACAATGTTCGATGAATTCGGGTGGATAAATTGAGTAAGATTCCGCAGCTCTCTGTGGCTCGATATTTTGCTCACTCAGCTTTAAGCTGAGGAATTTTTATGAGCAGGAACAGATTTAAACTCGGTTTTCTCAGTGAGCTCTGTGTTCTCTACCGATCTCTGTGTCTACAGGTTTTTTCCCACGCATAAAAAAATGCAAACCAGCGGACCAGTTTGCACGAAGAGAGAGTCTTGCAAGCCAGCCTGCAAGCAGACTGGCGTAATATTACTTACCGCCAAGTGTTTCCAATACTTCCCACTTGCCACCTTTTACTTTGTAGACCGTCAGGCTGCCGTCTT
Organism: Iodobacter sp. BJB302; assembly: GCF_002735645.1. Lineage (GTDB taxonomy): Bacteria > Pseudomonadota > Gammaproteobacteria > Burkholderiales > Chitinibacteraceae > Iodobacter. The sequence goes on from NZ_PDZG01000049.1 coordinate 25,369, forward strand.
GCAAATCGCCTTTATCGTCAAAGCTGATATTGCTTGATGTCACACCACTGTGCTTGATTTTAGCCAGCACAGGCAGGTATTTAGCAGGGCTGGCCGAGCCAGCTGCCTGCATTGCGGCCAGCATCAGGCGGGTAGAGTCGTAGCCGTACGGAGTGTAAATTTCCAGCTCGCCGTATTTGGCTTTATAACGAGTGGCAAAGTCTTTACCACCTGGCATTAAATCTAATGGCTGACCTGCCAGCGCAGCAATCGTGCCTTCAGCATCCGGGCCTGCTAATTTCAGGAAGGTATCTGAGCGGGTCATTTCACCCGAAACAATGGGTGCTGCAATGGCTAAACGTTTCTTTTGACGTGCCATCGGGCCGGATTGTGCATCGGTGCCGCCGTAGAAAATTACGTCTGGCTTAGCGCCCTTGATGGAGGTCAGAATCGAAGTGAAATCGGTTTCTTTATCGCTGGTAAATTCGCGTTTAACAATTTCAGCGCCTGCGGCTTTGGCCGCCTTTTCAAATTCATCAGCGAGGCCCTGGCCGTAAGCAGAGCGATCATCAATGATGGCAATCTTCTTAGCGCCAAGTTTTTCTACCGTATATTTACCAATGACTGAGCCAAGCTGAGAGTCAGAAGTCAGCGAGCGGAATGTGGTTTTAAAGCCTTGAGCGGTATAAGCAGGCGCGGTAGCCATGGCAATCTGCGGCATGCCGGCATCGGAGTAAATCTTGGAAGCCGGAATGGCACAACCAGAATTAAAGTGGCCAATAATCCCTGCAACCTTTGCATCTACAAATTTCTCGGCAACCTGAGTAGCCGTTTTTGGATCGGCCATATCGTCTTCGGCCACCAGCTCAAATTTAACGGCCTTACCATCCAGAGTCGGTTTTGTTTCGTTTACATCGTCGATGGCCAGCTGCACACCGTTTTGATAGCCCTTGCCGTAATGCGCTTGTGGCCCTGTAAGCGGTGCTGCAAAACCAATTTTGACGACCGAAGAATCACCAGCAGCAGCTACAGCAGGCGCTGGGGCAGATGCAGCGGTGTTGCTTTCTGGCTTTTGGCCACAAGCTGTCAGCGCTAAAGCAAGAGCCGCAGATAAAGCTGCCGATTTCTGAACGAATTGCATAAACAAAACTCCCCTCGAATGTGTTTATGCAATGTGATCGTGTTCATTTTTTACAGCAATCGGGAGTTTCCTGAACAGGGTTTTGCTTGGTCCATGCAAAAGATGCCAGCAAAAAGCAAGTTAAGCGGCAACACCGCTTAAAATGCAAGCAATAGCGGCTATATGTGGTGAAAACACCCCATAAGCCGCCTGCTTTTTTATTTTTGTAACTGCTTCAGCTGCTCAATACCTGGGGCAAAAAATGCAGCGCCCGTCACTGCACGAGTGAAATTGAGCAAATGATCAACTCTGCCATCTGATGTAGGGGCCACCATTCTGGTCAGCATTTTTTCAAACACAACAGGTGTTTTACAGTAAGAAATAAAATACAGCCCTTTATCACCGCCTGGCGAGCCATAGGGCATTGAATGCCTGAGCATCGCCAGCTCTTCGCCGTCTTCTTCAATAATCACCCGGCTGATATGCGCTGTATGCGGCCTGTCTTCATCCGGTAATTCTTCATTCGTGTCTTTAGTGCGCCCAATCACCGCCTCCTGCTGACGCACCGGTAGCTTTTTCCATTGCTCCATACGGTGCACATAGCGCTGCAAATGAATATAACTGCCGCCTGCCCAATCTCCATCAGCCAGCAAAGCCACTTCTGCCCGCTCTTCACCAACCGGGTTTTCGGTACCATCCACAAAGCCGGTTAAATCACGGGCATCCCGGTAGCGAAAACCATGCACAGTTTCGATCACATCCAGCCATTCTGACATTTCAGCACTCAGCTGATCAGCAAACTCATGCAGCAAATCGTAGCGCTCACCGCGCAAATGAAGCAGTACATCAACCTCGCTGGCCGGAGCGGGGTGAATAGCGCCTGATATGGAAGGAAAATCACGCAGCAAAGCTGGCTTGCTGCTGTAAAGCTCCGGCCAGACATGAGGGCCAAAAGCAATCACTCCGCTGGCTTGCGGGTCTTCACCCTGTAAATGAATAACCCGGTCTGAAACACTGGCCAGAAGCGCTTTTAAGCGCGCATCAGCACGCCTGCCCAAACGCCGCCGGAATAAAGTAAATAGCGCGTGCCCGTTGGCGGGAGGAAGAATTCCACTTTGTGGAGTCATGCTTTAATCCTTAAGCAAAAATCTCAGACATCAGGCGGAGCATTCCGCCTTAAAAACACTCAATTTTGTTAAAACCCAGCCATGCAAACCATCACCGTCTGCAGTTTTCTTTGCCCTGGGCAAAGCCCCATATTTCGGGCAGCCACTGCTGAAAATCTGCAAAACCATGATCGCCCCCTTTGATGATTGTTTGACGACAAGCAGAGTAATAGTTCACTCCGGCTTGATAATCCAGCACCTCATCACCCGTCTGAGTTAGCAGCCAGTATCGGTTTGGCTGGCTTGGCTGGCGCTCAAACTCTTTGAGCTGCTCCGCAAAACGAATATCGATAATATGTATTTCACCGGTTTGATAATTACGCTGCGGCCCTAAATACTCATTAATTCTGTCATAAGGCCTTACCGCAGGATTAATCAATACCGCCCTGCATGCAAAGGTTTCTGCTGCCCATGTAGCAAAAAAACCACCCAAAGAGCTGCCGACCACACAAACATCTTCGTTTGCTAAATGAAAAAACAAACCCTGAAGCAACACCCCCGCTGCATTGGGATCCATAGGCAGCTGAGGGCAATGAAAATAATCCTGCAAGCCCTGCTCACTCATCCATGTGGCCATTTCCTGCGCTTTTTGGGATAGAGGGCTGGATAAAAATCCGTGCAGATAAATAATATGCGGGCGGTATGACATTATATTAAGGCCGTAATAAGGTAGAGCCTTGCGTTTTACGCAGCGCTAAATCCTGATGAGCCTGTGCGGCATCTGCTAATGCATAGCTCTGGCCAACTTCCGGCTTCAGTAAGCCACGGCGCACGGCATGGAAATAGTCTGCTGCTGTATTCACCAGCTCGGCTCTTGTTGAGGTGTAATGTCCCAGTGTAGGACGTGTAAAGAAAAGCGAACCTTTTTGAGCCAGAATAGCGGGCTCAAAAGCAGGTACAGGCCCGGATGCATTCCCAAAGCTCACCAGCATGCCGCGTAGTGCCAGGCAATCCAGCGATCCTGCAAAAGTATCCGCCCCTACTCCGTCATACACCACAGAAACGCCCTTGCCACCTGTTATTTCACGCACCTGCTCAGAAAAGTGCTCGTAGCCAATAATATGATCGCAATAGCTGCGCGCAATCTTTGCTTTTTCTTCAGAACCCACCGTACCAATCACAGTTGCGCCCAGCTCCCGCGCCCACTGGCAGGCCAGCTGGCCCACACCACCGGCAGCAGCATGAAATAAAATGGTTTGCCCTACATGCACAGGAAAAGTTTTCTTAAGCAAATATTGTGCAGTCATTCCCCGCAGCAGGGTTCCCGCTGCAATCTCATCACTCACCCCGGCCGGAACAAGCACCAGTTTATCTGCAGGCATCACCCGGTGTGCAGCGTAAGCCCCGGGCGCGCCGCCTGCATAAGCCACCCTGTCACCAGGCTTAAATTCAGTCACACCCGCACCAATCGCCTCGACCACACCGCACGCTTCTACACCTAAACCAGAAGGCAGGCTGAGCGGATATAAGCCCGACCGATGATAGGTATCAATAAAATTAACGCCAATTGCAGTTTGTTTCAGCAAGACCTCCCCTGCCTGAGGCGCTGCTACTGAGGAAGTTTCAAGCTGCATAACGCTGCTATCACCATGCTGATGGATACGAATCACCTGAGTTTGCATCACTTTTCCTTTGAGTAGAGAAAGCTGACAAAATAATCCAGCTAAAAACAAACAAGCAAAAGACAAACCATAGCGCGAGTGCAAGCTTACCGCACCGGAATTAATTGAAATTACGCGGCCCGAATGCAAATTAATCATCAGACCCACGGCAATAACCTTAAAAAGTGTAAAAAGCCCATCATCAGGTAAAAGCCCGCCCTGGCAGGCCAAAAACCTGGCCTTACCATGGTAAAATTGCCAGCTTTGTATTAAGCCCAGATTGGACACGCTCATGATCCGCCACCAGAGTCTTCATTCAGAACTACAAAACCAGCTCAAACAGCGCATTCTGATTTTAGACGGCGGTATGGGTACGATGATTCAGGCTTACGATTTGCAAGAAGCCGATTATCGAGGGGAACGCTTTGCCGACTGGCACTGTGATGTAAAGGGCAATAACGATTTGCTGGTGCTGAGCCAGCCGCAGATCATCGCTAAAATCCATCAGGCTTATCTGGATGCCGGTGCGGATATTATCGAGACCAATAGCTTTAACGGCACCTCGATTGCCATGGCCGATTACGAAATGGAAAGCCTGGTTTGGGAGCTTAATTTTGCCGCTGCCAGGCTGGTAAAAGATTTATGCGTGGCGCAAACCGCAAAAACCCCCAACAAGCCGCGCTACTGCGCCGGGGTATTAGGCCCAACCAACCGCACCTGCTCGATCAGCCCCGATGTAAACGACCCTGGCTATCGCAATGTTACCTTTGATGCGCTGGTTGAAAGCTATCTGGAGGCGATTGATGGCCTGGTGAAAGGCGGAGCCGATATCCTGCTGGTGGAAACGATTTTCGACACACTGAACGCCAAAGCCGCCGTGTTCGCGATTAAACAGTATTTCCGCAAAAATAATATCGCCAAACAAGATCAACTGCCGGTCATGGTTTCCGGCACGATTACCGACCAATCCGGCCGCACCTTAACCGGCCAGACCACCGAAGCCTTTTACAACAGCCTGCGCCACGCCGACGCCATCAGCTACGGGCTGAACTGTGCACTGGGCCCTGATTTGCTGCGCCAGTATGTTGAAGAAATGAGCCGCATTTCAGAGAGCTTTGTTTCAGTCCATGCAAATGCGGGCTTACCGAATGCTTTTGGTGGCTACGATTTGGACCCGGCCATGATGGCCGAGTCGATCAAAGAATGGGCCGAATCCGGCCTGATCAATATTGTGGGCGGCTGCTGCGGCACCACGCCAGCACACATCGCCGCCATGTATGCGGCAGTCAAAGATCTGCCGCCACGCGCCCTGCCAGAGATCGAGGCCAAATGCCGCCTCTCTGGCCTTGAGCCATTTAATATTGGCGACAACGATTTATTTGTAAACGTGGGTGAGCGCACCAACGTCACCGGCTCCAAAGCCTTTGCCCGCTTAATTTTAAACGGCGATTACGCGCAAGCCTTGGTGGTAGCTCGTCAGCAGGTAGAAAACGGCGCACAAGTGATCGACATCAATATGGACGAGGGCATGCTGGACGCCCATAAGGCCATGGTCACCTTTCTGAACCTGATCGCCGCCGAGCCGGATATCTCGCGCGTGCCGATCATGATCGACTCCTCCAAATGGGATGTCATCGAGGCGGGTTTGAAGTGCGTGCAGGGCAAGTGCATTGTTAACTCGATCTCGATGAAAGAAGGCGTGGAGGCCTTTAAGCACCACGCTCGCTTAGTCAAAGACTACGGTGCAGCCGTGATTGTGATGGCCTTCGATGAGGTGGGTCAGGCCGATACCTATGCACGCAAAGTAGAAATCTGCGAAAAGAGCTACCGCATTCTGGTCGATGAAGTGGGTATGGACCCGGCCGATATTATTTTCGACCCGAATATTTTTGCCGTGGCCACTGGCATTGAAGAGCACGCCCGCTATGGGCTGGACTTTATCGAAGCCACTGGCTGGATTCACCAAAATCTGCCACACGCCAAGGTGAGCGGCGGCGTATCGAATGTGTCGTTCTCCTTCCGTGGCAATAATAAGGTGCGCGAAGCCATCCACGCCGTTTTCCTCTATCACGCCATTAAAAAAGGCATGACGATGGGGATTGTGAACGCGGGCGCGCTGGAAGTTTACGAAGAAGTGCCACGCGAATTACGCGATTTAATCGAAGACGTGGTACTGATGCTGCCCGCCGGAACCAGCGCCGGAGCACCACTCACGACCGGCAATCTGGATGTCACCGAGCGCCTGATCGAAATTGCCGAGCGCTTTAAAGGCGACGCCAGCCAAGGGAAAACCGAGGATCTGGGTTGGCGCAATGGCACCCTGCAAGAGCGCATTACCCACGCGCTGGTACGCGGCAATACCACCTTTATTCTGGAAGACACCGAAGAAGCCCGCCTTGCCTGCGAGCGCCCGATTCATGTGATTGAAGGCGTCTTGATGAATGGTATGAACCATGTGGGCGATCTGTTTGGATCGGGCCAGATGTTTTTGCCGCAGGTGGTGAAATCCGCCCGCGTGATGAAGGCCGCCGTCGCCCATTTAGAGCCCTTTATCGAGGCAGAAAAAATCGCCATGGGCCTGCAGGATGCACCCGCCAAAGGCAATATTGTGATGGCCACAGTAAAAGGCGATGTGCACGATATCGGCAAGAATATCGTGGGTGTGGTGCTCCGCTGTAATAACTACAAGGTGACCGACCTTGGCGTGATGGTGCCCGCGCAAAAAATCCTCGATACCGCCAAAGAAATCGGCGCGGATATGATAGGCCTATCCGGCCTGATTACCCCAAGCCTGGAAGAAATGAGCCATGTGGCCAAAGAAATGCAGCGCCAAGGCTTTGATATTCCGCTACTGATTGGCGGAGCCACCACATCCAAAGTACACACCGCCGTCAAAATTGAGCCGGGCTACGCCAACGGCCCCGTGGTGTACGTGCCCGATGCCAGCCGCGCGGTAGGCGTCTGCTCCAATCTATTAAGCGACGAGCTCAAGCCCGCCTTTATGGAAAAGCTACGCGCCGAATACCAGAATATTCGCACCATTCATGAGAACAAAGGCAAGAGCAAGCTACTGCCAATAGCCACCGCCCGCGCCAATAAATTTGAAATCGACTGGACCAGCTACACCCCGCCCAAGCCGAAGCAGCTGGGTGTGATGCGCTTTGAAAAAGTACCGCTATGCGATATCGCCCCCTATATCGACTGGAGCCCCTTCTTTAACGCATGGGAGCTGGCCGGTAAATATCCGCGCATTCTGACCGACGAAGTAGTGGGTGAAGCTGCCACCGCCCTCTTTGCCGACGCCCAAGTGCTACTAGCCAAAATGATAGAAGGCGAGTGGGTGCAAGCCAATGGCGTGATCGGCCTCTTCCCAGCAAGCAGCGTGGAAGACGATATTGAAATCTATCACCCCGAAAGCGGCGAGCGGCTAATGACTTGGCACAATCTACGCCAGCAAAATGCCAAAGCGGCTGGTAAGCCAAACTGGTGCTTGGCTGACTTTATCGCCCCAAAAGACAGCGGCGTGGTTGACTATATCGGCGCATTTGCCGTCACCGGCGGGCTGAATATCGACCCGCACGTAGAACGATTTGAAAAAGCCGACGACGATTACAACGCCATTATGGTGAAGGCTCTCGCCGATCGTTTTGCCGAAGGCTTTGCCGAATATATGCACGAGAAAATCCGCAAAGAGCTATGGGGCTATGTGCCGGATGAAAACCTGCATGTGGATGATTTAACCGACGAAAAATACCAAGGCATCCGCCCCGCCCCCGGCTACCCCGCCTGCCCAGATCACACGCCCAAAACCGGCTTATTTAATTTGATTGACCCCGCCAGCATTGGCATGAGCCTCACTGAGGGCTACGCCATGCTGCCAACCGCAGCAGTGAGTGGCTTCTACTTCAGCCACCCGCAAGCCCAGTACTTTGCCGTGGGTAAAATAGAGAAGGATCAGGTGGAAAGCTATGCGGCGCGGCGTGGGGTAACAATCGAGCAAGCCGAACGCGATTTGGCACCTAATCTGGCATATAACGCCTGATTTTGTGGGTGGATAATTTACTCAAAACAAACCCAAGTCTTGAACCACGGAGGGCACAGAGAACACGGAGGAAAACCTATTTTCAACTAGGCCATTTATTATGGGTTTGAGTAGTTTCAACCTCAGCCAAATAAATATATATCGCGGCTCTCTACACGGGGCTTCAAATCCCCTTGAAGCCGCAACACAAGGAATAAGCGGCTCGGGGTTTCGGAAAAGGGGTAGCGGGCTTGCTCCCGAGCAGCCTTTTTCGCCGAGCCGATTATCCGCAGTGAGGGGCCTTCGCTTTTGAGGTTGCGGTTTTGCTTACTTTCTTGACCGTTCAGAAATTAAATACTTCGCGGGGATGCCGCACCTAAATCAACGTGCCGAAGGCACTAAAAAGATATACATGGCGCTGCATCAGTTATTCACAAAGAGCAAACAAATATCTACAGCAGCGCCTCATCAATTCATAATGAACAATCAAATTAAGTGGAGCAGGCGATGTCTCTTCTTTTAATAAAACAAGCCTATATCGCAAAATACAAAGTAAATGCCCATGGCAAATAAATAAGGATAAAAAATGCAGCTCAGTGAATGGGAAAAACAATTTGAAAATAAGATGGCGACCATCGCAACAAGTGACGATCCAGCCCATGATTTGCTGCACTTTAAAAGAGTTGTTCAGTTGGCTAAAAAAATAGGCATCGCAGAAAACGCACAATTAGAAGTCATTATCCCTGCGGCATGGCTGCATGATTTTGTGATTGTGCCCAAAGACAGCCCGCTGCGCAGCCGTGCTTCCAAATTATCTGCCGAAGGCGCGATTGAGTATTTAAGCTCAATTCAATATCCGGCAGAATTTTACCCGGCAATTGCCCATGCTATAGAAGGGCACAGCTTTAGTGCCAATATTGAAGTCACCACACTGGAGGCCAAAATCGTTCAGGACGCCGACAGACTGGATGGCCTTGGCGCAATAGGCATCGCTCGGTGCTTTGCAACCGCAGGCTTATTAAAAAGAGCTTTTTACGCCGATCATGATCCCTTCTGCAGCGAAAGAGCGCCGGATGATGCTCAATTCACCATTGATCATTTCTATAAAAAATTATTCAAAACGGCTGAAACCTTAAAAACAAGTGCAGGTAAAGCAGAAGGCCTGCGGCGGATTGAAATCATGAAAAATTATTTAGCCGCCTTAGAAACAGAAATTCTCTAAGATAGGCTAAAGCACTAAGAGCTTGCCCAAGCACCAACAATCCCATCACCAGCCCCGGACTCCCCATGCCCAACTCACATCGTTTTTCAGACAGCGAAATCGAAAGCCTGACCCGGCTGATGAGCCAGCGGCGGGATATTCGTCAGTTTAAAACCGGGCCGCTGCCAGAGGGGCTGATGCCTCGCTTAATTGAAGCGGCGCAAATGGCCCCGTCTGTAGGCTTTATGCAGCCATGGCGCTTTCTGCATATCACCAATGCGGCACTGCGCGGGCAAGTACATGCGCTGGTAGATGCCGAGCGCGAGCGCACCTCGGCGGCGCTGCCCAGCCGTCAGCAGGAATTTATGCGGCTAAAAGTAGATGGCTTGGCAGAATGCGCCGAAGTATTGGTGGTGGCTTTAATGGACGGGCGCGAGAAGCATATTTTTGGCCGCCGCACCCTGCCGGAGATGGATTTGGCTTCTGCATCCTGCGCCATTCAGAATATGTGGCTCTTGGCACGGGCCGAAGGCATTGGTATGGGCTGGGTATCGATCTTTGAACCGGAAGATCTAGCGCGGCTGTTAAAAATGCCGGAGGGCGCAAAGCCGATTGCGATTCTTTGCCTTGGGCAGGTGGAAGCGTTTCCGGAAAAACCCACGCTGGAGCGCCTGGGCTGGGGCTGCCGTCTGGAGCAGGAGCAGATCTTTTTTGAAAACAGCTGGCCAGAAGGCGATCACAGCACGCCAATCAGTTATTAAGTGCGCTTGCCTCAACCCGCTCGCAACATTTCAAATCGATTGTCACCTTGATTGGATCCCAGATAAAAACACTCGGGGATGACGCTTTAATCACCACACTGACTCATCAGACGTAAAAAAAGCCGCTTTATGAACTGCACCCCAAAAGTTGGACACCCGTCCATATTTTTGGGGTGTTTTTATGTCCAAGTACTCAACGCAATTCAAGCTCTCTGTCGTTCAGCAATATTTAACTGGCGAAGCAGGTATCAAAACGA
>NZ_PDZG01000004.1 GCF_002735645.1 Iodobacter sp. BJB302
TCTTGAGCAACTAGAGCAAGGCATCGTGGATTACATCCATTACTATAACCACGACCGAATCAAACTGAAGTTAAAAGGGCTGAGTCCTGTGCAATACAGAACCCAGCCCTTGAGCGCCTAGCTTTTATACTGTCCAACTAATTGGGGTCAGTTCATTCTGCGGCTTGTTTAAAACAGAAGCTGTATGGCTCGGGTATATAGTGTTTTATATAATGATTCCGCCGCCCAGGCAGACCTCTCCGTCATACAGCACCACCGACTGCCCCGGTGTAACCGCCCACTGTGGCTCATCAAAACGTAACTCGCAACGACCATCTTCTATCCAGAGCAACTCACATGCTGCATCTTGCTGGCGGTAGCGTGTTTTTGCTGTGTAGCGCCCCAGTGCTGGCGACTCACCTAAAACCCAGGAAAGATCTTGTGCCTGTAAAGTATTTTTAAGTAACAATGGATGATCATGGCCTTGCACCACAATCAGCTCATTTTTAGCCATATCCTTGCCAGCAACAAACCAAGGCGCTCCCTCTCCTCCAATCCCCAAGCCCTGACGCTGACCGATGGTGTGGTACATCAAACCCATATGCTCGCCCATGTGTTTACCTTCTGGAGTAACCATCGGCCCTGGCACTTTAGGTAAGTAGCGATTAAGAAATTCACGGAACGGGCGCTCGCCAATAAAGCAGATCCCGGTGCTGTCTTTTTTCCTAGCGTTGTGCAGGCCAATTTTCTCTGCCAGCTCACGCACTTCTGTTTTCAGCATATTGCCCAGCGGGAACACTGCATGGGCAACTTGCTCCTGGCTAAGCTTATATAGAAAGTAGCTTTGATCCTTACTAGCATCTTTAGCACGAAGCAGCTCTGTCCGGCCATCCGGACGCACCCGATTTGAAGCGTAATGCCCCGTTGCAAGCTTAGTGCCGCCTAATTTAATGGCATAATCGAGGAAGCACTTAAATTTAATTTCGCTATTGCACAAAATATCTGGGTTGGGTGTTCGGCCAGCCGAGTACTCGGCCAAGAAATAGCTGAACACTCGTTCTTTATATTCTTGAGCAAAATTAACCAGCTCGATCTCCACACCTACTTTATCCGCAACCGAGATCGCATCGAGACTGTCTTCTTTAATCGAACAATACTCATCAGTATTATCGTCTTCCCAGTTTTGCATGAAGACGCCAACCACGTCGAAGCCCTGCTCCTTTAATAGCCACGCGGTCACCGAGGAATCTACCCCGCCAGAAAGGCCCACTACAATTTTGTCAGACATACTTATATTCCAGTAAACGTACTAATATCGCCTCAGCGATCAAAATCACGCAAAATATCCAGCGGGTAACGACGTCCCGCCAAATAATCATCTATACACGCCAGCAGCAAGGGACTGCGATGCTGCTCAGCGCGCGCCACAATTTCATCCCGCGTTAACCACACAGCCCGCTCAATATCCGCATCCAAAACGCGCCCAACTGCAATCCCGGCAAGATCTCCCGTAAATGAAAAACGAAGATAAGTTAACCTTGGCTGCTCCGGCGGTGACCATTGATACACGCCAATTAAAGAACGTGGCACAAAATGGTGTGCGGTTTCTTCTAATGTTTCACGTATCGCCGCTTCAACAATACTCTCCCCATGCTCAATATGGCCAGCAGGCTGATTAAGCTTTAACTGACCTGCAATTCGCTCTTCAACCAGCAAAAACCGCCCGTTCTCTTCAATAACAGCAGCAACTGTTGCATTAGGCTTCCACATTGAATTTTCCTTGGTAATAAAGCCAACTCATAATATTTAACGCGTTTTATTTGGCCCGCGGCGGCCGCGCTGCTTAGGTTTCGCCGGCCCGGCAGCAGGCTTGACAAGCCGGGGAGCATCAACCGTTTCAGCCTTCCAAGCCCCCGGAGATAAACCATCCAAAGACCACTCCCCAATTGCATAGCGAACCAATCTTAAGGTTGGAAAGCCCACTTTGGCCGTCATACGCCGCACCTGGCGATTTTTGCCTTCCCGAATGATAATTTCCAGCCAGGCTGTGGGTACGCTGGCCCGGAAACGTACAGGCGGCACACGTGGCCATAGGCCCGCAGGCTCCTCAATGAGCCTGACTTGTGCCGGCTGGGTGGTAAAATCGCCTAAATCCACGCCCGTCAGCAAAGGCTGTAAATCTAACAAACTCGGGCTACCCTCTACCTGCACCCAATATGTTTTAGGCAATTTATGTTTGGGATCGGCAATTTTCGCCTGCAAAGGCCCTGAATCCGTTAAAAGCAACAAGCCTTCTGAGTCTGTATCTAAACGCCCTGCTGGATAAACATCCCTAATAGGAACAAAATCAGCCAGCGAAGCATGCGGTGGCGAAGGGGAGAACTGACAGATCACCCCGTAAGGTTTATTTAAAAGTATAAGCTGAGGCATAGCGGCTTGGCAGTATTGCTACAAAACAGCGATAATAGGCTGTTTTTTCGTCGGCGCCCCACAAGAAATTCACAATACCGGCCGACGAAATGCGACAAACCACTCGACACAACAGGAATACACAGATGAGCCTGATCAAAGTTCCGCAAGATGGCGCGAAAATCGTCCAAAACCTTGCGACTCCAGATAATCCGATTATCCCGTTCATCGAAGGCGACGGCATTGGTGTAGATATCACCCCAGTCATGATCGACGTTGTCGACGCTGCGGTAAAGAAATGCTACGGTGGCGGCCGTAAAATCCACTGGATGGAAATCTATTGCGGTGAAAAAGCCTCCAAATTGTATCCGGATGGCACTTACCTGCCCGAAGAAACATTAGCTGCATTGCAAGAATATGTTGTATCGATCAAAGGCCCGCTGGCAACACCAGTTGGGGGAGGCATTCGCTCACTGAACGTAGCACTGCGCCAGCAACTTGATCTTTATGTTTGTCTGCGCCCGGTTCGTTACTTCCAGGGTGTTCCTTCTCCTGTTAAGCACCCAGAACAGATCGAAATGGTTATTTTCCGTGAAAATACCGAAGACATCTACGCGGGTATCGAGTGGGACGCACAATCGGAAGGCGCTAAAAAAGTCATCGACTTCTTGCAAAATGAAATGGGCGTGAAGAAAATTCGCTTCCCGGAATCCTCAAGCATCGGCATCAAACCCGTTAGCAAAGAAGGTACCGAGCGCTTAGTACGTCGTGCAATCCAGTACGCAATCGACAACAACCGCAAGAGCGTTACCCTTGTTCACAAGGGCAACATCATGAAATACACCGAAGGCATGTTCCGCACTTGGGGCTACGAATTAGCCAAGAAAGAATTTGGCGGTATAGAAATTGATGGTGGCCCATACCTTGAACTGCCAAACGGCATCGTCATTAAAGATGTGATTGCTGATGCATTCTTGCAGCAAATCCTCTTACGCCCAGCTGAATACGATGTAATTGCAACACTCAACCTGAATGGCGATTACATTTCTGACGCCTTAGCAGCACAGGTAGGCGGCATTGGGATTGCTCCGGGCGCAAACTTATCTGATAGCGTTGCCATGTTTGAAGCAACGCACGGCACAGCGCCAAAGTATTCCGGCCAAGACAAAGTAAACCCAGGCTCGCTGCTGCTTTCTGCTGAAATGATGTTGCGTCATATGGGCTGGAAAGAAGCTGCCGACCTGATCATCGCAGCGATGGAAAAAACCATTGCAGACAAGATTGTTACTTACGATTTTGCCCGCCTGATGGACAATCCTACAGAAGTGAGCTGCTCTGGCTTTGGTAAAGCAATCATTGAACGGATGTAATACTGACTCCGGCAAATTTGCCAGATCCACCCCCGCTTCGGCGGGGTTTTTATTTGATCAGGGCCATGAGTCACAAACTCCAGACGTGAAAAAACCCCGCCTTGGCGGGGTTTTTGATCACCAGCAGCTAATTAAGCAGCTTGGATGTTAGAGGCTTGTTTGCCTTTAGCACCATTGGTGATGTCGAAAGAAACGCGTTGGCCTTCTTTCAGAGTTTTGAAGCCTGGCATGTTGATCGCTGAGAAGTGAGCGAAAATGTCTTCGCCGCCTTCGTCTGGAGTAACAAAGCCGAAGCCTTTAGAATCATTGAACCACTTTACGGTACCTAGAGCCATTTTGGCACTTCCTATCTAAACGATGAAACATGGACCACCTCAGAAATGAGGCCCGGTTAAGGGATTGGTCCGAAAAAACCCGCGTGAGCGGGATACCATATCACCTAGCTGAGATTAAGCAGCTTGGATGTTAGAGGCTTGTTTGCCTTTAGCACCATTGGTGATCTCGAAAGAAACGCGTTGGCCTTCTTTCAAGGTTTTGAAGCCTGGCATGTTGATCGCGGAGAAGTGAGCGAAGATGTCTTCGCCGCCTTCGTCTGGAGTAACAAAGCCGAAGCCTTTAGAATCATTGAACCACTTAACAGTGCCCAGAGCCATTTGGGGTCTATCCTATCAACTTGTAAAACATGAACCGCCTCGAAGAGGCACCATGAGGTTTGAGGTCCAAGACCAGCAAAACGGCCAAACCGGTACTGCAGAAACTTGTACATCAAACTCGAGCCACCTTTTTACGCGACTTTTACACCGGAGGTCAAGTAAAATTCTAAAAATAGATGCTTATACTCAATAAAAAAACCACAATAAAAAGAGCAGGCACGCCATCCACCCATCTTCATGCAGATCAGAGCTTGAAAAAGAACGGGGGCGGACCAAAATGATTACAAACCACACGATATGGTAGAAAAATGCCTGCACAGCATCAAACCGATGCCGAACTTAATCAGCAATCGACACTCTCACCACCACCCGCTTTGTGGCGTGTACTTCTGCTAAACGATGACTTTACACCGATGGATTTTGTCATCAATGTATTAGAAAAATTTTTCGGAATGAACCGTGAACGAGCAACGCAGGTTATGCTTAAAGTTCACACAGAGGGACGCGGAATGTGCGGGGTATTCCCCAAAGACATTGCGTCCACCAAGGTCGCAGAGGTCAGCCAGTATTCCAGGCAACATCAGCAACCACTGCAATGCACAATGGAGGTGAACGAATGATTGCCCAAGAACTAGAAGTCAGCCTCCACATGGCCTTTACGGATGCGAGGCAAAAACGCCACGAATACATTACCGTGGAACATCTTTTACTTGCACTGCTTGATAACCCTTCAGCAGCTGAAGTGTTACGCGCTTGCGGTGCACACATGGACGAGCTGCGCCGCCAGCTGGGTGATTTTGTAAAAGAGCACACCCCGGTTGTTTCTGGCGATGGTGAAGTTGAAACACAGCCAACCATAGGCTTCCAGCGTGTCATTCAGCGCGCCATCCTGCATGTGCAGTCTTCGGGTAAAAAAGAAGTTACCGGAGCCAATGTACTCGTCGCCATTTTTGGCGAAAAAGACAGCCACGCTGTTTACTACCTGCACCAGCAAGCCATCACCCGCCTGGATGTGGTCAACTTTATTGCTCATGGCATTGCAAAATCGGCCAACGCCCAGCAACCGATTCCACGCACAGAGCAAAATGAAGAGCATGAAGAAGAAACAACAACAGGGGGCGCGCTCAGCAGCTTTACTGAAAACTTAAATCAACAGGCCATCTCTGGGCGTATTGATCCTCTGATTGGTCGTGAGCACGAATTAGAACGTGTGATTCAAACGCTCTGCCGCCGCCGCAAAAACAACCCACTGCTCGTGGGTGAAGCTGGCGTCGGCAAAACGGCGATTGCAGAAGGGCTAGCCCGCCGGATTGTTGAAGGCAATGTACCAGACGTACTTAAAGATGCCACTGTTTACGGGCTGGACATGGGCGCGCTGCTGGCAGGCACCAAATACCGTGGTGATTTTGAGCAACGTTTAAAAGCGGTAATCAAACAGCTGCAGGAAGAGCGCAATGCGGTGCTGTTTATCGATGAGATTCACACACTGGTGGGTGCTGGTGCAGCCTCCGGCGGCACGCTGGACGCATCTAACCTGCTAAAGCCTGCCTTATCTAACGGCTCATTGAAATGCATAGGTGCAACAACCTACACCGAATACCGTGGCATTTTTGAGAAAGATAACGCCTTATCACGGCGCTTCCAAAAAATCGATGTGCCTGAGCCAACGGTAGAACAAACGATTGAAATTCTTAAGGGCCTGAAAGATAAGTTCGAGCAACATCACGGCGTGAAATACACACTGGCGGCGCTGACAACGGCAGCCGAACTTTCAGCGAAATATATCAACGATCGTCATTTGCCAGACAAAGCCATTGACGTCATCGATGAGGCCGGAGCAGCGCAAAAAATCCTGCCAAAATCGAAACAAAAGAAAACCATCAACAAGCACGAGATCGAAGAAATCGTTGCAAAGATTGCACGGATTCCGCCAAAGAGTGTGTCTACAGATGACCGGAACACGTTAAAAACTCTTGAGAGCGATCTTAAGCACGTTGTGTTTGGCCAGGAAAAAGCGATTGAATCTGTGGCCACCTCCATCAAGATGGCTCGTGCGGGCTTAGGCAACCCACAAAAACCAATTGGTGCATTCTTATTTAGCGGCCCCACAGGGGTTGGTAAAACAGAAGTGGCTCGTCAGCTCGCCTATACGATGGGTATTGAATTGCTGCGCTTTGATATGTCCGAGTATATGGAGCGCCATGCAGTGAGCCGCCTGATTGGTGCACCTCCGGGGTATGTTGGCTTTGAACAGGGTGGTTTACTAACAGAAGCAATTACCAAGCACCCTTACGCGGTCTTGCTGCTGGATGAAATCGAAAAAGCTCATCCAGATATTTTTAACGTGCTGCTGCAGGTGATGGATCATGGCACGCTTACAGATAACAACGGGCGCAAGGCTGATTTCAGAAATGTAGTTATCGTCATGACAACGAATACGGGAGCAGAAACGCTCACAAAATCGGTCATCGGCTTTACCAACAGCAAGCAGACTGGCGATGAGATGCAGGAAATTAAGCGCATGTTCACACCAGAGTTCCGCAACCGTCTGGATGCAATTATTCCTTTCGCTCCACTTTCGCATGAAATTATTATGCAAGTTGTGGATAAATTCCTGATTCAGCTCGAAGTCCAGCTACAGGAAAAGAAAGTAGAAGCACATTTCACCCTGGCTTTGAAAACGCACCTTGCTGCTGAAGGCTTTGATCCATTAATGGGAGCAAGGCCAATGGCCCGATTAATTCAAGACACCATCCGCAAGGCACTGGCCGATGAATTACTCTTTGGCCGCTTAATTCATGGTGGTGAAGTTACAATTGATATTGATGATGATGGAAAAGTCAGCTTAGGAATCCCTAATAAGATAGCGATACCTGCCTGATTTTCCCAAACAAAAAGCCCCTTCTCATTTCAAGAAGGGGCTTTTTTTATTCCAAATCCAATAAGAATTAAGCCTGTTGTTGCAACATAACTGTTTGCGCAGGCATAGGCACTGGAAATCCAGCAGCAGCCAGGCTCTCTTTAATAGTGCGATTGGTATCAAAATAAACCTGCCAATAGTGATCATTATGGCAATACGGGCGCACCACCAAGACCGGGCCAACCAAATTAAATTCAAGAATTTCTACATCGACCTTGGGATCAGCAAGCACATTCGGAATCGCAGCAATCTTTTCGCGCAAAACCTGCATAGCTGCTGCATGATCTGCACTTCCAGCCAATTGCGCTTTTAAATCAACGCGACGAAATGGATTTAAGGTGAAGTTTTGAATGTTATCGGAAAAAATTTTATTGTTTCCGATTAAAGTCATTACATTGTCTGGCGTATTCAGCATAGTAGAAAACAAGCCAATCTCACTGACCGTGCCTACTATCCCTGCAACGGCAACAAAATCCCCAACTTTAAATGGACGCAAAACAATAATAAATGCACCTGCCGCAAAATTGGCCAGCAAGCCAGACCACGCCATCCCAATCGCTATACCACCAGCAGCAATTAAAGCGGCAAAGGTCGTGGTTTGAATACCGCAATATCCCAGAATGCCGATAACTAAAAGTATATTCAGCGTAACTGTAATGACAGAGCCCACATAACGCAAAACAGTTGGATCTACTTTCTGTTTACCTAAAGAACTTTGTACTAAACGTACCGCCAAACCAATTAACCATCTGCCGATTACCCAAAAAGCAATTGCAGCAATGATTTTTACACCAAACTCAGCCACATAGCCCATGGCAAGATCCTGGTATTTTTGTGCCCACGTTGCATCCATTCTCTATCCCCCAAAGCCGCCAGACGGCGGGTTGATTATGAGATTAGCATATGGCGATTGCGCTTATGAACGAGAACCACGCGGATGGTGTTCTTTATGCAACGATTTCAAACGGGCTGTCGCTACGTGAGTATAAATTTGTGTCGTTGTAATATCTGCATGTCCCAGCAGCATTTGTACTACACGCAAATCTGCACCGTGGTTTAGTAAATGAGTGGCAAATGCATGCCGTAAAACATGAGGGCTTAAATGTTTGTTATCTATTCCAGCTGCAGCTGCATATTGTTTAATAATGTACCAAAACCCTTGGCGGGTTAATGCATGCCCCCGCTGATTTACAAATGCCTCTGCCACTTGATGCCCCCCCACCAAGGCAGGGCGGGAATGCGCCAAATATTGCTCAACCCAATCGGCGGCAACCTCCCCCATCGGCACTAAACGCTGTTTTCCACCTTTACCAGCCAATATCTGCACATAACGTTCACGTAATTTAATCTGCCCCAAAGGCAAAGTAACCAGCTCAGTAACCCGTAAACCAGTTGCATACATCAACTCCAGCATGGCTCTGTCTCTCAGGCCACTGGCCTGATCAAGCTCCGGCGCTTGCAATAGAGCTTCAATCCTTGCTTCATCCAATGCTTTCGGCAATGGGCGTACTCGCTTGGGTGCCGTTAGCTCAGCAGTAGGATCAAAGTCCGCCTGCCCCGATAAGATCCAGTGGCGGTAAAATTTTCGCAAGCTGGCCATACGCCTTGCCAGAGTTGCAGCTTTCATATCACGTGCCTGCCTCGCCAAAAATGCCTGAACACACTCCCGGTCTGCAGCCAGCAAAATGCAATTTCGCTCTGTCATCAGCCAATGAGCCCAAATCAAAAGATCGCGGCGATAGCTGTCAATTGTATTCTTAGACAGCTGATCACTAAGCCATACCCCATCCAAAAACTCATCAATCAATACCAGCTGTTCATCTATAAGAGCTTCGCTCATATTTCAACGCCCTCATGCTTCAGCAACCAGCGCTTAATTGGCAGCCAATCCACTCCATTGCGGCCCGCGTTAAACCCACCCAGACCTGCAGCGGCCACAACTCGGTGACAAGGAATTAGTAAAGGCAGGGGATTGCGCCCACAAGCACCGCCAACAGCACGGGGGCTTGAATAAATTCGCTTAGAAATTTCTGCATAGGTTTGCAACTGCCCAACGGGAATCGTCGCGATTTCATCCAGAACCTTACTTTGATGCTCACTTACAGACAAAGCACGAGGTAAATCAAAGATAAAAAAAGGATCCTGGAAATAAGCCGCCAACTGATAAGCAGCCTCCTGCAGCAAAGTGCCATGAGCCCTCTGCAAGGAAGAAGAGGAGGGAAGAAACTCGACTAAAACAAGACGCTCATTACGCTCGGCCAGCCCAATTGGGCCAACAGGGCTGGAAATAACGGCATAACGATCTGTACTTTCGATACGCATAACAAATCCAGATGTTATGGAAACGAAAACGCGGGCACTTGGCCCGCGTTTGAATACTGTATTGCTTAAAAAAATTAAGCAGCAGCTTTTGCAACAACCTTACGAGCTGGCAATTTTTCCTTGATACGTGCGGACTTGCCTGAACGATCACGGAGGTAGTAAAGCTTAGCACGACGTACATCGCCGCGACGTTTCACTTCAACACCAGCAACCAGCGGAGAGTAAGTTTGGAAAGTACGCTCAACACCCATACCTGCGGAAATTTTACGCACGATAAAGGAGCTATTCAGGCCACGATTACGCTTAGCAATCACAACGCCTTCATAAGCCTGCAGACGCTCACGTGTACCTTCCTTAACCTTGACCTGAACGATCACGGTATCGCCAGGAGCGAATTCAGGAAGAGTCTTAGCTAAGCGAGCGATTTCTTCTTGCTCAAGTTGTTGAATCAAATTCATGGGTATTACTCCAATGTGAAGCTTGTTCCTTCAAAGGTGGTCAAACCACCTGATCTTGGTTTATCACCAGATCCGCCTTAAATTCGGCCAGAAGACGAGCTTCCTCTTTTGATAGCTGTCGCTTTGTTAACAAGTCAGGCCTACGCAAAAATGTTCGGCCTAAAGACTGTTTTAAGCGCCAGCGCCGTATCAGCGCATGGTTTCCTGAAAGTAAGACTTCCGGTACGCTCATGCCCAGATAATTTTCGGGACGGGTGTAATGCGGGCAATCCAGCAACCCATCCACAAATGAATCTTCTTCTGCGCTCGCTGCAGTATTAAGTACACCGGGCAATTGGCGAATGATGGCATCCATCAGCACCATTGCAGGCAACTCTCCACCTGAGAGCACATAATCGCCGACTGAGATTTCTTCATCAATCTGACGATCCAGCAAACGCTCATCCACCCCCTCATAACGACCACATAACAAGACCAATCCCGGCTTTTGAGCCAGCTCCTGGACTTTATCGTGCGTTAATGCCGCCCCTTGGGGAGATAAATAGACGGTATGCGTAACAGCAACACCCTCTTCACGCTGCCTTTTCTTAGCTGCTTCAAGCGCACACTCAAGTGGCTCTGGCAACATCACCATACCGGGGCCGCCACCATATGGCCGGTCGTCCACAGTACGATGTTTGTCTGCGGTGAAATCACGTGGATTCCAGCTGTTAAGTCCAAAAAGACCTAATTCAACCGCTCGTCTGGTGATGCCATGACGAGTGATCGCCTCAAACATCTCAGGAAACAAAGTGATCACATCAAAGTGATACACCTCAGCCTTAGTAATCAAGGCCCCAATCCACTGAGATTGCTTTAGCAGCAAGATCAACCTTGAGCACAACATGAGCTACAAAAGGCAGAAGACGCTCGGTCTGTCCGTCTTTTACAACGATCACATCGTTAGCACCGGTTTCAAACAAGTTATCCACAACACCAAGCTTTTCACCTTGCACATTGATGACATCAAGGCCGATTAAATCGACCCAGTAATACTCATCAGCAGCAGGGGCTGGTAACAGGCTACGGGAAACTGCAATTTTACTGCCTTTAAGTGCAAATGCCGCATCGCGATCATTAACACCATCAAGCTGAGCTGCTAATTTCTTTGTGTGAACCTGACCTTCAACAAGCTTAAAAGCCTGCCATTGACCATCATGGCCGATCCACCAAGTGTCGTAGTCAAAAAGACTATCGGCATCTTCAGTATCACCAACCAGGTTGATCCAGCCATGTACACCAAAAGCCCCACTTACATAGCCCATGATCAAAAGATCATCAGGCACCGGCAGCGAAGCCCGTTTTTGCATAGTCACGGCTTGAATCAAGCAGCAGCAACAGCAGCTGGCTTGTAGTTTTTCAGCAGCTTGGCAACGGAGTCAGAAGCTTGTGCACCAACGCCTACCCAGTAGCTAACGCGGTCCATAGCTAGACGCACGCCTTCTTCGCCATCTTTGGCGAGTGGATTGTAAAAGCCAAGACGCTCAACAAAGCGACCATCACGACGATTACGGGAGTCGGTTACAACAACGTTGTAAAACGGACGGTTTTTAGCACCGCCGCGGGAAAGACGAATAACAACCATGGCATTAAACCCAATAATGGAGATTAATTTAAAGGGGTTCGATTATGAAACAAAACACCAAACCCCGCAAGAATAACCGGCAAAAGTACAGCAAAAACAATCACGTTGTAAAGCCTAACGTGATATTCGGCTGCCGGTCAGGTTCGAATATTTTAAAAATGTCAGTACAAAATGAAAGCTTTCCCCACAAGGCCGGCAAGCAATCCAGCAGATGCAAGGCAAACCTCAAGTAGCCCGGCACCCGCATTTTTAATCACATGCCGGGCAGCATTCCCTTCATGCCGCTCATGCCACGCATCAATTTAGCCATGCCCCCTTTGGAGAATTGCTTCATCATTTTTTGCGTTTCTTCAAACTGCTTCAAAAGACGATTCACTTCTTGTACTTGTACACCTGCCCCGGCAGCAATGCGGCGCTTTCGGCTGGCTTTTAACAACTCCGGTTTACGGCGCTCTTCCGGTGTCATTGAGTTGATAATGCCTTCAATACGTGCCACCGATTTATCTGTTACCTGACTATTGGCCATCTGGCTTACTTGCCCGGGCAACTTATCCATCAGCGCGCTCATCCCGCCCATTTTTTTCATTTGCTGGATTTGCGTTTTAAAATCTTCCAAGTCAAACCCTTTGCCGGATTTAACTTTTTTCATCATTTTGAGCGCTTCTTCCTGATCGACACTATTTTGCACGTCTTCAATCAGGGATAGCACATCGCCCATGCCCAAAATACGGCCAGCCATGCGATCAGGATGGAATGGCTCCAAGCCTGTGAGTTTCTCGCCCGTACCTAAAAACTTAATCGGCTTGCCTGTGATGTGCCGCACCGACAGAGCAGCACCACCACGTGAATCACCGTCCATCTTGGTGAGAATCACCCCTGTTAAAGGAAGTGCCTCATTAAAGGCTTTTGCGGTATTAACCGCATCCTGCCCTTGCATCGCATCAACAACGAAAAGGGTTTCAACAGGATTAACCGCAGCATGCAAGGCTTTAATTTCAGCCATCAAGGCTTCGTCAATCGCCAGGCGGCCTGCCGTATCAACAATCAGCACATCATGAAAATGTTTTTTCGCATAATCATGCGCAGCAAGCGCAATCTCAACCGGCTTTTGCCCTACATCAGAAGGGAACCACTCTACCTCTAATTGACCAGCCAGCATTTTCAGCTGTTCAATGGCAGCCGGGCGATAAACGTCTGCTGAAACCAATAAAACTTTTTTCTTTTGTGTTTCTTTCAGAAGTTTTGCTAATTTACCCGAAGTCGTTGTCTTACCTGCACCTTGCAAACCTGCCATTAAAATCACAGCAGGCGGAACTGCGGCCAAGTTCAGAGCATCATTTTGTGCTCCCATCAGCTTAGTTAGTTCTTCGTGCACAACACCGATGACTGCTTGACCCGGTGTAAGACTACCAATAACTTCTTGCCCCTGAGCGCGAATTTTAACGTCATTAATAAACTGCTTAACGACAGGTAAAGCCACATCAGCCTCAAGCAAAGCCATGCGTACTTCACGCATTGCGTCTTGAATATTATCCTCTGTCAGGCGAGACTGACCCCGCAGGTTTTTGACAACACCAGAAAGACGACTAGAAAGATTTTCAAACATGC
Organism: Iodobacter sp. BJB302; assembly: GCF_002735645.1. Lineage (GTDB taxonomy): Bacteria > Pseudomonadota > Gammaproteobacteria > Burkholderiales > Chitinibacteraceae > Iodobacter. The sequence continues at coordinate 13,344 of NZ_PDZG01000004.1, forward strand.
GTATCCTTTGCTTGGCGACTGCCCCAAGAGGGACCTCGCTCTGATAGACTTATATGATGACCATTTTACCTGAAGTTAGCCCGGCAACTTATTTCGCACTGCTGGCTTTAACCATTTATCTGCTATTAGGCTGGCATTTTTGCCGCAGCCGGCTTGCCTCATCACGCCCCAAACGGCTGCTTAGCCCTGCACTTGAGCTGATTTTGTTAGTCTCAGGCCTAGTTTTACACGCCCTGGCACTTTTCCCACCTTTACTATGGTCAAGCAATCTGCATTTTGGTGCGGCAGAGGCGCTCTCCCTGAGTGCATTTTCCACTCTGTGCATTTATCTGTGTGGCCAGCTATTCTGGAAAATGGATGGCCTGCAGCCTCCCATGCTGGGTATAGCGGCAATATTTTTATTTATTTCCCAGCTGTTACCGATAGGGCATTCAATTACATACCCACTCAGCCTGCTGTCCCGAGGGCACTTTTTGCTGGCCATGTTTGCGCACGGAATGCTGCTCAATGCTGCTGGCGTCGCCATTCTAATGCGTTTTGCTGATAGAACATTACACAAAGCTCAGGCAGGCTCTCTCATTCGGACACTGCCTCCGCTAATGACTCTCGAGCGACTCATGTTTGCTTGTGTAGGCCTCGGCTTTATTTTACTGACTTTAGCGCTACTCTCTGGGATCTTTTTTGCTGAACAAGTATTCGGACACGGCTTAGTATTTTCACACAAAATTATCCTTTCCATTGCAGCATGGCTCGTTTTTGGCACTTTGCTTCTGGGACGATGGAAAAATGGCTGGCGTGGGCGCTTTGCGGCTAACTGGACACTTTTTGGCTTTGCTCTGCTTTTTCTGGGCTACATAGGGAGCCGTTTTGTTCTTGAGGCGCTGTTACACCGCCCTTTTTAGGCCTTTTAAAAAAACAAGACTTAAGCCATACAAATTACGGACATAGCAACGACATTGGAACAAATTTCATTATCTTATCTATATCTTGCTCTTGGCCTCTGCTTAGCAACTTCCGCATTCTTTTCTGCAGCGGAAACTGCAATGATGGCGGTAAACCGCTATAAAATTGCCAGTAAGGCACGCCAAGGACATTTAGCGGCTGCACGAACACAAAAACTACTAAACCAAACCGATAAGTTACTTTCCGTTATTTTAATTGGTAATACGCTTATCAACACTGCATCAGCCACGCTTTCTACGCTGATTGCAAGCAAGCTGTTTGCCGGAAATGACTTCGCATTAGGTACGGCCACTTTGCTGGTGGCGTTTGCAATTCTTATTTTTTCCGAAGCAACGCCCAAAGTATTAGCAGCCAACTATGCAGAATCCTTTGCCTATGCAGCGTCTTATCCGCTGCTTATCCTGCTGCGTATTTTTTATCCGGCAGTCTGGCTGGTCAATCTGTTTGTCAGTGCACTGATTAAGGTTTTACGCCTAAAAAAAAACCAGAACAATCAGCACGCACTTTCACCTGAAGAATTACGCCTTTTAGTATTAGAATCAGGGCGTTATATGGAAAAAAAACACCATACAATTCTTCTGAATTTATTTGAGCTGGCGAGCATTACGGTAGACGATGTAATGACTCCCCGTCATCAAATTGAGAGCATTGATTTAGATGCACCAACGGATGAGATTCGTAAACAAATTTTCACCTGTCACCATACCCGTCTCCCCGTTTACTCAAGCAATCCGGACAATATCACGGGTGTTTTGCATATCAGAAAAATTTTATCCTTAAAAGAAGACGAAATAGACCAAGCAAGACTGAGTGAAATGATGCGGCCGCCTTACTTTATTCCATCCAGCACGCCGTTATTTACCCAGCTGCAAAATTTTCAAGAAAATAAACGCAGAATGGCCGTAGTCGTTGATGAATACGGAGAAATGCAAGGTCTTGTTACCCTGGAAGATATTCTGGAGCAAGTTGTTGGAGAATTCACCACCAATGCTCCGGCTCAGGGCAAAGCATTAAGGCAACCCGATGGCAGTGTACTGCTCGATGGCGCATCCAGCCTTCGGGAGCTCAATAGAAAATTACGTCTGGCATTTCCTGTAGATGGGCCTAAAACATTAAATGGACTGATACTTGAACACTTCGAAGATATCCCTGATGCGGGTACTTGCCTTGTTTTAGCAGGGCAGCGAATTGAAATTGTTCAAACACAAGACCGAAGCATTCGCGTTATTCGCCTTTATGCCCAAGATACTTAATTATGTATCTGATCTATCAAGGTTTTAAAGGGAAAGAAAGCGCAAGATTAAAAGGTATTTGCTAAACTAAAAACGTAAGGCAATACCGACAGTTTCTCCTCTTTTCGATTACATATTGAAGACCATGTCAGCACCTAACTCACCTGTATCTGGTCTCGCCCGCCTGCTTGTTCAGCATGGCAGATTAATTGAAGCGGACGCTGAAGCGCTGCAATCTACAGCGAACAGCAGTAAAACGCCGTTTATTGAGCAACTGATACGCAGTCACAAAATGACCGCGAGAGATGTTGCTGAATTCTCATCTCAGGCGTTTGGCTATCCTCTTCTTGATCTGGACCACATTGATCCAAGCTATATCCCACAAGGCGTGCTGGACAATAAAGTGATGCAGATTCAACGCATCGTGCCGCTCTTTAAGCGCGGCACCAAATTGTTTATCGGCCTATCGGATATCACCAATCTGCAAGCGCTGGAAGAAGTGCGCTTTCAAACCGGCCTGCAAGTGCAGCCACTGGTGGTGGAAGACAGTAAACTCGTTAGTCTGCTGGATAAACTCATCGAGTCTACCGGGGCCAATCTAAGCAATATGGCGCTGGATGATGTCGATTTGGAAATGGGCGGCGGCGAAGAAGACACCACTCAAAACGAGACTGCGGCACTGGAAGTTGACGATGCCCCCATCGTTAAATATCTGCAAAAGATTCTGCTGGATGCCATTAATGCAGGCGTTTCGGATATTCACTTTGAGCCTTACGAGAAATTCTTCCGCATTCGCTACCGTCTGGATGGTGTGTTGCGTGAAGTGGCGCAGCCTCCGCTGGCGATTAAAGACAAACTTGCTTCGCGTATTAAGGTTATCTCCAAGCTGGATATTTCTGAAAAACGCGTGCCCCAAGATGGCCGGATGAAGCTGGTGCTTTCCAAAAGCCGGGCCATCGATTTCCGGGTATCCACCATGCCAACCATGCACGGTGAAAAGATTTGTATGCGGATTCTGGATCCCTCCTCAGCCACTCTGGGTATTGATGCACTGGGCTACGATCCGGATCAGAAAGAAATTCTGCTGGAAGCCATCCAGCGGCCATATGGCATGATTTTGGTAACGGGCCCAACCGGATCTGGAAAGACCGTTTCGCTCTATACCTGTTTAAATATTTTAAATCAGCCGGGCATCAATATTTCCACGGCCGAAGACCCATGCGAAATTAACTTACCTGGTGTTAATCAGGTGAACGTGAATGAAAAATCCGGCCTGACTTTTGCGGTCGCCCTGAAAGCCTTCTTGCGCCAAGATCCTGACATCATCATGGTGGGGGAAATCCGGGATTTAGGCACTGCCGATATCTCGATTAAGGCCGCGCAAACGGGGCACATGGTGTTTTCTACCCTGCACACAAACGATGCGCCCACCACGCTGACACGGATGCTGAATATGGGGATTGCCCCATTTAATATTGCATCGTCAGTGATTTTAATTACCGCACAGCGACTGGCCAGAAAACTGTGCAGTTGCAAAACGCCCATTGATATTCCGCATCAGGCCCTGCTTGATGCTGGCTTTGAAGAAGAAGAACTTGATGGCACCTGGACCCCTTATAAGCCCGTAGGCTGCGATATTTGCAAGGGTTCAGGCTATAAAGGCCGCGTTGGTATTTACCAGGTCATGCCCATTACTGATGCAATGAATCGCATCATCATGACCAATGGCAATGCGATTGATATTGCTGATCAGGCAAAGCGTGACGGCGTTCGTGATTTACGGGGTTCTGGCTTGCGTAAAGTAAAACAAGGCCTGACCTCATTAGAAGAAGTCATGGCGGTAACCAATGAATAATATCCAAAGAGGGGCGTCATGGCGCTAGCACCCAAAACACTAAAAGTAAAAGAATTTACTTTTATCTGGGAAGGAAAAGATCGCAGTGGCAAGATTGTCAAAGGCGAAGTACGGGCAAGTGGTGAGCACGTGGTTAAAAACACGCTTCGCCGCCAGGGCATCAATGTCTTAAAAGTCAAAAAACAAAGAATGGGGACAGGCAAAAAGATTACCGAGGAAGACATCACCATGTTTACCCGGCAACTGGCCACCATGCTTAAATCTGGCGTACCGCTGCTCACTTCATTTGATATTGTGGCCAAAGGCCACAGCAATCCATCTGTGACCAAGCTGCTGATGGATATCAAAAATGATATTGAAACCGGCTCATCACTTACACAGGCATTCCGAAAACACCCCAATGAATTTGATGCACTGTATTGCAATCTGATTCAGGCGGGTGAGCAAGCAGGTATTTTAGATGCCCTGCTGGCAAGGCTTGCCACCTACAAAGAGAAAACGCTGGGCGTTAAAAAGAAAATTAAATCAGCTCTGTTTTATCCTACCGCCGTTATCGTTGCGGCTTTTGTGATTACTGCGGTGATTATGATTTTTGTTATTCCCGCGTTTAAAGAGTTATTTTCCAGCTTTGGCGCCAACTTACCAACGCCCACCTTAGTGGTCATGGCAATCTCTGATGTCTTCGTTACATATTGGTGGCTCATATTTGGCGGGATATTCGGCGGGATTTGGGGCTTTTTAAAGGCATGGAAAAAATCAGAAGCGATTCAAATCGTAATGGATCGTTTACTGCTTAAAGTGCCGATTATTGGCAAAATCATGCTGGATGCAACTATTGCACGCTGGTGCCGCACCCTCTCTACCATGTTTGCAGCGGGTGTGCCTTTAGTAGACTCACTGGATTCCGTTGGCGGTGCAGCAGGGAATTATCTCTACAAGCTTGCTACAAAAAAAATCCAAACCGAAGTGAGCACCGGTACCAGCCTGACTTTATCTATGCAAAGCACCAATATGTTCCCCAATATGGTGATGCAGATGGTTGCAATTGGCGAAGAATCGGGTGCACTGGATTCAATGCTGAGTAAAGTTGCAGATTATTACGAAGAAGAAGTGGATAACGCTGTAGAGGCCTTATCCAGCTTAATGGAACCCATCATCATGGTGGTCTTGGGCACACTGATCGGTGGTTTAGTTGTAGCCATGTACTTACCAATTTTCAAAATGGGCGAGGTTGTCGGTTAATGATTGAGTTGTTTTTAGACAGCCCTGCTGTATTTGGTGGTTTTTTATTTATACTTGGCTTATTAATTGGCAGTTTTCTGAATGTAGTAATTCACCGCATTCCAAAAATAATGGAGCAAGAATTCAGGCAGCAGTGTCAGATGATCGACGCTCCTGTCGATGCTCCAATGCCCAAAGTGCCCACTTATAATTTGATTATTCCACGCTCAGCCTGCCCCGGTTGCGGACATGCCATCAGCGCTTTAGAGAATATTCCCGTTATCAGTTATTTAGTTTTACGCGGGCGTTGTAAAGCGTGTAAAACTTCTATCAGCCCGCGCTACCCTCTGATTGAGCTGCTTTGTGCAACGCTAACAACAGTAGTAGGCCTGCATTTCGGTGTAACCATAGCGGCGATTGCAGCAATTATGCTGACATGGTCGCTAATTTCACTTGTCTTTATTGACGCGGACACCTATCTGCTGCCTGACAGCATTACCCTACCCCTGCTCTGGCTGGGGCTGCTTTTCAATTTAAATAATGTCTTTGTGCCGTTAGATCAGGCCGTTATCGGTGCAGTTGCCGGCTACCTAGTACTCTGGAGCGTGTATTGGCTGTTTAAGCTCATCACAAAAAAAGAAGGCATGGGATATGGTGACTTTAAGCTGCTGGCAGCATTGGGCGCTTGGTTTGGGTGGCAGGCTTTACCAAGTATTATTTTGCTATCATCCATCAGCGGCGCAGTAATCGGCATTGCTCTGGCCATTCTGGCCAAACGAGGTATGGGCAAACCCATGCCTTTTGGTCCTTATTTAGGGATTGCAGGCTGGCTGACTTTGTTGCTTGGCAGCTCATTACAGCAGCTGATATTTAATGGTGTACCCGCATAATGCGTGCAGACGGAATGAAAATTATCGGGCTGACCGGAGGAATAGGCAGTGGCAAATCAACCGTTGCCCGCCTTTTTGCCGAGCTGGGTGTGACTGTTATTGATACTGATGAGATAGCGCACGAGCTAAGCCGCCCCCCCTCGGAAGCCTTAGAGCAAATAGCCCTAGAATTTGGCCCAGATTTCATAAATAAAGATGGTGGCCTTAACCGCCCCCGGATGCGCGAACTCATTTTTGCCAACGCTGATGCAAAAGTAAAACTTGAAAACATCTTCCATCCGCGCATCAAGGCTATTGTGTTGCAACAGCTGGGCAAACAATCAATTCATACACCTTATGTTTTATTGGTTGTTCCGTTATTATTCGAAACGAATACTTACAGCAGCATCATAGACAGCAGCCTTTTGGTAGATTGCTCTGAAGAACATCAAATTGAGCGGGTAAAATTACGCAGTGGCCTGAAAAATACAGAAATTACAGCGATTATTGCCAATCAACTGCCAAGAAAAGCACGAATACAACGCGCAAATGATATTATTTTGAATGAAAGCTCTCTTGCTCATTTACAATCCAGCGTTAGCACTCTCCACCAGCGATATCAGGATCAAACATGTCGGTTTACGTAATTGATTTTCATAAACCATTTTTTGCTGCAAAATCGAATATCTTCGCCGGTTAGACGCATCGTGATCAGCTACGAATTCCCTATTAACGAGCGCATTCGCACCCTTTTGCGCCTCGAAAACTTATACAACCGCACCATTCAGTATGTGGCACGTGACTCTGCTGCGGACCATCATGCAGCATTGCTTGGTATATTTGAAATCATGGAAGTAGCCAGTCGCGCCGACATGAAGTCAGATTTACTTCAGGAGTTAGAACGTCAGCGACAAGCTCTGTCAGCCCTTCGAAATAATCCGCAAATATCAGAAGATGCTCTTGAACGAGTATTAGTAGATATAGAAGAAACGCATTGCAAAATGCTGAATATGACAGGGAAATTTGGCCAAGCACTAAGGGAAAATGAATGGCTGATGGCCATCAAACAGCGCGTTACGATTCCTGGCGGAGCCTGTGCCTTTGACCTCCCTTCCTATCATTACTGGCAACATCAAAGCGCAGAATACCGCAGAGCAGACATTGACGGCTGGTTTAACCCGCTGCTTCCTATCAAACAAGGGTTAGACATTGTGCTTCGCCTGCTCAGAGACAGCATGCGTGAAAACAATTACACCGCAAAAAATGGTAATTTCCAGCAAATGTCTGGTGGAAAAACGGTTCAGCTATTAAGGGTTAGCCTGCCAGAACATTTAGCAGCCGTGCCAGAGCTCTCTGCAAACCGTTATGCCATTAATATTCGTTTTGTTGTGCCATCAACCAGTGGAGAACGCGCTAAGGTTGTCGATACAGATGTCGACTTTGGACTTGGCTACTGCAATTTATGAACACACCTGCTTTTCAAACTAAATGCCCAAGTTGTGGTAAACAACATACATATTCAACCGATAATCCCAGCCGTCCGTTTTGCTCTGAACGATGCAAATTAATCGACTTAGGCCGCTGGGCCAATGAAGAATACGCAATCCCGGTGCCGGCCAGCCACGCCGAAGACTCTGATTCTCTCCCTGATTAAAATTTTTTAAGCTGTCATTTCAGCTTCATCTCAACGTCATAGCAGCGTCATCTGCAAGCTTTAAGTTTCCTCATACACAGGAGGAAACCAATGCTTCAAACTCAGATAACCCCAAGCCGTAAACGTAAACTCTCTGTATGTATTGCGGACAATGAAGAGCTGATCCGTGCTGCTCAAGCTTTACGATACCGGGTTTTCGTTGAAGAGATGGGCGCACATATAATATGCCGTGAGCCGGGCATCGACCGTGATCTGTTTGATGCCTACTGTGACCACCTGCTGGTCCAAGACGATGAAACCGGTGAGGTTGTCGGCACATATCGTATTCTTCCCCCCCATCAGGCACGTAAATTAGGCAGTTATTACTCCGACACCGAGTTTGATCTGACAAGGTTAGGGCATCTGCGCGAACAACTGGTTGAAATTGGTCGCTCCTGCGTGCACCCGGACTACCGCTCTGGCGCCACAATTACGCTGCTATGGGCAGGCCTTGCTGAGTACATGAGCAAGAACAACTATAACTACCTCATCGGCTGCGCCAGTGTCTCTATAGGCGATGGAGGGCATGTTGCTGCCAGTCTTTACCGCAAACTGGCAAAAGATAAGCTTGCCCCTGTTGAATGGCGCGTATTCCCACGCTGTCCATTGCCTATTTCGACACTCAACCAAAGGCTTGAAACTGAAATCCCTCCGCTGATTAAAGGGTACCTTCGTGCTGGTGCATTAATTTGTGGCGAGCCAGCATGGGACCCTGACTTTAATACAGCTGACCTTTTTATTATCTTGCCAATGCAAAATTTAGATATGCGCTATGCCAGACACTTCATACGGTGATCTTCACACTCAAGGTAGTTGGCCGAACAGCGAAGAAACAGCTAAACTCACAGCATTACGAATTTACATACAGAATTTTAGCTGCATGCGCACTCCATTGTTATGCCTACGTCTTTATCGCTTATGCCGCTTAATGATGCATTTTGCCAAGGGATTATTTAACGTTACATACCGTTTTCCTCACTTAATGCTTGCGGAAAGAGTGGACTATATACAACAGTGGTCAAAACAATTAACGCAAATACTGGGTGTTAGCTTGCGTGTGCAGGGTATTGAGCCTGGGAAATACCCAGAGCAACACATGTTATTAGCAAATCACATTTCATGGCTTGATATTTTTATCCTGGATTCGGTCACTGTTTCCAGATTTGTTGCAAAATCAGAACTCAGATCTTGGCCGATCATTGGCAGGCTCTGTATAGGGACCGGAACACTTTTCATTGAAAGAGAGCGAAAAAGAGACACTGCCCGAGTAAATGAGGCCATTGTATCGGCTCTGAGTGAAGGGCACTGCGTAACCGTATTCCCTGAAGGTACAACAGGCTGCGGAAGACAGCTCTTACCTTTTCGTTCTTCACTTTTACAAGCAGCAATTGATGGCAATGCCACCATTCAACCTGTTTATCTGCGCTACACAGACGCAGAAGGACAGTATTCTGATGCGGCTACCTACATTGGTGACATGACCTTAATCCAGTCTTTATGGCGTATTTTGGGCACGCGATCATTACATGCTGAAATAAACTTTTTAGCACCATTTCCAACCGATCATAAAAACCGACGCACTCTGACGCAATTTATTGAAGCGCGCATATGTACAGCACATCACGCATTAAATACTCAATCCATCAAGGCTTGATACTCTGACCGGGCAGCCGCCTGATAAAGCTGCCCGTTATCTATACAGATAGCAGTAAGTGCACCACCCCAGACACACCCTGTGTCTATAGCCCATACATCTTCTTTAAGCATCAGTCCTAATGCTGACCAGTGTCCACAAATAACCTGGCGATTTAAAGGCTGGCGATTTGCCAGCTCAAACCATGGTTTAATCCCTGCAGGCGCTTGTTCAAGCTCTCCTTTGTACTTTAATTGCAAAGCTCCGCCGGTTGTAACAAAGCGCATACGCGTCAGGCAATTTACGCTATACCGCATGCGATCTGCTGCACTCAAATCATCGGACCATTCAGCGGGTTGATTACCATACATCACAGCCATAAAGTCTTTCCACTGCTCACTTTGCAAGGCGTTTTCAACTTCTTTTGCAGCAAGCTTTGCAGTCTCAAGTGACCAGCAAGGGCTAATCCCTGCATGCACCAGCAAGACATCCCCTAAATCAATAAGCAAAGGCTGCTGACGCAACCAAAGTAACAAGTTTGCAGCATCAGGGGCATCAATCACCTCCTGAAGCGTATCACCAGGCTTTGCCTGTGCTAAACCTGCAAACATCGCAAGAAGATGCAGATCGTGGTTGCCCAATACAACAGATACGCCCTGAGTTTGGGAAGCCCAGCGTAATGTTGCAAGTGAAGATGGCCCCCTGTTTACCAAATCACCCAGTAAATAGATCTGATCGTTTTGTGGGTTAAAAGCCAAATTTTCAACCACAGCCATTAACTCTGTAAAACACCCTTGGATATCACCAATCGCATATCTCGACATAACTCATCCATTTAGCAGCTAAAATGAAAACATTACCACTGATGCAGCAGATTAATGACCATGACCACTAACACGCATCTCAGCCTGAATGACTGGCTCATTAAACTGAGCAATATAGAAATCCCTGCAATGCAGTATACCTTGGATCAAATGTCTCATTTACACTCGAAAAGTGATGATATAAGCATCAGAGACCTATCATTGCTTATTCGCCATGATCCACTGCTTACTCTAAAACTGATTCGCTATCAGCAAAGACAACGAAGAGCAGTACAAATGAAAGATGTAAACACCATCGAGCATGTACTACTAATGATCGGCATGGGAGGTTTCTTCCGTGAGTTTGGTTCAACACAGGCGATTGAAACTCAACTGCAACAACAACCAGAAGCATTATTGGGGATAAGAAAAATAATTTCACGATCTTATCTTGCGGCCAGAATTGCCGAAAGCCTCAGCAGCCAAAGACATGATGTTGATCCAATAGAAGTAACCACTGCATCTTTGCTGCATGATTTAGCTGAAATATTACTTTGGTTGTCAGCCCCGGCACTTGCTCAGAAAATTACACATTATTTACTAAAAAACCCAGGCAGCAGAAGCCATGAAGTCCAAAAGTTAATACTTGGATTTACCATCAATGAATTGCAAACTGAATTAGCACTACACTGGCACTTACCCAGCCTTCTGACTCACTTAATGGACGAAAGGCATACTGATGAACCAAGAGTCAGAACCGTATCCATTGCAACGTCTGCAGCACGCCACTTAGCCAACCACTGGCAAGACCCTGCTTTACCAGATGATTATCAAAACATTGCTGATTTATTATCAATTGAGCCAGAACATGCATATGCCCTGGTACGAAACGTCTGTATAAAAGCAGGGCATGAGTGGGAGTGGTTTTCGGTACTCCCCGTTGCAACCCAAATTCCTCAGTTTTAGCCAGGCAATAAAAAAGCCAACCTTGCGGTTGGCTTTTTTACATTACAACGAATAGCTGCAAAACAACTGATTACTCAGCTGCTTCAACCGCTTCCGCTTCTTCAGGACGGTCTACAAGCTCAACGAATGCCATAGGAGCATTGTCGCCTTGACGGAAACCGCACTTCAGAATGCGAAGGTAGCCACCATTACGGGCAGCATAACGCGGGCCGAGCACATCGAACAACTTAACCACCATATCGCGATCACGCGTGCGATTGAACGCCAGACGGCGGTTCGCAAGTGAAGGCTTTTTGCCTAAAGTGATCAAAGGCTCAGCAACACGGCGCAGCTCTTTTGCTTTAGGTAAAGTGGTCTTGATGACTTCGTGACGGAGCAACGAATTCGCAAGATTGCGCAACATCGCCAGACGGTGACTTGTCGTGCGATTTAATTTGCGATTAGATTGACGGTGACGCATTTGTCGATTTCCTTTTGCCCGCTATTACGGCTTTTCTAAGCCAGCAGGCGGCCAGTTTTCAAGGCGCATGCCCAGCGAGAGGCCTTTAGAGGCAAGAACTTCCTTGATCTCATTAAGCGATTTACGCCCAAGATTAGGTGCCTTCAAAAGCTCAGTCTCGGTACGCTGGATCAGGTCGCCGATATAATAAATGTTCTCTGCCTTCAGGCAGTTAGCCGAACGGACAGTCAGTTCGAGGTCATCAACCGGACGCAACAGAATCGGATCGATCTGCGGTGCCTGTGGTTGCTCTTCCTCTACGGGAGTGCCTTCAAGATCAGCGAACACGGCGAGCTGGTCAATTAGCATACGTGCAGCCTGACGCACAGCTTCTTCAGGTTCGATTACGCCATTGGTTTCAATGTCAATAATCAAACGATCAAGATCAGTACGCTGCTCTACACGGGCGCTTTCTACGTGGTAGCTAACACGGCGAATCGGGCTGAAAGACGCGTCAAGCATGATGTTACCGATAGTACGGCTTTCATCTTTAGCTAAACGGTTAGGCGCAGGCTGATAGCCACGACCTTTTTCAACCGTAATTTCCATATTAAGCTTGCCACCAGCAGACAGATGGGCAATCACATGATCTGGATTGATCACCTCAACATCGTGAGACAGCTGAATATCGGACGCTTTAACGACGCCCTCACCCTCTTTTGAGAGGGTGAGAACGACCGAGTCCCGACCATGCAGCTTGAGCACAACGCCTTTGAGGTTCAGCAAGATATCGACTACATCTTCCTGCACGCCATCCAGTGCGGAATACTCGTGAACCACACCTTCAATTTTCACTTCAGTCGGTGCAAAACCAGACATGGAAGAAAGAAGAATGCGACGTAGAGCATTGCCGAGCGTATGGCCGTAACCGCGCTCGAACGGCTCCATCACGACTTTCGCCTGGGCAGCGTTTAAAGCCTGCACATCAATGATGCGCGGCTTGAGCAACTCATTCGCGTTGATTTGCATAAGTCAGTATCCCTTGGCTAGCCGGGTCAGAATATTACTTGGAGTAGAATTCCACAACCAGCGCTTCGTTGATGTCGCTGGACAGATCGGAACGCTCTGGCATGTTTTTAAACATACCTTCAAGCTTCTTAGAATCTACCTGAACCCAGCTCGGAAAACCGATACCCTCAGCCAGGGAAACAGCTTCCTGGATACGAGCCTGAGTTTTCGATTTATCGCGAACAGAAACAACGTCGCCAGCCTTAACCAAGTAGGAAGGAATATTCACAACACTACCGTTTACCACAATAGCTTTGTGGGAAACAAGTTGACGAGCTTCAGCACGTGTAGAGCCAAAACCCATACGATAAACAACGTTATCAAGACGACATTCAAGAAGCTTCAGCAGGTTTTCACCTGTAGAACCTTTACGTCGACTAGCTTCTTCAAAATAACGACGGAACTGACGTTCCAATACGCCGTAAATGCGGCGAATCTTTTGTTTTTCGCGCAAATGAACGCCGTAGTCTGACAGACGTGAAGGCTTTTTACCGCCACTCACACCATGCTGACCAGGAGCTTGTTCCAGTTTGCACTTACTATCCAAAGAACGACGAGCGCTCTTCAGGAAAAGATCCGTACCCTCACGACGTGCAAGTTTGCACTTGGGTCCAATATAACGAGCCATAACTTACTCCGGGATTAGATACGACGCTTCTTCGGCGGACGACAACCGTTATGCGGAATCGGCGTAACATCCGAAATACTCGTGATCTTGAAGCCGAGTGCGTTTAATGCACGCACAGCGGACTCACGACCCGGACCCGGACCCTTGATGCGAACTTCGAGGTTCTTTACACCGTATTCTTGGGCAACTTTACCAGCAGCCTCTGCAGCTACCTGAGCCGCAAAAGGTGTACTTTTCCGAGAGCCTTTAAAACCAGCACCGCCCGAGGTAGCCCAAGACAGTGCATTCCCTTGGCGATCAGTGATGGTTATGATTGTGTTATTGAAAGACGCGTGCACGTGCACAACACCCTCTGACACACTCTTTTTGACTTTCTTCCGTACACGTACTGTGTTTGCTTTAGCCATTCTTTAATTCCTTGGATTACTTCTTGCCAGCGATGGACTTACGCGGACCCTTGCGAGTACGCGCATTGGTACGAGTACGCTGACCGCGGCACGGAAGTCCTCTGCGGTGACGGAAACCACGGTAGCAACCAAGGTCCATAAGACGCTTGATGCTCATGGTCACTTCGCGGCGCAAATCACCCTCGACAATATACTTGCCAAGTTCTTCACGCAGCAGATCTAGTTCAGCATCACTGAGATCTTTAACCTTTTTTGTAGGCTCAACGCTGGTTGCAGCGCAGACGGCATAGGCGCGTGTGCGACCAATACCGAAAATAGCCTGAAGGCCGATCACAGTATGCTGATGATTCGGGATATTAACCCCAGCAATACGGGCCATACTTTTCTTACCCCAGGTTCAAAAAGCTTTGCATATTAACATCATGAACTGATTGTCGCAACAATCAGCCTTGACGCTGCTTGTGCCGCGGGTCGGTGCAAATCACACGCACAACACGGTTGCGGCGTACGATTTTACAATTGCGGCAAATTTTCTTGACCGACGCTTGAACTCTCATCGTCTTTCCTTTCGATCAAAATTAAATCCGGGCTGTTACTTAGCCCGGAATACAATGCGAGCCTTAGTCAGATCATAGGGAGTCAACTCCACTGTAACCTTATCTCCAGGCAGAATGCGGATGTAATGCATCCGCATCTTACCAGAAATATGACCAAGAACCACATGTCCGTTTTCGAGCTTGACCTTAAACGTTGCATTTGGCAACGTTTCAAGGACTTCGCCCTGCATCTGAATGACTTCGTCTTTCGCCATAGCCTGTTACGCCTAGCCCTTGAAGTTAGCTTTCTTGAGCAGACTCTCGTACTGGTGTGAGAGCACGTAAGACTGCATCTGCGACATAAAGTCCATTGTTACGACTACAAGAATCAACAGAGATGTACCGCCAAAATAGAATGGAACATTCCATTTCAGAATCAAAAACTCCGGAATCAAGCAGATGACCGTAATATAAACAGCACCGATTAATGTGAGTTTTAAAATCAACTTCTCGATGTATTTCGCAGTGTGGTCTCCCGGGCGATAACCCGGAATCATCGCTCCGCTTTTCTTCAAATTATCTGCTGTTTCCTTCGGATTGAAGACCAAAGCAGTATAGAAGTAGCAGAAGAAAATGATCGCAGTCGCATACAACAGTACATAGAGCGGCTGACCAGGATGCAGCATGTCACCGATCGATTTTAACCATGACAATTTATCGCTATTACCGGTCCACGACAGTAAAGTCGCTGGGAATAAGATAATTGACGAGGCAAAAATCGGAGGGATCACGCCCGCCATATTCAGTTTCAGTGGAAGGTGAGTGCTTTGCGCCTGCATCATGCGATTGCCAACCTGGCGCTTCGCATAATGAACAGGAACTTTGCGCTGGCCGCGTTCTACGAACACAACCGCCGCAGTTAACAGCACAACACCAACAAAGAGAAACAACACAAGCAAAATAGGTAAAGCACCCTGATTAGCAAGTGATAGTGTCTTACCGATTGCCGAAGGCAAACCAGAAGCAATACCAGAACAGATCAGGATAGAGATACCGTTACCGATACCCCGTTCGGTGATCTGTTCACCTAACCACATCAGGAACATGGTGCCTGTCACCAGCGTCACAATAGTAGTAAACACAAACTGAGCTTGCGCTACAACTACCAGATTCGGCTGTTTGAACAGCATCATTGCAATACCAAAGCTCTGTGCAGTAGCAAGAAGCAGTGTCGCATAACGCGTATATTGCGTAATTTTACGACGCCCTGCTTCTCCCTCTTTTTTCATCTGCTTCAGAGATGGCAGCACCTCGGCAGCGAGCTGTAAAATAATCGACGCCGAGATGTAAGGCATGATCCCGATAGCGAACACGGTAAAGCGAGAGAGAGCACCACCGGAAAACATATTGAACATGTTCAATAAACCGGTTTGCGACGACTCAAACAATTTTGCCAGTTCAGCCGGATTGATACCTGGCACCGGGATGTGTGCACCGATTCGATATACGATCAGTGCCCCGATGAGGAACCAAATCCGACTTTTAAGGTCTGCAAACTTGTTTGCAGAACTAGCCAGAGCGGGATTTGCCATTACTGCCTTATCCTCAGTTTACCGAATTACTCGGTGATGCTGCCGCCAGCTGCTTCAATAGCAACACGGGCACCCTTAGTTACAGCCAAGCCCTTGAGTACAACTGCACGCTCAATAGTACCGGAAAGTACAACTTTACCGCGCAGAGCATGCTGAGATACCACACCAGCTTGAAGCAGTGCTTCAAAGGTAATTTCGCTCAATGGCAAATCGTTGATGTCCGACAAGCGAACTTCAGCGGTATCACCACGTGTGAGTGAAACAAAACCACGTTTTGGCAGACGGCGTTGCAGAGGCATTTGACCGCCTTCAAAACCGACCTTATGAAAACCACCAGTACGTGATTTCTGACCTTTGTGACCACGACCAGACGTTTTGCCTAAGCCAGAGCCAATACCGCGGCCTACACGACGCTTAGCGTGAGTAGAACCAGCAGCTGGTTTCAGGTTATTAAGTTCCATTTAGCCTTCCACCTTCAGTAGGTAGCTGATCTTGTTTGCCATACCACGGTTTTCCGGGGTATCGATCACTTCAGAGCTACTATTAAGACGACGGAGACCTAAGCCACGGGCACATGCCTTGTGAGCTTCCAGGCGACCAATCAGACTTTTAACTAAAGTTACTTTGAATTTCTTAGAGTCGCTCATTTAGCAGCTCCCAGAATCTCTTCAACAGACTTACCGCGCTTCGCAGCAATATCTGCTGGCGTGTGAAGCTTAGAAAGACCATCTAAAGTTGCACGTACGATGTTGTACGGGTTGGTCGAACCGTGACACTTTGCCGAAATATTATGGATACCCATAACTTCGAACACAGCACGCATTGGACCACCAGCAATAATACCCTTACCATCAGCAGCAGGCTGCATGAACACTGTAGTAGCGCCATGTTTACCAAATACTGTGTGATGAATTGTACCGTTGCGCAAAGTAACTTTTTGCAACTTACGACGGGCTTCTTCCATTGCTTTTTGTACGGCTACAGGCACTTCTTTCGATTTACCCTTACCCATACCAACGCCGCCATCACCATCACCAACTACTGTCAGTGCGGCGAAACCAAGGATACGACCACCCTTGACGACCTTGGTTACGCGATTTACAGCGACCATCTTTTCACGAAGGCCGTCGCCGCGTTCTTCCATATCGTTCTTAGCCATTATATCAACTCCAAACTCAATTAGAAGACGAGGCCGCCCTCACGGGCAGCATCAGCTAAGGCCTTAACACGGCCGTGATATTTGAAGCCGGAACGGTCAAATGCAACCGTTTCGACACCTGCAGCTTTCGCTTTTTCAGCGATACGCTTGCCAATCACGACTGCGGCATCAACAGAGCCGCCATTCTTGATTTGGCCACGAACATCAGCTTCAAGAGTTGAAGCAGAAACCAGTACTTTGCTACCGGTTTCGTCGATGATCTGGGCGTAGATGTGACTGTTGGTGCGGTGCACCGACAGACGCAACATCTTGAGCTCCGAAATCTTTGCACGGGTTTTACGTGCGCGGCGGAGTCGAGCTTGGTTCTTGTCCATGATTCAGCCTCGATTACTTCTTCTTGGTTTCTTTCAATACGACAACCTCATCGGAATAACGTACACCCTTGCCTTTATATGGCTCTGGTTTACGGTATTCACGAATTTCGGCTGCAACCTGACCAACCAGTTGCTTGTCGGCGCCCTTGAGGACGATTTCGGTTTGTGTCGGAGTTTCCACCTTCACACCCGCTGGCATTGCATGCGCAACAGGGTGGGAAAAGCCGAGAGTCAGGTTCAAGATATCGCCTTGAGCCTGAGCACGGTAACCAACGCCTACCAGCAAGAGCTTACGCTCGAAGCCTTTAGAAACGCCTGTTACCATGTTATTTACCAATGCGCGCAAAGTACCGGACATAGAGCGGGCATGCTTAGATGCGCCCTTAGCGGCAAATTGAACTGCATTGTCCTCAACCTTGACATCCACATCAACGCAAAGAGTTTGCGTCATTGTGCCATGTGGGCCCTTCACAACGATTTCACCAGCAGCGAAATTTACTTCAACGCCTGCCGGGATAACTACTGGGTTTTTTGCTACGCGAGACATCGATTCACCTCTTTAAGCGACGACGCACAGAAGCTCGCCACCAATACCATTGGCACGTGCTTTGCGATCTGTCATTACGCCTTTGGAGGTGGACAAAATAGCCACACCCAGACCGTTCATCACCGTTGGGATTTCTGTTGCACCTTTATAGATGCGCAGACCCGGCTTGGACACGCGGTCCAAACGCTCGATAACCGGACGACCAGCGTAGTACTTGAGTTCGATGGTCAAAACAGGTTTAACTTCACCTGCGACTTCAAACGATTCGATATAACCTTCATCTTGCAACACGCCAGCAATTGCTAACTTCAGCGTGGACGATGGCATTGTAACTTGTGCCTTGTCCGCGCGTTGTGCGTTGCGAATACGGGTTAGCATATCGGCGATAGGATCATGCATTGCCATGTTTTATCTCTCCTATTACCAGCTAGCCTTGACCATGCCAGGAACTTCACCCTTGAAGGCGAGTTCACGTAGCTTGATACGGCCGAGTCCGAATTTGCGATACACGCCACGACCACGACCAGTAATCGAACAACGATTTACTAGACGTACCGGGCTTGCATTACGCGGAAGCTGCTGGAATTGCAAACGAGCAGCAAAACGCTCTTCGTCAGATGCACTCTGGTCATTGATGACCGCCATCAGCTTTTCACGCTTGGCGGCGTACTTGGCGACGGTTGCACGACGCTTTTCCTCACGCTTAATCACTGCGACTTTAGCCATGGTTGCCTCAACTCTTGAATGGGAACTTGAAGCAAGCGAGTAAAGCACGCGCTTCTTCATCGGATTTAGCTGTAGTGGTAATCGTAATATTCATACCACGCAAAGCGTCAATCTTGTCGTATTCGATTTCTGGGAAAATGATTTGCTCACGAACACCCATATTGAAATTACCACGACCGTCAAACGATTTGCCGCTCACGCCGCGGAAGTCGCGTACACGTGGAAGAGCAATCGTTACCAGACGATCCAGGAATTCGAACATACGTTCGCGGCGCAAAGTCACTTTGCAGCCAACCGGATAACCTTCACGAATTTTGAAACCAGCAATCGACTTTTTAGCTACAGTAACAACCGGCTTTTGACCAGCAATTTTCACCAAATCACCAACAGCATGATCCATCACTTTCTTATCCGCAATCGCTTCGCCAACACCCATGTTAATGGTGATCTTGTCGATGCGTGGAACTTGCATGATGGATTTGTAGCCAAACTGTTCAACCAGCTTTGGCACTACTTGTTCTTTATAAAACTCTTGCAGACGAGCCATTTTTCATCACCCCTTAGCCGCCAACCACTTCGCCACTAGACTTAAAGAAACGAACCTTACGGCCATCCTCTAAAGTCTTGAAGCCAACGCGATCAGCCTTGCCCGTTGCAGTGTTAAACAAGGCAACATTAGAAATGTGAACCGGCATAGTCTTTTCGACAATACCGCCCTGTACACCGCGCATTGGATTAGGCTTTTGGTGTTTTTTCACCACATTAACGCCTTCAACCACGACACGATCTTCAGCCGGGATTACGCGCAGCACTGTACCGCGCTTGCCGTTGTCCTTGCCTGTGATAACGATGATTTCATCGCCTTTGCGAATCTTGTTCATGCCCGTCCCCTTACAACACTTCTGGCGCAAGTGAAACGATTTTCATGAATCGTTCATTGCGCAGCTCACGAGTCACTGGCCCGAAAATGCGGGTACCAATAGGCTCAAGCTTGGCGTTAAGGAGAACTGCAGCGTTGCCATCAAACTTGATAAGCGAACCATCAGCACGGCGTACGCCCTTAGCGGTGCGAACCACTACGGCGCTATATACGTCACCTTTTTTAACACGGCCACGAGGGGCAGCATCTTTAATGGCAACCTTAATAATATCGCCCACCGAAGCGTAGCGACGCTTGGAACCACCAAGAACCTTAATGCACATTACTGAACGTGCACCAGTGTTATCAGCAACTTCAAGCCTAGTTTGCATTTGAATCATTGAAACAAACCTCCAACTTTTTCCGCCTATAATCTCGGCAAAACCGAGTCGCTCGGCAAAACCGAGCATTAGCAGCTAGTTTTGGATCCCGTAGGGAAGAACTCCATACACAACAAGATGTTATTTATGGATAAGAAAGCGGGCATTGTACATAAAGCACAATACCCGCGCAAGCACGTATTAAATATTAATTACGAGCTTTTTCTACCAGCGTCGTCACAGCCCAGTTTTTAGTCTTGGACAGTGGACGAATTTCTTGGATTGTAACCAAATCACCTTCGTGATACTGATTGCTTTCGTCGTGTGCATGGTATTTTTTGGAACGACGCATCATCTTGCCGTAGAGCGGGTGTTTAACCAGACGCTCTACCAACACGGTAACAGTCTTATCCATTTTGTCGCTGACGATACGGCCTGTCAGTTCGCGCTTCAGTTTAGCTTCAGACATCGTTAAGCCGCCTTCTGAGCCATGATGGTATGAACGCGCGCAATATCTTTGCGCACACGGTTGAGTTCGCTTGGCTTTGCCAGTTGACCCGTCGCATGCTGCATACGCAAGCTAAACTGCGCCTTCAACAATGCGGTCAACTCAGCCTTCAGCTCTTCAACAGATTTCTGATGTAGTTCAGCAGCTTTCATCGTTGTCCCGCCTGACGAGTGACAAAGGTAGTCGCGAATGGCAATTTAGCAGATGCAAGACGGAAAGCCTCACGTGCAACCGCTTCATCTACACCATCCAGCTCATACAAAACTTTGCCTGGTTGAATCTCAGCAACCCAGTAATCCGGGCTACCCTTACCATTACCCATACGCACTTCAGCGGGCTTGGTAGAGATTGGCTTATCTGGGAACGTACGAATCCATACGCGACCACCACGTTTAATATAACGGGTAATCGCACGACGTGCGGATTCGATCTGACGAGCAGTCAGACGACCACGACTTGTGGCCTTGAGCCCAAACACACCAAAAGCAACGCTGTTACCACGGGTAGCGATACCCGTGTTACGGCCCTTCTGGACCTTGCGATACTTAAGTCTAGTTGGCTGCAGCATTGCGAGGCCCCTTCCGTGCGTTTTTCTTCTGAGCTTCAGGTGCTGGTTCAGCAGCCTTTTCGCCCGGCTTCATTTCGCCTTTATAAACCCAAACCTTGATACCAATGATACCGTAGGTGGTTTTGGCTTCAGAAGTTGCGTAATCAATATCTGCACGCAGAGTATGCAAAGGCACACGACCTTCACGATACCATTCTGTACGCGCAATTTCGATGCCGTTCAAACGACCTGACGACATGATCTTGATACCTTGAGCACCAAGACGCATTGCGTTTTGCATTGCACGCTTCATCGCACGACGGAACATTACGCGCTTTTCAAGTTGCGCAGAAATACTGTCAGCAATAATTTGTGCATCGATTTCAGGCTTACGCACTTCTTCGATATTTACATGCACGGGCACATTCAGGATCTTTTGCAGCGCTTTTTTGAGCTGCTCAATATCCTCACCCTTTTTACCAATCACCACACCAGGACGAGCCGTGAAGATAGTGATTTTGGCATTCTTAGCCGGACGCTCGATTACGACACGACTCACTGAAGCACTGGCCAGTTTCTTTTTCAGATAATCGCGTACTGCGATATCTTCATTGAGCATACCGGCAAAATTGCTACTGTTGGCGTACCAACGCGAAGCCCAGTTCTTAGTGACGGCGAGACGAAAACCCGTCGGATGAACTTTCTGACCCATAGTCGCTCCTTAATCGCCAACAATCAATGTGATATGGCAAGTTTGCTTCTCGATACGATTGCCACGGCCTTTGGCACGTGCGCTGAAACGCTTAAGAGAAGGTCCCTTATCCACAAAAATTGTGGTCACTTTGAGTGCGTCGATATCGGCGCCCTCATTGTGCTCAGCATTGGCAATAGCGGATTCCAGAACCTTCTTAATTAAAACTGCACCCTTTTTAGGGCAGAAGGCCAGAATGTTCAACGCCTGCTCTACCGGCTTGCCACGGACTAGGTCAGCGACCAGCCGCGCTTTTTGGGCGGAGAGGCGAGTGTTGCTTAATACAGCAGATACTTGCATGTCTTCACCTTATCGCTTGGCTTTTTTGTCCGCAGCATGGCCTTTGAACGTGCGGGTAAGTGCGAACTCACCCAGCTTGTGTCCAACCATATTTTCGTTCACATATACTGGAACGTGCTGCTTACCATTGTGAACCGCAATTGTCAGACCAACGAAGTCTGGCAACACAGTAGAACGGCGTGACCAAGTTTTCACTGGACGCTTGTCGTTCGCCGCGCGGGCAGTTTCCACCTTTTTGATCAGGTGCAGGTCAACGAATGGGCCTTTTTTAATAGAACGTGCCATTTACATTACCTCTTGTTCGCGGGACGACGACGCACGATCATATTGCTTGTGCGTTTGTTGCGACGAGTGCGATAGCCCTTAGCAGGCTGGCCCCATGGACTTACTGGAACACGACCTTCACCAGTACGACCTTCACCACCACCGTGCGGGTGATCAACCGGGTTCATTGCAGTACCACGAACAGTTGGACGAATACCCAACCAACGCTTAGCACCTGCTTTACCGTAGGAGCGAAGATTATGCTCTTCGTTACCTACTTCACCGATTGTAGCGCGGCAGTCAACATGAACTTTGCGGATTTCGCCAGAGCGCAAACGCAATTGAGCGTAAGCACCTTCGCGAGCCAGCAACTGAACTGCTGCACCTGCAGAACGTGCCAACTGAGCGCCTTTGCCCGGTTGCAGTTCAATGCAATGGATTGTGGAACCAACTGGGATATTGCGGATTGGGAGGGTATTACCCACCTTAATCGGCGCATCCGAGCCAGAAATCACGGTCATATCAGCCTTCAGGCCTTTAGGAGCAATGATATAGCGACGCTCACCATCTGCGTAGCAAAGCAACGCGATGTTAGCGGTACGGTTAGGATCGTACTCAAGACGCTCAACGCGCGCCACGATACCATCCTTGTCATTGCGCTTAAAGTCGATAAGACGATAATGCTGCTTGTGACCACCACCCATATGACGGGTTGTAATCACACCACGGTTGTTACGACCAGCTGTCTTGCTTTGCGACTCGAGCAAAGGAGCGTATGGCGCACCCTTGTGTAGATCTGGGGTCACAACCTTGACGACGGCGCGGCGACCGGGGGACGTCGGTTTTACTTTTACCAATGCCATTTTCAGTCTCCTTTACTGCGCTGCCGCGAGGTCGAGTTCTTGGCCTGCAGCAAGGCTAATATAAGCCTTTTTCCAGTCCTTGCGACGACCTACGGTACGACCAAATTTCTTGCCCTTGCCCTTGACATTCAATGTAGACACACCCTCAACCTTCACTTTAAAGAGAAGTTCAACAGCGGCCTTGATTTCTGCCTTAGTAGCGTCCGTGGATACACGGAAAACAACCTGGTCATTCTTTTCAGCCACAAAAGTGGTCTTTTCTGACACGATAGGTGCCAAAAGAACTTGAAGCAGACGATTTTCAGAGAATTGCATCATGCGTACAACTCCTCAAAAGCTTGCAGTGCTTCGCGAGTGATAACCACTTTCTTAAAACGAACGAGGCTCACTGGATCAGCTTGCGATGGCTCAAGCACCAGAACGTGCGCCAGATTGCGCGACGCGAGGTACAAGTTCTCATCCAGCTCTTTGGTGATAATCAACACGGAATCCAACTGCATAGCAGCCAGTTTCTGCGCGAAAGCCTTAGTTTTTGGTGTTTCAGCAGTAAAGCTCTCCACCACCACAAGACGCTCTTCACGAACCAGTTGCGACAGAATGGTCGCGATACCAGCACGGAACATCTTACGGTTAACCTTTTGCGAGAAGTTCTCGTCCGGGCTATTCGGGAAAGCACGACCACCACCACGCCAAAGCGGGGAGGAGCTCATACCAGCACGAGCACGGCCAGTACCTTTCTGCTTCCAAGGCTTTTTGGTCGTGTGACTTACGTTATCACGACCTTTTTGAGCACGATTGCCGCTACGAGCATTCGCGAAGTAAGCTGTCACAACCTGGTGAACCAGCGCTTCGTTGAATTCGCGTGCGAACAGTGCATCTGAACCAGCAACAGCGGCTTGCGCCTCGCCGGCAGCATTGATGACTTTAAGATCCATTACGCACCTGCCTTCACACTCGGACGAACAACTACGTCATTGCCCTTGCAGCCAGGGACTGCACCCTTAACCAACAGCAATTGACGTTCGGCGTCGACACGGACGATTTCCAAGTTCTGGGTTGTACGCTGAACGTTACCCAGTTGACCTGCCATGCGCTTACCCGGCAAAACACGACCCGGATCTTGCGCCTGACCAATGGAACCCGGCGTATTGTGCGAGCGCGAGTTACCGTGGGAGGCACGGTTGGAAGAGAAGTGGTGACGTTTAATTACACCAGCAAAACCCTTACCCAGAGTTGTACCAGTAACATCAACATAAGAACCAGCCGCAAACATCTCAACTGAAAGCTGATCACCAGCCTTCAATTCTGCTAATTTCTCAGCAGTAACGTTAAATTCAACCAAGCCCAAACCAGCTTCCACGCCTGCTTTCGCAAAGTGGCCTGCCTGAGCCTTGTTAACACGACTAGCTTTCTTTGCACCGAAAGTAACCTGAACAGCTGCATAGCCATCAGTTTCCGGCGTCTTGATTTGCGTAACGCGATTAGCAGACATGTCCAGCACAGTTACCGGAATGGAAGCACCATCCTCAGCAAATACGCGGGTCATGCCGACTTTACGTCCGACAAGTCCTAAGCTCATAGTTATATCCCTTTCAGGGCCGATTACGATTGACCGGCTAAACCTAAAGTAAAAAAGGCTTGCCACCCTTAAGTAGCAAGCCCGCGACTTTAGCAAGATTTTTCTTTCACCGCAAGTACTTAGCGCACATCACAGCAAAAAAATCTTGTTTGCCGATTACTGCAGTTTAATTTCTACGTCTACACCAGCTGGTAAATCCAACTTCATCAGTGCATCAACAGTTTTATCTGTTGGATTAACGATATCCATTAAACGCAAATGTGTGCGAATTTCCATCTGATCACGCGCCATTTTATTAACGTGTGGGGAGCTCAGAATGTCAAAACGCTCAATTTTAGTAGGTAGCGGAACCGGGCCTTTAACAACAGCACCAGTACGCTTAGCCGTATCAACAATTTCCTGCGCCGAACGATCGATCAAAGCGTAGTCAAAAGCTTTCAGACGGATACGAATTTTTTGGTTTTGCATTTTAGTTACCTGGCTTAAACGAGGACTTTGGCAACAACACCAGCACCAACAGTACGACCACCTTCGCGAATCGCGAAGCGCAGACCTTGTTCCATTGCAACTGGAGCGATCAGGGTAACGGTTACTTCAACGTTATCACCTGGCATCACCATTTCTGTACCTGCTGGCAAATCAACCGAACCTGTTACGTCAGTTGTACGGAAGAAGAACTGTGGACGGTAGCCGTTAAAGAATGGAGTGTGACGACCACCTTCATCTTTCGACAGAACGTAAACAGAACCTTCAAACTTTGTGTGCGGTGTAATCGAACCTGGTTTTGCCAGAACTTGACCACGCTGAACATCTTCACGCTTAGTACCACGCAACAATGCACCGATATTATCGCCAGCCTGACCTTGGTCCAGCAGCTTACGGAACATTTCAACACCAGTACATGTAGTCTTAACAGTTGTAGTGATACCAACGATTTCGATTTCTTCACCAACTTTAACTACGCCGCGCTCTACACGACCTGTTACCACAGTACCGCGACCAGAGATCGAGAATACGTCTTCAACTGGCATCAGGAACGCGCCGTCTACAGCACGCTCTGGCAATGGAATGTACGAATCAAGCGCTTCAGCAAGACGGTAGATCGATGGCTCGCCGTGCTCAGATTGGTCACCTTCCAGTGCCAGACGGGCAGAACCCACAACGATAGGAGTATCGTCACCTGGGAAATCATATTTGCTCAGCAGTTCACGAACTTCCATGTCAACCAGCTCAAGCAACTCTGCATCATCAACCAAGTCAGCTTTGTTCAGGTAAACAACGATGTACGGAACACCAACCTGACGAGCCAGCAAGATGTGCTCGCGAGTTTGTGGCATAGGACCATCAGCAGCTGAACAAACCAAGATCGCGCCATCCATCTGCGCAGCACCAGTAATCATGTTCTTGATGTAATCCGCGTGACCCGGGCAGTCAACGTGAGCGTAGTGACGAGTTTCTGTCTCATACTCAACGTGTGAAGTATTAATAGTAATACCACGTGCTTTTTCTTCAGGTGCGCTGTCGATTTGTGAGTAGTCTTTCGCTTCACCACCGAATTTCTTCGACAAGATTGTCGAAATAGCCGCTGTTAGTGTGGTCTTACCATGGTCAACGTGACCAATTGTACCAACGTTAACGTGTGGCTTTGTGCGCGTAAATTTTTCTTTTGCCATTGCTATAGATCCTTTAAATTATTTGATTATTTTTTGTTCGCAATAATCGCGTCAGCCACATGCTTCGGCGCTTCGGAGTAGTGCTTGAATTCCATAGAGTAAGTTGCACGACCCTGCGACATTGAGCGCAAGCGAGTCGAGTAACCAAACATCTCGGAAAGAGGCAACTCTGCCTTAACCATCTTGCCACCAGCAGGATTATCATCCATACCTTGCAAGATACCACGGCGGGACGAGATATCGCCCATGATGTCGCCCATGTACTCTTCTGGTGTTTCGACTTCTACGGCCATCATAGGCTCAAGAATAACGGCACCAGCACGACGCATCGCTTCTTTAAACGCAATCGAACCCGCAAGTTCAAACGCAATTTGTGAAGAGTCAACATCGTGGTACGAACCAAACGTCAGGCGAACCTTAACGTCAACAACCGGGAAGCCTGCCAACACACCAGCTTTCAATGTGTTCTGGATACCCTTGTCCACCGAAGGGATAAATTCACGAGGAATTGTACCACCCTTGATTTCGTCGATGAACGCATAACCATTACCTTCACCCGAAGGCTCTACAGTAATCACGCAGTGACCGTACTGACCCTTACCGCCAGACTGTTTAGCATGCTTACCTTCGATATCGGTAGCGATACGGGTAATTGTTTCGCGGTATGCAACTTGCGGAGCACCCACGTTTGCTTCAACGCCAAACTCACGGCGCATACGGTCAACCAGAATCTCTAAGTGCAGCTCACCCATACCAGACATAATTGTCTGGCCGGTTTCTTCGTCTGTACGTACGCGGAAAGACGGATCTTCCTTAGCAAGACGATTTAGAGCAATACCCATTTTTTCCTGGTCTTGCTTTGTTTTTGGCTCAACAGCAACGTGAATTACTGGCTCTGGGAATATCATGCGTTCCAAGATAATGAAGTCACTTGGTGCACATAATGTTTCACCTGTTGTAACTTCTTTCAAGCCAATCGCAGCAGCGATATCGCCAGCATAAACTTCATCAATTTCCTGACGATCGTTTGCGTGCATTTGCACGATACGGCCGATACGCTCTTTCTTATCCTTAACCGAGTTCAGCACGGTATCGCCAGACTTCACAACACCAGAGTAAACACGGAAGAAGGTCAGCTGACCAACATAAGGATCGCTCATCAGCTTAAATGCCAGCGCCGAGAACGGAGCAGTATCTGAAGCTTCACGAGTAATAGGTTGTTCTTTTTCATCCACGCCAGTAATCGCAGCAACTTCAACCGGTGAAGGCATAAAGTCGATTACAGCGTCGAGCATACGTTGTACGCCCTTGTTCTTGAACGCACTGCCACACAGCATAGGCTGAATTTCGCACGCTAAAGTACGGATGCGCAAACCTTCAATGATTTCAGCTTCGCTCAAATCACCTTCTTCAAGGTATTTGTTCATCATCTCTTCAGATGACTCAGCAGCGGCTTCAACCATGTTTTCACGCCAAGTTTGAGCGATCTCTGCTAATTCAGCAGGGATATCACCATACTCAAACTTCATACCTTGCGATGCTTCATCCCACAAGATGGATTTCATCTTGATCAGATCAACCACGCCGGTAAA
This sequence comes from Iodobacter sp. BJB302, assembly GCF_002735645.1. Lineage (GTDB taxonomy): Bacteria > Pseudomonadota > Gammaproteobacteria > Burkholderiales > Chitinibacteraceae > Iodobacter. The sequence goes on from NZ_PDZG01000004.1 coordinate 41,371, forward strand.
GCCATCTTCAGCGCCAACTGGAATTACAACCGGCACTGGATTAGCCTTAAGGCGAATCTTCATCTGCTCTACAACGCGGAAGAAGTTAGCACCTTGACGGTCCATCTTGTTTACGAAAGCAAGACGTGGAACTTTGTATTTATTAGCTTGACGCCATACGGTTTCAGACTGAGGCTGAACACCACCCACAGCGCAATAAACCATGCATGCACCGTCCAGAACGCGCATAGAGCGCTCAACTTCAATAGTGAAGTCAACGTGGCCTGGGGTGTCGATGATGTTAATGCGGTGTTCCGGGTACTGTTGCGCCATGCCTTTCCAGAACGTAGTTGTAGCAGCAGAAGTAATGGTAATACCACGCTCCTGCTCTTGCTCCATCCAGTCCATTGTTGCGGCGCCATCATGCACTTCACCGATCTTGTGGTTTACACCGGTGTAGAACAGAACGCGTTCGGTCGTCGTCGTTTTACCGGCGTCGATGTGAGCAGAAATACCAATATTACGGTAGCGCTCAATAGAAGTCTTACGTGCCACGGGAGATTCCTTATCCGGGTTACGCGATTAGAAGCGGTAGTGAGCGAATGCTTTATTCGCTTCTGCCATACGGTGTACTTCGTCGCGCTTCTTCATCGCGCCACCACGGCCTTCAGCCGCATCGAGGAGTTCGCCTGCCAGACGCAGATCCATCGATTTTTCACCACGTTTACGAGCCGCATCACGAACCCAACGCATCGCCAATGCCAAACGACGGCTAGGACGGACTTCGACTGGTACTTGATAGTTTGCACCACCAACACGACGGCTTTTAACTTCAACCATTGGCTTGGCGTTACCGATTGCAGCGGAGAACACTTCCAGCGGTGATTTGCCAGTTTTTTTCTCGATCTGCACAAGTGCACCGTAAACGATACGCTCTGCAACCGCTTTCTTGCCATCCATCATGACAACGTTCATGAACTTGGTCAGTTCTTGGCTACCGAATTTTGGATCCGGTAAAACGTCACGTTTCGGTACTTCTCTGCGTCTAGGCATAATTCTCTATCCTTAATATTTCATTCAGTCGGGGTTTCCCCCTCGGCCGCCCATCAAGACGACCACTTACTCGACGGCCCGAATGGGTCTCGCCGACCGTCCAGTGGCAATTAAGCCTTAGGACGCTTAGTACCGTACTTGGAGCGCGATTGTTTGCGATCTTTAACGCCGGCGGTATCCAGAGAGCCGCGTACGGTGTGGTAACGCACACCCGGCAAATCCTTAACACGACCGCCGCGGATCAGCACAACGCTGTGTTCCTGCAGGTTATGGCCTTCACCACCAATGTACGAAATAACTTCGAAACCATTAGTTAAGCGAACTTTACAAACTTTACGAAGCGCGGAGTTTGGCTTCTTAGGAGTGGTTGTGTATACACGAGTGCATACGCCACGTTTTTGCGGGCAAGACTCAAGAGCTGGAACCTTGCTCTTTGCTTTTTCCTGCACACGACCTTTACGGACGAGCTGGTTAATCGTTGGCATTGATTACTTCCTTAGGTTAAAAAGCCCTTTTGGGGCACTTGCGTCTTATCATTTCATACAAAGCATTAAACACATTATCAGTCCTGCTTACGCTGACCACCACATGTTTGTTTCTTTGTTTTACTGCGGCACTACTCACAACAACTTCTTTCAAGCAACGGCAAAAAATAAATTTTCACAATAAAATCAAAGCATTAAGCCAATTATCAGTCAGGCTTTTGCCGACCACCACCTGCTTGTTTCTTCTTTTTTAGTGCGAAAAAAAACTTAAATACCGACTGCGCAAAAGAAGTACACAACGCCCAGCTAAGCTGAGCGTTGTGTAAAAGTACAGGATTCTATTGAAATCAAGTGCTTGTCGTCAAGACAAGCTGATGATCGTCAGACCCCAACTTCACCACTTGCAGCGGTTTCAGCCTCTGCAGCTGGTGCAAAAATGTCAGACAACTGATCACTCACCGGAGCCTGACGCTTACGGCTGCGATGGTAAGCTAAACCAGTACCAGCCGGGATCAGACGACCAACGATGACGTTTTCTTTCAGGCCGCGCAAGTCATCAACTTTACCCATGATGGCTGCTTCAGTCAGTACCCGCGTGGTTTCCTGGAAGGAAGCCGCTGAAATAAACGAATCTGTCGACAGAGATGCCTTAGTAATACCTAACAGAACATTATCGTAGCTTGCAGGTAGCTTACCCTCTGCAATCAACTTATCGTTCACAGTAAGTACTTCAGCACGCTCAACTTGCTCGCCCTGGATGAAGGCAGAATCAGCAGAATCTGTGATAACAACACGACGCAACATTTGACGAAGAATTACTTCAATGTGCTTATCGTTAATCTTCACACCCTGCAGACGGTAAACTTCCTGCACTTCTTGTACAACGTAACGTGACAACGCTTCGATACCTTGCAGACGCAAGATGTCGTGCGGATCAATCGCACCGTCAACGATACTTTCACCACGGTTAACAACCTGACCATCGTGAACCAGCACATGTTTTTCTTTCAGAATCAGGTATTCGTGCGGTGCACCTTCCAGATCCGTTAAGACTAAACGCTGTTTACCCTTGGTTTCTTTACCGAAGGAAACTGTACCAGTAATTTCAGCCAGCATACCAGGATCTTTCGGAATACGCGCTTCAAACAACTCAGCTACGCGCGGCAGACCCCCGGTAATATCGCGGGTTTTAGCAGATTCTTGTGGAATACGTGCCAATACATCACCCACACCAACAACCTGACCGTCTTTCACCGTGATAATACAACCCACCTGGAAACCGATCATAACGGTGGTATCAGTACCCGCCATTTTAACTTCGCCACCACGCTCATCCAACAGCTTAACCATTGGACGCACGCCAGTCGCCTTACCGCCTTTACGCTTAGGATCGATAACAACCAGGGTCGAAAGACCGGTCACATCATCGACCTGCTTCATTACGGTAATACCCTCTTCCACATTATCGAACTTCACCTGACCGGCGTATTCCGAAATAATTGGACGAGTGTGCGGATCCCACGTACCCAGTACACCACCGGCTTTGATGCTGTCGCCATCTTTGACTGTCAGCGTTGCACCGTACGGTACTTTGTGACGCTCACGTTCACGACCGTTGTCATCAACAACAATCACTTCAGCAGAGCGCGCAATTACAACCGGATCGCCCTTGGCATTGGTCACGTAGCGCATATTAGGGCTGTACGCGATATTACCGCTGGACTTAGCTTCAACTTGCGTTGCAGCCGCAGCACGAGAAGCCGCACCCCCGATGTGGAAGGTACGCATGGTCAGCTGGGTACCCGGCTCACCAATCGACTGAGCTGCAATAACACCAACAGCTTCACCTGTATTCACAAGGTGACCGCGACCCAGGTCACGGCCATAACACTTAGCGCACAGGCCGTAGCGTGTTTCGCATGAGAGCGGTGTGCGAACTTTAACTTCATCAACACCAAGGTGTTCGATTTCGTCTACTTCGTCTTCACCAAGCAATGTACCCACCGGGAACACTGTTTCATGCGTAACAGGATCGATCACATCAAGCACAACAACGCGACCCAGAATACGGTCACGCAGGGCTTCAATCACATCACCACCCTGTACAACCGCCTTCATGACCACACCGTTCTTGGTGCCGCAATCGTCTTCGATTACAACCAGGTCTTGTGTAACGTCAACCAGACGACGAGTCAGGTAACCGGAGTTCGCTGTTTTCAGCGCCGTATCTGCCAGACCCTTACGTGCACCGTGAGTCGAGATAAAGTACTGAAGAACGGTCAGACCTTCACGGAAGTTAGTGGTAATCGGCGTTTCAATAATCGAACCGTCCGGTTTAGCCATCAGACCACGCATACCGGCCAGCTGGCGAATCTGCGCTGCAGAACCGCGGGCACCGGAATCGGCCATCATAAACACTGAGTTGAACGAATCCTGATCAACTTCTTTGCCTTCGCGGTTAATGACCTTCTCTTTACCGAGCTGATCCATCATCGCCTTGGCAATCTGATCACCGGCACGGCCCCAGATATCCACAACCTTGTTATAACGTTCACCCTGAGTCACCAGACCAGAGCTATACTGATGCTCGATCTCGCGTACTTCAGCGTAGGATTCAGCCAGCAGTTGAACCTTTTTATCCGGCACAACCATATCGTCAACGCAAATCGAGATACCGCCGCGTGTCGAATAGGCAAAACCGGTGTACATCAGCTGGTCAGCAAAAATAACGGTATCTTTCAGACCGCAGCGGCGGAATGAAGCGTTAATCAGCTTACCAATTTCTTTCTTTTTCAGCGCTTTGTCGATATGGCTGAAATCGAGGCCCTTAGGCAGGATTTCAGACAGGATCGCACGGCCAACTGTAGTGCTGCGACGCACCATCTGAGCTTGCCATTCGCCGTCTTCGTCTTTTACCCATTCTTTCAAACGGATATCAACGCGTGTTTGCAGTGTGACTTCCTTGCTCGCATAAGCGCGCATTGCTTCGCTTACGTCGATCAGGTTCATGCCCTCGCCCTTGGCATTGATACGTTCACGAGTCATGTAGTACAGACCCAGCACGATATCCTGCGAAGGAACGATAATTGGCTCGCCGTTAGCTGGCGACAATACGTTGTTTGAAGCCAGCATCAAGGTGCGTGCTTCCATCTGTGCCTCAAGGCTCAGCGGAACGTGAACAGCCATCTGGTCACCGTCGAAGTCGGCATTGAATGCCGCGCAGACGAGTGGGTGCAGTTGAATCGCTTTACCTTCGATCAACACAGGCTCAAACGCTTGAATACCCAAGCGGTGAAGTGTTGGCGCACGGTTCAGAAGAATCGGATGTTCGCGAATCACGTCTTCCAAGATGTCCCAAACTACCGGATCCTGGGCTTCAACCATTTTCTTGGCCGCTTTAATGGTGGTCGCAAGACCAAGCACTTCAAGCTTATGGAAAATAAATGGCTTGAACAGCTCCAGACCCATCAGTTTTGGCAAGCCGCACTGATGCAGACGCAGTGTCGGGCCAACGGTAATCACCGAACGACCAGAATAATCTACGCGCTTACCCAACAAGTTCTGACGGAAACGACCGCCCTTACCCTTGATCATATCGGCCAAGGATTTGAGAGGACGCTTGTTCGCACCCGTCATCGCTTTACCGCGACGGCCGTTATCGAGCAAGGAATCAACCGCTTCCTGCAACATACGTTTTTCATTACGCACGATAATTTCTGGCGCGCGCAATTCTAAAAGACGCTTCAGACGGTTATTGCGGTTAATTACGCGACGATACAGATCATTCAGATCTGAAGTCGCGAAACGACCACCATCCAATGGTACTAAAGGACGTAATTCTGGCGGCAATACAGGCAGAACTTCCAAAACCATCCATTCTGGCTTGATGCCGGAACGCTGGAAAGCTTCCAGCACTTTCAGGCGCTTGGAAATCTTCTTGATTTTGGTTTCAGAGCCGGTGGAGGACAATTCAGCACGCAAGGTGGTGATTTGGTCTTCTACATCCATGCTCTTCAGAAGTTCACGCACCGCTTCCGCACCCATCAGGGCTACGAATTCGTCACCGTACTCTTCAACTTTGTTGAAGTAATCTTCTTCAGTCAGCAATTGGCCACGGGTCAGCGGCGTCATGCCTGGCTCGATCACCACAAAACCTTCGAAGTAAAGTACGCGTTCGATATCACGCAATGGGATATCAAGCACCATACCCAAGCGCGATGGCAGGGATTTCAGGAACCAGATGTGTGCAACCGGGCTGGCCAGCTCGATGTGCCCCATGCGGTCGCGACGAACCTTGGACAGGGTCACTTCCACACCGCACTTCTCGCAGATCACACCACGGTGCTTCAGGCGTTTGTACTTACCGCACAGGCATTCGTAATCTTTGATTGGGCCAAAAATACGCGCGCAAAATAAGCCATCACGTTCTGGCTTAAATGTACGGTAGTTAATGGTTTCCGGCTTTTTTACTTCGCCGAACGACCAAGAGCGGATTTTTTCCGGCGATGCCAGACCGATCTTAATCGCATCAAATTCTTCATTTGCAGCTACTTGCTTGAAGAGTTCGAGTAAGCCTTTCATTCTTTGACTCCAGTGAGGCGTTCGGGGTATGGCGGGCACTGTGCCCGCCATCTACTACCCCACGAATCAATACGTTTCCAGATCGATATCGATACCGAGTGAGCGGATTTCCTTCACAAGCACATTGAAGGATTCCGGCATACCCGCATCAATCCGGTGATCGCCCTTCACGATGTTTTCATACACCTTAGTACGACCATTTACATCATCCGACTTCACAGTCAGCATTTCTTGCAAGGTGTAAGCTGCACCGTATGCTTCCAACGCCCAAACCTCCATCTCCCCGAAGCGCTGACCACCAAACTGAGCTTTACCGCCCAGTGGTTGTTGCGTAACAAGTGAGTAAGGGCCGGTAGAACGAGCATGCATCTTATCGTCAACCAAGTGATGCAGTTTCAGGTAGTGCATAACACCAACTGTTACCTTGCGCTCAAATGGCTCACCGTTACGACCATCAAACAGCTGCATTTGTGTCTTGCTGCTGTTGAAATCCAGTAACTGGGTATGCGGATCTTCGCTTGGGTAAGCTAAGTCCAGCATCTGATAGATTTCAGACTCTTTCGCGCCGTCAAATACCGGGCTTGCAAAAGTCATACCGTTGCGCAGACCGTTGGCCAACTCGATCAGTTCTTCATCAGAGAGACCGTCGATATCTTCGGTCTTACCACTGGTGTTATAGATCTTGTTCAAGTAAGCACGCATATCAACCAGCATGCCGTTACGTTGCTCACGGAGCATCGCATCAATACGCTGACCAATACCCTTAGCTGCCCAACCCAAGTGCATTTCCAGAATCTGACCAATGTTCATACGCGAAGGTACGCCCAATGGGTTCAGAACGATATCTACCGTTTTACCATCTGCCATGTATGGCAAATCTTCGATCGGCAGAATTTTGGAAACCACACCCTTGTTACCGTGACGGCCGGCCATCTTATCGCCAGGTTGTAAACGACGTTTAACCGCCACATACACCTTAACCATTTTGATTACGCCAGGTGGCAATTCGTCACCTTGAGTCAGCTTGCGTTTTTTATCTTCGAAACGCAGGTCAAACTCAGTACGCATCTGACCAATCAGGTCTTTCATGGCTTCCAGCTGGCGGGCAGATTCTTCATCTGCCAGGCGGATATCAAACCAATCAATTTTTGCTGGTAAACCAAGCAAATATTCTTTGGTGATTTCAGCGCCCTTAGCCAGACGCATCGGGCCGCCGTTGGCTACTTTACCCACGATCATACGTTCAATACGTTCAAACAAATCGCTTTGTACAATACGTAACTGATCGTTCAGATCCTGGCGATAGCGACGCAATTGATCATCAATGATGGACTGGGCACGACGATCGCGCTCCACACCTTCACGAGTAAACACTTGCACGTCGATAACGGTCCCCACCATGCCAGACGGCACGCGCAGCGAAGTATCTTTAACGTCGGATGCTTTTTCACCGAAGATGGCACGCAAGAGCTTTTCTTCAGGAGTCAGCTGGGTTTCACCCTTAGGTGTCACCTTACCGCACAATACATCGCCGGCTTCTACTTCAGCACCGATGTAAACCACGCCGGATTCATCCAGACGGCCCAGCATGCGCTCGGACAGATTGGAAATATCACGGGTAATTTCTTCAGCGCCCAGCTTGGTGTCACGCGCCATCACGTTCAGCTCTTCGATGTGAATCGAAGTGTAGCGATCGTTGGCAACCACATCTTCAGAGATCAGAATCGAATCTTCGAAGTTGAAGCCGTTCCACGGCATAAACGCGATGGTCATGTTCTGACCCAGAGCCATTTCGCCCAAGTCAGTTGATGCGCCATCCGCAATCACATCGCCCTTGGCAATAATGCTGCCGCGAACAACGACTGGCTTCTGATTGGTGTTGGTGTTCTGGTTAGAACGGGTAAATTTAATCAGGTTGTAAATATCTACACCTGTTTCACCCGCAATCGCTTCGTCATCGTTTACACGAATAACAACACGCGCTGCATCAACATAATCAACCACACCGCCGCGTAATGCAGTCACTGCAGTACCCGAGTCTGTTGCACATGTGCGCTCAATACCTGTACCTACATACGGTGCTTGCGCACGTAAGCAAGGAACAGCCTGACGCTGCATGTTGGCACCCATCAACGCACGGTTGGCGTCATCGTGTTCCAGGAACGGAATCAGGGAAGCCGCAACCGATACGATCTGGCTAGGCGCCACATCCATGTACTGCACGCGATCTGGCGTAGCCACGATCGTGTCGCCATTAGAACGGCAAGTCACTAACTCGTCGGTCAAACGACCTTCTTCGTCGAACTCGGCATTCGCCTGAGCAACAACGTACTTGCCTTCTTCAATCGCAGACAAGTATTCAATTTCATCAGTAACCTTACAATCGATCACTTTGCGGTAAGGCGTTTCCAGGAAGCCGTAGCTGTTGGTACGCGCATAGCAAGAGAGCGAGTTGATCAGACCAATGTTTGGACCTTCCGGTGTTTCGATCGGGCAAACACGACCGTAATGCGTCGGATGCACGTCACGAACTTCAAAGCCAGCGCGCTCACGAGTCAAACCGCCCGGTCCCAGAGCAGAAACACGACGCTTGTGCGTGATTTCTGACAATGGGTTGGTCTGATCCATAAACTGCGACAACTGGGATGAACCAAAAAATTCTTTGATTGCAGCCGAAACAGGTTTGGCATTAATCAGGTCATGCGGCATCAGGTTGTCTGATTCTGCTTGTGACAAACGCTCTTTAACAGCGCGTTCTACACGAACCAAGCCAGCGCGGAATTGGTTTTCTGCCAACTCACCTACCGAGCGCACACGACGATTACCCAAGTGATCGATATCATCGATATCGCCACGGCCGTTACGCAATTCTAAGAGGATACCGATCACAGCAATGATGTCTTCTGTGCACAGAATACCTGCACCTTCAACACCACGCGGACCCGCTTCTTCGTAGAAACGACGCTGCCAGCCCGGTGCTTTTTCTTCTAAGCGATCCGGATAAGCACGGCGGTTAAACTTCATGCGGCCAACAGCAGACAGATCATAACGCTCAGGGGCAAAAAACAGGCCCTTAAACAGCGCTTCAACGGAATCTTCGGTTGGCGGCTCACCAGGGCGCATCATGCGATAGATTGCAACGCGGGCACCATACTGATCAGCCACATCGTCTGAACGCAGTGTCTGCGACAGGAACGCGCCCTGATCCAGATCATTCACGTACAGCACTTTCACAGACTTCACATCTGCCATATCCAGCTTAACAGCCAGATCTTCGGTCACTTCTTCATTGGCCTTAGCCAGCACTTCGCCGGTAATAGGGTCAACAACGTTGTGCGCCAGAATACGGCCATAGAAGAAGTCCAGTGGCACTGGAATCTTTTGCAAACCAGACGCGTTAATATCGCGAATGGTTTTAGCTGTAATACGCTTATCTTTTTGAACGAGTACTTTGCCGTCATCAGCAACGATGTCGAACTTCGCAACTTCACCCTTCAGGCGTTCTGACACCAGCTCTAAGCACAGGCCATCTTCGTCCATCAGGAAAGTATCGGTATCGAAGAAACCAGCCAGGATTTGTTCCGGGTTGTAACCCAGAGCTTTCAGCAGCGTGGTTACCGGCATCTTGCGGCGACGGTCGATACGGAAGAACAGCAGATCTTTTGGATCGAACTCGAAATCCAGCCAGGAGCCGCGGTACGGAATAATCCGTGCCGAGAACAAGAGCTTGCCTGAAGAATGAGTCTTACCCTTGTCGTGTTCAAAGAACACGCCAGGAGAGCGGTGTAACTGGCTAACAATAACCCGCTCTGTACCGTTGATCACAAAAGAACCGGTACGTGTCATCAATGGCACTTCGCCAAAGTACACATCTTGTTCTTTTACTTCTTTGATCGTTGGCTTAGACGCTTCGCGATCCATGATCACGAGACGTACGCGTGCGCGCAGTGGAGCAGCGAAGGTAATACCACGCTGCTGGCACTCAAGCACATCAAAAGCAGGATCGCCGAGGGAGTAATGCACAAACTCCAATCGAGCGTTTTCGTTATGAGAGACGATAGGGAAAATCGAATTAAACGCTGCCTGTAAACCGATCATCCGGCGTGAATCGGCCGGAACCCCTAGTTGCAGGTATTCGCTATAAGAATCGATCTGTGTTGCGAGCAGGAACGGCACCTCAAGGACGCTCTTCCGTTTCGCAAAACTTTTACGAATGCGTTTTTTCTCAGTGAACGAGTATTTCATACTCATAAACTCTCCATGGAGTGGGGCGCAAAGGACAAACCGCAAACGCCCGCCAACGTGTTTGTGAGCGGTTTCCGGTTTGACAACTGCTTGCAAAGAACACAAGCTGGATTCCGCTAACCGACAAATATCGGGATCAGCTGTAAGCTAAGCAATAGACACAAACGCAAAAGGGCAGGCGGATTCCTCCGCCTGCCTTCACTACATCCTAAAGGATGCTTACTTCATCTCAGCTGTTGCACCAGCTTCAACGAGTTTCTTAACCATAGCTTCTGCATCAGCCTTAGAAATGCCTTCTTTCAGAGACTTAGGAGCGCCGTCAACCAGGTCCTTCGCTTCTTTCAGGCCAAGACCTGTCAGTTCGCGAACGATCTTGATCGTGCCCACTTTGTTAGCGCCAGCGCCAGTCAGAATTACGTCGAATTCTGTTTTTTCTTCAACAGCAGCACCAGCAGCAGCTGGGCCTGCAACTGCAACAGCAGCAGCAGAAACGCCAAACTTTTCTTCGAATGCCTTAACCAGCTCATTCAATTCCATTACGGTTAAAGCAGATACTGCTTCGAGGATATCGTCTTTAGTCAGAGCCATTTATTAATACTCCTGAAAATCTTGTCTGTTTTAATACAACAATCGTGTTTAAGTAATCGTTTATGCGGTTGCTTCTTCGGCTGGGGCTTCTGCAGCCTCCACCGGAGCGGCAACGCCTTCGGACTTCTTCTCTGCCAGCGCGGCAAGGCCACGTGCGAAACCAGCCATCGGTGCTTGCATAACGTACAGCAGCTTGGACAACAGTTCTTCACGGCCTGGAATAGATGCAAGCACTGCTACTTCTGCTGCATTCATTACCTTACCATCATAAGAACCAGCCTTGATCACGATTTTCTCGTCTTTCTTTGAGAATGTGTTCAGGACTTTTGCCGCAGCAACCGGGTCTTCGGAAATACCGTACACCAGCGGGCCAACCATTTGGTCAGCCAGCTCAGCGAACGGAGTTCCTGCAACCGCACGGCGTGCCAGTGTGTTCTTCAGAACACGCAGGTACACACCTGACTCACGCGCTTGTTTGCGCAGTGTAGTCATGCTTGCAACGCCGATACCTCGGTATTCAGCGATAATAACCGTCTGAGCTTTAGCAACTTCTGCTGTAATCTCAGCGACTACCGCCTTTTTGTCTTCAAGATTGAGACTCAAGGTCTACCTCCATTGGTTAGTAGTTCAGTGCGAATAAATCACACCACCCAATCAAACGGCGACCTTTGCTTCAGGAGACTTAAAACAACACCACCTTAAAGGTGATGCCACTAGAGCCTATAGATTCGGGCGCACCGTCTGCGTAGGCTGGCTTTTGGGAGCCGGATTAAGCCACAAGAAATCTTATGGCACCTACGGTCTTTGACAACCTTGGCAATATTCCGCCAAGCCCAAAGTCGACTGAGTCAGCACAAAGGCTGACTCCATTAAATACTTAAGCTACTACCGAAGCGGTTTCAACGCGAACGCCGACACCCATTGTGCTCGATACAGCGATCTTCTTAAGGTATACACCTTTTGAAGAAGCTGGTTTAGCTTTTTGCAGCGCATCAACCAGCGCCAACAAGTTTTCTTTCAGATCAGCAGCTTCGAAAGTTGCGCGACCTAATGTAGCGTGAACGATACCACCTTTATCAGTACGGTATTGAACCTGACCGGCTTTAGCATTTTTAACTGCTTCAGCAACGTTAGGAGTCACAGTACCAACTTTCGGGTTAGGCATCAGGCCGCGTGGGCCCAGAATCTGACCTAACTGACCAACAACGCGCATTGCATCAGGAGAAGCAATAACAACGTCGAAGTCCATATTACCGGCCTTGATCGATTCAGCTAAATCATCAAAACCAACGATTTCTGCACCAGCAGCACGAGCAGCTTCAGCATTTGCACCTTGTGCAAATACAGCTACGCGAACTGACTTACCAGTACCTTTAGGCAATACAACAGCGCCGCGAACCACTTGGTCCGACTTACGTGCGTCAATACCTAAATTTACAGATACATCGATCGATTCGTTGAATTTAGCAGTTGCAGCAGCCTTAACAAGCGCAATGGCTTCATCAATAGCGTACAGCTTGTTAGAGTCAACAGTTGCGTTCAGAGCCTTCAGGCGTTTAGATAGCTTAGCCATTTACACACCCTCCACGGTCAGACCCATCGAACGAGCGGAACCAGCGATAGTACGCACTGCTGCGTCGATATCAGAGCCAGTCAAGTCAGCATTCTTGGTCTTAACGATTTCTTCAAGCTGAGCACGAGTCACAACACCAACTTTGTCAGTATGTGGCTTAGCGCTACCCTTGGTGATACCAGCAGCCTTTTTCAGCAAGATCGTTGCTGGAGGGCTCTTCATCACGAAGGTGAATGATTTGTCTGCAAAAGCAGTAATAACTACAGGAATTGGCAGACCTGGCTCGATACCTTGAGTAGCCGCATTGAATTCCTTGCAGAAATTCATAATATTCAGACCACGTTGACCCAGAGCTGGACCAATCGGTGGCGATGGATTTGCTTTACCAGCTGGCACTTGCAGCTTGATATAGCCAATAATTTTCTTAGCCATTTAAAACTCCTGAATTCGGGTCAAACGCGAGCAAAAACTCGCTCCCCTACCAAAATGCCCTAGGGCATTACACTACACAGGTCAGGTTTTTTCGACCTGTGCAAAATCGACTTCAACTGGCGTTGCGCGACCAAAAATAAGCACAGACACTTTAATCCGGCTCTTGTCGTAATCAACATCAACAACAGTTGCATTGAAATCAGCAAACGGGCCTTCTGTAACACGAAGCTCTTCACCCACTTCAAACAAGATTTTAGGACGAGGTTTTTCAACCCCTTCCTGAACTTGTTGCAACATGGATTTAACTTCACGCTCAGGCAAAGGAGTAGGACGATTACCCACACCACCAATGAAACCACTCACCTTAGCTGTACTCTTCACTAAGTGCCAAGTTTCATCACCCATTTCCATTTCAACAAATACGTAACCCGGGAAGAGTTTCCGTTCGGTCAGCTTACGAGTGCCGGCCTTCACTTCCATCACTTCTTCAACTGGCACCAAGATCTGACCAAACAAGTGCTGCATATCAGCACGTTCAATCCGCTCAATCAGCGCCTTTTGCACACTTTTTTCAAAGCCGGAATAGGCGTGTACCACATACCAACGCATAGACATTCAGATACTCCGCATTCCTGTTTACTTTAGCCACGACCTAAGATCAGATCATAGAACACCCATGTCAGACCGGAGTCTACGCCCCACATAAATAGGGACAACACCCCAACGAACAGGAACACAACGCCCGTCATCTGCCAGGTTTCTTTTCGGGTAGGAAACACAACCTTCTGCGCCTCTTTAATCGAGTCACGCGCGTAATCTACAAACGCGCGACCAGGATTCGAAAACCATAGCACAAAGCCTGCAAGCGCCAGACTAAGCACTACAGGCAATGAGCGAACAATTCCTTGATCGGCCGGAACCAGGTAAAACCCGGTAACGCCCAATGCAACCAACAGCAATGATGCTGCGATCTTGATTTTGTCGATGCTAACCATTTGTCCGATTCGGAAACTTGGATAAAACAGAGCCGTTCCCTATGGAAACGGCTCTGATGTCTAAACCGTGGCAGGCGAGGAGGGTGTCGAACCCCCAACCCCCGGTTTTGGAGACCGGTGCTCTACCAATTGAGCTACTCGCCTACGGGAGGGCAGAACTATAACAATTCAACCCTCTTTTGTAAACCTATTTATTCAATAACTTTTGCAACAACACCAGCACCAACAGTACGGCCACCTTCGCGAATCGCGAAGCGCAGACCCTGCTCCATCGCAACCGGAGCAATCAGACTAACGGTCACTTCAACGTTGTCACCAGGCATCACCATTTCAGTGCCTTCTGGCAAATCAACCGAACCTGTTACGTCAGTTGTACGGAAAAAGAACTGTGGACGGTAGCCGTTAAAGAATGGAGTGTGACGACCACCCTCATCTTTCGACAGAACGTAAACAGAACCCTGAAACTTTGTGTGCGGAGTGATCGAACCTGGCTTTGCCAGAACTTGACCACGCTGAACATCTTCACGTTTGGTACCACGAAGCAATGCACCGATATTATCGCCAGCCTGACCTTGGTCCAGCAGCTTGCGGAACATTTCAACACCAGTACATGTAGTCTTAACCGTTGGCGTAATACCAACGATTTCGATTTCCTCACCAACTTTAACCACACCGCGCTCTACACGACCCGTTACCACAGTACCGCGACCAGAGATCGAGAATACGTCTTCAACCGGCATTAGGAACGCGCCGTCTACAGCACGCTCTGGCAATGGAATGTACGAATCAAGCGCTTCAGCAAGACGGTAGATCGACGGCTCACCGTACTCAGACTGATCACCTTCCAGCGCTAAACGAGCAGAACCAACAACGATCGGCGTATCATCACCAGGGAAATCATACTTACTTAGCAGCTCACGAACTTCCATGTCTACTAATTCAAGCAATTCTGCGTCATCAACCAAGTCAGCTTTGTTCAGGTAAACAACGATGTATGGAACACCAACCTGACGAGCCAGCAAGATGTGCTCACGTGTTTGCGGCATCGGACCATCAGCAGCCGAACAAACCAAGATTGCGCCATCCATCTGCGCAGCACCGGTAATCATGTTCTTGATGTAATCCGCGTGACCCGGGCAATCTACGTGTGCGTAGTGACGAGTTTCTGTTTCATATTCAACGTGCGAGGTATTAATTGTAATACCACGAGCCTTTTCTTCCGGCGCACTGTCAATCTGAGAGTAATCTTTAGCTTCGCCGCCGAATTTCTTCGACAGGATTGTCGAAATTGCCGCTGTCAGCGTAGTCTTACCATGGTCAACGTGACCAATAGTACCAACGTTTACGTGTGGCTTCGTGCGCGTAAATTTTTCTTTTGCCATGATATTTCCTATCTCGAGAACTTGAAAATATACCAAGCGATTGGAGCCGTTGGCGGGAATTGAACCCGCGACCTCTCCCTTACCAAGGGAGTGCTCTACCCCTGAGCTACAACGGCACACTAATCTTTTTTGGAGCGGGTGAAGGGAATCGAACCCTCGTCGTAAGCTTGGAAGGCTTCTGCTCTACCATTGAGCTACACCCGCATTATTTTAATCCAACCTTACAACCTTTACGCAGATTCTTCACTACGCATACAGTATTCTGGTGGGGGGGGAAGGATTCGAACCTTCGAAGGCTAAGCCGCCGGATTTACAGTCCGGACCCGTTGACCGCTGGGGTAACCCCCCCGACAAGAGAAGCGCATTCTAGGCAAGGTTCTTTCTTGCGTCAAGCCCGAAAACAGAACATTTTCAAAATCAATGGTGGAGCGACTTACGAAAACGAGCTAATTCCATTTAAAAACAGGGATTAAGCAAACACAAGCTGGCTGTTTTTTATTTTCATCTTTTAATGCAGCTGATATTTCATACGTCCAATTTGCAAAAAATCACTAAATTGAAGCAGGAAAACGACGTTTTCAACTTTACCCCTCCTCTATTGCTCTAAAACATCACCTTTGCACCTAAAAAAAGCGCTGTTTTCAAGCCAACTAATCTTATATAGCGAAATATAAAAATAAAGCTGTTTTCAAGAAATATTCATAATAAAGGTTGACGACTCATTACAAATGGGCTTTAATAGCGACCTCTCAGCGGCCTGTTAGCTCAGTTGGTAGAGCAGCGGATTGAAAATCCGCGTGTCCTTGGTTCGATTCCGAGACAGGCCACCAAGTTTTTATAAGACCAGATTTTTATAATCTGGTTGGCTTTAAACCGCTTTATGCGGCCCGTTAGCTCAGTTGGTAGAGCAGCGGATTGAAAATCCGCGTGTCCTTGGTTCGATTCCGAGACGGGCCACCAGTTAAAAAAGAACGGCTCCAATGCAAATTGGGGCCGTTTTTCATTCCTGCTTTTAAATAGTTCCCCTCTTTTATTTGTGGTTATTGCCTGTGGCATGCTCCGTGATTACGCTATCATGTTCGCTTCTTGCAATGGCTGTCATTGCGCTGTCTTAAAGCAAAGAGCGAAGTCATAAACCCCCATGTCAAACAGTACAACCCTTTCAGATCAAATGGTTAAGGCCATACGCCGTGATATTTTACTGGGCACTTTTTTACCCGGTGAAAAGCTGCAGATGAATGAATTAAAGCAGCATTATCAGGTTGGTGGCACGCCTATTCGTGAAGCTTTAGTGCAATTGGTCTGGCAGCATTTTGTGGTTATGGAGCCACAAAAAGGGTTTAGGGTTGCGCCCGTCTCTCTGAATGAGTTACGCGATATTCTGGCTACCCGGCGGGCTATCGCAGGCCTTGCGCTGGAAAAAGCCATGCAACGTGGCAGTGAAGAATGGGAGCTGAGCATTATTACAACCTTCCACCGCATGGAGCGTATTCAGTTAGATCAGCCAGGCGTCGATTACGAAGAATGGGGCGAGCGCCATATGGATTTTCATATGGCCCTCATCAAGGCGTGCAACTCGCCAATGATGCTTTCTACTTTAGAAAACATTTATAACCAGCTGGAACGCTATCGCCATATCTGGCTCAATGTTGAATTAGACGAGGTCACGCGTTATCACGATCACGGGGAACACAAAGCAATCATGGATGCCGTGCTTGCCAGAGACTTGCAAAAAGCATTGGTTCTAATAGAAGCACACTACCAGCACGTGATTGATTTAGCAGAGACTTTAAGCCCGGAAAAGTTTTCGGAGCGCGTTAAACACAGCCCATCCAGCGTTTAAGCGTTAGTACACACGCTCTTTGTCTACACAAAATATGAAGATTAGAAATGAGAAAGATTGCTTTATGCCTGGCTTTATTTTTGTCTGCCTGTGGCTCATCTGAAGTAGATGACGCCAGCGCCATCATTAAACAGACGCTTAAAAAACCTGAGAGCTTCACACTCAAAGCAGGTGACGTCATCTGGCAAGGTAAGCTGAGGGGCAAACAAACCGCGTTTATCGTTAAAGTTAAATACACAGCAATGAATGGATTTAACGATGTTATAGACGAGTGCAAATATGTGTCGTTTTACACAGAAGACGGCAGCAATCACTGGCAGGAAAACGGCGGGCTGGAGAACTGTATTTCGGCGGGCGGCAAGGAAGAAGAAAACGCTTTGGTCATGCTCAGGAAAATCAATTCATTCAATTAAACATCAGCGCCAGAAGCTTCCCGCCACAGGAAGCTTCTGCTTAAGACTGATTACTCAGAGCTTTATGGCCTGCAGTGCGTGGCGTGGCTTTGTGTACTCCTGCCTTGCGTCAACCACGGCCAGCTCGTAACGCGACTGGCTGCCGGTTTCCAGCAGCACGCCATACACCGCTGCCGTAGTGTGCTCCAGTGCCGCCGCAATCGTTTTACCAGCCAGCAGGCTGGCTAAAAACAACGCCGAAGTCATATCCCCTACCCCAACCGGCTCTTTATCAAAAGCAAGTATCGGGCGGCGAATCAGCCAGGCTTCATCGTTGCTGAGCGCCAGCATTTCAAAGCTGGCTGGATCCTTGCTCTGATAATGCAGATGTTTAATCAGGATGGTTTGTGGCCCTCTGGCCAGCACCTCGTGGCAAGCCGCCACAATCTCGGGCAGGCTGCTTAATGAGCGGCCTACGATCATTTCAAGCTCAAGCTGATTAGGCGACACAATATTTGCTGCTGGAATCGCTTTTTCGATCAGAAACTCCGCCACACCGGGCGCCACAATGCAGCCTTTAAGCGGATGGCCCATCACGGGATCACAGTGATAAATCGCCAGTGGGTTGGCCGCCCTCACCATTTGCAAAGCAGCCAGAATATGCTCGCCCTGAGCCGCGCTGCCAATATAGCCGGACAATACCGCATTGCACTGAGCCAGCTGCCCGGTTTGGGCAATGCCTGCTGTCAGCTCGCTGATCTGCGCCTCTGGCATCACCATGCCTGCCCAATGTCCGTATTGCGTATGATTAGAAAACTGCACGGTATGTAATGGCCAGACATTCGCCCCCATGCATTGCATAGGAAACACCGCAGCACTATTTCCTGCATGGCCAAATACCACATGTGATTGAATAGATAAAATATTCATATGAGATCCAATAGTGAAATAGCTGCATAAAAAAATCACCACTTCCGGGCTTAGTGAAAGTGATGATTTAATGGGCCAGTCAGCAGTAACACAGAATTAAACCTGCATTACCCCCTGCCCGGCACGGACCTTCTGAAAACGATTACTTCCAGATAATCAGGCAATGATTCTTTTTACCACGTCTCAGCAAAGTGTAACGGCTGAAACGGTGATCAACCATGCCCATATGGTAAGTAAGATCGTTGATCTTCTGGCCGTTAATACTCACCGCACCGCTTTCAATAAAGCCACGCGCCTGGCTTTTTGAGCTGGCTAATTCAGATTGAACCAGCGCATCGACAAGGCTGGTTTCGGTATAGCCCAGCTCAATATGATGTACGCCATCCAGCGCTAATTGCTGGAAATCACTATCGGTTAAAGCACTTTGATCTTCTGCAAACAGATTCTGGCTGATGCGCTTTGCCGCTTCCAAAGCCTCCTTACCATGCACCAGCTCTGTTGCATGTTCGGCCAGGATACGCTGCGCTGTTGGCGCTGCGCCGCTGGCACGATCTGCCGCTTCAATCACATCGATTTCGGCCAAAGTCATAAAGGTAAAGTACTTCATAAAGCGGTATACATCGTCATCCGATGTGGTCAGCCAGAACTGGTAAAACTTATAAGGCGAGCACTTGCTTGGATCCAGCCAGATCGCATTGCCTTCGCTCTTACCAAACTTAGTGCCATCCGATTTAGTGATCAGCGGCATGGTAATACCAAACACCTGCTGCTGATTCATACGGCGGGTCAGATCAACTCCTGCCGTGATATTGCCCCACTGATCCGAGCCGCCCAATTGCAGCTGGCAATCATGGCTTTTATTTAATACCGCAAAGTCATAACTTTGCAGCAGGCTGTAGGCGAACTCGGTAAATGAAATACCCACTTCATCACGGTTCAGCCTTTGCTTCACCGATTCTTTATTAATCATGGCATTCACTGAGAAATGCTTGCCGATATCGCGCAAGAAGCTCAGCACATCCATGCCCGCAAACCAGTCGTTGTTATTCACCATGGCTGCACTATTGGCACCACAGTCAAAATCTAAGAATGGCGAGACTTGCTTGCGAATTTTTTCTACCCAGCCTGCCACCACATCAGGGGTATTGAGTGAGCGCTCAGTCGCTTTAAAACTAGGATCGCCAATCATACCGGTCGCGCCGCCCACCAAAGCCAAGGGGCGATGGCCTGCCATTTGAAAACGCTTTAAAGCCAATAATGGAACAAGGTGGCCCAGATGCAGGCTGTCTGCCGTTGGATCAAAACCACAATAGAGCGTAACGGATTTCTGCGCGAGGATGGCATCGAGCGCCGCAGCGTCAGTTACTTGCGCAATCAGCCCACGCTCTTGCAGCTGGCTGATTAAATTTGATTCTTTCATTACGATCTCCTAGCAAATCGGTAATAAATTCTGCATTTTCATAATTTGGAAAACGATAATGCACCCGCCCATCATCGTTACGGTACAAAACGAGCAGGTATTGCACGGAACGCGCCAGCCAGCCTGATAGCTTTCCCGTGCGCGTAATTTATAAAGCGCCAGAGCGGGAAATAAAATCGCCAGAATCGATAAGAAAATAGCGGCGGCCCCAAGGGCTAAAACAAAACCTTCCGGGTAAATCCACGCAAAAACAAAGGGGGGAAGATAAGTGGCCAGCGCTGTAATTAAGCGATCATGCTTAGAATCTTTCCAGCCAATGCTGCTTGCCACCGAATCAAACAATCCTAAGGACACACATAAATAGGAGGTAAATAACGCGATCGATGAAAACAAGCTAATCAGGCTGGGTATCCAATGATTACTGGTACTGGCATGAATATAATCAAGAAACATTCCCACCGAGCCCTGGTTTTCTGCAAGGGTCAGAAAGCTATTCTCCCCTATTCTGGGCACAAGGCCGAGACTGCAATATTCCCAAATCGCGTAAACTAGGAGCGGAATTAAGCCACCAAGGATAAAGATATTACGTAGCGTTTGCGGCTTATCACGGCCAATATATTTCACCATGCTGGGAATGCTGCCATGAAAACCAAATGCCGTAATAAACACCGGAAATGCAGCATAGATATAGCGGCTGGAATCTTGCGCGCTATTTAAATTACCCTGATTAACATAGGGCTGAATGGTGATGGCCATTGCAAAGAAGATAAAAACATTCAAACTGAATAAAACACGATTAACACGGTCCACGGCTCCGGTGCTCATATAAACAATAGAGCCAATCAGCAGGGTAAAGATCGCCGCAACCACGGCAGAAGGAACGTCTATTCCCAAATACTGTTTAATATTTGAGGTATAGGACGAAGCCGCACCAGAGATATAAGCGCCAGAAAGCGCATATAAAAGCAGTAACAAGGATGCGTTGATAATCCACAAACCTTTGTTGCCAAACAAACTTTGTGCCATTACATCAAAACCGCTGCCTGCCGGAAAAGCCAGCGAGACTTCCAATAGCATCAGCGCGGTATAGGTCATCAGCAGCCAGATACAAACGAGCGCAAGACTGGCACAGGTGTAGCCCATTCCTGAGGAAACCAGGGGCAAAGCCAGCATTCCTGCTCCCAGCATGGTGCCGGAAATCAGCAAAGTAGCGCCCACCGCTTTGTAGTTAATCGCAAACATAGCCCAACCTTTTAATCATCCCGCACAAACAGGCGGATTGATCTGATAATTAACTTGAATAGAAACATTGATCTCTTCGATGGCAAAAAACCCACCTCAGCTGAGGCGGGTTTCTTTGCATTAAGCAGCTTTTAATTGATTGGCTTCTTTGGCTTCCATATCGATGATATGGCCTAGTTTTTCTGCAAAAATGGCACGCAGATTTGTCCAATAGTCTTCAAAGCCTTGTGGATCACGCAGGAAGTGAGTCATCACGGCAGCGCGCAAGATATACACGCTGCGAGTTTTGTCCCATTCTTTACGGCTAAAGCCACGGCTTTCAGCGTAAATCCACGGTGTGTCGCCGTATTCATCGAATGCCAGCGAGGTAGATGACGTCAGGAAATCGTTGCTATAGGTGCGGCCCGATGAGTAAGAGCACACTTCGTACATGCGTTGATTCAGGCGGTTATGGTCTTCCAGGCTTGGATTGCCGATTTCCTTAAAGGTGAAGTTCACCATATGGAAATCCGGGTGCATCAATGGGCGCAATTCAAAGCGACGATTACCCACCACGATTGGTTTTGCCATCGATAACTTTTGTGCAAACCAATCGGCAGTCACAATACCGCGGCCAATGACCTTGCCGTAGCCTGAGATATTCAGCGGTACTAAGCGATGCGCCGCCCATACTGCCGCAGCCGTTGCACCGGCTTTAGAGCCTTCCATAATGGATGAGCCCAGCACCACATTTTGTTCTTCACCCGCATCATCGGCTTCTTCAAATACATAGGCCGCGTGGTAGGAGATCAGATCAACAATACGCTTGTCTTTCATACATACCGCACCGGCAGCGTATTGAATAAAGCCTGCTTTGTGCGGGTCCACCGTAATCGAATCGGCTTCAGACATGGCTTTAAAGCCTTCATACACCGCACGCTTAGGCCAAGTTACGCCTTCAGGGATAATATCTTCGGCGCGATAACGGGCAACGAGTGCATCGTATTCCATGAATTTGCTGTTTTCATCAAGGAACATCGAGCGTACATAACCACCGTAAGCTGCATCAACGTGTACATAAAAAGACACGCCGTATTTTTCTTCACATTCACGGCGCAGCTTGATCACTTCATCCACATGATCAATCGAGCCTTCTTCGGTTGTGCCCACTACAGCCACCATACCGAGGACAGGTGTACCTTCTTCGATCAATTTAAAGGTAATGGCACGCATTGTTTCAACGTCGGTGCGGTAGTTTTCATCCACGGGCAGCGGAACAATATGCTCCTGACCAATCCCCATCACATCCATGGCTTTCATCCATGAATAATGCTTAGACATTGGCACCAGGAATTTACCTAGCTGGCCTTGTTTAACCCCCACACCACGTACAGTCAGCGCACGCACTTCTTCGAACAGACCCCGTTTTTTCAGCTCATCGGACAAATCCAGAATGGCTGTTGGTGACATATTCAGTAATTGCTTTTCGCTCATGCCAGCCACTAAATCTTTGGCTTTTTCATGCTGAGCAATCGCTAAAGGCAAAGATTTCAGATTGCGGGCAACCCAAACGCCTTCGTAGTTAGCAACCGTACCGCCAGAAGTAATGTGGCCCCATGATTTTTGTACGTCGTAACCAAACATCGCACACAGATCACGGCCCGCTTCTAACTCAAGCTCGGTGGTCGTAGGCGACGCTTCATGCGCACAATTGTTTGGGTTGTAAAGCATGGTCATTACATAGGCGATATTGGAAACCATCAAAGTATCGGCATTCATATGGCCCAAATAACGCGGCGAGAACCAAGGCACTGAAGTGGTTTTCAGCTTGGAAGACAGCTGACGCAAAATGCCTTCGGTGCGATAAAGCGTATTACGGAAATCAGGCTGATGCTGATCCATAGGAGACAATAAAGGAGCGTCTTCCGGGTGAAAATCCGCACGCCAGTGGATATGCTCATCCACCGCGTAATCAACCATTTCTTTAAAAAATTCACGATTTTCTGATTTTGGGCCCAGAAACAGCGCATCAACATTCATTGTGGTTTTAAACATTTTGAACTCCTGATTAATTAATTTTGAGCCGGCGCTTAATGCGCAGCAGCTGCGTTATCTTGATGAGCATCCAGCTCGACACGAGTTGCCTTAGGGGCAAGTTTTGCTTTCTTGGCTTGGCGTGCTTTGTCTTTCTGGCCGTAGGCATAGACAAGGAAGGGAATCACAAGCATCACGATGAGGCCGATCAGCTGGAACATGAAGTAGCCTGATGCCGAACCTTTAAAGCTGCCGGGTGGAATAAAGGCCAGATAGGCAGCCAAGAGCGACATCGCAAACCCCATTCCGGAGAAAATCCACATCCCCAGCTTGCCACCAGGCACTTTGAAGCTGCGTTCTACTTCTGGGCGTTTGTAACGAAGCCAGATGGCTGCGGCAAACATAAACAGATAGGCCACGAGGTAAACCAGGCCAGTTAAGCCCATCAACATAAAGTAGAAGTTATCTACATCCGGGATCACTGTGATCAGCACGCCAACCAGGCTGATTGCAAGCGCCTGAATGATGACCAAGGTAACGGGCACACCATGCTTGTTTGATTTTTGCAAGAAGGCGGGTAATGCACCTGAATTAGCCGTAGCTTGCAGGCCACGTACCGGGCCCAGCACCCAGGAATTCACCTGGCCAATTAAACCCAGCGCAATGGACAGACCCATCACAGGCGCAAGCCAGGGCATGCCCCATTTGGTGAAGTAGAGCTCAAACGCCTGCATCAAACCGGCAGTCATTGAGATTTCTTCTTTAGGAATCGCCACGAAGATGGCGGCAGAGCCAACAACAGAGAGGAAAACCATGATGATCGACACCAGAACGATGGCAATCGGATAATTACGTTTTGCGTCTTTAATAGAAGACACATTTGAAGCCGATACTTCCATCCCCATCACAACGAAGATAAAGCCAATAAACAACCCTAAAGTACCAGCATCGCTAAAGCTGGGCACCATATTGGCCATACTGAATGACACATCGGTCATAATGGGATTGCCGCCAGCCACATAAGCAATACCCGCCACAATCAGCACAATACCAGGCAAAAACACCCCTAAGCTCACACAAATCGTAGAAACCCAGCCCAGGGTTTTAACCCCTTGCAGATTCACCAGTGTGCAGCCCCACCACACCGCCAGAATCATGCCCAACATAAAGTACTTATTGGTCGCCAGCGCCGGATCAACCACATAGGCAATCGTTGCGGCGATGATCATGATGATGGATGTCATGCCGAACACCATTTGAATCCATTGCATCCACACGGCGACAAAACCTAAACGCTCACCAAATGCCTCACGCACCCAGATAAAAATACCGCCATCCTGTGGCCAGGCAGTGGCCAGCTCGGCCGCCACCAGTGCGGTAGGAACTAAAAATAACAAGGCCGCAGCCAGAGTTAGAAAAATGGTCATCATCCCCGGCTGAGCAGTCATAGGCAGCGTGCGAACGCTCACTACAACGGCAGCGGTAATCATGACAAAAGTTGACACCCCAATTTTGGGGCTGGTTTCACTACCAGACATGCTCGGCCTCTTTGTCGAATATTTAAATAATTTCGAAATATTGTATATTTTCGACTAAAAAGAGGCTTGATAAAAATCAATATGCTGTAAGCAACTAATGCCTTGCCGGGCTGATTAAATCGGCGTATCAGGCGCGCGATGGCTGCATTCTTCTTCCGACAAAAGACAAATCAATTTAAATACAATGTGTTATAAAAACTCATCACAAAACAAACCATGGCAACACTGCGCTTAATTTGTAAGGATTACCCCCCCCCAAGAGTGCGCCTGCCCAGCAATTGCATCCAAAGCTGAGGGCGTAAAAAAACCCTCATCAAGGGTGAGGGTTCCGGGCGCGGATCTGTCTACAGAAGAGCAGGCAACTGGTAGAATCGCCCTCTTAGCCAAAGCTTTGGCCTTATCAAATAAAGAAGATATGTCTGCAAGCCCCAAAAAGTTAATTGATTTTGCCGCGCTGAATTTGCTGCGCTACCCGGCAAAGCACGCCAAAGATTTACGTGCATGGGATGCGAGTGATGAATACCTTGCAGAATTTATCCGTGCTGATGCACCAGCGCTGTTAATCAACGATGCTTTTGGCGCGCTGCACTGTGCCGTGGGAGTAAACGCGTTTCATATCAATGATTCCTGGTGCTCGCGCCACGCAATTGAAATCAACAGCCAGCAAAGCTTTACGCCCTACTCCGGCCAAGCGCTGGCCTATGGCCTTGTTAAACTGCCCAAGTCTTTGTCTTTATTTGAAGCTCAGCTGCAAGAGGCAGCAAGATATTTAAGCGCACCGCTGACCTTATATTTCTCAGGCATGCAAAAGCATGTCAGCAGCGGGCACTTGGATATCATTAAGTCTTATTGCGACGAGGTTGAATACCTGCCCACGCAGCGAAAGGCGCGTATGTACACCGCCCGCCTGCGGCCAGGCCAACAGACCGCCACACCCTATCTTCAGGCTGTGCCTGAGCTAAGCCTTACACTTCACAATATGCCAGGTGTTTTTGCCGGGCAAAAAATAGATATAGGCTCGCGCTTTTTTATCGAACATTTCGATCGCTTGCCAAGCGCAGAGACCGTTGCCGACGTGGGCTGCGGCAATGGCTTATTGTCCCTTGCCTACCATCGCCTTCACCCCAAGGCAGAATTGCATTTATTTGATGAGTCTTTAGCAGCGGTAGAATCCGCCCAACTCAGCTTTGCTGCCAATTTTCCAGATGCTAGCCGCCAAATTCAGCACTGCGACGGCCTCTCTGATGCAGTGGCAAACGGGCAAACTTTTGACTTAATTCTGATCAACCCGCCATTTCATCAGCAAAACACTGTCACCACCGATATTGCACTCAGCATGTTTGCCCAAGCCAGGCAATGCATGGCAGCCACCAGCGAATTATGGATAGTCGCTAACCGGCACTTAAACTACCAAGCTGCGCTAAAGAAAAACTTCAGACAGATTGAGCTAATCGCCCAGAACGCCAAATTTGTGATTATCAAAGCGAAGCGGTAAATCTAAGATCTATAGACACGGAGAACACGGAGAAAACCTTAAAGGCGAGTAAAACCTAGGGTCATATAGGGTGTATCGACTTTGTAGGGCGGGTGAAACCCCATACGTACTAACCAAGTTTTCTTTCATATGCGAGCAGCAAAAAAACGTAATGACCTCGCTCTTTGCACGGGGCTTTTTGAGTCCCCTTGAAACACGCCGAAGCGAGGAACAAGCGGGCGGGGTTTTTTGATGCCTGTTTGAGCGAAGCGAGTTCCGCAGCCGCCGCTGTCCGCAGATGAGGGGCCTTCGTGTTTTTGAGGTTGCGGCTTTGGTTCTTTTCTTGGCCGTTCAAGAAAAGAACGCCCCTGCGGTGGCTAACCGCACCAAAATCAACGTGCCGAAGGCACTAAAAAGATCTTTTTGACTTCGCTTAGCGCCTATAGGAAGAAACCCGCCGGCCTTTAGCATGACAAGCTAGGAGCCCGCCGGGTTTCACCCGCCCTGCGAATAACACCACACCCGCAAACATGGGCACGATCTGGCTGTGCCCCCCACCCCGCAAAGGCTGATCAGCCAAACCGTCTTGCCGCTTCCACAGCTAAACCTGTACCAATACTGCCGAATAAATCGCCTTCTACATGGCGGGCATTAGGCAGTAATGCGCCGACCTGCGCGCGCAGCAGCGGCACGCCGCTGGAGCCGCCGGTAAAGAATACGGTGTCGACCTGCTCTACACCGATGCCTGCGCTGCTTAATAAGCCGGTCACGGTTTTTTCCACTGTATCTACAAGGCGTGAGATTGAGTTATCAAAATCGGCGCGGGTCAGATCGTGGGTCAGATCGTCTTCTAAGCGATCCAAAGAGATGGTGGTTTTGTCACTGGCAGAGAGCGCAATTTTGGCGTCTTCAACTTGCAGGGCCAGCCAGTGCCCGGCGCGCTGCTCGATCAGGCTCATCAAGCGATCCAGCTTATCGCGTTCCATTGCATCGCGGTACACATCGGCCAGATCACTCCAGGAGCGGCGGGTATAGGCAAAGTTAATCGTGTGCCATGTGGCCAGATTAAAGAAGGTGCCCGATGGGACTTCCGAGTTATTCTTCAGCCGCGTTTTATAGCCCAATAAAGGCATTACACCCGCAAGGCTCAGTGCTTTATCAAAATCTGTACCACCAATATGCACACCGGCGCTGGCTAATAAATCATCGCGGCGGTCTAAAACCTTAGCGCGCTCTGGGGATAAACGTACCAGTGAGAAGTCTGAAGTACCCCCGCCAATATCCACAATCAGCACCAGCTCTTCTTTTTGAATGCTGCACTCGTAATGAAAAGCGGCGGCAATCGGCTCAAACTGAAAGCTGATTTCTTTAAAGCCAACCTGATAGGCAATCTCGGCCAGCGTTTTCTCGGCCTGCGCATCTGCAGCCGTATCGTCATCAACAAAATGGACGGGGCGGCCAAATACCGCCTGCTCGAAAGGCCGGCCAGCGGCATTTTCTGCACGCAGCTTTAATTCACCAATATATTTAGCCAATAGCCCGCGCAGTGGCAAAGCACGGCCATTTACTTCGGTTTGTGCGTCAATCAGGCTGCTGCCCAAAAGGCTTTTAAGAGAGCGCATCAAACGGCCTTCGTAGCCTTCCAGATACTCGCCCATGGCCGCGCGGCCAAAGCAAACCGAATCTTCTTCGGCATTAAAAAACACCATCGAAGGCAATGTGGCCTTGCCATCTTCCAGGGAAATCAGCGTGCTGTGGCCGGGACGAACCCAACCCACCGTAGAATTGGATGTACCAAAATCGATGCCGCAGGCACGAGCAAAATTAGGAGTAGTCACAGGCCTGTTCCGGGCGGCAAAAAGGGGCGTAATTCTACCCGCCAAAGGCGAACAAAACAATTTTGAATCATTATCTTATCTTTGCTTATTTGTATTGAGTTAATCGGTTTTGCCCCCATTTACGATTAATACTTAAGCCAGAATGGGCAGCACAAGCATGGAATTAACAATCTCGGCGCTCTCGCCCGATGAAAAATACGCGCTGATCAGCGATTGTGTTGTACCACGCCCGATTGCCTGGATTAACACCCAAAGCACCAGTGGCATAGTCAATGTAGCGCCTTTTTCTTATTTTAATATTGTTTCGAATGAGCCCATGATTGTGTCGGTGAGTATTAATCGCCGCCACGATAATGCCCTGCTTAAAGATACTGCGCGCAATATTTTGCAAACAGGCGAATGCGTTGTGCATCTGCCCTCACGCGGACATGCTCCGCAAGTGAACGCTTCTGCAGCATCTTTTGCCCCCAATGAAAGCGAAGCCACTGCACTTGGGCTGGCACTGACGCCCTCCGCTGCAGTGAAACCACCCCGCCTTGCCGATTGCGGCATTGCGCTGGAGTGCCGTCTGCATATGCACGTAGAAGTAGGTGATCCTGTGGTTGCTGATTTAATGCTGCTGGAAGTCATACACCTTGGTGTGGCCGACGATTTACTCAGAGACGGGCGTATCCACCCCGAACCACTCGATCCGCTCTCCCGCCTGGGCGGGCCGGATTACGCCGTTGTAGGCGAGCGTTTTATTATTCAAAGGCCTAAATAAATGAACACAATAAACAAATCAATTATTCATAGTGATAACGCACCCAAAGCCGTCGGCACTTATTCGCAAGCCGTTAAAATGGGCAATACCGTGTATTTATCCGGCCAGATTGGCCTCGACCCTGGCACTGGCATTCTGGCAGAAGGCTTTAATGCCCAGGCGCATCAAGTCTTTCAAAATCTGCGCGCGGTATGTCAGGCCGCAGGTGGTGATTTGCAAAACATTGCTAAGCTAGGTGTATTTGTTACCGACCTGAGCAACTTTGCCGCACTGAACGACATCATGGGGCAATATTTCACCGAACCCTACCCCGCCCGGGCCGCCATTCAGGCCGCAGCCCTGCCTAAGGGTGCGCTGGTTGAGGCCGATGGCGTGATGGTTTTAAGCGAATCATAATAATGCCCTTCCAAAATCCTGATGACGAAGCAATCCGCCAGTTTTTGCTCAGCATCCACCGCATCGCGGTGGTTGGCCTCTCACCCAAGCCCGACCGGCCCAGCTTTGCTGTAGCCAAGGTGATGCAGCAGGCGGGCATGCAAATTGTGCCGGTGCGCCCGTTTACTGAAAGCGTACTGGGTGAGCCGGCCTTTGCCAGCCTCAGCGATGTGCCGGGCAAGGTGGATTTGGTGAATGTGTTCAGGGCTGCCAATCAGATCGACGCTATTGTGGATGAAGCCATTGCGCTGAATATTCCGGCAATCTGGATTCAGCAGGGCATTATTAATGAGGCTGCAGCAGAGCGCGCACGGGCGGCAGGGCTGTTTGTGGTGATGGATCGATGTATCAAAATTGATTATCTGAGGCTTTGTCTGTGAGCTGTAATCTGGTTTTAGGGGATTTTGCAGCCGATCTGTTACGTCAGTTGCTTGGCCCCTATGCCGATATCCGCATTCACCAGGATGACTTAGCACTTGGCCCGCTCAACGATATCGACCACGTTTATCCTGCAGCCAGAATCCAATTTTGGAATGAAGTCTTCCCGCTCTCCAGTTTTGACTTTAGCGATGCACTCCCCGCGGGCAATGCCCAGCTTGCGGCGCTGCCGGAAGATCTTACTTTCTGGGCAGGCACCTCCTGCGGCGAGGCACTGCTGCTGCGCCGCTTAGCATGGTGGCGCTATCAGAAAGGGCAAAGCTTTAAACTGACTATGCCAGACACCACCGGGGCTGACAGCTATATTGCAGGCCAGGTGCCACTCAGCCTGATTGGCCCGGAACAAATCGAATCGGCCAGCAGCGAACTGATTCCTCCGGCCCAATTACACAAATTAGCGCAAGAATGGCAAGCGCTGACCCAGCAAACCAGCATGTTTCGCGGCTGGAATGGAGAGACATTCCAGCATCTGGATGCAAGCACGCTTGACAGCGAAATGCTGGATTTAATCTCGGATAATTACTTACCTTGCCGCCAGATTGCGCTGCTTTGGATGCAGTCTGCCAAAGGCTTTTTTCGCAGTGACGTCTTAGCTATGTGGCGCTTACGCAGCTTGGCGGCACAAGGCAAAATCGAAATGGAAAGCCACCCGGATCAGCACGATTTATTCGCTTTTAAAGTACGGAAGAAATAATACCCGCCCTCCTCAGCCTCCCCTGTGAGGAATTTACCCCAGAAACACAGAAAATATGGGCTAACGCATTGCCTTAAACTGTAGCTGCGTTTACCTTTAGTCAAACTCTTCAGCGGCGCCAGATATATGAAACTTCAGTTCACAAAGATGCAAGGCCTGGGTAATGATTTTATGGTGATTGATGGGGTAAATCAGCAGGTCAGGCTGAGCACCAGCACCATACGCCAGCTTGGAGACCGGCATTTTGGTATTGGCTTTGACCAGCTTTTACTGGTAGAGCCCGCCTCGCGTGCCGATATCGATTTTAGCTACCGCATTTTTAATAATGATGGCGGTGAAGTGGAGCAATGCGGCAATGGCGCCCGCTGCTTTGCACGTTTTGTGCACGATAAAGGCCTGAGCCTTAAAAAAGAAATTGCCGTTGAAACAGCAAAAGGCGTGATTTATCCCCGGCTGGAAGACGACGGCAATGTCAGCGTGAACATGGGCGTACCGCAATTTGCCCCGCAGGAAATCCCATTTATTGCTGACAGCGATCTTATTATTCACCCACTGGATGTGGACGGAGCCAGCTTTGCAATCAGCGTGGTATCAATGGGCAACCCGCACGCCGTGCAAATTGTTGCCGATGTTGATGTCGCCCCTGTTGCCAGCATCGGGCCAAAAATTGAGACCCACCCGCGCTTTCCGGCTAAAGTGAATGCTGGCTTTATGCAAATTATCAGCCGTGATGAAATCAGGCTGCGTGTGTTTGAACGTGCTGCGGGTGAAACACTGGCGTGTGGCACCGGCGCTTGTGCAGCAGTAGTAGCAGGAATCCGCCGAGGCTTACTTAACCCGCGTGTTCGTGTGCATACACATGGCGGGGAGCTGACCATTACCTGGGCAGGTGGCTCAGCCGCAGTTTGGATGACCGGCCCGGCCGTCAGCGTATTTGACGGCACTATCAATCTCCAGGGAGAAGAATATGCAGCCTGATGAAATCGTCACCTGGCTTAAGGACAACCCAGAATTTTTTGACCAATACGCCGATGAGCTGGCCGAAATTTATGTACCACACTCACACCGCGGCCAGGCTATTTCACTCGCAGAGCGGCAACTGCTCACCCTGCGCGAAAAAAACCGCTCGCTGGAGCTGCGCCTGGGCGATTTGCTGCAATTTGGCGAAGAGAACGACCATATCTCAGAAAAGCTGCACCAACTGAGCGTCAGCCTGATGCAGGCAGATGACTTAGCCAGCATGATAGGCACCTTGGAATACCATTTGCAGCATCGCTTTGGCGTGCCGCATATCGCATTAAGGCTGTGGCTGGACAGCGATTGTAATCTGCGCGAATTTGCCCCCGTAGGTGAAGCAGTACAAAAACTAGCGCAAAACTTAGTTTCCCCTTACTGCGGCCCCTATGTCACCGATGAAGTACTGTCGTGGTTTGATGTTGAAGCCAATACGCTGAAGTCTTTCGCCCAGTTTGCCCTGCGTACCGGCGGCGAGCCCTTTGGTGTGCTCGTCATGGCCAGCGAAGATATCGAGCGCTTCTATCCTGATATGGGCACGCTGTATTTGCAGCGCTTATCTGATTTAGTATCCGCATCAATTCGCCGCGCCGTTCCTGTGATTACCCCCGATGACGAGCCCTTGCTGCTAACCGAAGAAGTGTGATGCAAGCAGCAACAGAGCGTTTAATACCTTCCAGCGGGGAAGACAAAGCGGCCAGTAAAAAACTGATCGCAGCGGCTGAGGACGACAGCCCAGAGCAAATCAGCGCAAAACAAGCCATGCTTGCCCATTTTGTTCAATATCTGGAAGGCGAAAAAGGCGCAGGCGAGCACACTCGTGCGGCTTATGCCCGCGATATGGCCACCTTGCTGGAATGCGCAGCCGGCCAGGATTTACCGGCGCTCACGCCCAAAGAAATTCGCGGTTATGTGCGAAAGCTCACCGGACAAAGCCTATCGGCCAGAAGCATCGCCCGCACGCTTTCAACGTGGCGCACCTTTTATCGCCTGATGTGCCGTGATTATCATTGGTCAATGAACCCTGCCGACGGGGTAAAGCCGCCAAAGAGCAGTAAAAAACTGCCTGCCGCGATGACCGTTGATGATGCGGGTGGCTTTTTAGAGGGCATGCCCGACGACGAAATTTTGGGCTGCCGCGATAAAGCGATTTTTGAACTCGCTTATTCTTCGGGCCTGCGCGTGGCGGAATTGGTTTCGATTACCCTGCCGGATTTAGACCTCAACCACGGCATGGCGGTAGTTACAGGTAAGGGTGGCAAAACGCGGCAACTGCCCGTTGGCAGCGTAGCCTGCGAAGCCATCCGCCGCTGGCTGGTAGAGCGCCCCAAACTGGCACCGAGGGATAACACAGTATTTATCGGCAAAAACGGCGGCTCACTCAGCACCCGAGCGGTGCAGCTGCGAATTAAATACTGGGAAACCAAACTCAATATTAAAGAACCACTCTACCCGCACAAACTGCGCCACAGCTGCGCCAGCCATTTACTGCAAAGCTCCCACGACCTGCGCGCCGTGCAAGAACTCCTTGGCCACGCCAGCATCGCCACCACCCAAGTCTATACCCACCTCGATTACCAACACCTGGCACAAGAATACGACCGAACTCACCCAAGGGCTAAAAAGCCAGAGGATGAAGAAAAGAAATAAGCCTGTTGATTGCTGAGAAAAACCCAAATCTTGAAACACGGAGAGCACGGAGAAAAACAGAGCATTAGGGTCTGTTGACGTTTCATTCACAATTGCGCTGAGCCGGAAAACGGCCAAGCACAAGGCATACGACGAAGGCAATAACAGGTTATTGTCGAGGAGCATAACGCAGTGAATGGCCGTTTTCCGGCTCAGCCCTTCGGGTTGACTGCAGTTTTGGGGCTGCACATCGTTAAAAATCGCTAATGGTACTCGTGCCATGTCGCAATTTTTGCCTTGTTCAGCCCCAAAACTGCAGCCAACGCAGCCGTGAATGAAACGTCAACAGACCCTAGTGCCTTCGGCACATTAATTTTGGAGCGGTAGCCACCGCGGGGGCGTTCTTTTCTTGAACGGCCAAGAAAAGAACCAAAAGAAGGCCGCCCCACGAAACACGAAAACCCCTCATCTGCGGACAATCGAGCGGCGGCTGCGGAACTCGCTCGCAAGCTCGCTCAAACAGTCCTCGCCGAAACCCCGCCCGCTTGTTCCTCGCTTCGGCGTGTTTCAAGGGGACTCTAAAGCCCCGTGCAGAGAGCGTGTTCAATGCATCTTTAGCTGTTTATTCATGAAAAAACAGTTTGGTTAGCGCATATGGAGTTCCACCCGCCCTACAACAGCCCACCACCCTATTAAGAAAACCTCCCCTGCAATTTAAATTCCTCGGTCGCTTTAATTAAAGCCGCAGCAATCCCCGGCTCCATCGCCGCATGTCCCGCATCGGGGATGATATGCAAAGTGGATTCAGGCCAGGCCTGATGCAGGCGATAAGCCGATTTTGGCGGGCAAATCACATCGTAGCGGCCCTGGATAATTACAGCGGGCAGGTGGCGAATTTTGCCCACCTCTTGGACCAGCTGGTCTTCATCCATAAAAGCACCGTAGCGCATATAGTGCGCCTCTAAGCGGCCAAGACTCGTGCAAACCGCATCAGTTTCAAACTGGGCAATGGCGCTGCTTTGCGGCTCTAAAAACAGACAACTGCCTTCATAGCGGCTCCAGCTGCGGGCGGCAGGCAGATAGACTTCCGGGTCATCATTAAAGAGGCGCTGGCTGTAGGCTTCGAGCAAATTTCCCCGCTCGGCCACAGGAATTTGCGCGGCGAATTCGGCGTGAACTTCCGGATAGAAATGCCCGATGCCATTCACAAACCAATCCACCTCAGCCTTAGTGCAGAGGAAAATCCCGCGCAGGATAAAGCCTGAACACGCCTCAGGATGCGCTTCGCCATAGGCCAGCGCGAGGGTAGAGCCCCAGGAGCCGCCAAACACCAGCCACTGCTCTACATCCAGCATCTGACGCAAGACTTCGATATCGGCGATTAAATGAGCAGTGGTGTTATTGCGATACTCACCCAAGGGCGTCGACTGCCCTGCGCCGCGCTGATCAAACAGCACAATGCGGTAATAGGCGGGGTCAAAAAAGCGGCGATGCATGGGCGAAATACCGCCACCGGGGCCGCCATGCAAAAACAGCACCGGCACGCCATCAGGATTACCGCATTCTTCCCAGTAAAGGGTATGCACATTATCTACGGCGAGACGGCCGCTGCGGTGAGGTTCTATCGCTGGAAAAAGTAAATCGCTCATCTTTGCCCTTTTATTGTTATGCGTGGCGCAACTTAAAACCCCAGCGCCCTCGCCCCCTGATAGAAGATAAACGACAGCACCCAAGCCAGTACTAGAGAATAGACCACAGAAAAAGTAGTGAGCGCCACGCTATTGGATTCCTTGCGCATGGCCGCAATAGTAGAAACGCAGGGCACATAGGTCAATGAAAATAGCATAAAGCTATAAGCCGAGACCGGATCAAGCACGACAGATAAATGATGGGCCAAAGCCGGGCCATCCTGCCCGGCAATCACCGCCAGCGCGCCAAGCACCACTTCTTTGGCCACAAAGCCAAACATCAAAGCAATCGACAACTCAGCCTGAATACCAATCGGCGATAGTACGGGCTGAAAGAATCCGGCAATCATGGTGGAGTAACTGTGTTGTGGATTTGGGTAATTACTCAACAGCCAAACCAGGACCACACCAATCACAATCATGGTAGACGCCAGGCGCACAAAGCCTGCCGCCTCTCCCCAGCCGCGTAAAAAGATTTGCCGCAGCACAGGAAAGCGATAAGGCGGCAGCTCCAGCGTAAATGGCTCGGTTGATTTAAAGCGGCCACGCAGCAAGAGCGCCGTGCCCATAGAGATAAAAATACTCGCAAAATAGAGCGACAGCAGCACCCAAGGTGCTTGTAGCGGGCTAAACAGCGCGCCGCTTAAAAACAGAAAAATCTGTAAGCGTGCCGAACAAAGCGAAAAAGGAATCGCCAGCATGGTTAATAGCCTGGCCTTTCTATCCCGAATCACTCGCGTGCCCATCAGCGCTGGCACATTACAACCAAAGCCCATCATCAGCATTACAAAGCCACGGCCA
Organism: Iodobacter sp. BJB302; assembly: GCF_002735645.1. Taxonomy (GTDB): domain Bacteria; phylum Pseudomonadota; class Gammaproteobacteria; order Burkholderiales; family Chitinibacteraceae; genus Iodobacter. Next base: position 76,836 of record NZ_PDZG01000004.1, read on the forward strand.
TCCATGCCTAGCCGCGCCATCAGCCCATCCATCATAAATGCGGCACGCGAGAAATAACCCGAGTCTTCGATAATCGCCATCAGGCAAAAGAACAGAAAAATAATTGGGATAAACGTCAGTACCGTACTCAGGCCATCAAACACGCCATCGACTAAAAAACCTGACCAAAATGGCGGCCAGGAAGCAGCGGCCGTTTTTAAAATATCGGTTTTAAACCATTCCAGCCCATCTTTTGCCAGATCTTGCAAAGGCACGCCAATGGCGTAAGTCAGCTGAAACAGGCAAAACATCATCAGCACAAACAGCGGCAAACCCAGCACCGGATGCAGAACCCAGCGATCCAGCAAGGCGGTGGGGCCAGGGGGCAAAACAGAGGGGCGCTGAATAAAACGGCTATACAGGCGGGCTTCGTCCTGATGCAGGGTATTTGATGCAGGCGCATTGACCAGCGTAATTTTCTTAGGCGCTTGCTGGCTGATCAGGCGATTGAGCGCCTCTTTTAGCTCAGGCACACCCTGGCCATGCTTGGCACTGATTTTCAGCACCGGGCAGGCCAGCTCTGCAGCCAGCCCTTCCAGATTAATTTGCACCCCGGCCTGCCTGGCTTCATCGCTCATATTGAGCGCAATAATCAGCGGCGCGCCCAGTGCTTTTAGCTGCAAAGCCAAAACCAGCTGCCTGTCCAGCTGCGTGGCGTTCAGCACCAGTAAAATGGCATCCAGCTCGGTTTTATTCAGAAATTCCTGAGTAATACGCTCGTCTTCAGCCCCGCCACTTAAATCATAAATCCCCGGCAGATCGACCATCTGCACCATAGATCCGCCCAGCAAAATACGGCTGGAAGCCAATTCCACCGTCAGCCCCGGCCAATTGGCGGTGCGGGCAGCGCCACCTGTGATGCGATTAAATAAGGTCGATTTACCGGTATTAGGCATGCCCACCAGGGCAACGCGCTTCATACCGCCACCGCGATCAGGCTGCTATCCGCTTGCGGCAGAATATCGACCAGAATCTGCCTGGCATCCTTGCGGCGCAGCATAAATTCGGTACTGCCCACCCGCAGCTGCAAAGGCCCGCCCATCATGCCACGGCGGATCACCTCGATATCGCGCTGCACATGTAGCCCAAGCGCAGCAAGGCGCTGGCATAAATCAGGATCAAGCTGGGTGGAGAGAATTCTGGCAAGGGTATTGAGCGGAAGATCAGCGAGGGTCATGGTTTTAGCAATGAGAACGGTTTTTGTTACAACATCATCTGCCTTACAATTTACTGCGTCAATGTCAGATACTAGGTATATTGACTTGAATCAGCATTCACGCAGCACGAAAAAAAACCATGCACCTGATGTGCATGGTTTTTTTACTCACTTCAAGCTCATTACTTACGACCAATCGCTCGCCAGCCAATATCGCTGCGGTATTGTGCACCCGCAAATGAAACGCCTGCTAGGATTTGATAAGCGCGTTTCTGCGCCATTTTAAAGCTGTCGCCAAAGGCGGTGACACAGAGTACACGGCCACCAGCGGTAATCGCCTCGCCCTGCTCATTCAGCGCCGTGCCAGCATGGAAGACATGACCATCTTCTAAAGCCGCTGTTGGCAGGCCGGAAATTAAATCACCTTTACGCGGGGTTTCCGGGTAATTGGCCGCAGCCATCACCACGCCCATTGCCACGCGTCTGTCCCATTCAGCTTCAACCTGATCCAGCGTGCCATTCACGCCATGCTCAAGCAGAGTGACAAAATCGCTTTTTAAACGCAGCATAATCGGCTGGGTTTCAGGGTCGCCAAAGCGGCAATTGTATTCGATCACTTTAGGGTTACCCAAAGCATCGATCATCAGGCCTGCATACAAAAAGCCAGTGAATACAGTACCGTCTTTAGCCATGCCTTGCACGGTAGGCAAAATCACTTCGCGCATCACTTTGGCGTGCACATCCGGGGTAACCACAGGTGCCGGGCTGTACGCGCCCATGCCGCCAGTGTTCGGGCCTTCATCGCCATCCAGGAGGCGTTTATGATCCTGGCTGGATGCCATGGCCAGCACATTTTTGCCATCAACCATCACAATAAAGCTGGCTTCTTCACCCAAGAGGCACTCTTCGATCACCACGCGAGCGCCAGCATCGCCAAATTTATTATCAGACAACATGGAATCAACCGCAGCGTGCGCTTCATCCAGCGTCATCGCTACAACCACACCCTTGCCTGCAGCTAGGCCATCGGCCTTAATCACAATCGGTGCGCCTTGAGCCTTGATATAGGCATGCGCTTCATCCGCATTGGCAAAAGTTTGGTAAGCCGCAGTAGGGATGCCATGGCGCTGCATAAAGGCTTTGGCAAAGTCTTTAGACCATTCCAACTGCGCTGCGGCGCGGGTTGGGCCAAAGATTTTTAAACCCGCTTCGCGAAATGCATCAACCACTCCTTGCGACAATGGTGCTTCCGGGCCAACAACGGTAATGGCAATATTTTCTGCTTTTGCAAATTCAATCAGCTCATCAATGGCCGAGATATCAACATTAATTAAATCTTTTTCAAGTGCAGTACCCGCATTACCAGGCGCTACAAACACTTTACCTACGCGCTCTGACTGAGCAATTTTCCAAGCCAGTGCATGCTCACGACCACCCGAACCAATCACCAAAATATTCATGAATCTGTTTCCTGTTAATCGAATTCGTAGCGGCCAAACACATAAGCCACATTGCCATTATTTAACTGACCATTCAGCCGTGGAATAAAGGTACCAATCAAAGACGCCTTGCCATAGCGAACCGATGCAACAGGCAAAGGAGCAGGAAAAGGAACGCCGCCGATAACATCCTGGCGTGAAATAAGCTGTAACGACACACCAAGACCGGCTGATAACTCACCAACAATCGGCCAATACCAAAGATGCATATATCCAATCTGAAGCTGCGGCTGATTATGTGAATCGGCAAAAATCATTCCGTAAATGAATTCCTGGTTATTGTTTTCATCACTAATGCGCTTACCCAGTCCGCCACCGTAGGCAAACTCTTGAAAGTCTTCGAGTTTTTCAGCGGTATAGGTTGAACGATCATGCCAGGAATAACCCGACAGCAATAAATCATTCTTACCTTCCCGGTTAATTTTATCCACACGCTGACAAGCAGCCGTCGCCCAATCCCACATATTGGAGCAATCCATTGCAGAAGCGGGTAAGGCAATCAGCAAGCAAAGGGTGGCAAACAGTTTTTTCATTATCTCAACCAAAAATATTTCAAAGCACCGGCAGCTCAGCCAGCCTCTTAATTAAACACAACACCATAAACACAATAAGCGGGGAATCTCTTCCCCGCTTTTAAATATTCAAACTACTTGATTAATGACGGAAGTGACGAATCCCTGTCACCACCATCGCAATACCATGTTCATCCGCTGCAGCAATCACTTCATCATCACGTACCGAACCACCCGGCTGGATAATGGCAGAAACACCATTCTCCGCGATCACATCCACGCCATCACGGAATGGGAAGAAAGCATCAGACGCTGCCACCGAGCCACGTAAATCCAAGCCCGCAGCCTTGGCTTTAATAGCCGCAATTTTGGTTGAATCCACACGGCTCATCTGCCCTGCGCCCACGCCCAGTGTCTGGCCCTTGCCGCAGAATACAATAGCATTTGATTTAACAAATTTAGCCACATTCCAGGCAAACAACAGATCTTTAAGCTGCGCTTCTGTTGGCTGAAGCTTGGTGACTACTTTCAGATCATTCAAGGTAAGAATGTGCGAATCTGGTGTTTGCACCAGCAAGCCACCGCCCACACGCTTCACATCAAAGCGATTAGCACCCTGCTCTACCGGAACTTCCAGCACGCGGACATTTTGCTTTTTAGCCAGCAATGCCAAAGCTTCTGCGGTATAAGCAGGTGCAATCAGCACTTCCATAAATTGCTTGGAAACAGCTTCTGCCGTATCTGCGTCCACTGTCTGGTTAAACGCAATAATGCCGCCAAACGCGCTGGTGGTGTCCGTTGCAAAAGCCAGGCGGTAAGCCGAGTAGCTGTCTGTACCTACGGCCACGCCACAAGGATTAGCGTGCTTTACAATTACACAAGCAGGCTGTTCAAATTGTTTTACACATTCCCATGCCGCATCGGAATCGGCCACATTGTTGTAGCTTAATTCCTTGCCTTGCAATTGTTTATAAGCAGCAAGGCTGCCCATGGCCGGATCAATATCACGGTAGAAAGCAGCGCTTTGGTGCGGGTTTTCGCCGTAGCGCATATCCTGCACTTTAACGAATTGCATATTCAGGCGGTCCGGGTAGGATTTTTTCTCGCCCTCTGCAGTCAGTGCAGTCAGGTAATTAGAAATTGCACCATCGTAAGCAGCGGTGTGGCTGAAGGCTTTTTTCGCCAACACTTTGCGTGTAGCCAGTAATAAAGCGCCGTCATTGGCCTGCATTTCTTTGATCAGATCTGCGTAATCACTGGCATCGGTCACAATCGCCACATGGGCATGATTTTTAGCAGCAGAGCGCACCATGGCCGGGCCACCGATATCGATATTTTCGATCGCATCTTCATAATTGCAATCAGGGCGGGCAATGGTGGCTTCAAACGGGTAGAGATTCACACAGACCAGATCAATATTGCCGATTTGGTGTTCCGCCATAGTGGCAACGTGTGCAGGTAAATCGCGCCGGCCCAAAATACCGCCGTGGATTTTTGGATGCAGCGTTTTTACACGCCCATCAAGCATTTCAGGAAAGCCGGTGTAATCAGCCACTTCGATCACAGGCACGCCATTGTCAGCAAACAATTTAGCGGTCCCACCGGTCGACAAAATTTCGACGCCTTGCGCTGCCAGTGCTTTGGCAAAATCGAGTACACCGGTTTTATCGGATACGCTGATTAGCGCACGGGTAATTTTGGTCATGATTTCAGCTTCCCTGTATATAAAGATACAAACTCGTTTCTTGTGAAAACTGCGCGTCTGCGCATTACAGCAAATCGTAAATCTGTAATTTCTTACGCAAGGTATTGCGGTTAATACCCAGCATATCGGCTGCTCTGGTCTAGCCACCCTCTGCGCGCTCTATTACAGCAAATCATAAATCTGTAATTTCTTACGCAAGGTACTGCGATTAATACCCAGCATATCGGCTGCTCTGGTCTAGCTACCCTCTGCGCGCTCTATTACAGCAAATCATAAATCTGTAATTTCTTACGCAGGGTATTGCGGTTAATATCCAGCATATCGGCTGCTCTGGTCTAGCTACCCTCTGCGCGCTCTATTACAGCAAATCATAAATCTGTAATTTCTTACGCAGGGTATTGCGGTTAATACCCAACATATCGGCCGCTCGGGTCTGATTGCCCTCTACGCGCTCTAATATCAATTCTAACAGTGGCTTTTCAACACGAGCCAGGACCATATCGTACATTGCACACGGCGGTTCGCCGTCCAGGTCCTGGAAATACTGGTCGAGAGAAGCGTAAATCGCCTCGGCGATCAGATCGGTTTGAGTACTCATAAATCTCCCGATTCATCTTTTTGTGATTTTGTTTCTTTTGGTAAATCTTCGTACTGCAGCCGCTCACCTAAAGTGAGCAAGCCATCAAAATACTGGCGGGTGGTATCCGCTTGTCCTGCCGTTGATTCCTGAGCATACATAGCCTGACGAAATTCATTGCTGCCACGTAAGCCCTTGGTATACCAGGCGATATGCTTGCGAGCGATACGGCAACCAGAATACTCGCCATAAAAGGCGTAGAGATCATCCAGATGGCCGAGCAATACATCGCGAACTTCTACCACTTCCGGCGGGGGAAGTAAGTCACCGCTGGCCAGATAGTGGGCAATTTCACGGAAAATCCACGGCCTGCCCTGTGCAGCCCGCCCAATCATAATCGCGTCCGCACCGGTTTCTTTAAGCACCAGTGCCGCTTTTTGCGGGCTGTCGATATCGCCATTGGCGATCACAGGAATCTGAATCGATTGTTTTACCTGGGCAATCAAGGCATAGCGCGCATGACCCAAGTACATATCTTCACGCGTTCGGCCATGAATAGCCAGCGCGGCAATCCCTGCCTCTTCAGCTATTTTGGCCACACGCATAATATTTTCTTCGCCATTGGCAAAGCCGAGGCGGGTTTTCAGTGTAACCGGCACATCTACGGCACGCACCACGGCATGCAGAATCTTTGCAACTAAGTCTTCATTTTGCAACAGGGCGGAGCCAGCCAGCTTATTGCACACTTTTTTAACCGGGCAGCCCATATTGATATCAATGATTTGCGCGCCATGCGCCACATTATGCCTGGCTGCTGCTGCTAGCAATTCCGGATCAGAGCCGGCAATCTGCGCAGAAACCGGCGCAAGCTCACCTTCAAAATTAGCGCGATTCAGTGTTTTTTTGTGCGAGCGCATGCTGCTGTCGGCCGTAATCATCTCGCTAACCGCATGCCCGGCGCCAAAACGCTTGCAAAGCATACGGAAAGGACGATCGGTCACCCCCGCCATGGGAGCGACAATCAGATTATTTACAAGGGGATAGGGGCCGATATGCATATGCTGCTGGCGCAGTAAAAGGCCGCGCATTCTAACGCCTGCCTAATTTTTAAGCAACAACCTTCAGGCGGATTTTTATGAAAAACCTTAAATCCGCAGACACAGAGGACACGGAGTTTAAAAATCAGTGCACAGAGAAAGCTCGCGTTATTACAAAGGCGGTATACAACGCTTTGGTGATCATTGCTAATGCTTTACAAGCATCGCATTGTTCGCAGGCTGGGTGCGCACCCCATGAGCGCTAAGCAAAGTCAAAAAGATCTTTTTAATGCCTTCGGCACATTGATTTAGGTGCGGGCGTCCCGCTGGACCTTCCTTTCTTGCGCGGCCAAGAAACGAAGCCAAGCCGCAACCCCAAAAGCACGAAGGCCCCTCACTGCGGATAATCGGCTCGGCGAAAAAGGCTGCTCGGGAGCAAGCCCGTTACCCCTTTTCCGAAACCCCGATCCGCTTATTCCTCGCTCCGGCGTGTTTCAAGGGGATATTTAAACCCTATGCAGAGAGTGTGCTTATTATGCTGGTTCGTTGTTTACTACTAAAAAACAAATTGCTTAGCGCACATGGGGTGCACCCCGCTTATTTACTCAGCATTGCTCGCGGGTTGCACCCGCCCTACATTTTTGCAAAAAAATAGCGAGCCTGCAGGCTCGCTATTTTTAAAAGTTAAGCAATAATCAGCTTAGCTTCTTAGTCAAAATCTCAGTCACCATCGCCGGGTTCGCCTTACCCTTGCTAGCCTTCATGCACTGGCCCATTAAGGAGTTAATCGCAGCCAGTTTGCCGCTCTTGTACTCTTCAACGGCCTTGGCATTGGCTGCTAGGACTTCGTCGATAATCGCTTCGATGGCGCCGGTATCCGTGGTTTGCTTCAGGCCATCGCGCTCGATAATCGCATCCGCTGCGTCGCCCGATTCCCACATCTTTTTCAGTACGTCTTTAGCGGTTTTATTGTTGATGGTGTTATCCATCACCCGCTTCACAAGGCCTGCTAAAGCTGCGGCAGAAACAGGGCTGTCGCCGATGGCTTTTTCTTCACGGTTCAGCGTGGCTGAAACATCGCCCATGATCCAGTTAGCGGCGAGCTTGGCATCCGCGCCTGCGGCAACCATGGCTTCAAAGTACACAGCCATATCTTTAGAGCTGGTCAGCGTGCTGGCGTCATAAGCCGATAAACCATACTGTGCGCTAAAACGCTCGCGCATCAGCTGTGGCAGCTCGGTCATTTCGCCGCGCACACGCTCAATCCAGTCTTCTGAGATGCGTAGTGGTGGCAAATCAGGATCCGGGAAATAGCGGTAATCATGCGCGTCTTCCTTGCTGCGCATCATGCGGGTTTCGCCGCTGTCCGGGTCAAACAGGATGGTTGCCTGCTGAATCTTATGGCCGTCTTCGATCTGCTCAATCTGCCACTGCGTTTCAAACTTGATCGCCTGTTCCATAAACTTAAAGCTGTTCAAGTTTTTAATTTCGCGGCGCGTACCAAATTCTTTCTGGCCTTCCGGGCGCACAGAAACGTTCACGTCACAGCGAAAGCTCCCTTCCTGCATATTGCCATCGCAAATACCGATCCATGTTACCAGGCTATGCAGGGCTTTAGCGTAAGCAACCGCCTCGGCTGCGGAACGCATTTCCGGCTCGGAAACGATTTCCAGCAGCGGGGTACCGGCGCGGTTCAAATCAATCCCGGTCATGCCGTGAAAATCTTCGTGCACCGATTTGCCCGCGTCTTCTTCCAGGTGGGCACGGGTCACATTAATTGTTTTTGTGACATCGCCAACCTGAATCTCAATCGCACCGCCCTCAACCACCGGCAGTTCAAACTGGCTGATCTGATAGCCCTTAGGCAAATCAGGATAAAAATAGTTTTTACGTGCAAAAACCGACTTGCGATTAATCTTGCCGCCAATCGCCAGGCCCAGCTGAATCGCACGCTCTACCGCGCCACGGTTCATTACCGGCAAGGCACCCGGCATGGCCACATCGACCACGGCGGTTTGTGTATTTGGCTCAGCGCCGTAAGCGGTGCTGGCGCTGGAGAAAATTTTCGACTGAGTCGAGAGCTGGGTATGCACTTCCAGCCCGATCACTACTTCCCATTTCATTTTGTGAATCCTTAGGCTGGTTTATAGGCTTGGGGCACGGGTGTGCCAGTCGGTCACTTGCTGCAACTGATGCGCCGCATTCAGCATTTTGGCTTCAGAGAAATAATTGCCAATCAGCTGCAAGCCCACAGGGCGTCCATTGGCCGCAAAGCCTGCTGGTAAGCTCATGCCAGGCAGTCCAGCCAAATTCACCGCCAGCGTATAGATGTCTTCCAAATACATTGCGGTTGGATCGGCATTTTTCTCGCCCAGATTCCACGCAGCAGTTGGCGCAACAGGGCCTGCAATCAGATCGCAATGCTCAAAAGCAGCCTGGAAATCATTGGCGATAATGCGGCGGATTTTCTGTGCTTGCAGGTAATAAGCATCGTAATAACCGTGGCTCAGTACATAAGTACCGGTCAAGATGCGGCGTTTAACTTCTGCACCAAAGCCCTCTGCACGGCTTTTCTCATACATATCCGCAAGGCCAGAGTATTCCGCAGCGCGATGACCATAACGCACGCCATCAAAGCGGCTCAGATTACTCGAAGCTTCTGCCGGGGCAATCACGTAATATGCTGGAATCGACAGCTTGGTATTCGGCAAGCTGACTTCCACAATGGTGGCGCCCAGCTTTTTATATTCGCTGATCGCCGCATCTACTGCGGCGGCCACATCGCTAGCCAAACCTTCGGCAAAATATTCCTTAGGCAGGCCAATTCTTAAACCAGCCAGCGGCGCGTTTAAATCACGGCTGTAATCTTCTTTAGCGTGCTCAAGCGAGGTGGAATCACGCTCATCAAAGCCCGCCATCACATTCAGAAGCAATGCGCAGTCTTCAGCGCTTTTACCGATCGGGCCACCTTGATCCAAGGAACTCGCAAAAGCGATCATGCCAAAGCGGCTAACAATACCGTAAGTAGGCTTAATCCCTGTTACGCCGCAAAATGCCGCAGGCTGACGAATCGAGCCACCGGTATCCGTTGCCGTAGCAATCGGCGCCAGACGAGCAGCCACAGCCGCAGCCGAGCCACCCGACGAGCCACCCGGTACAGCTAATTTATCCCATGGATTTTTTACCGGGCCGTAAAAGCTGTTTTCATTGGATGAGCCCATCGCAAACTCATCCATATTGGTGCGGCCTAAGCTCACCAAACCTGCCTTGCGGCAAAGCTCAATCACATTGGCGTCGTAAGGCGCAACAAAGTTATCCAGCATTTTGGAGCCACAGCTGGTTTTCCAGCCCTGCTGGCAAAAAATATCTTTTTGCGCAATCGGCACACCGGTCAGAACACCCGCCTGGCCATTGGCCAGCAGCGCATCAGCGGCTCTTGCTTCGGCAAGGGTTTTATCCTCGTCCAAAGTAATAAAAGCATTCAAGTCCTGCATGGCTTTAGCGCGTGCTAAATATTCGCTGGCCATTTCAACCGCAGAAATTTCTTTGGCTGCCAGCATGGCCGACAGTTGTTTTACTGATTTTTCTATCATTATTTTTTAGCGGGGATAATCCCTGCCCCTCACTCAATCACTTGCGGAACAAGATATAAGCCAGCTTCAACTGCTGGCGCCACCGCCTGCCATGCTTCGCGACGATCGGGCTCACGCGCCACATCGTCACGCAAACGCAGCATCACATCCTGCGCATGCGCCATCGGCTCGATACCTGTGGTATCGACGGCACGCATTTCTTCAATCAAAGTAAGAATTTGGTTTAACTGGCCTTGGGTAGCCGCTAATTCATCACCGGTCACCGCGATGCGGGACAAGCGGGCGATGCGCGCTACATCTTCAATAGACAGGGACATGTCGGATTTACCCCGTAAACATTTATTAACGTCAACTCGATAGGGTATCATACAGGGTTTGATTACCACCACCCGTCAGTACAACCAGGGCGGAGGCTGTAACGTTCAAATGTGCCGCGGAACTTTTTCGCTTGCACCGCCGCCTTAACAGGCGGTTCTTGCCATTAAGCGCAAGACAAAGCGGGGTGGAAAAACCCGATATCGTGCCGTGGCAATACAATGCAAGCGGACAGCAAACATAAATTGCATGCGAAAAAGCCAGATATTTGGGCTTTTTTTGTATAGGGCGTTGTCAATGACAAGCCCGCTTAGTAGCAAACGTAAAAAATATTTTGCCTGAAAGGCAAAACTAAACAGCAAAACTTAATAGCCCGTGGGTATTTTACCGGCGGCCTTCAACACCTCTATAAAAGTGTGAGACCCGAATGTTTGGACTTCTTTCCGGCTACTTTGCCAACGACATCGCCATTGACCTGGGCACTGCCAACACGCTGATTTATATGCAGGGCAAGGGCATCGTGCTTGATGAACCATCCGTGGTAGCTATTCAGCAAGAAGGCGGCCCCTCAGGCAAGAAAACCATTTTAGCCGTTGGCGCAGAAGCCAAAAAAATGCTGGGCCGAACCCCTGGCAGCATTAACGCCATCCGCCCGATGAAAGACGGCGTGATTGCGGACTTCACCATTACCGAACAAATGCTCAAACAGTTCATTAAAAAAGTGAACCCAAGCCGCATGTTCTCCTCACCTCCCCGAATCGTTATTTGTGTGCCATGTGGCTCGACTCAAGTTGAGCGCCGTGCGATTCGCGAATCTGCGTTGGGTGCAGGCGCACGAAAAGTTGAGCTGATCGAAGAACCAATGGCCGCAGCCATTGGTGCAGGCATGCCGGTTGAAGAAGCAACCGGCTCGATGGTTGTGGATATCGGTGGCGGCACCACAGAAGTGGGCGTGATCTCACTGGGCGGTATTGTTTACGCATCCAGCGTGCGCGTAGGTGGTGATAAGTTTGATGAAGCCATTATCAACTACATCCGTCGCAACTACGGCATGCTGATTGGTGAAGCCACTGCAGAAGAAATCAAAAAACGCATCGGCAGCGCCTTCCCGGGTGCAGAAGTACGCGAAATGGAAGTAAAAGGCCGCAATCTGGCCGAAGGGATTCCGCGCTCATTCACGATTTCTTCCAATGAAATTCTGGAAGCGCTGACAGAGCCACTTAACCAGATCGTTTCAGCGGTGAAACAAGCACTGGAACAAACTCCTCCGGAATTAGGCGCGGATATCGCCGAAAAAGGCATGGTACTCACAGGTGGTGGCGCACTGCTGCGCGATCTGGACCGCTTACTCATGGAAGAAACCGGCCTGCCGGTATTCGTAGCTGAAGATCCGCTCACTTGCGTGGTGCGTGGCTCGGGCAAAGCGCTGGAGAAGCTGGACAAAGCGGGCAGCATCTTTACTTACGATTAAGCGCTCATCGTGAGGCGGCAAGTCGTATGAAATAGCGATTTGCGATAAAACACACGCAAGCCACCCGCTCAAAGGGGTGGTTTGCGTTTTACTTAGCTTTTGAGAAACATCGGCCGTCTTTCATGCAAGCCTCTCAGCCCGCCTTTTTTAAGCAGGGACCCAAACCGCTGACGCGGTTTTTCCTGTTTTCTGTCCTGTCTGTTAGTTTGATAGTAGGGGACGCCAACTATAAGATGCTCGGGCCTGTCCGCCAGCAGCTATCTGTCCTGCTTTATCCTTTGCAATGGCTGGTCACCGCGCCATTCGAGGTACTCAGAGACACCAGCACCTTTTTATCAAGACAAGCTGAGCTACTGGGAGAAAACCGTAAACTGCACGATGCCCAGCTCTTAGCCAGTGTCAACGCGATGAAATTAAAATCACTGGAAGCAGAAAACGCCCGCCTAAGGCAGCTCAACAGTGTTCAGGCCAGCCAGCCCAGCCAGCTTACAGAAATCCTCTACAATGGCCGCGATCCGTTTACCGCCCGCCTGATTGTCGATCGGGGTGAAAGAGCAAAGATCCGCGAAGGGCAAATTGTTACAGATGCCAGCGGTGTGGTGGGCCAGGTGGTCCGGGTGCAATCAATGACCAGCGAAGTGCGGCTTATTTCTGATCGTAATCATATGGTGCCCGTGCAAATTGAGCGCAATCAGTTGCGTACGGTGATTTATGGAATGGGCCGTGGTTTACCGCTTGAAATTCGCAATATGTCGTCTAATTCAGAAATAAAAGAAGGCGATATTCTGATTACTTCAGGTATTGATGGTTTATATCCTCCAGGATTACCTGTAGCCAAAGTGCAAAAAATCGAACGCAATACCGGCAATGCCTTTGCCCGCATTTATTGCACCCCTCTGGCGGGTATTGAGCAACATCGCTTCTTACTTATTTTAGATCACAATCAAGCCGCTGCCCCTTATCCAGCCAATGCTTCGGAAACGGCTGGGGCCAAGAAAAAGAAGGGTCGCTAATGCCTGTTTCACGCCAATTACTTCGCCCGGTCAGCAGTGGTTTCATCCTGCTGACCTTTGTTCTGTCGCTTGCCATTAATCTTTTGCCCTGGCAGGCAGGCCTGATCGGCTTTGCACCGGATTTTGTCGCATTATTCATTATCTACTGGACGCTCAACCAGCCCCGCCGCGTGGGTGTGGGCTGGGCCTTTTTTCTAGGGCTCTTAATGGATGTGGCCGACGGGAATATTCTTGGCCAGCATGCACTCGCCTATACCGTGATCGCCTACCTTACGCTGGCACGTCAGCGCCAGCTGGCCGTTTTCCCATTTTGGCAGCAGGCTTTTGTTGCCTTAGCACTGATGTTATCCGGGCAGACGCTGATGCTGGCCCTGCGTACTGCGATGGGTGCACCTTTTCCTGGCTGGGCCTATTTTGCAGGGTGTTTTGTTGCTGCATTTATCTGGCCCCCCCTTTCCAATATTCTGCTCTCTCATCAACGCAGACCGACGACTGAAGAACTATGAGCCGCGGCGAACTTAAAAATCAGCATCGAGAGCGATACGCTTTCCAGCTGCGAATCATCGCGGCTGCTCTTTTTGTTTTATCTCTTTTTTCCCTGCTGTTTGGCCGTTTTTTTTGGCTGCAAGCAGTTCAGCACGATAAATACATGACGCTGGCCGAGCAAAACCGAATTTCTCTCGTGCCTATTCCGCCATCGCGCGGCATTATCCGCGACAGAAACGGCGTTATTCTGGCGCATAATTTTTCTGCTTATACGCTGGAAATCACCCCTTCCAAACAGGCTAATCTGGAAGAAACAATCGAGCAGCTATCCGGCATTATCGAAATCACCGCCAAAGATAAACGCCGCTTTAAAAAGCTGCGTGATGAAACACGTGATTTTGAAACGCTGCCTATCCGCACCCGTTTAAGCGATGAAGAAGTCGCCCGCTTTGCGGCCAACAGCTACCGCTTTCCCGGCGTAGAAATTAAAGCGCGTTTATTCAGACATTACCCATTAGGCGAAATCGCCAGCCATTTAATTGGCTATATTGGCCGAATCAATACCAAAGATTTAGAACAACTCGATGAAGATGGTGTTGCCGCCAATTACCGTGGCACCGATCATTTAGGCAAAATTGGGATTGAGCAAAGCTACGAGCAGCAATTACATGGCAAAACCGGCTTTGAAGAAGTTGAAATTGATTCCGGTGGACGGGCCGTGCGCACCTTACGCCGCACGCCGCCTGTGCCCGGCAGTGATCTTACGCTGTCTGTCGATATTAAATTGCAAAAAGTAGTAGAAGATTTATTTGATAAGCGCCGCGGCTCATTAGTGGCAATTGATCCTAAAACCGGCGGCTTATTAGCCATGGTTTCCAAGCCGGGCTTTGATCCCAATTTATTTGTGGATGGAATTGATCCATTAAACTGGAATGAGCTCAATACCTCGATTGATAAACCTTTGCTCAACCGGGCGATTCGAGGCGAATATCCTCCAGGTTCAACCTTTAAACCCTTTATGGCTTTAGCTGCCCTCGAAGGGGATTTCCCGCTGACACGGCAAACCATCAGCGATCCCGGCTATTTTATGTATGGCAATAATAAATTCCGCGATTCACATGCCGGTGGTTATGGCTCAATGAGTTTTGACCGCTCGATTGTGGTATCCAGCGACACCTATTTCTACCAGCTTGCCGTACAAATGGGCATCGACAATATCGCCAGATTTATGAGCACGCTTGATTTTGGCAGCCCGACCGGTGTAGACCTGAATGGCGAACGCCCTGGTGTTTTGCCCAGCCCGGAATGGAAGAAAAAACGCTTTAAAACCCCCGCCACGCAAAAATGGTATTCAGGCGAAACCGTTTCGATTGGGATTGGCCAGGGTTATAACAGCTACACGCCGATGCAAATGGCCCATGCAACCGCCACGCTGGCTAATCGCGGCGTAATGTTCCGCCCGCACGCCGTTGGCAAAATTATTGATCCCATCACCGGTATCGTAAAAATTGTAGAGCCACAGCCCGTCAAAACCATGACCTGGAAAAGTGAGAATACAGAGCGGGTGATCCGGGGTATGGAAGGGGTGATCCGCGAAGGAACCGGAGCACGTACTTTTGCTGGAGCAAATTATATTGCCGCAGGTAAAACCGGTACGGCGCAGGTATATAGCCTGAAAGGCAGTAAATATAATAAAAACATCAGCGAGCGTTTACGCGATCACTCTTGGTTTATTGTTTTTGCCCCGGCAGACAAGCCGACCATTGCACTCGCCGTTATTGTAGAAAACGGGGGTTTTGGCGCGCAGGCAGCAGCTCCGATTGCAAGACAGGCGCTGGATTTTTATCTTACCGGCAAAATGCCTGCCATCCCCAAAGCGGCAGCCAGCAGCGCTGCTCCTCAGGCAGCAAGCAGCACAGAGGAGATCATCGGTGATTAAGCATCTTTGGGGTCGCTTTATCCGGCCAATTGATCCTTGGCTTTTGCTGTTTACCATTTTGGTGCTTATTCTTTCCACGATTTTGTTGTTTTCTGCGTCCAACCGCGATCTGGACATGATCATCAACAAAATCACCTTTATGGGCATCGCCCTGACGGTAATGTGGCTGGTCGCCAATACCTCTCAGCAAACCCTGATTCGCCTCGCCGTACCGGCTTATGTGGTGGGTTTACTGCTGCTGATTGCCGTGGCGCTCTTTGGTGATATCAGCCACGGCGCACGCCGCTGGCTGCATATTGGGGTCACAAAAATTCAGCCTTCAGAGCTGATGAAGCTAGCCTTACCCATGATGCTGGCATGGTACTTTCATCACTTTGAAACCAGCATCCGCTGGAAACACTACCTGTTTGCGGCCTTGCTGATGATTGTGCCGGTTGGCCTGATTATGAAACAGCCCGACCTAGGCACCAGCCTGCTGATTGCATCCTCCGGTTTTTATGTGCTGTTTTTTGCCGGCTTATCATGGAAGTTTATCGGCCTGATGGGGGCAGCAGGCGGCGGGCTGGCCTATGTGGTGATGCACTGGAATTTATGTATCAATATCCTGCACGAATACCAATGCCGCCGTGTTGCCACCATGCTTGATCCCATGCAAGATCCGCTGGGGGCCGGCTACCATATTATTCAGGGCACAATTGCGATTGGCTCGGGTGGAATCTTTGGTAAAGGCTGGCTGAACGGCACACAAACCCATCTGGATTTTATTCCGGAGCGCACCACGGACTTTATCTTTGCCGTGTTTGGCGAGGAATTTGGCCTTTTGGGTAATGCCATCCTGTTAATTTTATATTTGCTGCTGATTGGCCGCGGTTTAATTATTGCCAATAACGCCTCAACCCAGTTTGGGCGTTTATTAGCCGGGGCGATTACGCTGACATTTTTCACCTACGCTTTCGTTAATATGGGCATGGTTTCCGGGATTTTGCCCGTGGTGGGCGTTCCCCTGCCACTGGTCTCTTATGGCGGCACATCGATGGTGTCGCTGCTGACCGGCTTTGGCCTTTTAATGAGTGTGCAGGGTGATCGTAAGTTGATGAAATCATGAAGCTGACACATTATTCACCGCTGATTGCTGCCCTCCTGCTGGCGGCCTGCAGCACTACACCTCTGCCCCCTGCCCAGACAAGCAAGCCCTTGCCTGTTAATTTACCTCCGGGCCCGACTACGCCGCCACAGTACAGCTGTAACTACTCGGCCAAAGGCGGCGGTGCTTTTTACAAAGACGATGGCCCGATGGATTCGTTTCCATCAGGGATAGATCTGATCCCCGAGCCTTTGCCACGCTGGGAGCCCCTGCACCGCTGGGCAAATAACCCATATACCGTGCTGGGGCAGAATTTCACCCCACTGCCACGGCCTGGCGAATTAAAACAACGCGGCACTGCATCCTGGTATGGGCGTAAATTTCACGGGCAAAAAACATCGACTGGTGAAATCTACGATATGTTCGCCATTACGGCAGCGCATCCTACCTTGCCCATCCCATCGTATGCCCGCGTCACCAATGTAAAAAATGGCCGCAGCATTATTGTGCGCGTTAACGACAGGGGGCCGTTTTTGCATGGCCGCGTGATGGATCTGTCTTTTCTTGCAGCCTGCCGCCTGGGCTACACCATGGAAGGCAGCGCCGAAGTAGAGGTTGAAAGCTTACTCGCCAGCGACACGCCAGGCAGTGTGGCCGCAGCCGTTCAGCCCGTGATTGCAGCCAAACCCAAACCCGTCAGCATTCCGCTGGCCAATGCAGGTAATGGCGCAATCTACTTGCAGCTCGGCGCATTTGGCTCTTTAGCCAATGCCGAAAACTTCCGCAATCACTTATCCAGCCAGCTGGACAGCGACTCAAACAAGCTGCTGATTCAGACCATAGGCCAGCTTCACCGGGTAAGGCTTGGCCCCTACCCTGACAGAAAAAGCGCCGAACTGGCAGCCGCCAGAATCAGTGGCGATTACCAGCTGCCCGCCGTGCTCAGCCACTAAACCAGCCAGCGCACTGCGCTGGCTCCATCAGCAAGTTCAAAAGGACCAGCGCACAGCGCGCTGGCTCCGTCTGCCCTGCACAGGCTGATTTATATTGCCTATAACAAAGTCATTACCCAGCCCAAGCTTAAGTAGATCACTTTACATTAAGCCTGTTTTAGTCGATGGGATAATGTGCCGCGATTTCCCCCTTAAGCTCAGCGCTTTAATTTTTATTTTGTATTTATTTAAGGTGACTGTGTGTCTCATCCTCAAGCGGCATCCTCTCCCGATGCCGAACACTCTTTTGAGCAGATTCGCCGTTTATTGATTGTGCTTTCCAGCTCTATCTTTATTTTTACGATTACCGCAGTCAGCTGGTCTGTTTACCGGGACTATAAAGACACTTTACACAGCAGCGAAAAAGAAATTCTGACCATGGCGCGGGCCATTGATGAGCACTTAAGCCGCAGCATGGAAAACAGCCTGCAGGGGCTGTATAAAATTCAAAACGATGATATTTTTCAAAGCTGCCTTGCCGCCAGAAATGAGCCCTGCCTCTACGCTTTTCTAAGCCGCCAGCTCAGCCAGTACCCCCAGCTCAGCACCTTTGCAGCGGCCGATTCGCAAGGCAATATCACGGCATCCACCCTGCAACACCCCGCTCCCGAGCATAATATTTCTCAGTCAATGAGCTTTAGCGCCCCAAAAATGCAGCCACAGGCGCGCTTTTATATTGCTGAGCAGCAGGCAGACCCCAGCGGTAACCTCGATATTATTCCTCTGGTTCGCCCCTTAATTGATAAACAAGGCCAATTTAATGGCGTATTAATTGCAGGCATTAACCCTGGCTATTTTGAGCGCTTCTATTCATCACTCAGCCAGAGAAAAGGCATTGTTATTCGTTTATTCAGGGATGATGGCATTTCTCTTACCAGCTTTCCGCATAACGATCGGGATGTAGGCCGGGATATATCAGGCAAAGAATTTTTTGGCGATCATTTTGCGCGTAAAGAAAGTGGCCTCTTTACTGAGCACAGCCAGGTTGAACAAATGACACGCATTTTTGGCTGGCGATATCTGGAGCAATGGCATCTTGGTATTTCGGTAGGCATAGATAAAGACGAAGCATTACGCTCATGGAAAAACGAAAGCCTGCTTAATGTTGGCATTACTTTTTTAATGCTGCTCTTTGGCGCGCTTCTGCTCGTTTATGTATTTCGCCAGTTATCACGTTTAGAAAAAACCGAAGCAGATCTTTATCTCACCAAAGTCGCAGTAGAGCATGGTGCGGATATGGCCATCTGGCTGGATGCCATGGGCCGCATCCGCTATGTGAATACCACTGCATGTACCCGGCTGGGTTATAGCGAATCCGAGCTGCTTTCTATGCAATTGCGCGATATTAACCCCACATTCAGCCCAGATTACTGGCTTAAATTCTGGCAGAAATTAAAGACCCATAAACATTTAAGAGATGAAATTTCACTTAAAGCGCGTAATGGAAGCAGCATTCCTACCGAGATCAACTCTAATTTTATTGTCTTTAAAAAGCTGGAATTCAATTGCGCTGTCGTCCGGGATATCTCCGAGCGCCGTCTGGCTGAGCTTGCCATTATTAAAAGTGAGCAACAGCTGCGGCTGGCCCTGGAAGCCTCAAATACAGGCTTATTTGATATGCAGATGACTGGCGATCAAACCGCCATTACCAGCCCTGAATATGACAGGCTGCTGGGCTTAAAACCCGGGGATGAAAGCTTTAAAAAATGGCAGGCACAGGTTCATCCTGATGATAAAGAACAATCGCTGGCCCATTTTCAGCAATATTTAAAAGGCGAAGCGCCGCAATTAATCAGCGAATATCGCCGTAAAACACAGTCTGGAGAATACCGCTGGTTTCAATCACGCGGTAAATTTGTCGCATTTGATTCCATTGGCAAGCCTACCCGCATTATTGGCACCATGACCGATATTACCGAGCGCAAAGAAGCCCAGGAGCGCATCGTTGAATTAGCGAATTTCGATTCAGTCACAGGCTTGGCTAATCGCAATTTACTGCGCGATGAACTCAGGCTTGCGCTTGCCTCAGCAGAGCGTAATCAGCAAAACTTAGCGGTTTTCTTTTTGGATTTAGATCGTTTTAAAACCATTAATGACTCCTTGGGCCATGCCGCAGGAGATGCTGTTTTGGCTCAGGTGGCGAACCGCTTTAAAAAACTAATAAGCCCGGGCGATATTCTGGCGAGATTAGGCGGGGATGAATTTGTCATTGTACTGACCAATATCTCTCATTCCCTGATTGCCGGGTCCATTGCAGAAGCTATTTTGGCTTCCTTTGCCAAACCCTTTGAATTAGAGGCCGGGCATTTCTCAACCTCTACCTCTATTGGTATCAGTATTTATCCTGAAGACGGCACAACAGCAGATGATTTAATTCGCAACGCCGATGTGGCTATGTTTCAGGCAAAAGCACAGGGGCGCAGCAATTTTCAATATTTCACGCCTGAAATGAATGCCCGTGCTTCTGAAAGGCTGGAGCTGGAAACCAGCATGCGCACCGCGCTGCTTAATAATGAGTTTATTCTTTATTACCAGCCACAGCTCAGCCTTAAAGATGGAACAATCATTGGTGCAGAAGCACTTATTCGCTGGAATCACCCTAAGCATGGGCTGATATCGCCCACTAAATTTATACCCATTGCAGAAGAAAGCCGTTTAATTATCCCGATTGGCAATTGGGTATTAAAAGAAGCCTGCCGCCAGGCTGCTGTATGGCAATCGATGGGATTAGCCCCGATTAATATGGCGGTGAATTTATCCCCCCATCAGTTACACCAGGCTAATTTCTTAGAAATCATTACCTCGGCCTTAAATGATGCCGCACTCGATGCCCGCCATCTGGAATTAGAAGTAACCGAATCAGTGATTATGCAGGAGGTTAAACAAGTGATGTCTACCCTGCATGGTATTAAACAGCTTGGCGTAAAGCTGTCTTTAGATGATTTTGGAACGGGTTATTCCAGCCTGAGCTATTTAAAACAATTTGCATTTAATAAGCTAAAAATAGACCAGAGTTTTGTACGGGATGCCTGCAGCAATAATAATGATGCTGCAATTGTATTAGCCATTATTGGTCTGGGGCAAACACTGGGAATGGATGTACTGGCAGAAGGCGTAGAAACACGCGAACAACTGGCATTTTTAAAACAAACACAAACCGCATCAATTCAGGGTTTCTTATTTAGTAAACCTGTTACTGCAGCGGCGTTTGAAGAAATGCTGATAAGCAATAAAAAATTAGCGCTGTAAAAAAAGCCGGGCTTAATCACCCGGCATTTTTTTATTCGTCGTTTGCTTTTAATTCTGTAACCAGATCAATATATTTTTGTTTGGCTTCGTCGCCACTCATACCTTTTAGTTCTGACCATGCATCAAACTTGGCACGGGCCACAAACTGAATTGCTGACGGGCGATCGCCTGTTGCATCACCTTCCGCTGCTTGCTTAAACAAAGAATAAAGCTTGAGCTTCGTTGCCACATCAGGCGCATCGTTTAATTTAACCACATCATCTTGCGCGGTTTGAAACAGGGAAGCGAGATCAGACATTGTGTTCTCCAAAGAAGGCTAAAACGATCGTTTTAATAAGGCAAAAGTATAGCCCGTGCGCTAGGATAAACCAAGCAACACGGGCTTGTTGATATCCCTTAGTCGGCTAACTGATACACCCGCTTGCCTTTAACCAGCGTATGCACCACTTGGCCCTTCATTTCCATGCCCACAAACGGCGTGTTTTTGCCCTGGCTTTTCAGCGCAGCAGGCGTGACTTGCCAATGCGCTTCCGGATCAAAAATCACCAAATCCGCACGATGGCCCACTTCTAAACCCGCAGCAAAACCCAGCATTTTAGCGGGAACAGCGGTGATTTTAGCCAGCGCTTGCGGCAGTGAAATATGCTGGCGCTCTGCCCATGCTAGAGTCAGCGGCAGGAGCAGCTCAAGGCCTGTGGCACCTGATTCTGCCTCAGCAAACGGCAGTAATTTACCGTCGTCATCCACGGGGCTATGGTCAGAGCAAATGGCGTCAATCGTACCATCCGCCAGCGCGGCCACAATGGCATCACGATCACGAACCGAGCGTAATGGCGGATCAAAACGGAAATTACTGTCGAAAAAGCCAATATCCACATCGGCCAGATGAATATGATTAATGCTCACATCACAAGTCACCGGCAGGCCTTGTTTTTTAGCCTTACGCACCAGATCCAGCCCGGCCATGGATGACAGTCGGCACAGATGCACCCGCGCGCCGGTTTCTTTCATGAGCAGCAGAATATTAGAAATCGCCACGGTTTCGGCCAGCACCGGAATGCCCGTCAGCCCAAGGCGGGTAGCGTAATCACCATCGTGGGCCACGCCCTTGCCTAAACCGGCATCCTGCGCACGCAGGCGCAGCTCTGCGCCAAAAGTAGCGGCGTATTGCATGGCGCGATACATAATTTGTAAATCGCTGATGGGCTGATCGCCTTGCGAAAACGCCACACAACCGGCATCACGCAGCTCGGCCATTTCGGTGAGCTCTTCGCCTTTAAGCTGGCGGCTTAAAGCCCCCACAGGATAGAGACGGGCCAGATTCAGATTTTTAGCGCGCTGGCGCAGCATGGTTACAAGGCTGGGCTCGTCGAGCGGCGGATCGGTGTCTGGCGGACACACAATACTGGTGACGCCACCGGCCACCGCAGCGGCCATTTCAGAAGCCAGGGTGGCTTTATATTCAAAGCCGGGCTCGCGCAAACGCGCGGCTAAATCAACCAGGCCGGGGCTCACTAATAAGCCTCTGGCGTCTATGGTTTCATCCGCCACAAAGCCAGCAGGAGCCGCGCCCACGCCAACAATTTTGCCACCAGCAAGATATAAATCAGCCACCTGATCGGTGTTATTCAGCGGATCAATTAATCGCCCGCCAAGAATTGCGATGTTTTTCATTTTTGTTTACCCACTTTCTGATGGCAGGCTTTACACCCTGAATACGGCCATACGCGGGTCAATACCGAAAGAACATTTTTCATATTATTTATTCGCTTTCTGATTACGGGCCACAATCGCCAGCACAGCCATGCGCACAGCGATACCGAAAGTCACTTGCGGCAAGATCACCGCCTGCGGGCCATCGGCCACGGCAGAATCGATTTCTACGCCACGATTCATCGGGCCGGGATGCATCACGATGGCATCCGGTTTAGCCAGCGCCAGTTTTTCCGGGGTAAGGCCGTAATACTTAAAGAATTCCTGAGTCGATGGCAGAAAAGCCCCCGCCATACGCTCATTTTGCAAACGCAGCATGGCAATCACATCCACGTCTTTCAGGCCTTCGGCCATATCGTGGTATACATGCACGCCCAGCTGCTCAATGCCAGTCGGCAAGAGCGTTTTAGGTGCAATCACGCGGATTTCCGGGCAGCCTAAAGTGCTCAGTGCATGGATTTGCGAGCGCGCCACGCGCGAATGCAGAACATCGCCGACAATCGCCACGCGCAGCTTGGTGAAGTCGCCCTTAAAGTGGCGGATGGTAAACATATCCAGCATGGCTTGCGTAGGGTGAGCATGGCGGCCATCGCCTGCATTCACCACTGCGATGCCTTTTTTAACGTGCTTAGCAATCAAATGCGCCGCGCCTGATTCTGAATGGCGCACCACAAATAAATTAGCGCCCATTGCTTCCAGATTGTGGATGGTATCGAGCAGGGTTTCACCCTTGGCGGTGCTGGAGGCTTGAATATTGAGGCTGGAAACATCGCCGCTCAGGCGTTTTGCGGCCAGCTCAAAGGTGGTGCGGGTGCGGGTAGAGTTTTCAAAAAACAGATTAAAAACAGAAGTCCCGGCCAGATCCTGCCATTTATTATTCAGTAATTCGCCGTTCTCAACGTATTCGGCAGCCTGATCGAGGATTTGGGTCAGGATGCGTTTAGGCAGGCCTTCGGTCGTTAACAGGTGGATCAGCTCACCTTGAGCATTTAACTGCGGGTTATACATCGGCATCCTCGTCGGAACGATCAGCTGAAGCCTCCGGGGAGCGGTGGCTGAGCGCCTCGCCCGTAGCCGGTGAATCCAGATAAGTTTGTAAAATCTGCATGGCAGCCACTTGATCTAAAGCTGGCTTTTGGCGGCGCCCACGAACACCCGCTTCGTTTAATGCACTACAGGCAGCGGCGCTGGATAAGCGCTCATCCACCAGAAATACCGGCAGGCCAAAGCGCCCGTGCAGGCGATTGGCAAATTTGCGCGAAAGGCGCGTCATCTCATGTGGCGTGCCATCTAAATGGCTGGGCAGGCCAACAATTAAACTTGCAGGCTGCCATTCACGAATCAGCTGCTCAACCCGCGCAAAACGGCGCTCGTTTTCTTCCGCGGTGATGGTTTCTACCGGGTGGGCAATGCCCAGCTCGGATGAGCCAACTGCTACGCCTATCCGCACTTCACCAAAATCAAAAGCCAGAAGAGTACTCATTATTTTCCAGATGACAGCCCGGATGCTTCGGGCTATTTCAAAATGTGGTATGCCCAAACAAAGCCGCTGCTAAGCGTGGCCTGCTTCTTTAGACAACATGGCAATATCAATACCCAGCAAACCCAAGGCTGCGGCATAACGCGCTTCGGGCGGTAAATCAAAAATAATTTTGGGATCGGCTTCTACCGTAAGCCAGGAATTCTGAGCGATCTCGTTTTCTAACTGGCCAGCATCCCAGCCCGCGTAGCCCAAAGTCAGAAACACCTGATCCGGCCCCTCGCCGTCCCCCAGCGCCTGCAAGACATCTCTGGAAGTAGACAGCCCCATTTCATCTGAAACGGCCAAGCTGGATTGCCAGCTGCCCAAGGGCGTATGCAGCACAAAGCCTCGATCAGTTTGTACCGGCCCGCCAAAATGTACCGACAGCGCGGCCATGTCGGGGCGGTGCAGCTCGATATCAATCTGCTCAAACAGCGACGACAGCGTCATGCCCAGCGGCCGATTCACAATCACCCCCATGGCGCCCCGCTCATTGTGCTCACACACAAAGGTCAGGGCCCGGGAGAAAATGGGATCAACGAGGCTAGGCATCGCAATCAAAAAATGACGAGAAAAGTTCATTGGGTTATCCATGCCTGTAATTATCGCACAAGGCGCTAAAAATGGGCGCATCAGCTTGGTGACAAATCATGCAACAACGCCCCCCGGACCAATGGCACAATACCGCATCCCACTTCACGGCCTTAGTCCATGACATCACTTGTTTGGTTTCGCCGCGATCTGCGCTTATTTGATCATGCCGCCCTGTACCACGCACTGAAAGCATCCAAAAGTGTGATTGCCGTTTTTATCTTTGATACTGCCATTTTAGATGGATTATCAAAAGATGACCGGCGCGTGGCATTTATCTGGCACAGCCTGCAGCAATTAAAAAAGAGCTTAATAGAGCAAGGATCGGATTTAATCATTCGCTATGGCGTGGCCAATGATGTAATCCCCAGCCTGGTTAAAGAATTCAAAGCCACAGCACTTTACTGCAACCACGATTATGAGCCAGCGGCCATTGCCAGAGATCTCAGTGTAGCCGGGCAATTAGCCACCATGGACTGCCGCTTCTACAGCTTCAAAGACCAGGTGATTTTTGAAAAAGACGAAGTGCTCACAAAAACCGGCGGCATGTACAGCGTATTTACTCCGTATAAACACGCATGGTTGGCCAAAGTAAATGACTTTTATCTGAAGTCCTACCCCATACGCCCTTATTTAAGCAGCCTTGCGCCTCTGAGTGGCGAAGCAATGCCCACACTGGCAGAGCTGGGTTTTGATGATACAGACGTAAGCATACTCAAACCCGGCATGGACGGCGGCGAGGCACTGTTTGATGACTTTTGCCAACGCATCGCGGATTACCATGAGGCAAGAGATTTTCCGGCAGTAAAGGGCGTGTCTTATTTATCTGTGCATTTGCGCTTTGGCACGGTATCGATCAGAGAATTAGCAAAAAGAGCCTGGCAGATTGGTGGCGCAGGTGCAGAAACATGGCTTTCCGAGCTGATCTGGCGCGAGTTTTATCAGCAAATCCTCTGGCACAGGCCAGAAGTTGTTCAGCACGCATTTAAGCCCGAATACGACACCCTGCCTTTCCCGAATAAGCCGGATTACTTTGCCGCATGGTGCGAAGGCCGCACGGGGTTTCCGATTGTGGATGCCGCCATGCGCCAGCTGAATCAAACCGGCTTTATGCATAACCGCCTGCGCATGATTGCCGCCAGCTTTTTAGTCAAAGACCTGCTGATTGACTGGCGCTGGGGTGAGCGCTATTTCGCCGAAAAACTCAACGATTTTGACTTAGCCGCCAATAACGGCGGCTGGCAATGGGCCGCCTCCACCGGCTGCGATGCCCAGCCTTATTTCAGGATATTTAACCCGGTTACCCAATCAGAGCGCTTTGATCCTCAGGGTAAGTTTATCCGCCGCTATTGCCCCGAGCTGGCCGCGCTCAGCAATAAAGAAATCCACGCGCCATGGCTGGCTAAAGCTATTTTTGGGCAAAAAGCCAACTATGATTATCCTGAGCCGATTGTGGATCACGCAGCACAGCGCCTGGCTGCACTGGCTTTATTTAAACGCAATTAATTATTTACCCCCAGAGAGCCTGTGCAACGATGCTGAAAATATTCACCCCAGCAAGGTTAATTGCCCTTGGTATCTGCCTTGCAATAAGCGCCAGCGCCGTCGCTTACTTTGCCATCATGCAAGAAAAAGAGCAGGACGGGCACTGGCCATGGCCTTTGAATGGCGTGCTGATCAATCAATCCGCCCAGCCCGCCAAAGTTTGGGATGATGACCATCTTTACTACACAATAGCCGCAAAAACACGCTCCGGGGATCACCAGGATATCGATCATGTACAAGAAACCGCATCCGGGCGCTGGTGCAAATTAGGCATGAAGACTGTTACGCTGAAAGCCGATGGCTATCTGGAAAACTGCCCTTGTTTCTCGCTTGAAGCTGGGCGGGCGTGTATTCAATTTTAACGCTCAGAAGCGGCAATAGATCACAGCCACAGGCAAGCGAATAGCGGCATGATAGGCGGCTGACTTTTCAGCGCGTATACCTATGACCCGTTCGACCCGAATTCTCTACACCCTGCTTTTTCTCAGTATCAGCTGCCTCAGCACCTATGCCTCTGCCATGTACTGGCCATGGCCCTTAAATGGCAAAGTGGTAAATCAAAGCAGCCTGCCCGTTGCCGTTTGGGATGGCGAACACGGCATTTACACCCTGCCTGCTCACAGCTTCAGCCCCAAAACACTGGATGTAGATCATCTGTATTCCAGCCAGAATAACAACTGGTGCAAAATTGGCCCGCTTAAAGTACAAATAGACAGCAAAGGCAATATTGATCAGTGTGAATGCTGGGTAGAAAACGCAGGGGACGCGTGCGATAGCAGCGCTGTAGTGGCCGAAGTAAAATCCAGCACTGCGCCTAAAGTAGCACAAGCCGCACAACCAGCAAGTATTCCTGCTGGGAATGGCTAAAAAAACCAGCTAAACACCCACATACCTTGGGTAAGAAAAGCACAAATAGTGGATCAGATTAAATCCAAAGTGCAGCAAAACCGCCATTTCTATACGCCGGCTCTGCTGATACACCAAGGCATAGCCCAGCCCCGCAAGGCAAGCTAAAGCCATATACATTGCTCCGCCCGCAAAATGAGCCAGCCCGAACAACAGCGCCGAAGCCCCCACCGCCAGTGCCGTGCCCAAAGGCTTACTGCTTAAGCGGTGCAAAGACTCCTGCACAAAGCCGCGAAAAAAAGCCTCTTCGGCCACGCAAGTCAGCAGTAAATTCACCAGCAAAAACACCGCCGTATGCGCTGGCAACTTTAAATCCACACGGAAAAACTGGCTCAGCAGCCCAAGCATTATCAGGATTGCAATGCTTGCCAAAGCCAGCCGCCATGAGCGCTGCAAGCCCTCTTTCAGCTCCGCCCGGCTTGCGGCCTTGCGGCAAAAAATGGCAAGCAATAAGAAGCCAGCCAGCCCTTTGTCTAAATTGGCATACAGCGTAAAAGGCAGCGAATCAGCGCTTAATTGCACGCCATTAAAAATCAGCAAATTATTAAAACCCGGCACGCGATGCACCGCCAAAGCCAGCGCCAGCACCGCCGCAATCACGCCCAAAGCCAGCCGTAAAACCCCTGGCAGCCGGTCACACGCCGCCGCCAGCAAGCTTAAAGCAAGCAAAAGCACCGCCAATACGCCAACCAGCCCCAACACACCTGTTGCCAGCCCGGCGCAAAGCGCCAGCCCAAAAAAGACCCAATAAGGCAATACAGCAAACCTGCCCCATCGCACCGCAGGCAGCCATGCACACACAATGGCCAGCATTAAAAACACATAAGCGGGAGAACTTAGAAGCTTCAGCATTCAGAACCAATAAAAAGAGGCATACAAAAATCAACGCCGCTAAGCGCTGAATCCCGAATCAAAAAACGTAATCAAGAACAAAACAGGCCTTCTCAAATACAAAACCTATCTGTTTGACCACGACCATACCGGCTTATCTAAATCATGCAGCCCTAAAACCGACGTCTCGCCACAGTCTTTATGCAAAATAATCGAATTGCAATCTGCCTCACGCTCAAGCGCCGCAACCAGACGGCTTGCATGGCTGACCACAATCACCTGGCTGTGCGCCGACGCAGCAGAAATTAAGCGGGCTAAAGCAGGCAATAAATCGGGGTGCAAACTGGTTTCAGGCTCATTCAGTACCAAAAGCTCCGGCGGGCGCGGGCTAAGCAAAGCGGCAATCAGCAATAAATAGCGCAGCGTACCGTCCGATAACTCCCTTGCCGCCAGAGGGCGCAACAGGCCACGCTGCCACATCAAAACGCTGAAGCGGCCATCATTCACGGCAATCTCGATCCGTGCTCCGGGGAAAGCGTCGTCAACCGCCGCCATCAGTGCAGCGGCATCGCCAATCTCAATGATGGTTTGCAGCGCCGCAGCCAGATCGCCACCATCATTCGCCAGAATAGGCGTGTAAGTACCAATCTGCCCCTGCCTAGCAGGCGCACTGGCATCGGTACGTAAATGATCATAAAAACGCCAGCGGCGCATCGCCTCGCGCAGCTGCAAAACCTCGGGCGCATTCACTGACTCGGCACACTGGCTAAAAATACTGTCGTAAGCAGGCACATGCTGGCTAACCACCTGCCAGCTACGCCCCACGTGTGTTTTGGCTACGGCATTACGCCTGTCCATCAATAAGGCCACATCACGCTGAACACTGCCCGCCCAGATTTGCTCACGCTTTATTTCAGGATCGGCCGCAAATAACGATGAGCTGGGTGTGGGCAAACCCAAATCGATCGCATAAGAAAAATCATCACCAGCAAAACCCAGCCTCAGTGAAACCGCCGCTTTTCTTACCGTTGCCTGAATCGGCACCTCACCACGGCGCATTGCAGCAGAAATATTCTCCGGCCCCGCCCACAAAGTAGAAGCAAAGCCCCCTTCCTGCGCCAAAGACCCAATCAAACGCCCCGCCGCAGATTCCGCAATCAGGCGTAAAGCACGATATAAACTCGATTTCCCGCAACCATTAGCACCACTGATGACATTGAGCTGAGCCAAAGGAATAATTAAATCGCGCAGGGAACGGTAATTAGCAATCGCAAGTTTATGCAGCATGGCAATCAATCGGCAAAAAACACCATCATAAAGCCAAGTGCAGCCTGTGGCTTGGGTGTTTCTTTACAAAAGGCACAAAGATGGAATGCCGGGGATAAAAGCCCATCGTATACGTTCAATTTAGGAGCTAATACGTTTCCAGCACTGTACAAGCCTCTCAAGTTCAATCACTTCAGAATAGTGTTCATTTTTACTATCTGAACATACTGTTAGGGTCTGTTGACGTTTCAAACGAGAAGATGTGCAGAAGTAGGTGCAAACCCGCAGAATGGAGGTTCCTACACCATTTATCCTGCGGGTTTGCGATGCCCCGATTAATGCTCAGTAACGAGCTTTGGTCGAAGCTAAAAAAGATTCTGCTTCAACACGCCATTTACAACAAGCCCGATTTACGAATTACCGTCGAAGGAATGCTCTACCGCATGCGCGTCGGCTGCCCATGGCGGGATTTACCCAGTGCTTTTGGCGAATGGAATTCGGTTTATAAACGCTTTAATGCTTGGTCTGCGGCGGGGAAATGGCTCAATATTTTCAAAGCCTTACTGGTCGATCCTGATTTCGAGTGGGTATTCATCGATGGGAGTTATGCAAAGGCTCACCAACACAGCGCGGGTGCTGCCAGCGATCAATCAGAAGCCATCGGCAAAAGCCGCGCTGGAAATACCAGCAAAATTCACTTGGCAGTGGATGCTTACGGTTTGCCAATCGCATTTGAAATTACTGGCGGCGAAATCAACGATTGTACTGCTGCCCCTCAGTTAGTCGCCCAATTGCCTTCAGCCGAAGTGATCATCGCAGACAAGGGATATGATAGCGAGTCTATCCGGCAGCAGATTAAGGCACAGGGTGCGCGATCAGTGATTCCCAGAAAACGTAATTCAATCAAAGGGAATACCGATCTGGATCGAGGGTTGTATTGCTACCGACATTTGGTCGAGAATGCCTTTGCGCGACTGAAACATTATCGAGCTGTGGCATTCCGATACGATAAATTAAAACGGAATTACGAAAGCGTTATTGCCATGGCTTGTGCATTTTTATGGTTGCCTATGTGAAACGTCAACAGACCCTAGCTTTTGGTTTGCATCATAACAAAGATTAATCCTGCGGCCATTAGCGGAAGTAATACTCAGCAATTGCCCCGCAGCGTTATATATTTCCGTGTTTGCCCCGTCTTGGACACTAAAACCATTCTCCGTGACTGCAAATAAATATCCGTTGGTTGCTCCAGCAAATTTTGGTTGCCCACTCGCTAGAAAAGCAAAATTTTTGCCGCTTTCTCTTTCCACTAAGAAATGGCTGGTTTGCACTGTATTAGGTCTGCTATGCGTGCCGAAATAGGCCAACCAATCAGGATCCACATCAGAAGTGGGTGCGGGTGCATACGTGGTCTCGATATCAGTTACGCGAACAATCCGACGCATCAAACTATGCCGCCAAGCAAAGCCCAAGCCTTGCTCCGCCAAACTACCCCCATTATAAAAACGCTTAAAAACTTGACCATTACCCCAGGTAAAATCAATCTCGGTTTGAAATTTATTTCCAGTCGCCGTATTAATCGGATTACCCGAGCAAACATCGGGCGAGCCTAAATCTCGCTCAATACACAGACCATCCGGGCAAGGAGGAAAAGGCTTGCAGATATTGCCAATGGCTAGGTACTGGCTAGGACATTGAGGGCGACAGGTTTGTGAAACAGGCCCAAGGAATGTTGATGGAGGGCACAGGCAATTGTTACCAGACAAGGTATAAGGCTCAGTACATGCTAAAGAAGCATAACCGCCCTGCCAATGAGCACCACTTGCAGGGCTACAATATTGATATAAAGACTCCCCAGAAGTTGCATACCAGATATGCTTAGATCTAGTAACCTCACCCGTTACAGAAACGGCATCAGGTAAGCTCTCAACAGGACATCGATCATAACCCCCCCAGCCCGGGCGAGCATCATAACCATTGGGTAAATCGCTAAATGCGTAATAACCCCTCCCAGTATTTCCCACCATATTTGCTTCTGGGGAAAAATACCAAGGTGTGGCAGCAGACCATTTTTTTGCAGGAGCTGCTGCATGCACGATCGTTGACATCCCCAAAAAAAGTGAAGTTATTATAAGAAAAACTGCTTGCCTAAATATCATATTAATGTTTTTTTTCATTGTCACTTACTTATTGTTTTAAATGAAATCAAATAGATTTTTCATTAAAAAAGCTAAAAAAAGCGGAAAATTTCATAAAATCAAACGCTATAAATAAATACTAAAATTGCTCTAACAAGAAATTTTTTGCATAGATAGAAAATAAGAACTCATACAAAAGCAACCATAGAAAACACTACCACAGGTAAAAACACCGATGATTTTTAAGACTAAATTTGTGGCAGGCATTCTAATCGACCTATTTTCATTGAACTAAATTTCCAGATGACCGGCATAATCACTTTAACTTGTTGATTTATTTTTAATGAATTAAATGCAATAAAAAGGGTGAATACGATTTCCCGTATTCACCCTTTTTATTAATACCTAATACTTAATTCTACTTATCCCTTGTTATACCGCTGCGCCATTTTCTCCAGCGATACCGGCTTCATTTTCTCTGCCATCCCTGCTGCGCCAAAGGCGTCGTAGCGTGCTTCGCATACTGAGCGCATGGCGGTGATGGCGGGTTTTAGATAGGCGCGGGGGTCGAAGTCTGCTGGGTGCATGGCTAAATGACGGCGGATGGCGGCGGTCATGGCCAGGCGCAAATCGGTGTCGATATTAATTTTGCGCACGCCGTACTGGATGGCGCGGCGGATTTCTTCTACGGGAACTCCCCATGTAGGTTTCAGCTCACCACCGTATTTACGCATTTCTTCCAGCAATTCTTGCGGCACGCTGGATGAGCCGTGCATCACCAGATGCACATCGGGGATGGCGGCGTTAATTTCACGCACGCGATCAATGGCCAGTACTTCGCCGCAAGGTGGTTTGGTAAATTTATACGCGCCGTGGCTGGTGCCGATGGCAATGGCCAGGGCATCTACGCCGGTGGCTTTTACAAAGGCCAGCGCTTCTTGCGGATCAGTCAGCATTTCAGCGTGGCTTAATACGCGGTTGGCGCCTACGCCGTCTTCTTCTTCGCCCATGCCGGTTTCCAGGCTGCCCAGGCAGCCCAGCTCGCCCTCTACCGATACGCCACAGGCATGCGCCATGCGTACCACTTCGGCAGTCACTGCCGCATTGTAGGCGTAGTCGGACGGGGTCTTACCGTCTTGCAGCAAGGAGCCATCCATCATCACGCTGGTAAAGCCCATTTTAATGGCGGTCATACATACTGCGGGGCTTACGCCGTGATCCTGATGCATCACAACAGGCAGATGCGGGTAGCTGGCTACTGCGCCTTCGATCAGTGTTTTTAAAAACTGCTCGCCTGCATATTTACGCGCACCGGCACTGGCCTGCAGGATCACCGGGCTGGATGTGGCATCGGCGGCTTGCAAAATAGCCTGAACTTGTTCGAGGTTATTGACGTTAAAAGCAGGTACGCCGTAACCGTGTTCGGCGGCGTGGTCAAGAACTTGGCGAAGGGATACGAGTGACATGGCTAAGATCCGGAATATTGTTGCTGCGATGCAACACATATTAGTATCCCACGCAGCCGCATCCAATCGGGAGTAACGTCATTCGGGAAAACGCTAAAACCACTTTGCAGCCGTTTTAGCGCCTGATTTAAATCTGTTTACCTTAAACTTTCACATCAATCAAAAGGGCCCGTTTGATGCGCGCAGCTGATCGGGCAAACCATCGTGATCACCCAGCGGCTGCTTTGGCGCGTCGTGCCAGTGAAAATCGCCATTAGTGAGATTTTTCTTTGCATCCAGCGGGTAATCCACTTGATTGTCCGCCCGGTTGGTGTCACCCACAACCAGCAGGCGCACATCGCTATCCGTGTTATTTATAAAAGTATGGGCAATGCCTGTGCCTGGCACAAAACCCACACCATCGCCAGGCGCTAAGCGATGCAGCACCCCATCCACCCAGCAATCCGGGGTGCCTTCAATCACGTAAACAAATTCTTCTTCGGTTTTTTCTGAATGCGGCCACGAGGTGCGGCGGCCTGGCGGCAATACTTCGTGATGAATACCAAGACGGGTCAGGCCGAATGTGCGGCCAAAGGGCGAGCCTATCGATAGTTTCTCTAAGCTATTGACATAACAGGCCTTATCTTCCTCCTGGATTTCCTGCCAGTGCTTGATAAAAGGGGGGCGGGTGGTCATGGCTGATCCTCTTGTTTAGGGTCTGTTGACGTTTCATTCGCTGCTGCGTTGGCTGCAGTTTTGGGGCTGAACAAGGCAAAAGACGCGACATGGTACGAGTACCATGAGTGTCTTTTAACGCTGTGCAGCCCCAAAAATGTAGCCAACCCTCCGCGTGCGAGGGCTTTTCCTCGCCCAGCGATGGGGCTGGGCCGGAAAACGGCCATTCACTGCGTTATGCTCCTCGGAAATAACCAGTTATTGCCTTCGTCGCATGCCTTGTGCCTGGCCGTTTTCCGGCTCAGCGCAATTGTGAATGAAACGTCAACAGACCCCAATGCTGTTCACTTTATGATTTTTATTCCCCAGTTATGCCGTTGATTAAGAATTTCCGTGCCTTTTCTACTTGCAAAATGCTTAGTTCGTCGTTTCACAACCCGCGGATTACTGCGTCCTGTTGGGCTGGTCAGAATTGCTTGGCTGACTGCTATTACCACATTGGCCCACCAGATTTCGAACTGCTCAGGGGGGAATTGCGCCACTGCTGGGTAGCTTGCGGCGCACAATGTTTAAGCTCTGCTTAAAACTCAAATCGTTGGCTATTTGATCGGTCTT
>NZ_PDZG01000050.1 GCF_002735645.1 Iodobacter sp. BJB302
AAGTGACGCCATTGCTGAAGGTGGCCGTACCGTAATCTGCTGCGCTCGCTGATCCGCCACCGAGATTAAAGGCATAGGTTTCAGCCTTGGTCGTGGCGGTGCTGAGCGAAACATTGAAGACGAGGTTATTACCTTCCACCACATTGTCATCCGCCACACCCGGATTTCCGACTTCGATGCCGGTAATGTCCGGGCTGTCGTTGTCCAGAATCCCGCCGGTGGCTGAAACGCCGCCGATCGTTAACGGTACGGTTTCTGGAGTGATTTCTACTAAAGCATCGTCAACCGTTGGCAGGGTGACCGCGAAGTTGGTGACACCTGCAGGAACCGTAATCAAACCGGTCGTGGCGTTATAAGTGACGCCATTGCTGAAGGTGGCCGTACCGTAATCTGCTGCGCTCGCTGATCCGCCACCCAAGTTAAAGGCATAGGTTTCTGGTTTTGTTGTTGCGGTGCTGAGCGAAACATTGAAGACGAGGTTGTTGCCTTCCACCACATTGTCGTCGGCCACGCCTGGATTGCCGACTTCGATGCCGGTAATGGCCGGGCTGTCGTTGTCCAGAATGCCGCCTGTGGCGCTTACGCCGCCGATGGTCAGAGGAACAGTTTCTGGAGTGATTTCAACCAGCGCGTCATCGACGGTTGGCAGGGTGACAGCGAAGTTGGTCACGCCTGCAGGCACGGTAATCAGGCCTGTGGTTGGGTTATAAGTGACGCCATTGCTGAAGGTGGCCGTGCCGTAATCGGCTGCGCTCGCTGATCCGCCACCGAGATTAAAGGCATAGGTTTCTGGTTTTGTAGTGGCGGTGCTGAGCGAAACATTGAAGACGAGGTTGTTGCCTTCCACCACATTGTCATCCGCCACACCCGGATTTCCGACTTCGATGCCGGTAATGGCCGGGCTGTCGTTGTCCAGAATCCCGCCGGTAGCTGAAACGCCGCCGATCGTTAACGGTACAGTTTCAGGGGTGATTTCTACTAAAGCATCGTCAACCGTTGGCAGAGTGACGGCGAAGTTGGTGACACCTGCAGGAACCGTAATCAAACCCGTGGTTGGGTTGTAGGTCACGCCGTTGCTGAAGGTGGCTGTGCCGTAATCGGCGGCATTCGCTGATCCTCCACCCAAGTTAAAGGCATAGGTTTCAGCCTTAGTCGTGGCTGTGCTGAGCGAAACATTGAAGACAAGGTTGTTGCCTTCCACCACATTGTCATCGGCCACACCTGGATTGCCGACTTCGATTTGACTGATGACAGGATCATCAACCGGAGTAACTGTCAGTGTCAGCGTGCTGCTGCCTGTTCCGCCAGCAGGATCGACTACGTTGTAGGTAACAACAGGTACCTGTCCATTGTAATTTTCAACAGGGGTAAAGGTGTAATCACCATTTGGGGCAATCACCAGGCTACCCACATCAGGAATAACTGCAGCCTGGCCAGGTGTAAACGTGCCCGGCAGGCCAGCAACAGTAAAGCCAGTAACTGTAAGCGGGCCATCCGGATCACTATCATTGCTTAAAACATTACCTGTGGCAGGTGTGTCTTCAAGGACTGTTGCACTATCTGCCTGTAAATTTGCAGGATCATCAACTGGGGTAATCGTTAACGTTAAGGTGCTGCTGCCTGTGCCTCCCTGCGGATCTGCCACGTTATAGGTGATCACAGGAACGGGGCCATTGTAGTTTGCAACAGGGGTAAAGGTGTAATCGCCATTGGGGGCGATAATTAAAGTACCTACATTGGGAATACTGGCTGACTGGCCCGCTGTAAAGGAATCAGGCAGCCCTGCGACGGTGAAGCCTGTTACGGTTAATGCACCATCAGGATCACTATCGTTGCTTAACACATTGCCTGTAGCGGGTGTGTCTTCAAGAATTGTTGCACTATCAGCCTGCAGATTTGCCGGATCATCAACAGGCGTTACCGTAAGCGTAAGAGTGCTGCTGCCAGTGCCGCCAACGGGATCGATAACGCTGTAAGTAATGACAGGCACCGGGCCGTTGTAATTCGCAACTGGTGTAAAGGTGAAATCACCATTAGGCGCAATGAGTAATGTTCCAATATTTGGAATCGTTGCAGTTTGGCTGGCTGTAAAAGCATCTGCCAGACCCGCTACGGTAAAGCCTGTTACGGTCAGTGGCCCGTCTGCATCGCTGTCATTGGTAAGCACATTGCCTGTAATAGCGGAGTCTTCTGCACCACTGACTGTATCTGCACCAAGAATGGCCGGATTAGGGCTGGGCTGAACCGGCAAAGCCGTTATCAGTGGTAAATCAAGCGTGCCTGAATCAGAGACTGCAAAGTTAAATGCTAAGGGATTAACACCTTCGGCAATGCGGCTTAATTCTACAAAGGAGTGGCCTTCTCCTCCTGCTCCACCGCCTAAGCCTGCCGCGGTTGCTTCTTGTTCTAACAGAGCCTCGGCAGCGGCTGCATCAATGGGGGCAGCGGCGACAATTTTTCCTGTTGAGCCATTGAGATCTGCAATCGCAGCAGATGCCGCATCTGCTGGCTCACTGCCCAGCATCTGAGCATCCACCTGCACAGTACGATCACCACCGATTTCAAGCAGCTCGCCATTAGGCATAAGCAGCTGCACCCGGCCATCGGCGGAGGTTACAAATATTTCATTCTCATTCAACTGCTGGCCTTCTTTTAAAGGCACAGACTTCCCGGTTGCATCCCGCAAAAAAACGCTGCCATCGATATGAACAACCGTCACGTTTGGTTTACTTGCACTAATTTGCTCGGCCATGATCGTTCAACCAGTGAATAAGTTAAGCTTCAGGCTAGACTCATCCCATGTGAATGCCTACTGTACCCAAGTACAGCCGCATATGCCGCCGATCAGAAAAAAGGCTCCGGATAAACGGAGCCTCTTATTGGATATGATTTTCAGGGTTGAAATCTAGCGAATTCCTTTCGCCAGCAAGGCCAGTTGTAAGCGATCGCTCACTTTCAGCTTTTCAAAAATCAAACCCAAATGAAATTTAACTGTGCGCTCGGTAATCCCCAGCTCTCTGGCGATATCTTTATTTACGCTGCCATTTGAGGCAAGAATCGCCACTTCACGCTCGCGGGCAGTTAAAGGCGCCATCCAGGCATCTGTATCTTTAGGCGCAAATAATTTATTCATTGAACGAATCAGCGCTTGCAAAATAGCAGGCCCGGCCCACACACCACCCGCCGCAACTACGTTTATCACCGCCAGTAATGACTCACTTGCAGCATAAGCATGGCAATAACCGCGCGCACCAGCCGTAAGAGCCGCCAGATGTTCTGCATCGCCAGGGGCAGAGCTGACAAAGATAATCTGATGCTCAGAGGTATAGCTCAGCCATGCCGGATCATTCAGCGCAGGCAAAGCAGCAAGCGCCAGATCGATCAGCACCACGCCTTCAGAGCGGCCGGCCAAAGCAGCCAGTGAATCCAGCCTGATCAGCTCTTGTCGGGTCGCCTGCTGAACATGAGCAAACAAAAAAGGATCAGCAGTCAGTATTGAGTAGTTCATCGCTCAGTCAACGCATTAGATTTTGCACGGAGTACCGGTTTCAGCAGGTAAGACAACACCGTTTTTTTACCAGTCAGAATATCAACCTCGGCCACCATACCTGGAATAATCGGCAGTTTTTTATCCCCTGCCTTCAAGAAACTAGCGTTGGTTCTTACTTTTACAATATAAAAAGCATTACCTTTTTCATCCACCACAGTGTCTGCACTGATGTGCTCCAGCTTTGCATCAAGCCCGCCATAGATAGAGAAATCATAGGCAGTAAACTTCACAATTGCTGGTGCACCCGGACGCAGAAAAGCAATGTCTTTCGGCAAAATCCTTGCCTCCAGCAATAGCGCATCGTCCCCTGGCACAACTTCAATAATGTCTTTGCCAGGCTGCACGACTCCGCCAACGGTGTTCACCTGAAGCTGTTTAACTGTGCCATTTACCGGCGAGCGAATTTCAGACTGCTTTACACGGTCAGCCAGCGCCACGCTGCCTTCGGTCAAGCTATTGAGCTTACCTACTGTTTCACCCAATTCTGAGCGGGCTTGGTTTCTGAATGTCAGCTCTACTTCACGAATCTTGCTGCCTGCCTCGCTCATCGCCGATTGAATACGCGGAATTTGCGAGCTTGCAGAATCACGCTCGCCCAAATATCGCGATACATCGCGCTCCAGCCGCAAGATTTCCACATCAGACACAGCGCCGCTTTTCAGAAGCGGCTTGGTGGCCTCCAGCTCCCGCAAAGTAAGCGCATAGCCCTGGCCCGCCTGCTCACGCCTTGCTCTTGCTTCATTCAGCTCTTGCCCGCGCTGCACCAGCTGCTGCTGTGCACCACTCACCAAGGCATTCATTTCTGCCTTGCGGGATTCATAAAGGCCGCGCTCCTGAATCACAATTTCTGGTGACTCTGCCTGCACTTCTGCAGGAACAACAAAAGGCTGGCCCGAAGCCAGAGCCTCAAGCCGTGCAGCCTTGGCCTTAAGCGATAAATACTGTGCGCGGTTTTCTTTCAGCGATGAAACAAAACGCGTGGGGTCAATCGTGACCAGTAGCTGGCCCATTTTGACCTGCTGCCCTTCTCTGACCAAAATTTCTTTAACAATCCCGCCATCCAGGCTCTGAATCACCTGAATTTGCCTTGAAGGAATCACCTTGCCTTCACCACGGGTGACTTCATCAATTTTGGCCAGACCTGCCCAAAGCAGCACTACAAATACAGTAACCGCCGAAGTCCAGACCAGAATGCGCGCTCCGCGCGGGCTCTGCTCAACAATCACCCAATCGGCATCGGCCACAAAATCACTGTGATCGACCATATCGTGGGCTTCGCCACGAAATAAATACCGGTCAAACCAGTGAGAGCTGAAGCTCACCAGTTTCTGCCACTTTTTGCGCAAGAAATTAGGCTTGGCGCTTTCAATTTGCATCATCAGCTGCTCCTGCCTATTCTGCCCTGCTGCAACGCCTCGATCACCTGAGCCTTAGGCCCGTCGGCCACCACCTGGCCCTGATCCAGCACAATCAGGCGATCAACCAGATCAAGCAGTGAGGTGCGGTGAGTCACCAGCAATAATGTTTTTTGCGTGATATACGCTTTAAGACGCGCTTTAAGTTTTTCTTCAGAAAGATGATCCATGGCACTGGTGGGCTCATCCAGCAGCAGCATCGGCGGGTCGTTCAGCATGGCACGGGCAATAGAAACGGTCTGGCGCTGGCCTCCTGATAGTGAATCGCCCCGCTCGGAAATCAGCATATCAAAGCCACGCGGGTGCAAATCTGAAAACTCTTTAACCCCGGCCAGCTCTGCAGCAGCCAGAATACTGCCGTCATCTGCAAAGGGTGCGCCCATAGCAATATTCTGACGCAGCGTGCCATAAAATAAGATCGGCTCCTGCGGCACATGCCCCACTGCACGGCGCAATTCAGCGGGATCAATTTGCCGTGTATCAACGCCATCAATCAATACCGCGCCTTCACTTGGGTAATACAAACCAAGAATGAGTTTTTCTATGGTTGTTTTCCCTGAGCCAATACGGCCAATAATGGCCATCTTTTCACCGGCTTTTAACTTAAATGAAACATTGTTTAATACTTTTTCATCATTGCCTGCATAGGCAAAGCTCACATTTTTAAATTCAATATCGCCCCGGAATGATTCGCGGTGTAAAAAATTACTATTTGCAGGGCGTTCAACCGGCAATTTCATATGCGATTCAATACCGGCTAAAGAAGTACGGGCATTCTGATATTGCATTAATAAACCAGCTACTTGCCCCAGTGGTGCTAATGCCCGGCCCGATAGCATAGAGGCCGCAATAATCCCCCCCATCGTCACCATATTTTCAGTCAGCAAATACACACCCACAATAATAACGACCACGCTGACTAACTGGCTGATAAATGAAGCAAAATTAACGGTGGTAGACGACAGCAATTTAAGCTTGGAGCCAATTTGCGCCAGGAAATGGGTGGATCGCTCCCAGCGGCGCTGAAACTCGCTCTCTGCCCCCATCACCTTGATGGTTTCAATCCCCACCAGCCCCTCAACCAAAGTTGCGTTGCGCTGCGCAGAGGCACGCTGGGTCAGCTCAACCATTTCCTGCATTTTGTCCTGAGCCAGCAGCGTAAAGCCCACCACCAGCACAATACCCACCATGGCAGGCACAGCCAGCCACGGCGAAATCCACACCATCACCAGAAGGAAAATCAGCACAAAGGGTAAATCAACCAGAGTGGTGATCGAAGCAGAAGCAATAAAATCGCGTACCGATTCAAAAGCACGCAGATTTGCCACAAAAGAGCCCACAGATGCCGGGCGCGCTTCCATACGCAAGCCCAAAACCCGCTCCATAATCAGCGCAGAGAGCGTCACATCAATCCGCTTGGACGCGACATCAATAATATGGCCGCGAATTGTGCGTAAAATTAAATCAAAACACAGCACCGCCAATGCACCCACAGCCAGAACCCATAATGTTTCCAGAGCATGATTAGGCACAACACGGTCGTATACATTCATTGAAAACAGCGGCATCGCCAGCGCCAAAAGATTAATCAGCAGCGCTGCCAGCAAAGCATCACGGTATAAACGCCAGTTGTCTTTAACCACACCCCAAAACCAGTGCCGGCTTCGCACCGCACCGTGCTCGGGCGCACGCGTTTCAAACCTGAATTTAGGGCGGACAAAAATCACAATCCCGTTATGCGAGGCCGCTAAGGATTCGGCATCCACCAGCTCAGATGATTCACCCGTTTCAGGAAAGCAGATACGGGCCATGCCATCGTCTGTCCACTCAAGCAGCAGGCAGGCGCCACGGTCTTTAAGCAGCAAAATAACGGGGAATAAGCTGGTTGGCAGCTCCTGCAAAGAGCGGCGGACCACCCGGGCAGAAAGCCCGGCACGGGCAGCAGCACGTGGCACAAGTGAAGGCGAAAGCAGATTATCTGTGAGTGGCAGGCCCGCCGATAAAGCTTCACACGTCCACGGCTGCCCGTGAATGCGTGTCAGCTCGGCAAGACAATCCAGAAGTGGATCAAAACGACTCTGATGCTCTCCCACTCGCCAGTCAGGACGATCAGTCGCTTTAGAATGGCTGGGATTGGACTCGCTCATGCATTAACTTTATATTTAGTAGTGATAAAAAAATATTTCTGCCGCAATTGCAAACTTAATCATTGCCCCTATTGTATAGAATATCAATGCGAAATGCATATGAAAAAAATTTCACAATCATTAATCAATTAATACTTTACCCGGATTCATGATTTGCTTAGGATCAAACACATGTTTTATTTGCTGCATTATAGCTAATTCAAGAGGATTTCTATATTGAGCTAAATGATAACGCTTTAATTGTCCAATACCATGTTCTGCACTAATACTGCCATTGTGAGACGCAACACAGGAATAAACAATATCATTGACAGCCGGCTCATCAGCATACAATGCCGCTGTTTTATCTGTCCTGAAAACGTTGTAATGCAAATTACCATCACCTAAATGCCCGAAAGCAATAATTGATGCATCTCTGAATGCCAAAGCTAATTGTCGGCCACATTCATTTAAAAATGCGGGGATATTCCCCACTGGCACGCTGATATCGTGCTTGATACTCACGCCTTCTCTTCGCTGCGCCTCGGGAATATGCTCCCTGAGCTGCCAAAAATCTCTGGCCTGCCTGCTGTTTTGCGCCAGCAAAGCGTTATCACAGGCAAGTGCATGTAAAACTTCTGCCAATTGATCGGTCAGCGCATGGCTTTCACCGCCATCAGACAGCTCTACTAACACCGCCCATTCAGGCAAGGGGCTGAACGGATGCGGCAAGGCAGGGCACTGCTTGGCCAGTAATTCAAAACAGGGCCTGGAAATCAACTCAAAAGAAGTCACCCGGTCACCTACTGCAGCCTGCACCCCACGCAACAAATCTACCGCTGCCGCAGGATCACTCACGGCCACCAGAGCCGTTGCATGGGCCGTTGGCAGTGGGTAAAGCCTCAAGACCGCACGGGTAATCACACCTAATGTTCCTTCAGAGCCAACAAAGAGCTGCTTTAAATCATAGCCCGTATTGTCTTTTCTTAAACCCCGCAAACCATTCCAGACCTCGCCGCTGGGCAAAACCACCTCAAGACCCAGGGTCAGCTCCCGCATATTGCCGTAGCGCAGCACATTGACACCGCCTGCATTGGTAGCCAACGCACCACCAATACGGCAAGAGCCAGAAGCCGCCCATTCGGCGGGGAACAGGCGATTAGCCGCCCTTGCTGCGGCCTGCACATCGGCGAGAATGGCACCTGCTTCCACAATCATGGTGTTATTTTCAGGATCAACCTCAAGAATGTGATTCATCCGCTCCAGCGACAACACCAGC
The DNA here is from genome assembly GCF_002735645.1 of Iodobacter sp. BJB302. GTDB lineage: Bacteria > Pseudomonadota > Gammaproteobacteria > Burkholderiales > Chitinibacteraceae > Iodobacter. The sequence goes on from NZ_PDZG01000050.1 coordinate 8,371, forward strand.
GCCGTACCTGATGCATCGGGTGTTGCACCGCCACATAAGCTGGTGTTCCCCCCCTGCGGCACAATAGCGATGCCATGCAAGGCGCAAAGCTCAATCACCGCAGCCACTTCAGCAGTAGAACGTGGTCTGGCTACAGCCAGCGCAGATCCCTGATAGCGGCGGCGCTGATCAAGGCAATAAGCAGCGGTATCCTTGCCTGTTAAAACACCTGCCGTATCCAGTAAACCTTTAAGCGTTTCTAAAAAAATGTTCACAGCCAAAAATCCTGACGCTCTGCATGAGCACTGATGACCCGCTGAAAATGTCCGGGGTCTTTTGCAAAGGTCATTTCACCCGCTGCCGGCTTATAAAAATCATACAAACGCGACACCCAGAAACGCAGGGCAGCGGCGCGCAAAATCTTTGGCCATGCAGCTGTTTCATTAGCCTGTAAAGCACGAACACCCTGATAGCCCAGCAATAATGCCCTGGCCCGCTCAGCATCCATATCACCGGATTCGCACACGCACCAGTCATTCAAAGTAATGGCTAAGTCGTAAAGAAGAACATCATTACAGGCGTAATAAAAATCAATAAATCCGCCAACATGATCGCCATTCATTAAAACGTTATCGCGGAATAAATCCGCATGGATCACGCCTTTGGGTAAATCAGCAAAATCCTGCCCGGCTTGCAAAGCCAGCTCGCCCCGCAACTGCTCAGCATCGGCCTCGCTCATCAAAGCAAATAACTGCGGCGCAGTTGCATTCCACCAGGCGGCTCCACGCGGATTTTGCATTTGTCCGCGATAGCTGCCTGCCGCCAAATGCATTTGCGCCAGCATTTCACCCACTTCAAAACATTGTGCTGCACTTGGCTCGTCCACTACCGTACCGGGCACACACTGCACCAGCAAGGTTGGGCGGCCATTGAGCTCATCAACGTATTGATCTGCCAGATTTGCAATCGGTGCCGCCACGGCAATGCCATGATCAGCCAGATGAGCCATTAAATTAACGTAAAAAGGCAGCTCATCTGCAGCCAGGTTCTCAAACAAGGTCAGCACATAGCGGCCGTGAGTGGTCGTGACAAAATAATTGGTATTGGTAATCCCTGCGGCAATACCTTTAAGCTCCAGCAAGCTGCCAATGGAGTAACGCTTCAGGAAGGGACCGAGGTCTTCCGCAGTCACGGTAGTAAAAACGGACATAGATTCAACTCAAAATTCAAAAATGACCCAACGTGGCACGGATAAATTACTACCGCCCAAATCATCACTGCGATCAAAACGCCCCTGCCCTTCTTTATCAACAAGGAAATACGGCAGGCCAACCTTAGGCGTTACTTTCATCATGTAAAGTTTCCCCCTGAGGCGATACTCGGCAATCGTTGCGTCGGTTTTCTCGATCACACGTATTTCCGGTGCTTCAAGCACTTTTGCTTCGCTTTCGGTCGCAGGCAAAGGCGGGGGCGCATCACTGGGAGCGGCGGCATACACGGAGCTGCTCAATAAGAGGCTAAGTAAAATAGGGCGCATTTGATTTCCTTTTTAGGCCAGCTCAGGCCAAAGGCCCGGTCGGATTTCTGATTTACACCGGCCATGATTTGTAGAAATGGCCACAAAGCCCGGCCTCATGATCACCATGTCCATGCAAGGGCTCAGCAGAAACTTGACGTATACATCAGAATGATCATGAAACAAATGTCAGCAGTGACATGTTTAAACTGACAGATAAAAACAGCGATTCAATGGCTTAAGCCTTATAATACGCTGGATTCACCCTCATTTTAGCAAATCCAAACCAAGCACTTCTGGCTTAAGCATTAAGCAAGCACTTCTGGCTTAAGCATTAAGCAAGCTGCTATTTTTCTTACATCAAGTATAGAGAGTTTCATCGCATGGCGACCCTGCTTTTAATTGACGGCTCTTCCTACCTCTACCGGGCCTTCCATGCGATCCGCGATCTGGCGGCACCGGACGGTACGCCAACCAATGCGCTGTACGGCTTTGTTAATATGCTTAAAAAGCTGCGTCAGCAAACGCCTGCCGATTATATCGCCTGTGTCTTTGATGCCAAGGGCAAGACCTTTCGCGACGATTTATACAGCGAATACAAGGCGCAACGCCCATCTATGCCAGACGAGCTGCGCGTTCAGATCGCGCCCATTCATGCTGCGGTGAAAGCATTTGGCATAAAGATACTGATGGTGGATGGCGTAGAAGCTGACGATGTCATTGGCACGCTTGCAAGCTGGGGCACAGAGCATGGTATTACTACCATCATGTCGACCGGCGATAAAGATATGGCCCAGCTGGTTAATCAGTATGTGCGTATCGAAAACTCGATGACCGAAGAAGTGCTCGATGTAGAAGGCGTGATCAATAAATTTGGCGTGCGCCCTGATCAAATTGTTGATTATCTCGCGCTGATTGGCGATACCGTCGATAACGTACCAGGCGTTCCAAAATGCGGGCCCAAAACAGCGCAAAAATGGCTGACAGAATATCAAACCCTCGATGCGGTTATGGCCAATGCAGACGCCATCAAAGGCGTGGTGGGCGAGAATTTACGCAATACGCTGGAATGGCTGCCCATGGCCAAACAGTTGGTTACCATTAAATGTGATCTGGATTTAAGCAGTGATCTGCCACAGCAATTTGACGATCTGATACCACAAAGCGAAGACTGGAACACCCTGCTGGGGATTTTCCGCCAGGCCAACTTCAGAACCTGGATACGTGAAGCCGAAAGCAAATTGACAGCTCCGGCACCCGACGATTTATTCAGTCTGGCCGCCAGCCCATCAGCCGCACCCGCAAGCAGCACCCCAGCCATTGAAGCGCCTGCTGAGCGCAGAGCCGCCCCTCGCAATTACCAAACTATTCTGAGCGATAGCGAGCTCGATAGCTGGCTGGAGCAGCTGATAGCCGCTCCGGTGGTGTCGCTCGATACCGAAACCACAGGTTTAGACGCTTTAAACTCGCAAATTGTTGGCATGTCGTTTTGCATCAGCGAAGGCCATGCAGCCTATCTGCCGCTCGCCCACCGCGGGCCGGATGCAGTTGATCAGCTGCCACTGGATGCAACACTCGCCAAACTCAAGCCATGGCTGGAATCGGCCAGCCATAAAAAGCTGGGGCAGAATTTAAAATTTGATCAGCATATTTTTGCCAACCATGGCATTGCCTTAGCAGGGGTCGAAGACGATACGCTGCTAATGTCTTACGTGCTGGCCAGCCACGAAAAACACAATATGGATGCGCAAGCCGAAAGAGAGCTCGGCGTGACCACGATTAAATTTGAAGAACTCTGCGGCAAAGGCGCGAAGCAAATTGGCTTTGACGAAGTGGCGGTCGATGTTGCCAGCACGTACGCCGCTGAAGACGCCGATATCACGCTGCAGCTGGCCCACGCCATGTTGCCGCGCCTGACCGGCGGGCTGGCACATGTTTACCGCGAAATCGAAATGCCATCGCGCAGCGTGTTATTTGAAATGGAACGCACCGGCGTGCTGCTCGACAGCCACAAGCTCAACCAGCAAAGCCACGAAATTGGCCTGCGCCTTTTAGAGCTGGAACAAAGCGCTTACGCTTTGGCCGGCCAGCCTTTCAACCTGTCCAGCCCTAAGCAAATTGGCGAGATCTTCTTTGAGCAGCTCAAGCTGCCTGTAATCAAGAAAACCCCAAAGGGCGCGCCATCCACCGATGAAGAAGTGCTGCAGGAGCTGGCAAAAGATTTTCCGCTGCCTAAAGTGCTGCTCGAACACCGCTCATTATCCAAGCTGAAATCGACTTACACCGACAAGCTGCCGCTGATGGTGAACCCACGCACTGGCCGTGTGCATACCAGCTACAACCAGACCGTAGCGGTGACCGGGCGCTTAAGCTCTACCGAGCCAAATTTACAAAATATCCCGATCAAAAGCATGGAAGGCCGCAAGATTCGCGAAGCCTTTATTGCGCCCAAAGGCTGGCAAATTATGTCTGCCGATTACTCGCAAATCGAGCTGCGCATCATGGCGCACCTGTCCGGCGACGAGGCGATGATCGCCGCGTTTAATTCCGGCGAAGATATTCACCGCACCACCGCTGCCGAAGTATTTGCCGTAGCACTCGATCAGGTCAGCAGCGAGCAGCGCCGCTACGCCAAAAGCATTAACTTTGGCCTGATTTACGGCATGGGCGTATTTGGCCTGGCGGCCCAGCTGGAAATCCCGCGCGACGCCGCCAAAAACTTTATCGACCGCTACTTTGCACGCTTCAATGGTGTTGCCCAATATATGGAAAACATCCGCGCCAGCGCCAAAGAACACGGCTATGTAGAAACCGTATTTGGCCGCCGCCTGTGGCTGCCGGAAATTAAATCCGCCAACGCCGCACGCCGTGCCGGTGCAGAGCGCGCCGCGATTAATGCGCCGATGCAAGGCACCGCCGCCGATTTAATTAAACTGGCCATGATTAATGTGGCCAACTGGATTAAGGCAGAGGGCCTGCAAAGTAAATTAATCATGCAGGTACACGATGAGCTGGTACTGGAAGTACCCGATGCCGAAGTTGAAATGATGCGTGAACAACTGCCGCTTAAGATGGCTGCCGCCGCCAGGCTGACCGTCCCCTTGCTGGCCGAAGTGGGTGCAGGTTTAAACTGGGAGGAAGCGCATTAATTCTGACACTCTCTTTGTCAGCCCTAAGTAAATAGTCTACAGTCCAGCTACAGCGTTAAATTACATCTACTTGGCATTTAAACGGCTTACTCAATTAATGATGATAAACAGTCCCCCTCTCAAGCTACAGTTTAGCTGGAAGATGCTGTGTCTTGCTCTGGTCGTGAGCGAGCCTGCTGCAGCCCTGACGCTGGGGGAGCTGACCATTCAATCCGCCGTTGGTCAGCGGTTTCGGGGCACTGTAAGTTACCAGCTTGCGCCTGAAGATGGCTTAGCAGAAGACTGCAGCAAACTAAGTATCGTCGCCCCTGCCAATGAACTGCCGGGCTTAGGCCAAGCCTCGCTGCGCCTGCTGGCTAAAGAGCGCGGCGGGCAGATCCTGATTCAGTCTGCCGATGTTGTAAATGAGCCTATGGCGGGCTTCAGTATAAAAATGGAGTGCAAGGGCCAGCTGCTGCAACGCAGCTACACCGTGTTTTTAGACCCTGCGCCGCTCACCCTTCCAAGTGTTGCAGAAGAAACACAAGCCGCAGCCCACCCTGTAATCAGCACCACAGCCAGCCGCCCTCATCGTGCAGCAAAGCCCGTCAGCGCCAGTAAAGACACAAACAGCCAGACAACTGTCGTCCAAAGCAAGCAAAAACCTACAGAAATACCCCTCTCTCTGCCTGCCAGCAATGGCCAGCTGCGGATTGAAAGCGAATTAAGCTTTAAAAACCAGGCGCCTGCAGTGCTTAGCCCGGAAGAGCTGAAAACCAAAATCGCCATGATGCAAAGCTTGCAAGAGCAGTTGCAATCAGAAATGCTGCGCCTGCAGCAATCCATGCTGCATCTGCAGGCTTTAAGCGGTGCAAGCGCTGTAGCAACAAGCAGCACGCCAGAGCCCACAAGCTCCCCGGCTGCCACCCTGAATATCAGCAGCGCAGCTCCGCCAGCACCTTCTGAAGCGCCAGCACCCACAGCCCCCAAACGTACAACAACAGATGGTTCTGCAGGCAAGAGCTGGTGGATGGCTGCCGTGATGGCCGCATTAGCTGCCGCAGCCGGGGCGGGCTTATGGCTGCGCCGCCGTCAGCAAAATCAAACCAGCTGGGACGCAGATGCAGAAAGCGCGATTTCTCATCTATCGCGTACCGGCCCCAAAATCATTAAACCTGTCGCCGCAGATGCGGATGATCACTCCCTTTTCCGCCACAGCCAGCTGTTCTACGGTGGCATTGAAGTGCAGGAAGAAGAAGACGGCAGCGCCACGCTGGAGCGGGCGCAATTACTGGTGGCACAGGGTGAAACCGATCAGGCCATTGAGCTTCTTTATCACACGATCGACGAAAACGAGGCCGATAGTGAGCCATGGCTGCTGCTGTTCCGCGTTTTACGCCAGCAAGGCATGAAAACTGAATATGCCCAGCTGGCAAGGCGCTTCCATGATCTGGGCGGCGATGCAGACGACTGGGCGCTGGTCCGCAATATTGGCTACCGGCTGGATCCGGAAAACCCGCTCTACAGCGCTCACGAAGACACGGCAGAAGCCAGTGCTGAGCCTGCGATTGAAGAACACCCTGAGGCGGAGACCAGCCCTCAGCAAGCCCCGCTGCCCGCACCCGAGCCCATTGCCCCTGAGCCATTAAGTGCACAAGACGCCATGCTGATGGAGTTTTTATCTGCGCCTGCCGCTGAAGAAGCACCAGCAAAGCCAGCCTCATCCATAACACCCCCGCAAATCATTTCGCTGGATCTGCCACCGCTGGAATTCTCTGTTGAAGAAGATGCAGGCAGCCCCCTGGATATTTCATTACAAAGCAATGAAGAAACAATAGAAGCCTCTTTGCCGCTTGAAGAAGCAGAGGAAGCAGTAGAAGCACTGGAAGCAGAAGCATCGCTTTCCTTTGAAGAAACCAAGCCCATAGAGCTTGAAGCGCCACTTTCATTTGAAAATACAGAAATTCTTGAGATCGAATCGTCGATTGATTATGAAAAAATCGGGCCAACTGAAATCAAAGCGCCTGTTTCACTTGAAGAAGCCGAACCCATCGAAGAAATTGATCTGGTTGAATTAGAAATCGAATTACATCCACCACTTTCAGTCTTTGAGCCGCGTAAACACTGAAGCCAACCTGGGCATCAGCTAATGATAGAATGCGTCCCTGTATGCAATCACGCTAAAGGATACGCAAGTGACTCAATCTAACCGCCTTGTTATCGCCACCCGCGAAAGCCCGCTTGCGCTCTGGCAGGCCAACCACGTAAAGGCGAGGCTTGAGGCGCTTTATCCTGAGCTTCAGGTTGAATTACTTGGCATGACCACGCAGGGCGACCGGATTTTAGACGTAACCCTGAATAAAATCGGCGGCAAAGGCCTGTTTGTTAAAGAGCTGGAGACCGCCATTACCGAAGGCCGCGCCGATCTTGCCGTGCATTCGATGAAAGACGTACCCATGGTTTTGCCCGAAGGCTTTACACTGGCCGCCATTGGCGAGCGAGAAGACCCGCGCGATGCCTTTGTTTCTAATAAATACGATTCCCTCGATCAATTAACGCCCGGCTGTGTCGTGGGCACTTCCAGCCTGCGCCGCGAATCACAATTACGCGCCCGTTTTCCGCATTTAATCATTAAACCTTTGCGCGGCAATGTGGGCACGCGTCTTGGCAAGCTGGATGCAGGTGAATACGACGCCATTATTCTGGCCTCAGCAGGGCTGATTCGTCTGGGCCTTGCCAGCCGGATTAAAAGCGCGATTTCTCCTGGCGACAGCCTGCCATCCCCCGGCCAGGGCGCATTGGGTATTGAGGTACGCAGCGATCGCAGCGATCTGATCTCGCTGCTTGCCCCCTTTAACCATGCGGCAACGGCAGCCTGTGTGACTGCTGAGCGCTCCTTATCACGCCGCTTGGGTGGCTCTTGCCAAATTCCATTGGGTGCTTTTGCTGAAGAAGACGATGGATTTTTGCGTCTGCGTGCTTTTATTGCCAACCCAGATGGCAGCGATATTATTTATGCCGAAGGCAATGGCTCTTTGGCAGCAGCTAATGGCTTAGGCTTACAGGTAGCCGAACTGCTCTGCACCGAAGGCGCGACTGAGATTCTGAAGAGTCTGGCCGCTGCAGCCGCAGAATAATGCAAACACTGAGCGGCCTGCGCCTGTGGGTAACACGTCCCAGACAGCAAGCAGCAGATTTAATCGCTCTGCTGCAAGCCGCGGGTGCAGAAGTACTGCCCCTGCCGCTGCTGGAAATCGCTCCGCCTGACGATCCTGCGCCGCTGCAGGCCGCTTTAGCTCAGATTGAGCAATTTGATCTGGCCGTTTTTATCAGCCCGTCCGCGCTTGATGCCGTATTTGCACATTTGCCCGCACCATGGCCCAAAAACCTGCCAGTAGCGGTAGTAGGGCTAGGCAGCGAGCGGCGGGCAAGTGCACTTGGGGTGCAGGATATTATCTGCCCCGCTGTGCAATTTGATAGTGAAGGCCTGCTGCAAGAAACCAGAATGCAATTTTTAGCAGGTAAAAAGCTGGTGATATTTCGCGGTAATGGCGGACGTGAATTATTACCAAAAGCCTTACAAGAGCGTGGCGCGCTGCTGACTATCATTACCGCATACCAAAGACAGCCTCCCCGCTTCGATCCGGAGCATTTATATGCCCAATTAAGCAGTGGCTGCGATGGCATCGTCATATCCAGCTCGGAAGCAGCGCAACACTTATTCCAGCTCGCTGGAGACAAGGCGCTGCAAGCGTTACAATCACGCATATATTTCGTACCCCATCCGCGTATTGCACAGACGCTTATCGCTTTGGGTGCAAAACAAATAGAACTTACGAATGCAGGGGATAGCGGTATTTTGCATGGTATTTGTCAGCACTTCACAAAACCCCGCCAGGAATCAAAATGACTCAGGATACTTCACAAGACTCGCTCGCGGCGGCACTGCAAAAGCCTGACCGTCGCTTCGTTCCGCAGACCGCTATTGTGCTTGGCAGCGTAGCCTTAATTGCTAGTGCGGGTGTCTGGCTCTATCAGCAGCAAGCCATGGAGCAATTCAAGCTTGAAGTAAGCCGTCAGCTCGCCGCCAATAAAAACAGCACTGCAGAGTTCAGCCAGCAGCTGGCAAGCAGCGCTAAATTGCAGGAGCAATTTAGCGCCAAACTGGCACTACTGGATGCCAAACAAGCAGAATCGCTCAGCCAGCAGCAAGCGCTGAATAATATGTATGAGGCACTTACCCATAATGAAACCCATCGTGCCCTTTCTGAAATAGAGCAAATCCTTGGCTTTGCCAGCCAGCAACTGCAATTAGGCGGCAATGTAAATGGCGCGCTGCTTGCACTGGCGAATATCGACCAAAAACTCGCGCAGCTGAACCGCCCGGAGCTGATCAGCCTGCGTCAGAGCATTACCCGTGATATTGATACCCTTAAAGCCCTGCCCTATGTAGATATCATTGGGATCAGCGCCAAATTAGACAACCTGATTAAAGGCCTGGAAGACCTGCCTCTGGCGATTGATGGCTATCGCCAGGGAACACCTGCGGTAAAAGCATCCGCCAGCGGGACACCGCTGACGCAATTTTCTGATGAAATCTGGCAACAGCTTAAGCAGCTAATCCAGATCCGCCGCATGGACAAACCAGAAGCCATGTTGCTTTCACCGGAACAAAGCTTTTTCCTGCGGGAAAACATCAAGCTCAGGCTGCTGGATGCGCGCACTTCCCTGCTGCTTAAAGATGAAGCCAGCTACCGTGGCGATATCGCGGCTGCCCTGCGTTATTTAGAACAATACTTCGATAAAAAAGCGCCACAAACAGCCACATCGATTGCCACGCTGAAACAGTTAGCAGCGCAAGATCTGGCCATTCAGCTGCCGGAACTCGGTACGAGCCTGGCGGCGGTACGCAGCGCCCGCACCATTGCAGAAAGGGCCAAGCAATGAGAATTCTGCTCTGGATCATCGCTTTATTTGCGCTGGCCGTGGGGCTAACGCTGTTTGCCCAGCTTAATACTGGCTATGTGCTGCTGTTTTTGCCGCCATGGCGGATTGAAATTTCGCTCAATGTATTTGCAATGCTGACACTGGCGACCATTGCCCTGCTCTATCTGCTGCTGCGCGTAGTTGCAGAGCTGGGCGGCCTGCCACACAAAGTAAAGCAATACCGCGAACGCCAGCAAAGAGATGCCTCAATTCAGCTGGAGCGCGAAGCACGTTTGGCTTTTTTTGAAGGCCGCTATCAGCGCGCCGAACGTTTGGCCAGCGAAGCGCTGAATAACAGCGAAAACAATGATGCTTTTGCCGTTAATGCGCTGCTTGCCACGCGTGCCGCGCATCAAATGCGTGATTTTGCCCGCCGCGATCAGTATCTGGAGAAACTTCAGCAACGATTTGGCAACCAGCACTTAGCTGCAGCAATGATGGCCGCCGAGCTTTATTTGGATGAGCGCCGCTATACCGATGCAGGCAATGCGCTTGCCGCAGCCAAGCAAATCTCACCCAAGCTGACCGCTGCCCTGCAGCTGGAGCTGCGTTTACGCCTACGTGAAGAAAACCCTGATGCCGTATTAAGACTGGTAGAGCAATTAGCTAAAAGTGAAGCGGTTGATGCCGAACAGGCCAGACGCATCCGCAACCAGGCCTATCTGCTCAAGCTGAGACAACAACCTTTATCCAGCCATCAGCTGAAAGACTGGTGGAATAAGCTGCCAGCCCACGATAAAGCCTTGCCACAGCTGATCGAAGCGGTGACAGACAGCTACAAACAGCAGGGAGAGCCCGCAATGGCCCGCAGCCTGCTGGAAGAAACCCTCAGAAACGAATGGTCCAGTACTCTGGCTGGCCGCTATGGCTCGCTGGGGCTGACCGGGGAAGCCCTTATTTCCCAGCTGCAACAGGCCGAACTTTGGCTTAAGCAGCATCCTGAAGATCATTTGCTGCTGCTGACACTTGGCAGGCTATGCCGTGCCAGTGCCCTTTGGGGTAAGGCGCAAACCTATCTGGAAGCAAGTATTGCTGTGCACCCTACCGCGGTAGCCCATGCAGAGCTGGCAGAGCTACTGGATTCGCTCGATAAAAATGATGCCGCCAGCCGGCATTACCAGGCAAGCCTGGCTCTGGCATTGCCACAGGCCAGCCTGATTTAAGCTTTGATTTAACCGCAACAGGCAATAAAAAACGGCTGCATTGATTGCAGCCGTTTTGCATATTGAGCTCTTATTTTTTATGAGGTGGCGGTGCAGCTGGCTTTTTCTCATCAGAGAAAGTGATCCATGAAAATGGAGCAGATCCCTTATTACGCTCAAAAAAATCAGGCGCAGGAGAATGATGGCCAAGAGGTACAACGGGTTTACGGACTTGCGTATTAGTTAGCATTTTATTGCCCCCGAGTAATTTGCAATAGCATATTACTTGATATTAACGCAATACATTGACATCATTAGCTTGGAATTGACTTGAAACAAATAATAAACTTTCTATTTCAGTAACATGAAATTCTAATGAAACAAGTATTACAATAAATCCGGTGACATCGCCATCCGTAATAAATAGCTAACCTGCCCTTCCTTAACCCGCCTCTGCAACCACCAGCAGCCTCCCCGGCGCAGCTCCCAATCGTGCTCTTTACCCGCCAGAATCACGGCCGCAGCGCGGCCCAGCTCCGGCTGATGCCCAACCAGCACTATGGTCTTACCCGGCTCCCTTGGCCAGTTAGATACCTCTAAATAAGAGCCGCATAAAACACCGGGATTCAACCTTGCATCAATCTTAAATTGCTTACTTAAAGCCTTGGCCGTTTCCTGGCTGCGCACTGCCTCACTGGCAATAATAGTGATTGCCCCGCCATCAAGACGCTTACTCAGCCAGGCCGCCATTTTCTCTGCCTGCTTACGCCCTTTAGCCGTCAGAGGGCGGCGCAGATCATCTGCCCCCTCCTCTGCTTCGGCGTGACGCCACAAAATTAAATCCACAGTCGCCCTTAATTGCGTGGTTTAGCTGTTAACTCAGCCAATAATGTTGCTTGTGAAGAGCGCACCTTACCGCCACGCGCAGTCTTACGACGATAGCGGCCATCAGACTGCATTTCCCAAGCTTGGGTGTTATCTACTAGGCTTGGGCGCAAGCTTTCACGAATCACACGGCGTTTTACTTTTGGATCTAAGATTGGAAACGCAATTTCAATGCGGCGGAATAAATTACGCCCCATCCAGTCTGCCGAAGAAAGATAAACATCCTCTGCGCCGCCATTGTAAAAATAGAAAACGCGATGATGTTCTAATAAACGCCCCACAATTGAGCGTACACGGATGTTATCTGATACCCCCGGAATACCCGGGCGCAAGGCGCAAACGCCACGAACAATCAGATGAACCGTAACGCCGGCTTGTGATGCCTGATAAAGCTTATCGATCACAGTAGGCTCAAGCAAAGCATTCATCTTGGCGATAATCACAGCCTTGCGGCCCGCTTTGGCGTGGACAATTTCTTTATCAATATACTTTAAAATATTCGGCTGCAAGGTAAACGGAGCCTGCCACAGCTGATGATGATCCCCCGCGAGGCCTAGCCCGGTGAGCTGCATAAACACATCATTTACATCGCTGACAATTTCTTCATTAATGGTCATCAAACCAAAATCGGTATAAAGCTTAGTTGTGCGCGGATGGTAATTACCCGTGCCAACGTGAGTGTAGCGGCGCAGTTTTCCTTCTTCGCGGCGCACAATCAGTAGCATTTTCGCGTGTGTTTTATAGCCATATACGCCATACACCACATGCACACCCGCCAGCTCCAGCTTGGCTGCCCAGTTAATATTGGCTTCTTCATCAAAACGCGCCATCAGCTCAACAACAGCCGTCACCTCTTTACCGCGCCCGGACGCATCGCATAAGGCTTCCATTAAAGCCGATTCTGTACCTGTGCGATATACCGTCATTTTGATCGCCACCACCTGCGGGTCTCTTGCTGCCTGTTGCAGCAAATCGATCACAGGGGTAAAACTTTGGTAGGGATGGTGCAAAAGAATATCGCCATGGCGAATAGCGGCAAACATATCCGGCTGCTTACGCAGCTCGGTAGGCACGCCAGGCATAAAGGGCTCAAACTTCAAATCAGAGCGATCAACCTGATCCGGCACCTGCATCAGGCGTACCAGATTTACCGGGCCGTTTACACGATAAAGATCCACATCCTGCAAACCAAACTGATCACGCAAGAAATGTTGTAAATGCTTAGGGCAATTATCAGCCACCTCTAAACGCACGGCATCGCCATAAGAGCGCTGCGACAATTCGCCCTTCAGCGCAGCACGCAGATCTTTCAGATCATCGTCATCCACCGATAAATCAGAATCACGCGTGACGCGGAATTGATAACAACCCAGCACATGCATACCTGAAAACAACTCATCCACATGGGCATGCAAAATAGAAGACAAGAAAACAAAGCCATGCTCTACGCCCGAAATCTCGGTCGGCATTTTTACAAAGCGCGGCAAAATACGCGGGGCTTGCACAATGGCAATACCCGAGCTGCGGCCAAAGGCATCGTTGCCTTCCAGCTCAACAATAAAATTCAGCGACTTATTTAATACTCGTGGGAAAGGATGCGAAGGATCCAGCCCAATCGGCGTGAGAATAGGCATCAGCTCGCGGAAAAAGAAATCACGCACCCACTCGCGCTGCTCGTCTGTCCAGACGCTGCGGCGGAAAAAATGAATGCCTTCCTTAGCCAGCGCAGGAAACATCACTTCCAGTAATAAATCATACTGGCGATCAACCAAATCATGCGCTTCGCGCGCCACCAGCTCAAAAGCCTGCAGCGGCGTCATTCCCTCAGGCAAAAGCCGGGTTGGGTTATGACGCATATTTTCTTTAAGCCAGGCCACGCGTACTTCAAAAAACTCGTCCAGATTGGACGACACAATGCACAGAAATTTCAAACGCTCTAATAAAGGGTTACTTGCGTCTTCCGCCTGGGCCAATACCCGACGATTAAACTCTAACAACCCCATTTCACGGTTCAGCATTAATTGATTATCAGCAGGTTTGTAACTCATCACTCTTCGCTCAAATTAAATAGCCCATCAAAAATACGGATGACAAGAAATGCAACTCAACCAGCTGAGGGATGTCCTGAAAACTTCACAACGCCTGTATAACGCCGGCATAAACCCAAACAAATCAGTCAGCTGGATCTACAAACAAACGGGCAAGCAAGCCCGCCAGAGCCCTAAATCTTAAATGCACCCACGTTTTGCAACAGACAAAATGGGATTGTAGAAAAAACAAAGGCCACTATAAGTGGCCTGTGCTTAACTTTTATTGCGGCACAAAGCCTGCTGGCATTTCTGCACCATCACCAAAGAAATAATTCTCCAGCTGCTGCTGCAAATACTGACGCGCACGAGGATCAGCAAGGCTCAGACGATTTTCATTAATCAGCATGGTTTGATGCTTAATCCATGCCTGCCATGCCTCTTTAGACACATTATCAAAAACCTTCTTACCTAAAGCACCCGGCAGCGGCGGAAAATCCATCCCTTCCGCCTCACGCCCCAGCTTTACACAGTTCACAGTGCGGCTCATTAGTATCACCTTAATAATATTACATTTATGTTTCTGGAAAATGACAAATTTTAAAGTATTACTGCCTCTTGTTTTATATTTTAAATATCAAAAAATAAATCAACGATTAACCTATTGATTTTTAAATACAAAACATTAGAAGAAACCTTATTGAAGTCACTTCTGTATACATTTCTTTTTCTGCTGGCATGCGCTCTGTCTTATGCACACCAAAACACTCTAAAACTAATCCGCTGATTATACCTGAATGTAGTGGCCAACTAATTTTGGCCCCATCATTATAGCCAGGCCAATAAGCGCCTGATTGCCGTCTGATAGTAACTTATACTGATACTGAAATTCGTGACTGCTCGTTTCGTGCGTACGGCACTTTGAACTAGCTTAATAATGCACTACGAACTGAGCTAAGTAGCCTACTGAAGAAGTAAAAGTCGTAGGCCCAAATATACCAGCCATCACCACCGACTTAACAGGGCCAAGAACGCTGCCAAGCTACGCCAATATGATTATCTTTATCCTGCGCTCAAGAGCTAGGAATAAACGCTTTTGCTGCCATAGACTCGGCAATACCACATGATTTTTCATATCAAAGCTATTATTACATTCAAAATTTGCAAATAAGGATTCATCCAAATCTATTCTTGTAGTAGCCGCTTTGACCGATATGCCGATACCAAAGTTATACAAAAATAGGCCGCAAACCATTAGGGTCTGTTGACGTTTCATTCACAATTGCACTGAACCGGAAAACGGCAGAATGAAACGTCAACAGACCCCAGGCAGCGGCCTTCAACAATTTTGCGTTACTCCCTCGCTGCTCGGCCAAAGCGGTCACTCCAGATTACAACCGAATAAATCTGCTTATGACTGCGAGCTCAAGGCATTTAGCAATAAGTCCCCAACAATTTGGTTTGGGAAATGCCTTTGCACTGTCACAGCATAGAAATGCTCGTATACATTAGGTAAAACCATATAGAGCTGTAATTTGCCATTTTTTAGCTCATCCTTTACGACCACCTCTGGCATCACAGTAATCGCATGACTATCTCGCGCCAAAAGCCGCATCATTGCCATGTCATCGGCTTCTGCCACGATCTTGGGTTTA
Source organism: Iodobacter sp. BJB302 (assembly GCF_002735645.1). Classification (GTDB taxonomy): domain Bacteria; phylum Pseudomonadota; class Gammaproteobacteria; order Burkholderiales; family Chitinibacteraceae; genus Iodobacter. Next base: position 23,689 of record NZ_PDZG01000050.1, read on the forward strand.
AATTGGTGCAGGGCACAAAAACCATCAAATGCTGAACGTATCGGACTGTCCTCAACCGGCAAAATCCAGTTTTGATCAGCGTAGCCTGATGAAAAAACTGAGTCTAATGCCAAACCTGGATGGCCAATAATAGCCACAGGTTGTCTGGCGAGTAGTTGGCAATGCCATAGATTATTATCACTGCCACTTACATCAATATTGCTTAACGCAATATCAAGCTGATGATTCGCAAGCTCTGTGAGTAGTCGTGCCTGACCTCTCGCATGCAAAGAATATTTAATCCCTGGCTGGCGGATCAGCGGCTCGACAAAGCTCTCAATAAAGTTACGGGACATGGTCGCCAACATACCAATTTTGACGGCACGATTCTGTACCTGCTCACCCTTCAGTAATAGCGACTCCAACTCTGAACCTTTGCGAAAAATCTCTTCTGCATACGAAAAAGTCTTCTGTCCGATCTCGGTTAGCACCAGCTTCCGACCTTGCCGCAAGAATAATTGAACTCCCATCGTGTGTTCTAGCTGTGCAATTTGCGAGGAAAGGGCCGACTGAGAGACATGGAGTTGCTCAGCCGCTTTGGTCAGGTTTCCCTGCCTGGCAACCTGCCAAAAATAAGCCAAATGATGATAGTTGAGACTATTCATATTTGTTCTTAAAAAGAGAACGATTCATAAATATTAATCTATTTTTATTAAAAACAATACCGGGTGATACTCCATGCATCAACACGCATACAAAGGAGATCATCATGCAGCCAGGCGCTTTATTGCCCTATTCTCTGTCTGCCGTGCTAGTACTGCCAATGCTTGCGACAGCATGGAGAGGAAAATCCTCGCGCTGGATAGTCGCTCAATTTGCCATGGGGCTTGCCGCATTATTTGCTTTGTCAGCATGGCTGGGCGTGTTTTTGAGTGCTGATTCGGTCAGCCCAACTCAGTGGCTCAATTCAGGCATATTAAATGTAACGATGCTGGGCTTGATCAGTTTTATAGCCTTCATCGTACTGAGTTACGCAAAAACCAATTTTGCCGCAGATACCGATAATCATCGCTTTTTGCACTGGTTCTTGCTGACGGTCTTTGCTGTCATGCTTACTGTAAGCAGTAATCACTTGGTCGTTTTTTTTGCTGCCTGGGTGGCTATTAGTCTGAGCATGCATCAACTACTGATGTTTTACCCAGAGCGTAATCGCGCGGCCTTGGCGGCGCATAAGAAATTTATCTTTGCCCGTTTGGCTGAGCTTTGCCTCGCCGCCGCTTTTATCTTGCTCTATCACCACCACCAGACTTTCTTCATTACTGAGATTGTGAGCGCATATCCAGCAACAACTCTGAGCTTGGAACAACAACTGGCCGCCGTGTTGCTTGCCCTTGCCGCATTAATTAAATGTGCGCAATTGCCGCTCCATGGCTGGCTGATTCAGGTTGTTGAATCACCCACTCCCGTTTCCGCGCTGATGCACGCAGGGATTATCAATTTAGGTGGATTCTTGCTGCTAATGTTTGCCCCATTATTTGGACAAGTCTTAGCGGCACAGTGGTTGGTGTTAATTGTGGCTGGCCTGACAACAGTGGTGGCCGCACTCATTATGTCTACCCGAATTAGCATCAAGGTACGTTTAGCATGGTCAACCACGGCGCAAATGGGGCTGATGCTGGTCGAATGTGCGCTGGGATTATACGAGCTGGCCTTTCTTCACTTACTCGCCCACTCTTGCTACAAAGCCTATGCGTTCCTGAACTCAGGCCAGGCCGTCAATGAATTAATACAAAAACAGTACGCCAGCCCCCAACTTCCAAGTGTTGGCATTTGGATGTTGGCAGGTATGGTTTCATTCGGACTATTGCTTGGAACTGGCGTGACGCTGGATTTGCCTGCGCCTTATAGCCCATGGGTGCTAATCGGCCTGGCCCTCACTTTTGTATTTGCAAACCGCTTGAATGAACGTCAGGGCTTATCCCTAGCAAAAACAATCTTGTCAGGTGGAACAATACTGGCCAGCTATTACCTCCTGAAAACAGGGATGGCCTGGATGCTGCCCAACATTGAACACCAGTACGATTTAGCCGCAGATATTTGGATCACGGTGCTTTTCACAGCACTATTCACCCTGCAGTTGCTCTTGCAATACAAAGCACATTCTCCAGCGCTGCGAAAACTATTTATTGCTCTGAATGCCGGCTTTTATCTGGATGAATGGGCCACGCGCATCACCCTCAAAGTATGGGCCGTACCCCTTCCTAAAAATGCTGTTCAAACCCGTTTGGGTCTTTCCGGAGTGAAATCATGATGACGACTGTGACTAAGCGAATCAGCTCTGTAGCTCAAATCCACAATGCTGCCCTTCAGGCTTGTGAGCGGATTGCTCCAGCCTGGCCACTCGATCAGTCCATTGCCGTTAATCCATGGTGGAAAATGCGCGACCAATCGATGGATAAAATTGCAGCCAAATTGCAAGTGTTGGGTGGCGTTAACTTGTTGATGCCCAAGTCTTACTACCTCTCTCATTGGCAAACGACGATTAAGTCAGAGCATTTGAGCAAAGCAGCAGATGAAATGGGGGTAAACGCTTCAGAGCAAGCTCTGCTTGCTTTACTTGAGACCGCTGAGACAGGCCGCCATTGGCTCAATATCTGCGATTTACTCGATGCAGAACCCATTCATGGGCACAAAATGCCATGGCGCGATGAGATCGTGCAACAAATCAGTCAGTTTACCGCCCTGTATTTTCAATATCCTGAGCAAATGCAGCATGGTGACGATGCCGACAACGGTTTATATCAAGCCTGGCTTGAGGTTATCCGGCAAGATCGGGGGATCGAAGTTTTAATGAGTGAAGCAGGTCTTAGCCATCGATTTGCTGCATTACCAGATCGGGCGGATCAATTATTTGCACAGGTGCATGACGTCCTGTTTGCGCATAGTGAAAAGGATGTTGTTTTTGTTGATTACTGCTACGCCCTGTTGATGGATGTGCATGGCTGGGCATCATGGCTGGCTTATGGAGCTTGGCAAGATGCCTTTGCAAGTAAAACGAATTCACTATTACTGCAATTGTTAGCTATTCGTATGGCTTGGGACTGGGCCGTGTGGCAACAGGTCCAAAACGGGACCTGTTCAACAACAATCAACCGCGCTTTTGAGCTGCAAATCAAACAGCTTGGTGCGCTTGAGCACAATTGGCATGCCCAGCAGAAATTACTCTGGGTGTGGCAACGTGCGCTTGAATATAGTTATCAGCAGCCTTTGCAATCACAGTTGCTTAGTGCGGTTCCTCATAGTCAAACACAGCTGCAGTTACAAGCCATCTTCTGCATTGATGTGCGTTCAGAGCCGATGCGGCGTGCACTCGAAGCGCAAAGCGACGAAATTCAAACCATAGGTTTTGCTGGATTTTTTGGCTTACCTATCGAATATTCTGTAGCTGGGAGCAAGTACTCACGGCCGCAATTACCTGGCTTACTTAAACCCTCAATCCGGGCGGAGCAAAAAGGTTCTGCAAACTCACGCCAGGCTGTAGCCAATCAGATTAAGGGGCAGGTTGCAGGAAAACTGGCGGACGATGCTGCGTCGGCAATGTTTGGTTTAGTTGAGGCCAAAGGCTTATTCCGTGCCGTAAACTTGGTGAAGAAAACCTTCTTTCCTGCAAAAGCATCGCATAGCATAGCATCAATCAGATTGATCTGACAGGACCATGGCAATTGAGCCGTGATGGTGAGTTATTGTCAGATATTGAGCTGGCAGGTTTAGCAGCAGGCATTTTACGTGCAATGGGCTTACACACCCGCTTCGCTCCAGTTGTGCTCCTCGTCGGGCATGGCAGCAGTTCAACTAACAATCCTCATGCTGCTGGCCTTGATTGTGGCGCTTGCGGAGGCCAAACAGGTGAAGTGAACGTTAAAGTACTTGCACAAATACTTAATAAAAAAGAAATACGGGATGAATTAAACCAGCTCGGGATCGTGATTCCAGTACAAACTCAATTTGTAGCTGCTCTGCATAATACAACCACAGACGAATTGCTTTGTTTTGATGTGGAGGGTAAACCAGCGTGGCAAAACCACTTGCAAGCGGCAGCCTTATACGCCCAAAAAGAGCGTGCATTGAGTGTCGGCATCGAAACAGAAAGCGCTACTGAACGAGCGCGTTTATTTCAGCAGCGCACCAGAGATTGGGCTCAGCTCAGGCCTGAGTGGGGTTTGGCAAATAATGCGTCTTTCATCGTTGCGCCCCGCAATTTAACCCGGAATCTTGATTTAGCCGGACGCAGCTTTTTGCATGACTACCAATGGCGGCAAGATCCCGGATTTGAAGTGCTTGAGTTGATTATGACCGCCCCTATGGTCGTAACTAACTGGATCAACCTGCAGTATTACGCCTCGGTTACCGACAACGTGAAATACGGCAGTGGCAACAAATTGTTGCACAACGTCGTCGGTGGCAATTACGGTGTATTTGAGGGGAATTGCGGCGACTTGCGCGTCGGCTTGTCTATGCAATCAATCCATGATGGTCAAGACTGGCGTCACCATCCTCTGCGCTTAAGTGTCTATATTGCCGCACCGCGTGAGGCGATGACAGCCATGATTTCGATGCATCAAACCGTGGCTGATTTGATCGGAAACAAATGGCTGTACTTGTTCCAATGGGATGTTGAGCAACAACAAATCTGGCAATACTCAGCTGATCAATGGCAATTGGTACAAACGGCGAAGGTGGCTGAATGCACACTTTAAGCAACCTTCAGCAGCTTGAAGCAGAGGCTATCCACATTATGCGTGAGGTTGCCGCTAGCTTTGAAATGCCCTGCATGTTTTATTCAATCGGCAAAGATTCCACCGTAATGCTGTACTTGGCAAAAAAGGCATTTGCACCCGGGCGAGTGCCTTTTACCCTGCTGCATATTGACACCACATGGGAGTTTGCCGAGATGGCAAAATTCCGCGATGAACTGGTAAGAGAGAATCAATTAGATCTTGAGGTATATATCAACCATGACGCTTTGGCTCAAGGTGTGCACCCAGTGGAATCCGGCTCGGTAAAGTACAACGATTTGATGAAAACACAAGCCTTAAAGCATGCGCTAAAAATACATCAATTCGATGCTGCATTGGGCGGAGCAAGGCGGGACGAAGAAAAATCCCGGGCTAAAGAGAGAGTTTTCTCGGTACGTGATGCTCATCAGGTATGGGACCCAAAGAACCAGCGGCCTGAGTTGTGGCAGCTTTATAACTCGCAAATCAATCCAGGCGAATCAGTGCGGATCTTTCCGTTATCGAACTGGACTGAGCTCGATATCTGGCACTACATCCTGAAAGAGAATATCGAACTGGTATCGATGTACTTTGCCAAACCAAGGCTGACTTGGATAAGTGATGACGCTGGACAGCCATTTATTCTTGATGATGAGCGCATGCGCTCCTATTTGAGCGAAACCGAACGAAACAGCATCAAGTATCGCTCTGTGCGTTGCCGTACGCTTGGCTGCTATCCACAAACGGGTGCGGTACTGAGTACAGCAACCCGGGTTCAGGACATTATTGCTGAATTGCTCGTGAGCAAATCCAGTGAGCGCGAGGGCCGTATGCTCGATAAAGATCAAGTCGGCTCAATGGAAAAGAAAAAAATGGAGGGGTATTTCTAAATGAGGGTATTTTTAATTACACAACGGAGGAGCAAGCTTTAGCATGTCACTCAGTAGATATGACGGGCGGCTAGTGATTGTGGCTAGCCGTCACGATAAAGCGGCAGCAATTACGCGACCGATGGCAAAATTGCTGGGGGTTCGTCTATGGAGCCCTCCTGATCTGGATACCGATCAATTCGGTACATTCAGTGGTGATGTTGCTCGCCCCGGTACGCCAGTTGAAATGCTGCATGCCAAAATAGCCTTGTGCCGCAGCGTTTTGCCCAATCCCATTATGGTGGCAAGTGAAGGATCCTATGCCCAGCATCCGCTTTTTCGATGCGTCGCTTTAGCGCATGAATGGATGATTTGGGATGATGCGGCCAACGGCTTCCAGCTAATTGAGCATAAAGCGGCTATCACCCCGCATTACTATGCCGCCATGTTAGAAAATGTGGCTGAGCTTGAATTACTGCTACAGCGCTGTGGCTGGCCGAAACTCGCCGTTACAGTACATCCGGCTGATTTGAATTTGCCCAGCTATAAGGGGTTGCAAACAGGAGCTGACATTCAAGCCGCAATTGAGACCTTACAAGCGGCAGGCGCTAAAAAAATCCAAATTGCAACAGACATGCGCGCCAATTTACACCCTTATCGACAGCGCACAATCAGACATCTGGCAGCAAAACTAGCGAGACGAGTGCGAACGGCTTGTCCACAATGCCATCAATTTGGCTTTGGGCAACGGCACACTGAGTCTGGTTTAGAATGCGCGGACTGCCGAACGCCGAGTAATCAGCTCAAAGCGATATGTCGGCGTTGTGAGTTCTGTGACTACAGAAAGTACACATGGCGCGCAGCCGGACAAGCCGATCCATTTTACTGCCCATATTGCAATCCTTAGCTTCTATACGTTCACCATCAAATAGCGGCCTTCAACATTTTTGCACTACTCCATGACCGTTTGGACTAGTGCAAATTTGAAATGCCTACAACTCATACACATTAAACAACTTCTCTCTCCCTGAGGAAATCGTGTTCACGATGACTGCGGTGAATGACTCGCCTTTTGGCTTTGAAGTTGTTGATAGACGCTTAAACGATCCGTTATCTGCCAGTGCCCGCTAATTCTGTCATTCTCAAAAAAGTACGCTGTCGCCCCCGACATGGTGACTTCTGCCCCTGTAGCCGGAAAACCAGGAATATCGCCCTTATGAGTTGCAGACCATAGCCAGGTCAGTACAACCGCGTTGCCATCAGCAAATAGCCCTTTAATTACAAAAGACTGGTCAGGAAATGGAGTGCGAAGTGTTCTAACACGTTCCTTATAAGCTGCAAGGTCGAGCTGCTGACCTTCCCATGCGTCGCCAGGGTCATGGTGGATCTTATATTCCGGCGCGATGTATTTATCGGCGGCTTCCGCATTACCTTCACTCCATACTTCACGAATAAACTCGGTGAGTATCTCTTTTAAATTGCAAGCAACTGCCATATTGATGAACTCCTTCCATCGTTTAATAGGGTTAGACGGAAACCTTGCTTCGTAATCCCGGAAAAGGCCAGTCGCGTTGGTGGGCCGCGATAGCCAGTAAAATCAAACCAATACCAAGTACCTGAGCGCCCCCAAAAACCACATGAAACACCAATATATCCACTGCGATTGCCACTAAGGGATAGATGAAAGACAAAGCAGCAATGCGCTGTGCACTCAGGCGCTGAAACGCGGCGTACATCAGGTTGTACATTAATCCTGTATGCACCACCCCCAAGGTCAGTAGTGAAGCCCAGGTGGTGGGCGTGAAACTTGCGATTGAAAAATCAGTCCACGGTGCCAGTAAAGGCACTCCCAATAAAAGTTGCAGACCCGCAATTTGGGCTGGGGCTATGCCCCTGAGTTTACGGGTAGTTAATGTGGCAACCGAGTATAGAAAAGCAGCAACAAGGGCCATCGCTACGCCCTGAAGCATCCCCTCCTTCAAATGACCTCCCCATTGCACGCCCGCAGTCAGTGCCACTCCCAGCAAAGCCAAGACAAGCCATGGTATTTTGTGCCGTTGCAGTGGTTCCCCCTGTACCAGCGTGGCGAGCAAGATTAAGAAAAACGGCTGCACGTGGTACACCACAGTAGAAACGGCAATGCCACTTAAGCGGTAACTAGAAAATAAAAGCAGCCAATTCATGATCAAGGCCATCGCCCCCACCAGCAGCCAAGCCACTGCCTTGCCGTCCATGGGCTTCCATCCCCGCTGCAGACTTAACCATGCAAGCAGTGCGATGGCACCAAGTAAGCAGCGAAACCACTGACAAAAACGCGACCAGAGGAAGTAGCCCCACTTCAAGGCAAGGTTCAGTACAGGTCAAAATCACCAGCCGAGCGACAGCCAACAATAGTGCGGCCATTATGGCGATGGTGCAGGCCCATGGTGGCATTGGGCTGGTGCCTGATTTCAGTGCACAAGCAGCACTGGCAAGCGGTACGGTCCAGCATGTGTTGCCCACTTGGGTGATGGGCGAACCCTATACTGGCACAGTCTATGCGGTGTATACCGCGGGGCCGCATTTGCCTTTGAAAACACGTGCCTTGATTGATTACCTGGCAGACAACACCCTGAGGCATCTGAAGTAGATATATGTTATCAACATACGATTCAAACAATAGCACGGCACTCCAGCACCACCCATTACCAGGTATCCAAGTGATTAGCCCAGTCTTGCGCCATCTTCCTGCGCTCATCCAGATAGGTCGCATGGTTATATGTTCGACGTTATTGGGTTCGGCATGTGCTAACTGTGCTTCAATAGCATCCGCTCATATACACCTCTGTATTCACCTTAATAGCGTCAGCAGGTGCATCAAAGTGCAACACCAAAAAACAGAAAAGCCCTGATTTATCAGGGCTTTTACATATTTTCACGCTAAAAATGCAACTGCATTAAACTGCGTGAAACAGGTCTATCAATTTAAACATTAAACAAGAAATTCAATACATCGCCATCTTTCACTACGTATTCCTTACCCTCTGCACGCATCTTGCCTGCTTCTTTAGCGCCTTGTTCACCCTTGTACTGGATAAAATCATCAAAAGAGATGGTCTGGGCGCGGATGAAGCCGCGTTCGAAGTCGGTGTGGATCACGCCAGCGGCTTGCGGGCCGGTGTCGCCTTTGTGGATGGTCCACGCGCGTACTTCTTTTACGCCAGCAGTAAAGTAGGTTTGCAGGCCGAGTAAATCGTAGCCAACGCGAATCAGGCGGTTCAGGCCTGGCTCTTCAAGGCCCAGCTCGGCGAGGAATTCTTGCTTGTCGGCGTCATCCAGCTCAGCGATTTCAGCTTCGATAGCAGCGCATACAGCCACAACCGGCGCACCTTCGGCATTGGCGTGGGCCACCAAACGATCAAGCAGCGGGTTGTTCTGGAAACCATCTTCGGCCACATTGGCCACGTACATGGCGGGCTTGATGGTCATCAGGCACAGGGATTTGATGGCGAGTTTTTCATCGTCAGACAGGCCGGCAGAGCGGGCTGGCTTGCCTTCATTCAGTATAGGCAGCAGTTTTTCCAGTACGGCCACCATCTGGATGGCTTCTTTATCACCAGCACGGGCTTTTTTGCTGTCGCGGGTGAATACTTTTTCTGCTGTGGCCATATCAGCCAGTGCCAGCTCGATACCGATGGTTTCGATATCGGCGATGGGGTCTACTTTGCCGTTAACGTGAATGACGTTATCGTCTTCAAAACAGCGCACCACGTTCACAATAGCGTCGGTTTCACGGATATTGGCCAGGAACTTGTTGCCCAGGCCTTCACCTTTGGAGGCGCCCGCCACCAAACCAGCAATATCCACAAATTCGACGATCGCCGATTGAATTTTTTGTGGTTTAACAATTTCAGATAACTGAGCAAGGCGCGCATCCGGCACTTCTACGATGCCAACGTTTGGCTCGATAGTGCAAAAAGGATAGTTTTCAGCCGCAATACCGGCCTTGGTCAGTGCATTAAACAGGGTCGATTTACCGACGTTAGGCAGGCCAACGATGCCGCATTTGAGACTCATATCATCCTTTCGCCGCAAATCGCGGCCAACATATACTTAAAAGCGGGATTTTACCCGATTGTGAACGCCGCCGCTTCCACCCTGCACAAATCCCGTCGTCAAATGGCGGGTGAATTGCTCGTGTTAAGTGGGGAAACCCAGGTCTTGAACCACTTCGACCCCAGAGGACACGGAGTTTCACGGAGAAAAACGAGGCTTATTTATAAAATTGCACCAAGCTAATTCAAAGGCAAATCCCCCTCAATCCCAATGCTGTTCACTTTATGATTTTTATTCCCCAGTTATGCCGTTGATTAAGAATTTCCGTGCCTTTTCTACTTGCAAAATGCTTAGTTCGTCGTTTCACAACCCGCGGATTACTGCGTCCTGTTG
>NZ_PDZG01000051.1 GCF_002735645.1 Iodobacter sp. BJB302
CCTGCTCGATGTAGCCCTGTGCATCCCAGTTCGGCACCACGGCCGCCCAGTAGAGCTGCCGCGTCCTGCGCAGCGTGCCGGTGATCTCGCGTTCCGGCTGCTCATCCGAGCGCACCGGCCGGTGCGCCACGTCGTTGATGCGGTCGCCCAGTTCGGGCACCTCACCGCGCACGTCCTTGATGGAGCGCATCGCTCCGATGCGCCACCGCGTCAGCACGAGATCCACCTGCGGGTAGGGCATCAGCACCTTGGCGAGCCGGGCAGCAGGCCCGATGTCGCCGATGGGCTGCCCGTACAGCAGGCGCTCGAAGTCGAAGAACAGGATCATGGCTTTGACTGCCATTCCGAGGCCCGCGCCAAGTGCAGACCAGCCATGTCCAGCTCGAACAGCAACCATTGGATGGCAGTCCATTCAATGTCGGCATCGGTACTGGTGACAGCGTGGACAGGTAGAGGACGGGGCAAGTGCAGGATCATGGCCTTTTCCTTCAAGCGGCTTGCAGCAGATCGTGCTTGCGCAGGGTCGCATGGGCCAGTCGGTCGAACTGCTCACGGGCCTCGGGCGTGAAGCCTTCCAGCGCTTCGCCGATGCGCCCAACAGCCGTCACCGGGTCGGTGGCGATGTCGGCCGACTGGATGCCGTGACTGTGCAGGTAGTCCATGCCCACCGGGCCGAGCACCTGACGGGTGTGCATTTCGAGGATGGTGTGGACGGGTTCAGGTGGCAGCATCTGGGCCGCCAGACGCGGGCGGATGTAGGTCAGAGACACCACGATGCCGATAGCCACGGAAACCACGTACAGGGCCATGAAGCCGCTGTAGCCCAGCGCCGGGGCCACGGCCTTGCCGACGCCGACGAAGGCGGCAAACACCCACGTCGTCGCGCTGATGGCACCCAGCACGGCAGGGAGCAGGGCCGCACGGTGCGGATCGTCCTGCGGCTGGCTGAAAAGAGGGAACACCCAGCGGTGCAGGGCGATGCCGTTGATCGTCAGCAGGCCTGCGATGGTGAGCTTGGCAAGCAGCTTGGGCTTGCCCCACAGCAGGGCCAGGTCAAGCCGAGTGTCCAGCAGGATGACGGCGAAGCCGGTGATCCACAGGGCGATCAGTGCCAAGGTCACACCGTTCGCGGCCTTGGTCAGCAGCTCGATGTTCACGCGGCGGCGGTAGAAGATGGCGAAGTCGCCGAAGGCCACGGCCGCGAAAGCCGCAGCGAAGGCCAACAGGTGAGCGAGGATCAGGCCCATGCGGGCGACGGCGGTCAGGTCGAGGTTTTCCATGTCGTTCTCCCGTGGGTGTTATTGAATTACGCGTTGAACGCCAGCGCGCTGTGCCCGGTCGCGGGCGGCGTCTACTTGCTGCCGTTTCACGGCGAGCTTCTGAGAGGTGTAGAGCGCCAAGAGGGCTTCCATGCGCTCTTTCTTCTGCCGGATGGCGGCGTTGAGCTGAGCTGAAACACCCTGAGCGCGCAGGTAGTCCACCCATAGGGCGCGGCTGCTCACCTGCGTGATCGACTTGTTCCATTCCGAGTCCGCGAAACGACGTTGCGCTTCGGTGCTCATCATCTCGGCCGGAGACATGGTTTCAAAGTCACCAATGGGCGGGGAGGGCAGTGAGCCATAGCCATCCGCATCGTTGAGCACGCTTGCCATCGAGGTCACGCCCTTGGCCGCTGCCTGCAAGGCGTCGCCATTGGCCGCCGCCACCTGAACCGGGTCGAACTGGGTGGTCGGTGGCACGCCCATCGGCGGTGCCGCGCCAAACAGCTTGTTGTACTGGGCCATCGTGTCGCTGCCCAGCACTGGGTACAGGCCGTCGTTTTGAATGGGGAAGGTCTTGCAGAAGTAGGGCGACGGGTCGGTCGCGTAATTGAAGGCCGTGCTCTGCTTGCTGATCGCGTTCGGGAGCTGCGCCGGGTTGAATGTCGGGTTCTTGTTGGCGTCTGCCGAGAAGGTCTTGGCGCGGGCGTCGTCCGCGTTGGCCACGCCATAGATGAAGTGCAGGTGAACTGCGCCGCCCGGCTTCATTCCGGTGGAACCGGCCCGGCCGATCTCCTGCCCGGCCTGCACCTTGTCGCCTTCCTTCACCGCGATGTAGCTCAAGTGGTAGTACACGGCCGACTGCCCGTTGTCCCGCTTGATGATGACGGTGTTGCCTGCGCTGCCGCGCAGCTTGGCCCATGTCACCGTGCCCGCCGAAGTGGCATACAGCGGCGCGTTTTGCCCGCTGGTGGAGAAGTCGAGGCCATCGTGCATGTGCGGCTTGGCATTGCCCGATCCGAAGTTGGCGGCACCACCCTCACGGAACTTGCCGAAGCGGCCAGACACTTGCTCCTTCGAGGTGGGCGACACCATGCAGGTGTCAGCGAATGCGCTGCCGCTGATCGCCAGCGCGATGGTCAAAACGAGCGGCTTGCGCATCTTTCGTCCTCAGTTGAAAAGACCAGCCGCCCAGCTCGTGAAGCTCTGCGGTTCAGTCGGTTGTTGGCTGGCCTGCGGCTGTACCGAGGTCGCGGGCGCGGTCTGCGCACCCTGCTGGGTGCTGGCCCCGGCGTTGAACACCGTCTGGTTCGCGCCGAAGGCGTTGGCGTTGACGCTGTAGCTGGATGCAGCCGAGGCGGGCTTGTAGCCGCTTCCGAGCTGGGGATCGAGGGTGCTCATCGAGCCACCTACGGCACTGTTGGCCATGCCGTTGATGTCGCTGAACGACTGGCCCAAGGTGTTCCACTGTCCGATGGCCTGATTGATCGGCGACGTGACCATGCCGCTGACCTTGCCAACGGTGCTGCACACCTTTTTCTGGGCGTACTTCAAAACCGCGTCCTGCGCCGAGGACAGGATCGAACCGAGCGACGGGATCGAGAACGACAGGTCGATGATCTGGCTCACGCTTGCGAAGCACGAGTCGTTCACGTCAAAGAGGCTTTCGACGTTCGGCGTGGCCGAGGCCATCTGGCTGTGCGCGCCGATGGCGGTCTTGATGTTTGCGCCGATGCCCACCTCGTCACAGTTTTTGAGGTCGTCCAGCATCTTCTGGTTCATCGCCGCGTCCACCGCCGCCATCTCCGACGAGACGCCAGAGCTGGCACTGCTGCCGCCCGTCGAAAAGGCGGAAGAAAACCAGTTGCCGCCGCTCTGGGACGCGCCTGCGCTGGCAGCCAGCACGAGTGATGCGCCCACCAGCACACCGATGGCGGGCTTGGTGAGGGCAGCTTTATTCATGGCCGCCTCCACGGATGCAAGCGAGCTGGACGGTGCCGGGCTGCGGTTCGCTGGCTTCGATCAGGCCACCCTTGACCTTGCGAATGAATCGCGGGCCGTCTTTCTTGAGGCTTGCGGCCTTCACGACTTCGGCCATCTTTGCCCCCACCGGCTGGACGGTGTACGAGATGCCTTCCTCTTCGTCGCCGTTGAAGATCGAGATCGAGGCGACCTTGAGCGACCCGAACACGGTCAATGCCTCGGGCAGCTTGTGGTCGCCATCGAGCTGACGGTTTGTCAGGCCGAAGGTGCCCAGCACCGACGCCACAGGGGGCAGCGCCTCACGGCATTCGATGGCGGCGCGCAGGACTGCCGAGGCCTTGGCCCAGTCACCGGCTGCGGGTGCATTGGCATCGCGCAGAGCGACTGGCATCTGCGCGCTGGCCAGCGTGGCGGCCATCAGGAGGGCGGAAGCGATCAGGGTGCGGGTGGCTTTCATGGTGAGTGGGCCTTTCAAGCGGCTTGGTAAGACACGGGCACGCGGTCACGGCCGAGAACAACGGAAACGAACTGGCGCAAGCCCGGCAGGTCGCCGAAAGTGCTGGCAAGACCGCCCGGAGAGGTCAGCACCCAGCGGTCGGTGCTGCCTGAAAGCGTGGCGTGCAGCTCATAGCCGTCATCGGTGGCCACGATGCGAGCGGTACGGACGGCGGCAGGGGTGACGCGGCGCACGCGGCTGTTGAGCTGGGTGGCACGCAGGAAGGTGATGGAAGGGCGGCGCATGAGGTGACTCCTTATGGGGTAGGGGTGGCTTCGGTGGCTTGCAGGCAGGCCCGGCGCGATTCATCGACGAGACGCATGACCACGGACAAACCAGCGAGCTGGGGGTTGTTGTGAGGTGCGGTGTGGATCAGGCCCTTGGCCATCGCCTTGTCGAGCCGGTCGGCGTACTTCACGGCGAAGGCGACCTTTGCCGCGTCGTCCCCTTGCAGGAGGGCATCCGCAGCAGCAGCAAGAATCTGGGCCATGCCTTGCACCATCTCGTTAGCGGCAGCGAGTTGCGGCTGCATCTCGTTGAGTGCTGCCTGACGGCCTTCTGCTACTCCCTGCTGGTAGCCCTCAGAGCGGCCCTGACGAAGCCCTTGGTGGCGTCCTTGGGTGTGGCCCTCGTCGTATCCGATGCTGCGCTCGGCCAAGGTTGCAGCTTGCGAACTCCAATAGTCTTCCGGCATGGTTCAGTCCTCCTTGTTTGGGCGCTGCTCACCAGCGCTGATAGGTTGATCGGCTGATTGCGCAGCCTCGTCACTCTGAGATGGCGAGGTGTCTTTGAGCGCCGAAATTCGGGCGTCAGCACCCTCCCGGAAGGCTGCGACACCCTCCCGTCCAACCATCGGAGCGGTACGGGCTAGCGCTTCGGCTGCTCCTGCTGCTGCTGCAACCGAACCTGCGATGACGCCGCCAACCGAGCTGCTGGCACCGCGCATGGCTTCACTGCCACGCTGACCAGCGGACTTGACGGCATCGACTGCACCCAGCACAGCATGACCAGCGGCCACCCCTACTCCGTCCGAAATCTTGTCCATGAATCGACGTTGTGGGGCTGCACTCTCTTGAGTGGGCGGTGTGTTTCCAGCGGAGAGCGGCGCAGCATTCGACGAGCCAGAGCTTGGTTGTGCGGTAGCTGTAAGGCTGCGGCTCGAAATGCCCTGGCTTCCACCGGCACCAGTGCTCTCAGCGGCATCGAGGGGAGGCGCAACACCTTGGCTACCTGCGTTAACAGGTGCTGCTCCTGCTCCACCACCACGAGGACGGCCACCACTCGGGCCGTCGCCGGGCAGTTGCCCACTCGCGCTACCGCGACCGCCACCGCCACCGCCACCGCCACGCGACTGGCTGTCGGCAAGTCGATCCAACGCTGCTTTACCTGCTCCG
Organism: Iodobacter sp. BJB302; assembly: GCF_002735645.1. Taxonomy (GTDB): domain Bacteria; phylum Pseudomonadota; class Gammaproteobacteria; order Burkholderiales; family Chitinibacteraceae; genus Iodobacter. Next base: position 5,133 of record NZ_PDZG01000051.1, read on the forward strand.
TGACCGTGCTGGCTGACTCCTGCGCGCATTTCATTTGTCGCACTGGTTGCGCCCAAGTCGTGCACGCCGACGTTGAGCCATGCGAGCACCTTATCCGGCAGCATTTGAGGCAAGCCGAAGATCATGGTCAGCACGGCACCCAGCAGGAAGCCGAAAGTCGCGTACCACGCAAAAAATTGCCAGAACTGAGCGAGGACGCCAGCCCAGCCCGTAGATGAGGCTACGTCACCCCGCATCGCAAAGAAGGCCTTAGCGATGTAGTCAACGATGGGGTCAGCGACGAGGAAAGCTGCGAACAGACCGATTACAGCCAGTGCAGGGCGCACGAAGAGCGCTAGCAGGAGCAGGTAGCCTTGCGCCTCCGAGCCGACGAAGGTTTGGCTTGGGCGCATGTGCATGACTGCCCACAGAGGGGCTGCTATGACGGTCTGAACCACGCCCAGCACCCAACCCACGACCGTAATCATGAAGATGGTGTATGGAAGGCTGGGAATCGCGACACCGAAGTAGTACGCGAGGTAGCCGACGTATTGGGCCATCTTGGCGATGATTGGTACTGGGACTTGGAGCGCCCAATCCCAGATGTCCGAAACCATGCCGTGCATATCGACACCGGCCAGCTTGGTCACGCCAAGCCCGTTGGAGACGACACGAACCCCAGTGATTGAGGTCTTGATCGTGAACTCGGTCGCCCACAGCATTGCTTGATACGAGTACAGCAAGTCTCCCGTCATCTTCATTCGCGAGACGGCATCGACCCCCGATCCGCTGCCAATGGTGAAGTCGGTGGCCTTCTGCATCATCCCGTTCATGAGCAGCGTGGCCTTGGTGCTCATGTCGGCATCGAGCGCGCCGACGTTGATGTCGGAGTTGCCATCTGTTGGCAACATGCTGGCGATGTCCTGCGGCTTAACCGAGGTTGAAGCGTCGTAGCCCTTGCCCGCTTCTTCTGACTTCTTGGAGATGGTTTCAGCGACGGTGGTGACGCTGTACTTCAAGAGCTTGGAGCGAGGATCATCTGGAAGGCCAGCTAGGGAAGGCGTGGTGACTGCACCCACAGACTCGCCCGTGATCGTGCTCAGTTTCGTGTGCAACAGGCCTACCCGCTGATACCAGCCACCGGCCATGGCCCAGCCGCCTTTTGTCATTTCATCGACAAAGGCCGTCACGCCCGCATTCACGGAGCTTTCGCTATTCGACACGCTGGTCGCGATGGCTCCTGCCACTTGATCCTCGCGGTTCTTCACGATGGCGTTGAACTGCGCAGACTGCACGTTCTCCCAGCCGGGCTGGTTGATGTCGCTGGGCATCGTGTTCACCCAGTTGTCGATGTCCAGCATCAGCCCTGTAGCGGCTTGGAGCTTCTGGGCCATCAAGGCTGCACGCATGCTGTCCAGCGCTGCCTGCGACCCTGATGTGTCGCTGTAGCTGCCGGACGGCGTGTAGGCCGTCAGCGTTACCGTGCCGCAGATCGGTTCACCGCCGCCCAGATTCGTGGCCGCATTGCGATCCTTGATGAAGAAGGTGTAGTCGGTGCGCGTGCCGGTGACAGTTTGCTTGTCGGCTGCTGCGGAGTTGGCCATCACGGCGGGGTTTCCCGCCGCGTCTGCGTAGATGGTGTTGGCAGCACGAGCGCAGTAAGCCGCTGCGAGGTACTGCTTCCCGAAGTCCCGCATTCCGTAGTAGGTGCCGGTCTGGTAGGCGGTGGCGACGATGCCATCGGGCTTGAGCACGCCCAGCGTCATGCCCAACTTGTACATGCCAGTCGCGAAGCCAATGCTCCACAAAGAGATCATCAGCACGATCATCTGGATGAAGCTGTAGCCAGAAACAGAGGGCAGTAGGACTGCCCCACCAGCCACGATTCGCACGGGCGTCCAGACCGTGCTCCACGCCTTGCCCATCGCCTCGCCATCGTTGGCGGTATTGATCGCTCCCATCGAAGCGACGTAGGACACGATGATCGATCCGACCACGAGGATGCCGGAGTTGAAGAAGCTGAACAGCGTCGCCAGCAAGTTGCTTGCTGCGGCAACGGTGTTCGGGTCTTGACCCTTCACCAGCACGTCAATGATCGGCCCAAAGATGTGTTGGAGGATGCCGACTGTCACGTCATCCGCAGGCGGTGAAAAAGGCATCTGGGCCATGCACGACTCCAATTCAGTTCTTTTGCTCTTGGGGGAATTTTAAGCGATACTGCATACAAGTGCAACTGTACGCAGAAAAAGCAAAAAACCTATGCTATTTGCGCGACACACATTGATTCACACACTGTTAGCACAGTGTTTGACACATTGTTGTTGTGTCATGGTTGCGCTAAAAATCGTCTTTTTTGAAGGGGTAAAAAATGCAGATTGAGTCTGTTTTCCGGGTCACGCAGGTGCCTGACGTGAAGGCTTTGGTTCTGGTCGCGCATGAGCGAGCGAAGGCGTTTGGCGCAAGGGTTGTGCGCCCTGTCAGAGCGCTCGGAACGCGCCTGAGTGCAGTCATCCGGCAACCGTGGTTTTTCCCGGCACAGGTCGCGGTGGTCTTTGGTCTGTTGTGGCTCCATCAGCATGGCTACTTGCAAGTGCCGGTGACGGTCTGCGACTGGGTACGACTCGGCAAGTAGCTTGTTGGCTGGCGAGGGAGGGCTGCTCCCGCAGTGCTCCCTCGCCATTCGCCGAATCAAGGCATCACCCATCCGTGCAGAGTCCCCTCTGCATCGACTTGGGGCAGGCACGCCCCGTTCCGAATCTTCCAACCGGGTGCGCTGCACCTTGCCACTTGCTGCAAGCTCCCTGCGAGTGCGAGCCTGTATGCCAATTGCCCCTCTGGTGTGTTCGCCCAAGCGGCAGCGGCTGTCTCATTGCGCGCTACCTTGATGGCTGCGCCGTACCCGGCTTCTCTGCCAGCGTCGAAGCACACCCAGCCAGTTACCAGTAGGCTGATCGCGGCTGCTGCGATTCCTGCTCCCAAGGCCTTCCACTGCTGCTTCTTCGCGGCGTCGGAGGCCACTTGGTTGACCGCCTTGCCGAGCTGCTCCACAAGGTCGCCGTGTGCCAGTTGCGCTGCTGTCGCGGCGATCTTCTCGGTCGTCTCTTTTGTCTCACCGACTGCTGCCTTGGCCGCTGCCTCGATGCGTCCCGGCACGCTGCTGTACAGCCCAAGGTAAAACTCAAGCACGACCATCAGCGTCATGATCGCGTCGTTCTCGCGCACGTCGAGAACGTCCATGACTCGCTCAAGCCGTCCAACCTCTTCGGCTGTCGGCTTCCGGTGGAAGGCCGCCTCATACGCGGCAGCAACCGCCAAGGTCATGACATCACCTGACCAAGTGTCTTGAATGCTTCGTCACGCCACCGGATCAGTTCTGCGCGGTGCCCCAGCGGCATCTCCTTAAATGCTCCTTGGATCGTGAGGCGTTGCGTTGCCATCTGGTCTGCCACCCTGTCAGCTAGATCGGGGAAATCCAGCGTGCGACCGCCGCCCTCTTCGATCCGCTTCTTCAGTTCGCTGCCGTTGTAGAGCTGGAATTTTTCAGCGCTGCCGTAGTACCCGTTACGCACTACATGCACTTGATGGTCTGCCCCTGCTGGCATTGCATCAAGGTAATCTGCGAGAAGTTCGAGGCTGTCTCTTTGGCGGTTGATGACCCACAGCGTCACCATCGTCCGACCGAGTTCCGCCAAGGTGCTTTTCAGCGTTTGCCCGTACCGTGCAACCCCTGCGCTATTCCGGGCGGCTGTATTCACGATGACTGGCACGCCACGGGCCTTGTCGAGCGAGTTAATCATCTCGATCCACCCGTCCGCTTCGTCAAGGCTCAGGGCCGCGCACTGCACTGTCTCCACGTGCGCCTTGAAAACGTCTGGATTCGCGTCGTCGGTTTCAATCACAAAGGGTTCGATCCCGCGCTGCAAGAAGGCGTCTATCAGGGCCGTCGCCACCATGCTTTTTCCGGTGCCGCCCTTGTTCCCAGCGCACAGATAAATCTTGTTCATTTCGTTGCCTCCTTAGATTCGTTCGCGATCAGGGCGAGTAATTGCGGCGGTTGCGCTGGTTTTGCTTCCCGGCGCTTCCGATAGGGATGCAGCAGCACGTTCGCCGATGGACTGTGCGGGCGGCTGGACTTGATTCCCGCCATTCGCTGGTTGTGCTGACGGTGTGCTGCTCAGAGCGGCGGCGGTTGGTGCGGCCTTGCGCTTTGGCGAGCGTTGCTTGCTCCCTTGCTTGCTCGCAGACCCAGCCCGTTGCAGGTAGGACTTGAGCGTCGGTGCGCCAATCTGCAAATCGTCATCGGTCAGCAGGGCCGCAATCTGTTCGAGGGTGTAGCCACGCTCACGCATGGCGGTGATCTCGCTGGTTAGCAGCTTGATGCTCTCTTGCTTGCTGATCTCTCGCTTCTTGTTCTCCACAGGAGGCATTGCCCGCAGCTTGGCTGCGATGGCCTCCACCTTTTCAATTGTTATTGCCATGCCTGCTCCTTTGCTTAAAAAACCGTCTTTATTTTGGCCTCCTTTTTTGTGCTTCGCAAGTTGTAAAGCGTTGTCGCTGTTGAAGTTCTTCCCATAATAGAAATTATGGGAAACGTTTAGGACTTGCAAACGCATACACAAAAACCCATACTATGCGCATCGCCGCGAGTAGCTTTTTTGCTTCCACCCGGAAAGGAAAGCTGCCCCCATCGCGATACGTACCGTGTCCAAAGGACGTAACAGGATGGCCCTTGTCGAACACATGCCGCTACCGCTCCATGTGCCCGCCAAGGGACGCCGTGTCCTCGACGCTTGCGCGTCTCGATCCGTGGCTCATCCCTCCTGCCCTGCCGGGGGCCGGTGACAACGATGTAGACAAACAGACACACCCCGCCGCCCACCGGGGCCAATTGAAGGAGCCAGCGATGCCGTTTGAGGTCAAAGAAGGAGAGCCGCTCACCGAGCGCATCGGTGTGCGTCTGACAGCCTCCGAGAAGGTGAAGTTGCGGGCAGATGCTGACGACGCAGGCCTGTCGGTGAGTGAGTTGGTCAGGCGTAGGTACTTCGGTCGGAAAATCGTGGCGCGTGCCGACGAAAAAATGATCCGGCATCTGAACCGCATCGGCGGTCTGCTCAAGCACGTCCACATCGAATCCGGTGGCACCTATAGCGTCGAGACGGCGCGTGCGTTGAGGCAGGTCTATGCGTTCATCGACCAGCTCGCCAACAAGGGAGCTGACCAGTGATCCTCAAGTTGATCCCTCTCGATCTGGATACGGCCGGTCGCAAGTCCAAGGCGACCAACATCGCTGACTTGACCGACTACATCGCCGTGCCCGATGACGCGGCCCGCCTGACCCGGCTGGGGTATCACATCGACCAAGATGGCGTGATTCACGGCGGTGACGGTGAGCAGCCTGAGAAGGTGCTTTACCTGACGACGCGAGGGTTCAACACAAGTACCTTCAAGGGGCAGCAGGCCGAGATGACCGCCCTTGCAATGGAGTGCAAGAAGTCCAAGTACCCGATTCAGCACTGGGTGGCTAGCTGGCCCGAGGACGAGCAGCCGACACCTGAGCAGGTGGAGGAACTGCTGGACGTGTTCCTTGAGCAGCTTGGGCTTGAGAAGCACCAAGTCATTGCGGCGCTACACCGCGACACGGACAACATCCATTTGCACATCGCCATCAACAAGGTCAACCCGGAAACCTATCTGGTCGTGAAGCCCGCGAAGGGCTGGTGGAAAGAGGCGGCACAACGCACGGTTGCCATCATTGAGAACCGCCAAGGTTGGCGGCCGGAGCGACGGGCACGCTACACGGTGATGGACGATGGCACCGTTGCCCGTGTTGGCAAGTTGGATGGCGTCCCCACTGTCCCGACTCGTGCCGGTGACATGGAGAACCGTACAGGCCAAAAAAGCGCGGCGCGGATCGCCATCGAAGAGGCTGGTGAACTCATCCGGGCTGCATCGAGCTGGGCCGAACTGCACCAAGACCTCGCCGAGCGAGGTATGCGCTACGTCAAGGCCGGTGGCGTGGGCGCGCATATCTACGTCGGCGATCAACCTGTCAAGGCGAGCACGGCGGGCCACTGGTGCAGCCTACCGAAGCTCACCAAGCGGCTTGGTGCGTTCGAGCCTGCTGCCTCTGCCGTCGTGGCTGTAGAGCGCAAGCCTGAGCCGCTGCGGCCAGACCTTCCCGGCTGGGATGACTACATCACCGCCGCGAAGCATCACCGTGCGGATATAGCTCGCAAGTTGCGCGAAGAGGACGACCGTTACAAGCGGGAGATGGCCCGGTTCAAGGAGCAGAAGGCGGCTAGTAGTGCAGCCATCGCCGCCCAGAACTGGAAGGGCAGAGGGGAATTGCTGAACGCCATGCGTAGCGTTGCCGCTGCCGAGGCCAAGCAGGTCGAGCTGGAAATCCGGGAGCGGCATCAGCGCGAAGCAAAGGCGCTGCGGGACGCCCGCGAAGCATGGCCCGAGTACAAAAAATGGCTGTCCAAGTGGTTCAGCCCCGAGGAATCGGGTGACTTCCGCTACCACCGTCACGAGCCGCTGCGCCTTGAGGGTGATGGAGACAACGAGGCCTTGCCGCGCGATCTCCGTGCCTTCACGGGCGAGATTGTTGGCAGCGCGGTGGAGTACCGACGCCAAGGGGCGGCGGGGGGTGTGTCTGAGGAAGTGTCATTCACCGACCACGGCCGTCGCATCGACGTTCAAGAGGCCCATGACGATGCTGCGACCTTGGCAGCGTTGCAGCTTGGCGCTGCCAAGTGGGGCAAGGTTACGGTGTTTGGCTCGGAGGAATACAAGGCCACCTGCGTTCGGCTGGCTGCGGAGCACGGCATCCGCATCGCGAACCCCGAGCTGCAAGCGCAGGTGGAAGCGGCCAAGGAAGCACGCAAGGCAGCACGGGAGGAAGCAATGCGCACGCCCCAGATGAAGCTCTTTGAGCAATACCACGCAGCCATTGGTGCTGACAGGTACACGCTCACGTCGATCAAGATGGCGGCTGACCATCGCAAGGCCTTTGTGCTGGGGGGCAAGGACGGCGTAGAGGCAGCAGCGGTGGAGCGGCGGATGCGTGAGCTGCTGCGTTTCCACGCTCGCGGTGAAAACCTGTACTACACGCCTCGCAGCGAGAGGATGCACCATGTGCTGGTCGATGATCTGAGCGATGCCAGCCTGCGCCAGATGCTCGCCGATGGCTACCGGCCTGCGGTGGTGATGGAATCCAGTCCGGGCAAGTTGCAGGCCATTTTGAACGTGCCCAAGTTGGGCCGCGCGGACGATCAGGATGTGGGCAATCGCCTCATCGTCGCCCTGAACAAGCAATACGGCGACCCGAAGCTGCAAGCCTGCATCCATCCGCACCGTGCGGCGGGGTTCGAGAACCGCAAATGGGAGCCGGGTGCGCCTGCGCCGAAGTACCAACGGCCAGACGGAACCTTCCCCGTGGTGGAGCTGCGGCACGCCGTGGCTTGCACATGCGACAAGGCATATGCAATGAGCTGTGTCGTCGCTCGCCAGCTCGACGAGGAAGTCCGGGTGGCACAAGAGCGGAGGCCTGCCGCCCCTGCTGCGGTACGCACTGCGCTCCCTGCCAATGCCTACGAGGCTCACTACCGTGACATCACTGCGCGCCACAAGGGCGACGGGATTGACCTGTCGCGCGTGGACTCCATGATCGCCCTGCGTCTGCGGGCTACCGGGCACGGTCAGGATGAGATCGCAACCGTGCTTGAGGCCTGCGCGCCGTCGATTCGCACCGCCGACGAAGGCCGAAACTGGCATGACTACGCCCAGCGGACAGCGCGGTACGCCTTTGGGCCTGACGGCTCACGGATGCTGGCCAAGATCGAGCGTTACCGCGAGGACTTCCTTCGGCTTGAAGGCCGTGATCCAGCCCTTGAAGGGCCAAGGATGGGTGCTTGATGCCGCGCGCTGAAACGCTCACACCTGCACTGCCGCAAGGCTTTTCGGCCGACGAGCTTGCAGCCGCTGCCCGCTGGGTGGCTGCGCGCATCCGTCCTGCTGCAAGTACGCGCAGCATTGCCGCCACGCTCGAAGCCTTGCAGGCGGTCGCGCATCGTGCCCGCCGTGGCCCTGTCTGCATTCCCGACCTGCTGCCCGGTTCCGGGCTTGAGGTGCTGCACATCCCGGCCTCGCAGTCGGGCATGGGCCAGTTGGCCAGCCTGACCGGCGAGATCGACCAAGCAGCTTTGCTCGCCATCGGCCGCGCGCTGCGCGCCGAGTTCGTCGCTAGCGGCGCGGACATGCTGCGACTGGAGGCCGACGATGGCGCGGAGCTGATCGTGTACGCCATCGAGGTGCGGGCTATCGTGATGGCCGCAACTGGCGTGCAGTTGGTAGAGACTACGCCGCAATGAACCGAATGCTTTTGTTGTTGTGCTTGTTGCCTGTGCTTGCCGTCGCTGCGGACATCGAAGGACAGGTGATCGCCATTGCGGATGGCGACACCCTGACGGTACTCCACGGGCGCGAACAGGTTAAGGTGCGCTTGACTGACATCGACGCGCCGGAAAAGGCGCAGCCCTTTGGTCAACGCGCCCGGCAATCGTTGGCTGAACTGTGTTTCCACGAGCAAGCGAGAGTTGAGGACAGGGGGCGTGATCGCTACGGGCGCACGCTGGGCCGTGTGTGGTGTGCGGGTGTTGATGCCAATGCGGAGCAAGTTCGACGGGGCATGGCGTGGGTGTACGACCGCTATGTCACCGACCGGACGCTCTATGCCGCGCAGGACAAGGCACGCGCAGAGCAGCGCGGTCTTTGGAGCGAAGGCACCCCTACCCCTCCGTGGGAATGGCGGCATCACGCTCATAAGTAGGTATATACATACCTATGTTTGACGTTCGGCAAACGGTGGTTTGTTGGACAGTCGCCGCAAGGGGTGGTTTTGCCTGTCCAAACTGCCGCCCGGCTGTTAAAATTGGCGTCAACTTATCAACGTCCAGCAAACACACCTTTGCTGGACATTTTTGTGTCAGGAAGGCGGGTATCGGCCAATGGGGCAGCGCATCGGGTACGCCCGAGTCTCGACAGACGACCAGAACCTTGATTTGCAGCACGACGCGCTGCGCAAGGCTGGCATTGCCGATGACCGCCTCTACTCCGACACCGCGAGCGGCAAGGACGCCGACCGCAAGGAGCTGCTGGCTTGCCTCAAGGCGCTGCGCGAGGGCGACACCCTTGTGGTGTGGCGGCTGGATCGCCTTGGCCGCAGTCTGCCAGACCTCGTGCGCATCGTCGGCGAGCTGGAACATAGGGGCGTCAGCTTCGAGAGCCTGACCGAGAAGATCGAGACGGGCAGCGCGGCGGGCAAGCTGGTCTTTCACGTCTTTGCGGCGCTTGCCGAGTTCGAGCGCAATCTGATCCGTGAGCGCACGCGGGCCGGTCTTGTGGCCGCCCGTGCCCGAGGCCGCGCCGGCGGCCGGAAGCCCAAGCTCAGTGAAGCCCAAATCAAAGAGATCAACCAGATGGTGGATGCCCAGAAGCTCCCCATCGGGCGAATCGCCGAGCTGTACGGCGTCTCGCGAACCACCATTTACAAAGTCGCACCACGCAGGGAAAACGAAGCGGGTGAGGCGCAGCCAGTGAAGAAGCCATGATCAGAACCATCCTCCAACAGTACCGAGACGAGTCCGCCTTCAACCGTGACCTTGGCGACCGCTTTGAGCGCCTGATCCGGGCCTACCTCAAGCTCGATCCCCAGTACGTCGCCCTCTTCTCCGACGTTTGGATGTGGAAGGATTGGCCCGAGCGCGAGGCCTATGGCTACAAGGCACCGGACACCGGCATCGACTTGGTGGCCAAGCTCCGTGAGGACGAGGGCTTTTGTGCCATCCAGTGCAAGTTCTACGACACACCGATTCCGCTGGGCGACCTTGGCAACTTCTTCACGCTGTCAGGCAAGGGCGGCTTCACGCAGCGCCTGATCGTCGCCACGGCCAATCTGAGCAAGCACGCGGCCGACGCGCTGGAAAACCAGACCATCCCGGTCGAGATGATGACCTTGGAGGACTTGGACGCATCCCCCATCGACTGGTCGCAGTTCTCGATTGAGAAGCCTGACCAGCTCCGCAAGCTGCCAAAGAAAGACCCCCGCGAACACCAGAGCGAAGCCTTGGTGGACGTGCTCAAAGGCTTCAAGACCAGCGACCGCGGCAAGCTCATCATGGCTTGCGGAACCGGCAAGACCTACACGTCGCTGATCGTGGCGCAGGAGATGGTCAAGCCGGGCCAGACCATCCTCTTCCTCGTGCCATCCATCGCCCTGCTGTCGCAGACGCTGCGCGCGTGGACGGCTGACGCCAGCGTGCCGCTGCGCTGCTTCGCAGTGTGCTCGGACAGCAAGGCCAGCCGCAACGAAGAGGACATGCGCATCTATGAGCTGGCCTACCCGGCCACGACGAACGCGGCCAAGCTCGCCAAGTCCATGACCGAGACGCAGGACAGCACGGCCGTGACCGTGGTGTTCTCGACCTATCAGTCCATCGAGGTGGTGCATCAGGCCCAGCAGAAAACCGGCATCGAGTTCGACCTGGTGGTGTGCGATGAGGCCCACCGGACAGCGGGCTACACCGCGCCCGGTGACGATCCTTCGGCTTTCGTGCGCGTGCATGACAACGCCTTCATCAAGGGCAAAAAGCGGCTTTACATGACCGCCACCCCGCGCATCTACGCTGAGGCCAGCAAGACCAAGGCCGAAGAGTCGAATGTGCAGGTGTACTCGATGGACGATGTGTCCACCTTCGGCCCCGTTTTCCACCGCCTGCGCTTCGACGAGGCAGTGCGGCGCGACCTCCTGTCCGACTACAAGGTGCTGGTGATCGCCGTCGATGAGCTGCACGTCAGTCAGGTACTGAACCAGCGGATCGCCGACAGCGGCGACGAACTCAAGCTGGATGACGCGGTGAAGGTGGTCGGCTGCTGGAACGGTCTGGGCAAGCACGTCGCGGCCGAGGACGGCATGGACATCAGCGGCGACCCGCAGCCCATGCGCACAGCCATTGCGTTTGCGCAGTCAATCAAGCACTCCAAGCTGCTGACTGCCGAATTCGAGAAGGTATCCAACGACCTCGGCGACCAGATCGACTACCTGCCTGCGCTGGAAGCCAAGCACGTTGACGGCACCATGAACGTCGTCGAGCGCAATCAGCGGTTGTCATGGCTCAAGGGCAACATCGGCAAGGAAGAGCCGGTGTGCCGCATCCTGACCAACGCCCGATGCTTGTCTGAGGGTGTGGACGTGCCCGCGCTCGATGCCGCCATCTTCCTGAATCCCCGCGACTCGGTGGTGGACGTGGTGCAGTCGGTCGGCCGCGTGATGCGCAAAGACCCCGCAGGCCGGAAGAAGTACGGCTATGTGATCCTGCCAATCGGTATCCGCAAGGACACGTCGCCCGAGGCTGCGCTGGACGACAACAAGAAGTACCGCGTGGTGTGGCAGGTGCTCAACGCCCTGCGCGCCCACGATGACCGCCTTGATAAGCAGTTCGCCACCATCGACCTGATGGGCAAGAGCAACGGAGTGGTGAACGTCATCGGCGTCGGTGCTGGCAATGAAAAGACAGATCGCTTGCCCGAGCAGCTTGGGTTCTCGTTCGACCCGGTGGAGCTGGGCAAGTGGCAAGACGCCATGTTCGCCAAGATCGTCAACAAGTGCGGCAACCGTCGCTACTGGGAGGACTGGGCCAAGGACATCGCCGAGATCGCCGACCGCCACCAGATGCGCATTCGCGCTCTGCTGGAAAAGCCGCACAGCAAGGGCAAGAAAGCCTTTGACGAGTTCCTCAAGGGTGTTCGCAAGAACCTGAACCCGAGCGTCAGCCAGAACGACGCCGTGGAGATGCTGGCACAGCACATCATCACCAAGCCGGTGTTTGATGCGCTGTTCGAGGGCTACGCCTTCACCAGCAAGAACCCGGTTTCCCAATCCATGCAGAAGATCATGGACATCCTTGAGGCGCAGGCCTTGGACAAGGAGCACGAGACGCTGCAAGGGTTCTATGCCAGTGTGCGTGAGCGTGCTTCGGGCATCACCGACCCCAAGGGGCGGCAGAAGATCATCGTCGAGCTGTACGACAAGTTCTTCAAAACGGCTTTCCCGCGCATGGTCGAGCGGCTGGGCATCGTGTACACGCCGGTCGAGATCGTTGACTTCATCTTGCACAGCGCAGACGCTGCTCTGCAAGAGCACTTTGGCACCCGCCTCGCCGACAAGAACGTCCACATCCTTGATCCGTTCACCGGCACCGGCACCTTCCCCGTGCGGCTGATCGAAACAGGCTTGATCCCGGCCGACAAGCTGCCGTACAAGTACCGCCACGAGCTGCACGCCAACGAGATCGTGCTGCTGGCCTACTACATCGCAGCCATCAACATCGAAGAGTCATTCCACCGCGTCACGGGGCAGGACTACGAGCCGTTCCCCGGCATCGTGCTGACCGACACCTTCCAGATGAGCGAGCCACAGAATGGCGACATCGACGAGGGCCTGCCGGAGAACCACGAACGGGCCGACCGCCAGAAGGCGCGCGACATCCGGGTCATCGTGGGCAACCCGCCCTACTCTGTCGGTCAGGACAGCGGCAACGACAACAACCAGAATCTGAACTATCCACGGCTTGATGGGCGTATCGCGGCCACCTATGCGGCGTACTCCACCGCCACGCTGGTGCGCAGCCTCTACGACTCCTACATCCGTGCCTTCCGCTGGGCTTCGGATCGCATCAAGGATGAGGGCATCGTTTGCTTCGTCACGAACGGCGGCTGGGTTGATGGCAACACGATGGACGGCTTCCGCAAGACGCTCCAAGATGAGTTCTCGGACATCTACGTGTTCAATCTGCGAGGCAACCAGCGCACCAGCGGGGAAATCTCGCGCAAAGAAGGTGGCAAGGTGTTTGGCTCAGGTTCGCGCAGCTCAGTCGCGATCACCTTGTTGGTCAAGCGAAAGGGCCACGTCGGCAATGCAAACGTGCGTTACCACGACATTGGCGAGTACCTGACGCGCGAGCAGAAGCTGGAAATTGTGACGGGCTTCGCCAGCTACAAGGCAGTGCCTTGGGTGGCCTTGCAACCCAACGAGCACCACGACTGGATCAACCAGCGCAGCGGCAACTTCAACGAGTTCGTTCCGTTCAATGACGAAGCCGGGGCCATCTTCGCCACAAGAACGCCGGGCGTCTCAACCGGGCGTGATCCGTGGGTCTACAACTACAGCCAAGGGGCGCTGATCGCCTCTGTGCGGAAGATGGTCGCCTCCTACACGAACATCTTGAGCACCCTTGTGTCGAATGGCTCGCTCGCGACGGCTAAGACAGAGAAGGATGTGGCGGGCTTGGTGGACAAGAATCCGAAGCTCATCAAATGGACGAGAGGGTTGCGGCAATCCATTCTGAGGCAGCGGGCCGCAGAGTTCGTGCCCGAGAACCTCTGTCTGGCGAGCTACCGACCATTCTCCAAATCGTGGGTGTACTTGGACACGATGTGGTCTGAGTACCGGCCCACCAAGCTGTATCCAACACCTGCCCATGAAAATCTGGTCATCCAGTTGCCGGGGCCGGGTGAGGATCGACCATTCTCCGCGCTGGTGACGCGGCTCATCCCCAACATCCACCTGCTGCACGGCGGGCAGTGCTTCTCCATGTATTGGTACGAGAAGCAAGGGGCTAACGGTCAGGTCAAAGGGCTGTTTGACGCCGCCACGGTTGTTGATGGCTACATCCGCCACGACGGCATCACTGACGTGGCGCTCGCAAACTTCCGCAAGCACTACGGTGACGCATCCATCACCAAGGAAGCGATCTTCTTCTATTGCTATGGCGTTCTCCACTCGCCCGAATACCGCGAGCTGTACGCATCGGATCTCAAGAAGGTGCTGCCACGGGTTCCCTACGCGCCTGACTTCCGTGCCTTCGAGAAGGCCGGGCGCACCCTTGCGGCGCTGCACCTTGACTATGAGACGGTGGAGCCATGGCCTGTCACAGAAGATGCAAAGCCCAAGGGCGACCTCAACGACTTGGCCTACTACCGCGTCGAAAAAATGCGCTTCGCGTCAAAGGGTGGCCGCGAGAAAGACCGCAGCGTCATCGTGTTCAACAGCCGCATCACGATCAAGGGCATCCCGGAGCAAGCCTACGACTACATGGTGAACGGGAAAAGCGCCATCGAGTGGGTGATGGATCGGTATGAGGCCGCCACCGACAAGGAAAGCGGCATCAAGGACGATCCAAACGAGTGGTGCCGGGAGAGCAACGACCCTGCCTACATCCTGAACCTGCTCAAGCGCGTCATCCGCGTGAGCATGGAGACGGTCGAGATCGTCGGAGGCCTGCCGTCGCTCCAATGACGGCAGAAGGGAGAGAAGAACAATGTCCGACCTGACCGCGTTCGAGGGGCGCAAGCTGGAAAAGCTGCTTGGCATGGGCAGCGGCTACGTGCTGAACTTTTCCGACCGCACCTACAGCGAATTCTTCATCGACTACCGCATCGACATCGACGCGGCCCAGTACCGCACGGGCGGCGACTCCAAGGCCAAGCGGATGCGCACCTTCTGGGCCGTCGCGCCCAACAATACAGTCGGCCGCGTGCTGGAAGGTCTGATCGCCTACGGCATCGACGAGCGCTGTCTGGGTGACAGCAGTCACGAGCTGATCGACGCTTGCCGCGTGATCGCGCAGCGCTTGCTCGCCGACCAGCCGGTGGCCGAGCTGGACTCGCTGACGGCCAACTCCGATGACCGCGACTTCGAGGTGGTGGCAGAGCACGTCCGCGAGGCCATCGAGAAGAACCAGCCCGAGGGCGCGCTGGATCGCCTGCACACCTTCGTCATCAAGTTCATCCGCATCGCCTGCGAGCCACACGGCATCGAGGTGAACCGGGACAAGGCCCTGCACAGCATCTTCGGCGAGTACGTCAAGGCGTTGCGTGAAGGTGGCCACCTTGAATCGCAGATGGCCGAGCGCATCCTGAAATCCAGTATTTCGGTGCTGGAATCGTTCAACGACGTGCGCAACAACAAGAGCCTCGCGCACGACAACCCCATCCTGAACTACGAGGAAAGCCTGCTGATCTTCAACCATGTCGCGGCGTCGATCCGCTTCATCAAGGCGCTTGAGTTGAAGATCAAGCAGAAGGCCGAAGCAGCGAAGAAAGCGAGCTGGGAAGATGACGAAGTGCCCTTCTGACCGGCTGCTGGCCAGCGCGGTACTGGCGTGCCTGCTGGCAGGCCCCGCGATGGCCGCCGATGACCCGGCCAAGCCGCCGATGGTCGGCCCCAGCTTCTGGAAAATCAGCCAGCTCTACGAGCTGTGCACGAGCCAACACCAGACGGATCGTGCCCACTGCGAGGGCTTCATCACGGGCGTGGCCAGCACCTTGCAGAACGAGCAGATCAGCCGTGTGCGCGTGTGCATCCCGAAGGGCACAAGCAGCAACGACGTGGTGCAGAAGGTGGTGTGGTACTTGAGGGAGAAGGCCGACGCCGACGACATGAAGATGGCGGCCGTGAGCCTTATAGGCCCGCTGCTGCCCGTGCTCTACAACTGCACGCCGGGCCAGCAGCCCAAGTTTTCGCCCTGATAATTCGGGCTGACTGCCTTGTAGCGGCGTTTTCCTCCCTGACAGCCCGCAGTCTTTCACCGCCTCGCCATGCGAGGCGGCTTTCTTGGTGCCTACGCTCCGTGACCGATGCGCTCCCACGCTTCCTTGAACGTCTCGTGCTCGTAGTCGGTCGGCTGTAGCCAGTAGGACACCCTGCCCTCTTTCTCCCCACGGTGTGCGCGCTCCGTCACCTCGGACGGCAGCATGATGTAGGCCGAGGGCGCGGTGGCCACCTTGTTCACGATGATCCAGAAGTCGCCCATCACCTTGTCGAGCGACGTGCCCAGCGGCACCGGGTTGCGCTTGCTCAGGGCCTTCACCTGCACACCCACGAACCGGGAGGCATCCCGGCTGTAGGCAATGATATCTACCCCTCGCGCGTTGCGCGCCGTGGGCATGACGTTCCAGCCCATCAGCGATAGCCGGTAGCAGCAGTAGTACAGACCGACGTTGCCGGTCAGTTGAGGGTCGAGGGTTGGATGCAGGCTCACGAGAACAGCTCGGAATGCGTCCCGCTGCGCACGAAAACGACCAAGCCGCTCTTGCCTGAATCGTCGAGCCGGTAGATCAGCAGGAAGTCGCCGCCGATGTGGCACTCGCGATGGCCCGCCCAGTCACCCGTCAGTGGATGGTCGAGCCATTCAGGCGGAAGCGGCCCATCGTTGGCGATGAGCAGCAGCATGGCCTCTTTCAGCCGGGTCATGTCGTACCGGCCGGAGTGGGACAGGCGCACCCAGTCCTTCTGGAACTCTTTGGTGTAGTCCGATGCGCGAGGCAGGTTTGCCCGCTTACTTGCCGCTGGCTTCTTCGAGGTCATTCAAGAGCGAGTCAGCGGTTGCGAAGCGAGCGCGACGGCTCTTGATGATCTCGTTGGCCTCAGCGATGGCGACGCGGCTGGTGGCGTTCGGTGCCTTGAGCGCGAACGGCAGTTCCTTGTCGGCGACGACACGGGTCAGGAACACGCGGATCGCATCGGAGACGGTCAGGCCCATCGAGGCCAGCGTTTCCGCAGCCTGTGCCTTGACGTTCTCGTCCACGCGGACGTGAACCATAGTGGTGGTAGCAGCCATGACGGCCTCCTATTGCGACTGATTGAGATACATTGTATCGCGCGCCGCGCACAATCGCAAGACGACGCCTCCCCCCACCGGTTTCCTCATTCATAGGTATGTATATAGGTAGGTATATACATACCTATAACGACCACGGCAACAGCTTGGCTATGTTGCGCGAGTCGTCGAGACCTCGGTGGTGCGCGCCATCGAGCGGCAGGCCCACCATCTGCAACGCACGGGCCATGCCCACCTCTTTGATCTTCCGGGCTTTGGCAAAGCGGCGCTTGAGGTTCACATGCGCGAACGCTGCGAGCGGGCTTTCGATGCCGTGTCGCTCGCAGTCACGCGCAAGCTGCTTGGCGTCGAATTGGCCCCAGCTCCCCCACGTTGCGCCCTCGGCTTGATGCAGTTGGGCGAAGCTGGCCAGCCGTGCCGCGACCGCTGGGAAAAACTCAGCACCGTCCACGTCGGCCTGCTGGATGTTGGTGAGCTGCCGACAAAACGGCGTGAGTTGAGGGCGTACCACGGGGCGCACCAGCGCCTGAAACGTGTCGAGGACGATGCCCTCAACCGTCGCCCAAACCGCGCCAATTTCGATGACCTCCATGTCGGTTGCCGGGAGGCCATCGGCATCGTCGCAGGTGGCCTCAAGGTCGATGACCAGCATCATGGGATGCGTCTCCGAGCGATGGCCGGTGGCATCTCGCGGACTTCCACGTCGGAGACAGGCGGCCACCAGTGGCCAGCCTTCATAGCGGCAATCTGGTCGGGTGGTAGCTCGATGGCACCGAGGTAGGAAGACTGCCACCACTCGACCCACTGCACCAGATCAGCACAGGACGCGCTCCGCTCGACCTGCGGAATGGCCAGCACGCCAGCCATCGCGTCGGCTACGGCCCACGCGCTGGCCATGTTGCCAACGGCAGCCGCTAGGCGAACGCGCGCCGAAGGCGCGGACAGGCCAAGATTGCTGTCGGTGGCCACCAGCTTGTCGCGGTCGGTGTCGGCCCACCCCTCTGGGTTGTCATCGACGGCTACCCATTGCGTCAGGCCCGCTCGATCCACGTAGCGGCGGATTTGCTGATAGCGGGTCGCTGTGTCCCACCATGTTTCACGGCCAAGTGGGCGCTGCTCGTCGTCGGTAGCCATACCAGAGTGCCACGTCGCGCCAATGACCCTCGTCCGTAGCTCGGCGGGCAGATAGTCGCGGGCACGGGCAAAACGCAGCTCGCGCGCCCAGCTCGTGCTCAGAACGATCTGGACGTGTGGACGCTCTTTCAGCAGCTCGGCCAGCGCGTCCGCCCACATGAACAACTCACCATCGGCGCGCAGCACCGGCCGCCCGCGCTCCAAGTACACCGCGTCAGCGTGTAGCACGCCGTCGTAGTCCAAGAACAAGATCATCGGACAGCCTCCGCGATGAGGGCGCTGATCCGCTCCACGTCATAGGTCATCAGTCCGCGTTTCGGGTTGACGTGGTACAGGTTGGCAGCACCACGCGAAAACAGGCCCGGCATGTCGTCAAGGGCCAGCCACGGCTCGCCGTCGCGCTTGTTCGCAGCCAGCCATGCCAAGCAGTCCCGTTCCCGACTCTGCTCCTCGGCGTCATGCCGCAGCAGCGGCGTTGCGTCGATAACCTGCTCGGCCACGTCCTCGCCTCCGTGCTGGCACGCAAGGCGGCGCAGTTCATCCAGCGGGCGCTCAAACCGCCATCCAGTGCTCAACACCGCGCGCACGTCAGGATGACGCCGCAGCAGCTCCCACAAGAGCGGGGCACAGGAAAAGTGCTTGCTGTCGTCGCCGTTGGTATGCAATACCCCGTCGAAGTCAACAAACAGGATCATGATGATCCTCGCCCCGCTTGGCGCAGCCGGAAAAGGATCGCGATTCGCTCACCGTTCGAGACGGCAATTTCACCGGCTCGCCAGTCTGGGCTACGAACATCCTCGGCGGTCACGCCTTCAGCGCGCAGCAGGTCGGCGAGGCTCGCAGCATCGTTATGCCGGAGCACACGACCACCGCTGAGGCGTGCAATTAGGCAATCGCCGTCCTGCGTGATGGCGACAAGCGATTCCAAGCCCGGAGGCTCAAAGCCAAGCGACCGCATGAAAGCCAACTCCTGTGCCGGGATCAATGACACATCCATCATGGCCGCTGCCTCGGTGTACAGGTGATGGCAAGCCCTGCCGTCGAGCTTGGCTGCCGTAGTGCCACTGCTGCGGGCCAACTCGGAGAGCACGGGGTAATCGGACAGAGGGTAGACCGCGTGCATTACGGCAGGTCGTTCATGGCTGTAACCCCTCTGCGCGGCTGTCGCGGTGCCAGCTACCCATGACCCACTGTTGCCAGTCGGTCAGCCAAGCGCAGGGACCTACATCCGGCACGGCAGGGGCAGCACTGCCCCGCAGTGCCTGCTCGAACTGGTGACGCCAAGGCGCTGGAATGTCAGCCAGTGCGATGTAGGCGTAGGCGGTACTGGTGCCCATGCGGCGCACGGGAACGGCTGCAATCAGTTCGTCGCGGGTCATGGTTGCAGCCCTTCCGGCCCGCGATTGGTACCAAGCCACTTGCCCCGCACCCAGACCTCCCAATCCCACGCATAGGCGGCACGCCCCACGCCCTCGAACACTGGGCACTGACAGCCGTAGAGCGCCGCCCAGAATTGATCCCGCCACGGCTGGGGGATGTCGTCCAAGGCGACGTAATACGGTTGTCCGGCGTGCTCACGCACCGGCACGGCTGCAATCAGTTCTTCGCGGGTCATGGCGTGCCCCCGTGCATACGCTTCAACACCGGGGCATAGATGTAGAGAGCCCGGTTGATGATGTCGCGCTTGCTCGGCGTCAGTGCCCGGCGCTCGCCAAGAACAGTGGTCAGCTCGTGGTCAAGGGCCGCGATCCGTTCGTAGTTCGGGGCCGCCTGCTCTTGCTCCAAGTCGATCTCACAGTTCAAGTACCCGATGTACTCGGCGAGTGTCTCGGTGGCAGCCTCAAGGCGTGCCGTTTCGGCAATGGGTGAGGATGCGTTCATGGCGCAATCCCCGGCACTTTCCTCTGAGCAATGAAATCCGCTTGCGTGATCGAGCCTTCTGGTGCGTGCTCGGCGCAGCGGGTCATGTGACAGCACCCATGAACCAGCGTCTGCCCCGGCTTGCCACAGTGTTCACAGATGCAGGCGGACATGGCCTCAGCCATCGTAATCATGCCCCACTGCTCCGGGCTGGCGTCCCCCCGTGGGTAGAAGCACAGCTCGCCCCACTTCTCTTTCACTTGGCTGGCGACAACCTGCGGCGCTTTGTTGTGATCCGTCCAGAATTGCAGGCGCTCGCAAAGTGTGTCGATCAGGTCGAACCATCCATCGCCGCATGAAAAGCCCCAGCCCATGCAGCTCTCTTTGATGGAGCGGCGACGATCCGCGAAGATCAGCGGGTAACGCTGGCAGAGCAGCTCATCGAGTTCTTTTTTCATAGCACTCCCTTGAGGGTATCGACCAGCGACTGCCCTCCCCTGCGATCCAGCCAGCGCGCTTGCATCCCGAAGGCCTGCGGCCCGTCGAAGTCGCAGCGCTTGCTGTCGCCCACGAAAACCGTCTCAGCCGGTGCGCAGCCCAGCTCGGCGCACGCGAGTCGGTACATCGTCGGGTGTGGCTTGGCTACCCCGACCTCATACGACAGCACGTAGGCGTCCAGCTCGGGCACGAGGCCGCGCACGGCCGGGCCGTACTCATAGGCAAGGTTCGAGCAGACGGCCAGCCGCAGGCCTGCGGCTCGCGCCTTGGCCAGCACGTCCGGCACCTCGGGAAACAGACGCAGGCCGGACAGCTCTTCGGCCAAGTCGGGCAGGATCACGTCGAGCTTGTCCCCCACGCCTATCTCGCTGGCGAGGGTCGCCAGTGGCACATTGCGCGTCAGGCAGGCGAGCCGATCCATCGGCCGCCCGCTCGCGTCCACCAGACTCCCATAAGGTGCCGGGCGCGTGGTGTAGCGGATCAGGGTGCCGAAGGCGTCAAAGATGAGGGCTTTTGTTGTTTTCATGTATGTATATACCTACCTATATACCTACATACCTACTCGAAAAGCTCGCGCTCGAACTCGACGCCCGCCACCACCAGCGGCTCGCCGCTGGGCCAGCGCTTGGGCGGCTGGTGATCGCTGATGACCTGCACGTCGGTGTCGTCGTTGACCACGGCCACGTCGGCGGCGTGCAAAGCGGCTTGCTTGCTCGCCCGCTCGAAGCGGCAGGTGTTGGGGTCAAATGTCCAAAAGCGCATGTCAGCCTCCTTCGTTGGTCTGTGCTTTCTTCCGCTCGTGTTCGTCGAGCAGCCGTTGATATGACTCGTAGGCGGGCGTGCCGGGTGGCGCGAAGTTCGGCAGCAAGCCGATCTCGCTTTCCTCCTCGATGATCGGCCGCCCTCTCACCGGCTCCGGCATCAGGCCCAGCTCGCTGACCACGCGCATCAGTGCCCTGACCTCTTTGCGAATGGCCGCAATGTTCTCCGTGGTGGTGCTCGCATAGCCCTTGGTCAAGCCAATGCGAGCGACGCGCGCACTTTCGGCCAGCGTATCTAGCTCGAACTGCGCCGCAGCCTTCTGCTCTTCCTCGTCCTGCCTGACGCGCCATTCCCGCCACTCTTCAACTTCGGCCGGGGTGAGGATCGCCAGCACATCGGCAGGCAGCTCGCGTTCTTCGCGGTCGAACTTAGCGACCACGCGCTGGACGTTTTTTCCTTCGGGAAAATCCGGCGTTACTTCGCGCACCCGGCGCAGGCACTGGACTCTGTGTCCCTCTCGATAAGTGCCGTCCTTGTCGCGGTGCCGGATGATCTTGAACTGCATGGGCGCGTTCTCTCCTGATTGTTGTTGCGTACAACTAAAACTATACGCGATAGCGCAAAAGTCTGCTACCATCCGCTTGTGATCGGTAGGTATATACATACCTACCGATCACAAGCGGAGCGACGGACAGGCCATCGTCGGTCACTGGTTGGCAGCTATGCTGCTGTGTCGGTATGTATGTATATAGATAGGAGCACCCCATGATTTTTGCCTGCGTGAATACCAAAGGCGGCGTCGGGAAGACGACGACGGCCGTGCATTTAGCAGTGATGCTGGCCCGTCAGGGCAAGACCCTCTTGATCGACGGCGACCCGCAGGCCTCGGCCGCGAGCTGGGCTGCTTGGCGGCGTGAGACGCAATACGACCCGTCGCCCACCACCACCTGCCTCGCTGGCAAGGCGATCTTGGCCGAAGGCAAGCAGTTGGCCAGCGGCTTCGAGCACGTCGTTGTTGATGCCGGTGGCCGTGATTCGGTCGGTCTGCGCTCCGCGCTGCTGCTGGCCCAACGTGCCGTGATCCCGATTGGCGCGAGCAATCTGGACGCTGCCGCCATGACCGACTTGCTCGAAGTGGTCGAGCTGGCCCGCGACTACAACCCAGAGCTGGATGTGCGCGTTCTGCTGACCCGTGTCGATCCGCGCACCAAAGATGCGGCCGAGATGGCGGAATTCTTGGCCGAGCAGAAGCTGACCGTGCTGCCGACCAAGGTGTGCGAGCGCGTGGCTTTCAGGCGAGCCATCGGAGAGGGCGCAAGCGTTCAGGAACTTGGCCGCGACCAAGCCGCCATCAGCGAGATGGAAGCATTCTTCCGGGAGGTGATGGCATGAAGGCCAAACCGGACATCGGCTTTGCTCAACGCAAAGACTTGAACGAGTTTTTGGAGAGTGGCGCGGCTGATCGCGCCGAGAAGCCAGCGGCACCAGTCGCCCCGCCACCGGCCGCAACGCCGCCCGTGGTTGAGGAAGGGCCGCGCTACGGCCGCGCACGGGTGCAAAAAATCTTCAACTTCCCGGAAGAGCTTGCGGATCGACTGCGCGAAGAAGCGCTCACGCGATCCAAGCAGAAGGGCACGCGCGTCACGGAGAAAGACCTCGTGGTCGAGGCGCTGGAAGCCTTTCTCAAGCGCTGATAGGTATGTATATACCTATCTATGTATATACATAACGATTTCGAGTATGGACTATAGTCCATACAAGTGGCGACACCAACATCATGCAGCGACAGGCGCAACGAATTCTGATATTGTTGCGATTGGGCGCGGAATAGGGTATAAACGATGCTGACGACAACGACTAGCGTGGTCGCGCCGAAGGTTTTGAAGGAGCTAATCGCTGCTGGGTCAGTTTCCGCCGCAAGGGTGGAACCCGGTGACAAGGGCCTTCTGATCGTCGTGCGGGCCGGAATGAATGAGCGAGTGCTGGGTGCTGCCCGTGGCGGCCTTCGGTATTTCCAGAGCTTGGACGGCGCGGCAAGCGTGCTCCAAAGCTATGGAATCATGAAGTTTGATGTGAGCACGGAGCACTGGGTGCCCAAGACAATGGTGCGCGGCTACAAGCAAGCACCGGCCTCGCTGGACGCAGAGTGACCGTGAACAAGAAGGAGAGAGCTGACCAGACAGCCGAAAACTGGAGAGTCAGAAACGACAAAGCCCGCTTTGGCGAGCGGGCCTTGACAGATAAACCGGGCAGGGTGCCCAGACAAGTACAGAGGCCATCTTGGCGGGTGGTCTCCGTATCAGCGCAATGAAGCGACTAAGAATGCTTCCATTGTACGTGTCTTAGCCCCTGCGCGCAAGCGTGCGCTCGTCCATACGGACGAGTGAAAAGGGGTTATGGGACAGATAGCAACAGCATCACACGATGACGACCGTGAAAGCGCAGTCCGCGAAAACACACTGAAATCGCGGTTCGATGAGCCTGCGTCGCCCATGAAGCGGGTGATGGAACAGGCTCCATATATTCCGCGCTGCTCGGACGACAAGACTGCGACCAAAAAGCGGCCGACCGTCTATGCGGTTCGCTGGCCCTACATGCAGGTCAACCGACCGGGCATGGTGTCATGGCTCGTTTTTGACTGCGACCATGCAGATGTTTTCCGCTGGGAAGCAGCCGGGCTGCCCCCTCCCAATCTCATCGTCACCAACCGCGAAGGCCGGGGCGACGGATTCCACCTGTTCTACGCGATTACGCCGGTCTGCACGACCGAGGCTGCGCGCTCGCGCCCACAGGACTACATGCGCGCCATTCGTGATCGGATGGTCGAGCTGCTGGGTGCTGACCCCAACTATCACGGCAGTGGCGTCACCAAGACGCCCGGCCATCCGTGGTGGCACACCATCGAGCTGCACGCACACGAGTATTCGCTGGGTGAGCTGAACGAGTATTTCGAGCTGCCCAAGAGGGAGCGCCGCTTCGGCAAGGTGCCAGACCTGTCGCTGCACCATCACGCCCGGCACGCGACCCTGTTCCATGAGCTTCGCTATTTCGCCTACAGCATCGTCGGCGGGATGAAGGAACAGAGTACCTACGACGCCTTTTATTCGCGCCTGATGACCGAGGCCCAGCGCCTCAACAACTACGGCTCCAAGCGCGGATTTTTCGACTTCAAGCGCATGGTGCCCCACACCGATCTGCGCAGCTCACAAGTTCGCGCCACGGTGCGATCCATCGCCCGGTGGACGTGGAACAAGTACACGGGCGACGGCCGCTGCCATCGGGGCGTCATGGCCCTCGACAAGTCGCTGCCGCTGCCTGATCGCCAGCGCCTCGCGGCCGAGCGCACCCACTCAGAACGCACCAAAAAGACCGGCGAGCGCGTCCTGACCGCTTGCCGCGTGCTGCGCCAGAAGGGCGAGCAGCTCACGCAGGTGGCCATCGCGGCGCTGACGCGCCTCTCCCGTCAGACCGTGGCCAAGTACCAGCAACTGATCGACGAATTCGACTGGCTAGCACCAGAGGCCCCAGCTCCGAAGGAGGAGGGCGCTCGCCAACCGATGGTTGTTAAGTTTGCTGCATGTCAGATACCCGCCCCCCCGGCCGCCGTAGGCGAGTCCGGCATTGCTGCTGTTGACAGTCCTGTTCGGGGTGCTCGTTTGAGGCTTGTGGTCGGTGGTGCCCCGCCTGAACTTGATTCGAGCTGAGGTGCGGTGGTTTTGGTTTTGAGTAGCCCAAGCGATTTTTTAATCGCGAGTAGCCGCAAGTGGGTTGTGGGTAAGTCCGCAGGACTTATCCATCAGCCCGCGCGCAGGGCGAAGCCCGGAGGGTGTTCCGCCGCGCGTCAGCGCGGCCCCCCCCCCCTCAGTTTTCGGCGTGGCGGCCGTGTCGGTTGAACGGAGTTCGGAGGATGTAGCGTATGGCTCGACGGTCTTTTGACGATGAAACGCTCGCATGGGTGCGGGAGATGCCGCTGTCGCAGGTGCTCGACAAGTTGCGAGACGATGGGCAGTTGTTTTGGCGTCGCGATCCTGACTTCGTGCCGGAGAAGGACAAGCGGACGGTGCGGCTGTTTTTGTCGTCCCCATCGGGTTTCGCTTGGGAAGTCTTGGTGACGGGCCTCAAGTGGTTTGACGTGCGCGCAGGGAAGGGTGGAGGTGGCGGCATCGACCTCGTGATGCACTTGCTGGGCATCGACTTCGTGAAGGCCGTCAAGCTGCTTTCGTCCGGTGCCGGTGTGGCTGGCCAGCGTCGTCCAGTTCGGCCGCAGTGAAATTCGGGCGGCTCGCTGCTGCGCATCGAGCCTCGCAAGCGAGTCTCGACCCCTGCGGGCTTCGATCTTCCCTCCCTGTCGGTCGGCCTGCCGCTTTCGCCGTCCCGGCGACCAGAAACCTTGCCGGTTTCTGGACTTCCCGCATCCGTACTTGCCGGATTGGCCGCAGGGGCAGGCGGGGGGAAATACAACCCCCACCTGCTCCCTGCTTGGAGGCTGGCGAAATCTGTCCTCGCCACAAGGGGCCGCTTCGCTTTCCGGCCCTCCCGTGTCCTCGCCTGCGGCTGCGGGCCGCGCCAGTCGGGCCTCCAACCCCTTGCAGCGATGCCATCTTCCGCAAACAGCCAACAGCCGAACACCAGCCGGGTCGATGCCCGGCCAAGGCCTCTTTTGTAGGTATGTAGGTAGGTATATACCGATTGGGAGCGAGTCAAGCGGCTTGTGTGGCGCTGGGGAAGTCGTGATGCAACGATGGTGGCTTGGTCAACCCCCGGAGATCGACACCATGCAAACCACCAAAACCACCCCGTACCACTGCGCCGAGCTGCGGCGCTCTGTGCCCGTGCTCCAGCGGATCGAATGGGTGAGCGGGATCGGCCAAGACGATGCCGAGCCGGTTGTGCTCGCCGAGACCTGCGCGCTGGCCAGCCGCTGCCCGAGGGTCGCGCACTGTCCGCTGACGGCCGACGAGTAGGGCGGCCCAGCCGTCGCGCACCTCAAAAAATCCTCTTTTATTTGTTTATTAGTTTGTTTGTTTCTTTGTTTCTTTGTTTGTTGTGCTATAATGCTTGCATGGTCGGCGAAGAGGTGGTCTCTGAGCGGCAAGCCTGAAAGGTGGACTTATGAAGTACGGCATCGGTGATCGAGTGAAGGTTGCATTCCCGGCGAATGAGCCGTTCCCTTCGGGGGAGGCGGTTGTCGTTGAATGCGTGCAAGAGGGTGCGTCTTGGTACAAGGTGGCGGTGCTGCCTGAGGATGCTGAGTTTTGTTCTGGCAATCCTGATCGGACGTATCAATTGACTGATTCTCAGATCGTCGGTCTTGCCAGTCAGTCCACTGGGAGTTGATATGCGTCCAGCCGAATTTCCCGTGGAAGCCATCATCGAAGCCGGTCAGGCCCTGCAAGCGGCCGGGCGCAACGTCACCGGGTTCGCGCTCCGGCAGAAAGTCGGCGGCGGCAACCCAACGCGGCTCAAGCAAGTTTGGGATGACCACTTGGCCAAGGCTCAGCCGGTCGTGGAATTGCCCGGCGAGATCGTTGACGCACTGGCTCAAGTCACCAAGTCGCTGACAGAGCAGCTTGCGACGCTTGGCGCAGGGTTGTATGCCCGCGTCCATGAGGATGCGCAGCGCAAGATTGCAGCGGTCGAACGGGATGCGGCCGTCGAGGTCAATGAAGCCACCACCGAAGTGGATCGCGTCGAGGCAGTGCGTGACGCTGCACTGGCTGAGATCGAGGCCTTGAAGGCGAAGCTCGCCGACTCGCAGGCTCAAGCGCAGACGCAGGCCGTCGAGCTGGCCCAGTTGCGTGAGCGTTTGTCAGCATCTGGCACGGAGCTGACCCATGCCCGTGAGGAACTTTCGCAGGCCCGCAATCAGGCCTCGGACGCACGGGAAGAGGCCGCCCGCCTGCGTGGTCAGGTCGAGGCCATCGAAGGCCAGCGCGCCGAGCTGGTGAAGGTCTTGGCCGAGCGGCCGGTGGCAGCGGAGAAGGGCGCGGACAAGGCTGAAAAGCCAGCATGGAAGGGCACCAAGTGAGCACGCCGCGCAGGATCGCGGCGCTGATCGCAGACCTGCGGCTGACCGCATCGAGCTTGCAGCAGGTCATCGACGGTTGCCAGATCGCCGGGCCGGGGGCCGAGCTGCTACAGCATTACCCCAAGATGCTTGCCGAGCTGGCAACACGCTGGGACAGCGAAGCCGAGCGGGTCGAGTGGCCCGAGGACTTGCCGCGCGAAGAGGTTTTCACGCCTGCCGAGGTGGCCGCCATCGACGCGACCGAGGCCTTGCTGGGCAAGCTGCGTGGCGACGGTTCGACCGGCGCGCGGCGGTAGGTCGAGAGGCTGCGGGCCAGACGGCGGGCCGTGTCCCCGCTGAACGGCTCACCGATGACTACCACCCGCTTTTCGCCGAACTGCTCGCGGGCCGGTGCGCCCCATGCCGGGGGCACCAGACACACGACAGCCTCGCATTGGGCCAGCGTGCCGTTGTGCCGCAGTGCTGCAAAGACGCATCCAGCCTCGTAGCTGATCCAGAACCGCAGATCGCGGTCGCGCGGCGTGTCCGGCGTCAGCATCAGGCGCTTGCGCAGCTCGGGCGGGTAGGCATCGCAGACTTCGGCGGCCGACAACTTGGCCGAGTGGAACACCGCCACATTGATGTTGGGACGGTGAGCCACGAAGGCGGCCAAGCTCTGGCGTGCTTCGGGCGTGGAAAGAATCGAATCGTGCTCGATCAAGATCAGCATGGCAGGGCCTCCCCCAGTGAGTGACGGAGTGGGCAGCGAACACCGCTGACCAGCTCCTCATTGAAAACAACACGCGCCAAGGCGGCTTGCAGCCGCTGCGCAGCTTCCTCATCGAAACCACAGGGGCACAGGATCAGCGGCGCACCCGAGCGGGTCGCCTGCTCGATGTAGCCCTGTGCATCCCAGTTCGGCACCACGGCCGCCCAGTAGAGCTGCCGCGTCCTGCGCAGCGTGCCGGTGATCTCGCGTTCCGGCTGCTCATCCGAGCGCACCGGCCGGTGCGC
>NZ_PDZG01000052.1 GCF_002735645.1 Iodobacter sp. BJB302
AACAGGACGCAGTAATCCGCGGGTTGTGAAACGACGAACTAAGCATTTTGCAAGTAGAAAAGGCACGGAAATTCTTAATCAACGGCATAACTGGGGAATAAAAATCATAAAGTGAACAGCATTGGGGCGGCACCTTGTTTTTGCGGCGAAAAAATTACGGGCTTTTGAAGTGCGAATTTTAGATGCTCAGCAGCATGCTTTGGTCAACACCACCCTGAGCTTAAAATTGCCTGAAGGTGATTTATCCGCCATGACCGATATCAATGGAAAAATCTACCTAGAAGACATCGCGCCTGGAAGATACGCGTTTGAAATACAAAACAAAGGATTGCCTTGCTCAGCCTGGATTGAAGTGCCTGATGCTGCGGGTGATGTGCTGGATCTGGGTGATTTAATCTGTGGCGGGGAGTAGCGTGTGTTTATAAAAAATATCATCGGTATTGCAGCGGCCTTGCTGCCTGCGTATTCCATGGCAGGGGCGTGCTCTTTTGGATCGGTGCAAGAAGTGGCTTTTGGGCAATACGCCCCGAATTTAAGCACCGAAACCATCAGGCAGCAGCTCATTACTGCAAGCTGCACGCAGGCTGGAAAACTGTCCGTCTCGTTTGGCCCCAGTCAGGTTTCCGGTACGATTAATGACAGAAGAATGCGCAATATCAGCGGCGGCAGCAGCCAGCTTCGCTATCACCTTTATAAATCAACATGCAAAGCGCATGAGCTGGGTACGGGTAAAGACGCTTTAAGCGTTGCAGTGTCGGCAGGCGTTGTAACGCCCATCTATTTTTGCGGTGTTATCCCGCCTATGCAGCAGGTCGATGTGGGAAATTATGAGGATTACGTGGTGCTGACTATTTCGCCATAGTTTTTGGGATGTTTGCTTTGTATTGGCGGTAATGAGTACAGTGATTCTTTGTGCTGAAATTAAAGGAATAAAATGGACGCAAACATAATTCGTGAGCTGGCCAGGCTTACTCTTTCAGGAGGGGTGCCTTTTCCTGAGATTGTCGGGCGTCTTATTGCAGAAGGCGTTGAGTACTATCACGTTGATTATGTGCGGCTGCAGTTTGCTTTTTATGGTATTGACGGTGGCGTTGTTGTGGCGCCGCTTACCATTGAGGGTCTGCCGGAGGTGGCCAGCGAGCTGGATGGGCCGCAGCTTCGTGCCGCTATTCTGGACAGCCAGCAAAACAATCAGCCATTTTCCCGCTTCTCTGTGCGGGCGATGGAAGCCGGAGTACAAGCTTACTATGCATTTTTGCGTGGCAAGCGGGTGAGTTATTTAGGCCGTAATGGTGATTGCCACGTTGAATGGTTTCCTGGTGCTCTGCACGAAGATGAATAGCAAAGTATCAAGATGGGATGCGTTTGTTTTTCAAATAAAAAAAGGCCGGAATCATTCCGGCCTTTTTGCATAGCGGGTAATCAGAGTGATTAATCGGTATGGTAATTCGGTGCTTCTTTGGTGATTTGCACATCATGCACATGCGATTCACGAATACCTGCGGCGGTGATTTGCACAAATTCGGCTTTTTCGTGGATCTCTGTGATGGTTTTGCAGCCCAGATAGCCCATAGAAGAGCGCAGGCCGCCCATCAATTGATGGATGATGGCAGTAATCGGGCCTTTGTAAGCAACACGGCCTTCAATGCCTTCAGGAACCAGCTTGTCAGCGTTGTTTACATTGTCCTGGAAGTAGCGGTCGGACGAGCCATTGCTGCCGGCCATTGCGCCTAAAGAGCCCATGCCGCGGTAGCTCTTATAAGTGCGGCCTTGGTATAGCTCTACTTCACCAGGTGCTTCGTCTGTACCGCCAAATAAACCGCCCAGCATCACTGAGCTTGCGCCCGCAGCGATGGCTTTAGAGATATCGCCAGAGTAGCGAATACCGCCGTCAGCAATCAGCGGAATACCTGTGCCAGCCAGCGCATCAGCCACATTGGCCACTGCAGTAATTTGCGGAACACCCACACCAGCCACAATGCGTGTGGTGCAGATCGAGCCTGGGCCAATCCCCACTTTGACCGCATCGGCACCGGCTTCAGCCAAGGCTAAAGCGGCCGCAGCGGTGGCGATATTGCCGCCAATCACCTGGATGTGCGGGAAGTTTTGCTTAACCCAGCGTACGCGATCGATCACGCCCTGGCTGTGGCCGTGGGCGGTATCTACCACGATCACATCCACACCGGCTTCGGAAAGCAGCTTAACGCGCTCTTCGGTGCCAGCGCCAACGCCAACAGCCGCGCCGCAACGCAGGCGACCCTGGTCGTCTTTGGCAGCATTTGGGTGTTCGGAGGTTTTGATCAGATCTTTAACGGTAATCAGGCCTTTCAGCTTGAAGTTTTCGTCGATCACCAGCACGCGTTCTAGGCGGTGCTCGTGCATCAGTACGCGGGCGGTTTCAATTGAATCGCCTTCGTTGACCGTAATCAGACGCTCTTTAGGCGTCATGATGCTGCTGACCGCCACGTCAAGACGTGTCTCAAAGCGTAAATCGCGGTTGGTAACGATACCGACCAATTGGCCGGATTTATCAATCACAGGCAAGCCGGAGATTTTGTGCTGACGGGTTAGCTCATGTACGTCGCGTACAAGCATATCTGGGGATACGGTAATCGGATCCTTAACAATGCCTGATTCGTAACGTTTTACTTTGGATACTTCTTTCGCTTGCATTGCAGGGGTCATATTCTTATGAATAATCCCCATGCCGCCTTCCTGGGCAATAGCAATGGCGAGGCGTGCCTCGGTCACTGTATCCATCGCTGCAGAAACCAGCGGCAGATTCAGGCGAATGTTGCGGGTGAATTGTGTCGATAAATCGACATCACGCGGGAGGATGTTGGAATGGGCCGGGACGAGAAGTACATCGTCAAAGGTGAGGGCCTTCTGAATCACGCGCATGGTGCAGAATCCTTAGTCGCCAAAACGGCATTATACCGAACTGCGCGTAATAAGACCAATCCCTGTTAGTACAGTTTTCAATAATCTGCAATTTTGCACTTTATTTAAGAAACGGGCGGCGGCCATTTCAATGCTCTTTTTGTGCCTGAGTATGAAATTTGCACGCGAATACTGCTATTTTTCGGACAATCTTGCAGCCTTGCCTGCTAAGAACTAGCGTAAGAGAGTGGCTGGTTTGTCATGCCTGTTTAAAAATAAAAAAGAAAGAAGAGGCACAATATGGGGATCAAACGAATGCAGACGCATCCCTCCAGCACGGCTTTAATTTTGTCTGGTGGGGGTGCAAGGGCGGCTTATCAGGTGGGCGTGTTGCTGGCCATTGCAAAATTATTGCCCAAGGGTGCGGCCAATCCTTTTCCTATTATTTGTGGCACTTCGGCTGGTGGCATTAATGCGGTGGCGATTGCGGCCGGGGCCGGCCATTTTCGCCGCTCTGTGTTTGAGCTGGCAAGACTCTGGCAGGGCTTAAGCCCGGAAATGATTTATCAGGCATCGCTTGGGCAATTATTGGCGACTGCAGGGCATTGGCTGCTGTCTTTGTTTTTAGGGGGCTTGGGTAAATATAATCCGCGTGCATTTTTAAATAATGCGCCGCTGCGTGATTTGCTGGTGGACAGGGTCGATTTCTCCGGGATACAGCAAAGCATAGAAGCGGGGGCTTTGCGTGCATTATCGATCTCGGCTTCGGGCTATACATCAGGGCAATCGGTGTCTTTTTTTCAAGGCGCTGCAGATTTGGATATCTGGCACCGCGCTTCTAGGGTGGGGGTGAAGGCCAGTATTTCGGTGGATCATCTGATGGCTTCTGCGGCGATTCCTTTATTGTTTCCTGCTGTGCGCTTACACCGTGAATACTTCGGGGATGGATCGGTGCGGCAAATTGCCCCCATCAGCCCCGCTATTCATTTAGGGGCAGAACGTATTTTAGTGATTGGGGTGGCGCCACAGGTGGCAGACCCGTCCGCCAGAGAAAAGCACACCCGCTACCCCACGCTGGCCCAAGTAATGGGGCATTTAATGAATAGTATTTTTCTGGACGGTCTGGATACCGATTTAGAGCGCTTAACCCGAATCAATCGCACGCTGGCGGCTGTGCCTGCAGATTTGGCGCGGCAGCTTCCCCTTGGTTTGCGGCCGATTAAAGTGCTGGCGATTTCGCCATCCCAGCCTCTTGAGCGGCTGGCCGTGGCTTATAAATCAGAGTTCCCTGTGGGGATGCGTTTTTTGCTGGGAGGAATGGGCGCATTTCGCCATCAGGGCTCGGTCGTGGCCAGTTATTTATTGTTTTGTAGTGGCTATTCACGCAAATTAATCGAGCTGGGTTACCGGGATGCCATGGCTAAAGAGCAAGAGTTGCGTGACTTTTTATCGATTGAATCGTCAGAATAAGCAATATTATAGTCAGTGCAGTGTAGGTATTGGCAATTCTTGCCTGATATCAACTCCCTCTTGATCGAGTTGGCTGATAGAATAGTCTGTATCTATTGACTGGCTATCGGAGTACACATGTTGCGCTGGCGTTTGGGCCATTTGGCCTTATCTATTTTCTGCGCAAGCACCATTGTTTTTGCGCTTTATTTAGAAAGAACTCAGTTTTTAAGCCCATGCCCGCTGTGTATTTTTCAGCGTGTGGGTTTTATTACCTTTGGCCTGCTGTCTTTCTGCGCCGCTGCGATTCCCTTGCCTAAAATGAGCCGTTTCTGGCCCATTGTGCTTACCCTTGTGGGCCTTGCCGGGGCGGGTGTTGCCGCAAGGCATGTGGCGATTCAGTACTTTATTGATCCAAGTAAATTGCCTTCCTGCGGGCCAGGGCTGAATTACCTGATGGAAACGCAGCCGTGGCTGCAGGTTTTCAAAGGTGTGCTGACCGGGCATGGCGAATGCGGTGTAATCGATTGGAGCTTATTTGGTATGTCTTTACCTGTATTGGCCTTATTAGGATTTAGCGGCCTGATTGCGGCGACCTGGGGTATTCGTTTCTGGCAGGCAAAAGCATGACGCTGACAGAATTAAGGTACATCGTGGCCGTGGCGCGGGAGCGCCATTTTGGCCGGGCTGCTGCCAGCTGCTTTGTATCACAGCCTACATTATCGGTGGCGGTGAAAAAGCTGGAAGAAGAGCTGGGCGTGGCATTGTTTGAGCGCTCTGCCAGCGATGTCACCCTTACGCCGATTGGTGGCCGCCTAGTTGAGCAGGCACAAAGGGTATTAGAAGAAGTTCAGCTGATTAAACAGCTGGCCGAACAGGGCAAAGACCCGCTGGCTGGCGCTTTGCGTCTGGGTATTATCTACACCATCAGCCCCTATTTATTGCCGCATTTAATCCCGCAGCTGCGTATCGCTGCGCCGCAAATGCAGATTTTGCTGGAAGAAAATTACACCGCACGTTTGGTGGAGATGCTTAAGCAGGGCGAAATTGATGTGGCGATTGTGGCCGAGCCGTTTTTTGAAGCGGGCCTTGCCACGCAGGCCGTTTACGACGAGCCCTTTGTGGTGGCTACGCCTAAGGGCCATCCCTGGGAAAAGGAAACGGAAATCGATTCATCCGTTTTGGCTGATGAGAATGTTTTACTGCTCTCTTCAGGTAACTGTTTCAGAGATCATGTCTTACAAGCCTGCCCGGATCTGAACCGCGAAAGCTTGCCTGCAGGAAGTTTGCAGCGCACCTTGCAAGGCAGCTCGCTGACCACAATACGGCATATGGTGGCCGGTGGAATAGGGGTAACCGTTTTGCCTGCGTCTTCAGTCAGCGCTGCAGATGATGCTTTACTGACTATTCGGCCATTTAAAGAACCTATCCCCAGCCGGCGGGTAATTCTGGCGTGGCGGCGTAATTTTCCGCGTGCTGCAGCCATAGAAGCGGTGCGCCAGGCCGTATTGAATACCCGTTTGCCATCGGTACAAATCTTACTGGATGAGCCGGTGCATTAAAGGGAAGTGAATTAAATGAAATACCTGGCACGACAGATGTTGCTGTGCCGGGGGTTTGCTGGTCTTTGCCAAAAAAAGATCAGCAGGACCAAAGGTGCTGGTTTTTTTGATCTACAAGTGCATCACACAGGAAAAGACAATGAGTCATCCTATTATCATTATCGGTTCGGGCCTTGCCGCCTATAACTTAGCACGAGAATTCCGAAAGTCAGATCAAACCACGCCTTTAACGATTATCGCTGAAGACGCTGCGGATTTTTATTCTAAGCCCATGTTGTCTAATGCTTTAGCGGGCAAAAAAACGCCCGCTTCTTTAATTATCAAAACCGCCAGCAAAATGGCCGAAGAGTTAAGCGCAGCCATTTTGCCCTTTACCGAAGTAGTGGGAATCGATACTGTAAATCAACAGGTTTTATTGATTGATGGGCAAGCACTGGTTTATCGGGATTTAATTCTGGCGCTGGGTGCAGATCAGATTTATTTACCTCTTGGTGGCAATGCAAGCGACGACGTGCTTTCTGTGAATAATCTGCAGGATTACACAGAATTTGCCGCAAAACTGCCTGAATTAAAAACCGTAGGTATTCTTGGCGCAGGCTTAATTGGCTGCGAATTTGCCAATGATTTATTGGCGCTTGGCATTAAGCCCATTGTGTTCGATCCGGCAGGCTGGCCATTATCCCGCTTATTGCCAGAAGCCGCTGGCCGCTATTTGGCAGAACAACTGACCAGCGCTGGCGTAGAGTTTCATTTTGGATTCTCGGCAAAAAATTATGACCATATGGAAGGCCGCTATTTATTGGGCCTAAACGATGGATCGATTATCGAAGTGGGCATGTTGTTCTCCGCCATCGGCCTGCGGCCACGTATTCATTTGGCGACAAGTGCGGGCTTAAAAGTGAATCGCGGCATTGTGGTTGATCAAACCCTGCAAACCTCGCAGCCGCATATTTATGCACTGGGTGATTGCGCCGAAGTGATGGGCCTGAATTTACCTTTTGTAATGCCCATCATGCACTGCGCCCGCGCCCTAGCCGCAACCTTAGCCGGAACACCCACCCCGGTTAAATACCCCGCCATGCCGGTAGTAGTTAAAACCCCGGCCTGCCCAACCGTCGTTGCACCGCCCGCCGCCGGTGCACAGGGGGAATGGCAAGTGTCGGCGATTGAAGGCGGCATCGACGCCCGTTTTGTTGATGTACAGGGGCAGTTGCTGGGCTTTGCGTTATTGGGTGCGGCAACAAAAGAGAAGCAGGCTTTAACGGGGCAATTACCGGTTGTTTTGGCCTGAGAGCAGATCACCAAGCAGGCAATGTAGGAGCGGCTTTAACTGTGCGTACTTTTATAAGAATCGTTTTTGCAGTCCATGTCCGTGCTTTTGATTAAAGTGCGGGCATTTTTTATGGATGTTTTATTTCTTAGGATGAGCTTGCATCAATTTTTCGAAAAATTCATGCTGAAATAGTCGCATTCTGAATACATTGTGATAGCTGCCGTTGCAGAAATACTCTTCAACTAATTCGGCTTCTTTAATAAAGCCGCATTTCGCATAGATATGCACTGCCGCTAAATTAGAAACATCCACAACTAAATAAAGTTTGCGTAAGTTAAAAACTGAAAAAGCATAATTAGCCGCCAGCAGCGTGGCTTCTGTGGCGTAGCCTTTACCCTGCTGATCGGGTGCAATCATGATCTGGAATTCACCTCTGCGGTGAATATAATCAAGTTCAATTAATTCAACAAAGCCTACCATTTCATTATTGACGTCTACTGCCACAAAACGGCGCTCGCGCACATCGTGCACATGCTGATCGTAAAGCTGGGTAAGCTCAGAAAAAGTCTCATAAGGCTCTTCAAACCAATAACGCATAATTTTGGCGTTATTGTTCAGCTCGTGGGCAAAACGTAAATCGGATCGTTCCAGTGGGCGTAGTTTTAAATGGCTACTCATATAAATCGCTTAATGAAGAAGATATTCCTCGGACTTAAGGCGATAGGGGGAGTTCAGTGTTTTCAGGGAAATGGTGTTTGTGGGGGGCAAATAGAGGACGAAAGAGAAAAAGTGCCAGGCAAGATATATGGAATATTATTAAGTGATATCTGAGCTGGCATAAAAAACCCACGATCTGCATCGTGGGTTTTTTATGCATTATTCCCAGCTCAAAATAACCTTACCACTTTGTCCCGACAACATGGCCTCAAAGCCTTGCTCAAACTCATCTACATGGAAGTGGTGGGTAATAATCGGGGTGATATCGAGGCCAGATTGGATGAGGGCGACCATTTTGTACCAGGTCTCGAACATTTCACGGCCGTAAATGCCTTTGATTTCCAGCCCTTTAAAAATAACCTGATTCCAGTCGATGGCGGTGTCGGCTGGCGGAATGCCTAAGAGCGCCACTTTGCCGCCGTGCTGCATGGTTTCCAGCATGGTGCGAAAAGCCTGTGGGTTGCCAGACATTTCCAAACCCACGTCAAAGCCTTCGGTCATTTTTAAGTCGGCCATCACGTCTTTTAAATCTTCTTTTAAGACATTGACGGCGCGGGTTGCGCCCATTTTGCGGGCCAGATCGAGGCGGTATTCATTCACATCGGTGATCACCACATGGCGTGCGCCTACGTGTTTGGCAATCGCCACCGCCATAATGCCGATCGGGCCTGCGCCGGTAATCAATACGTCTTCGCCGACCATGTTGAAGGACAGGGCGGTATGTACGGCATTACCAAACGGATCGAAAATGGCGGCTAAATCGTCAGAAATATCATCCGGAATAGGGAAGGCATTAAAGGCAGGCAGCACCAGGTATTCGGCAAAAGCGCCGGGGCGATTCACGCCGACGCCGATGGTGTTGCGGCAAAGATGGCGGCGGCCTGCGCGGCAATTACGGCAATGGCCACAGGTGATATGGCCTTCGCCGGATACGCGATCGCCAATTTTAAAGCCTTGTACTTCTGAGCCAATTTCTACCACGGTGCCGACATATTCATGACCAACGTGCATGGGCACAGGGATGGTTTTTTGCGCCCAGTCATCCCATTTCCAGATATGAATATCGGTACCGCAGATGGCGGTTTTTTTAATTTTGATCAGCAGGTCGTTATGGCCGATGGCAGGCTTTTCAACTTGATTCATCGTCAGGCCGGGTGCTGCTTCTAATTTGGATAAGGCTTTCATCTGGTATTTCCATACAAGGAATTAGTGATTTTTCTGATAACAGTAG
This sequence comes from Iodobacter sp. BJB302, assembly GCF_002735645.1. GTDB lineage: Bacteria > Pseudomonadota > Gammaproteobacteria > Burkholderiales > Chitinibacteraceae > Iodobacter. Next base: position 9,113 of record NZ_PDZG01000052.1, read on the forward strand.
CTTTAGCTTGATAAACAGCTAAATCTTGAACCACAGAGTAAAAGGAGGACACAGAGTTTCACGGAGGAAACCACCCTTTGTTTTTCTCTGTGAAACTCTGTGCTCTCTGTGTCCTCTGTGGTTTAAGATTTTGGACTCTTAGTTTTAGGCCAAAGCTTCTGTCAAATTTTTGTTTAAAGAGCCTTTAAGCAATCACTTTCAGTTCACGCCCTACCTTGATAAACGCGTCTACTGTTTTCTGGATTTGCTTTAGTGTGTGGCCTGCCGACATTTGGGTACGGATACGGGCTTTGCCCTTGGGTACGACAGGGAAAGAGAATCCAACCACGTAAACGCCTTCTTTAAGCAGCGCTGCCGATACGGCTCCAGCAAGGCGTGCATCGCCCAGCATCACGGGGATAATCGGGTGTTCGCCCGGCACCAAGGTAAAGCCTGCCTCAGACATGGCTTTACGGAAGTACTCTGCGTTGCGTTTTAACAGACTGCGCAGTGCAGCGCCTTCATCACTGGACAGAATTTCCAAAACCTTCAGGCTGGCGGCCGCGATGGCGGGGGCGAGGGTGTTGGAGAACAAATAAGGGCGTGAGCGTTGGCGTAGTAAAGCTATCATCGGCTTACGGCCGGAAACATAGCCGCCTGATGCGCCGCCCAAAGCTTTACCCAAGGTGCCGGTGTAAAGGTCAATGCGATCCTGTACGCCGCACAATTCTGGTGTGCCCGCGCCGTTTTCGCCGATAAAGCCCACGGCGTGTGAATCGTCCACCATCACAATGGCGTTATAGCGCTCGGCTACATCGCAGAGGTCTTTCAGGTTGGCGATAATGCCATCCATTGAGAATACGCCATCTGTCACCACCAGCTTAAAGCGCGCGCCTGCTGCATCTGCGGCAATCAGCTGCGCTTCCAAGTCTTGCATATCATTGTTTTTGTAGCGGAAACGCTTGGCTTTGCACAGGCGCACACCATCAATAATGGAGGCGTGGTTCAGCTCGTCAGAGATCACCGCGTCTTCTTCGCCCAGCAATGTTTCAAATACGCCGCCATTGGCGTCAAAACAGCTGGAATACAAAATGGTGTCATCTGTTTTCAGAAAGCCAGAAATCGCCTGTTCTAAATCTTTATGAACTTGCTGTGTGCCACAGATAAAGCGCACCGAAGCGCAGCCATAGCCGTAATCGTCCATTCCCTGTTTGGCAGCTTCAATCAGACGTGCATCATCGGCCAGGCCCAGATAATTATTGGCGCAAAAATTGAGTACTTCCTGGCCGCTTTGCAGGGTGATATCTGCACGCTGTTTGCTGGCAATCACACGCTCTGGCTTGGCAAAGCCATCGTTGTGGATTTGTTCGAGGGTGGCATTAAGGTGTGAAAGGTAAGCGTGATTCATAGTCATCCTGTGTGCGGGTCTATAATCTGATGCTCAGATTGTAGACCGCAGGCGGATGGGCGATCAGTAGCAGTTCTTACAAATAAATGATGCCTAACTGTTTTAGCTGCATAAAAAAGGCCGGGCATTGCCCGGCCTTGTGTTTAAGCAATCAGCATTTATTGAGTTTTGCGACGGCGTGCCGCGAATAATCCAATGATGCCCATGCCCATTAATGCGTAGGTTTCAGGTTCTGGAATGGGGGCCGTGGCGGTAGCAAGAGATAAATTATCCAGGCTGTATTGTTCCCCGTTTACTAATGCAGTGCCTTGTGTGCCGGCCATCAGTTTTAGTGATGTGAAGGCTGTGTCAGAAACCAAGCCAAAAAAGCCGCCGGTGGCGTATTTGCTGATTTCCTTAGGGACCAGATAATTACTGAAAGTATCGCCACTGAGCACCAGCTTGATGCCCATGCCTGGCTCATTGAGGGAGAGGTCAAAATCGCCGCCAATTCCAAGTAATTTGGATGTGTAATTGATGCTGGTACTGTGTTTTTCGGTAAGCCGGTCAACTAATTTTCCGCCTGTCACGGTGTAGTTATGGGAAAAATCAGCAGGGTCTGTGGAGTTTGCTTTGATCGAAAGGCCTTTTATAAACGTGCCATCAGCAAAATCTTCGCCAGCAATAATGTTTTTAAGTGCTTTTGTCCATTCAGCTTTATCAGTAAATACTTTAACGCTGATTGCCTGTGCCGGAGCGGAAATAATCAGTGAGCTTAAAAGAACAGTAATGTAAGATTTCATAAAAATAACCTGTGTTTGTAATTGAATGATTAAATTATATTCTATTTTTTAATTTTTTCTTTATTAAATTAAATTGGGTTTAATTATAAGAATTGTCTAATTAAGTGTGTATAGTTGTTTTAATGTATTGTTTTTATTTCTTACGGGTTAGGTGAAAATTCAATGGTTTTTTGAGTGTAAAATGAGGTAATTGTAAGTATCAATTGCTGGTTTTCTGTATTTTAAATACAAATAATAAATATATGGTTTGGCATTCGGATAAAAATACAACAGCGCCCATGGCTTATTTTTGTGTTTTTATGCGATAGCGCTGTGATCTGCTCCATAGTAATGAGCGGCGATGAGTTGCTTTATGGACTCAATAGGGTTTGATTTTCCACATTTTTTGTTATGGCTAATGCTGAAAATGGAGGAGTTTGTTTTGTAAGAGAATACGGTTTGGGTAATAAAAAATGCCGCCCAAATTTGAGCGGCATTGCGTGTTTATTTCAGATTTCAGATTTAACCCGCGGCTTTGGCCAGTGTGGGGTTCAGCATTTTTTCCTCGCGTTTGGTTTTATTGGCTGGCGTGTCGTGAAACATCGTCAGGGCCAGTAAAACCATTGCGGCAACGCAAGAGCCGATCAGCAGCATAAAGCCGCCATCCCAGCCAAAATGATCCACGGTGTAACCTACCACCGCGCTGGCGGCAACCGATCCGCCAAGGTAACCAAAGAGGCCGGTAAAGCCTGCTGCTGTACCTGCGGCTTTTTTTGGCGCCAGCTCCAGTGCATGCAGGCCAATCAGCATCACCGGGCCATAAATAAAGAAGCCAATGGCGATCAGAGAAAGCATGTCTACAGTAGGATTGCCTGCCGGGTTTAGCCAGTAAACAATGGTTGCGATGGTAACAAGGCCCATAAAGAACAAGCCCGTTGCGCCGCGATTGCCTTTAAATACTTTATCCGACATCCAGCCGCACAGCAGCGTGCCCGGAATGCCTGCCCATTCAAACAGAAAGTAAGCCCATGATGATTTATCAACCGTAAAGTGCTTCACTTCTTTTAAATAGGTCGGTGCCCAATCCAGTACGCCGTAACGCAGCAGATAAACAAATACATTGGCAAAGGCAATGCACCAGAGCAGCTTATTGGGCAGGATGTATTTTTTAAAGATTTCTTTGGCGCTCAGCTCTACTTCATGCGCTTCGTTGTAATCTTTTGGATAGTCGTTTTTATATTCTTCGACAGCAGGCAGGCCGCAGGATTGCGGGGTGTCGCGCATTACCACAAAGGCCAGCACCGCAATGGCAATGGCAGCCGCAGCAGGCACATAGAAGGCCGAGCGCCAATCGTTAAACCAGCCCATGCCTAAGATAAACAGCGGGCCTATCATGCCGCCGCCCACATTGTGAGCGCAGTTCCATACCGAAACTACCGAGCCGCGCTCTTTCTGGCTCCACCAGTGCACCATGGTACGGCCGCATGGCGGCCAGCCCATACCCTGTACCCAGCCGTTTAAAAACAGCAGTACAAACATAATGGTGACGCTGGATGTGGCCCATGGCACAAAGCCCATAAAGAGGAAAATAGCCGCGGAAAGCAGCAGCCCAAGGCTTAAAAATACCCTTGGATTAGAGCGGTCTGATACTGCGCCCATTAAAAATTTAGATACTCCGTAAGCAATCGCCACACCCGACATGGCAAAGCCTAAATCGCCACGCGAATAGCCCTGTTCAACTAAATAGGGCATGGCAAGTGAGAAATTTTTACGGACTAAATAGTAGCCCGCGTAGCCCAAGAAAATACCCAGGAAAATTTGCCAGCGTAAGCGCTTATAAGTGCTGTCAATTTTCTGCTCATCCATACGTGTGATATGGCTTGCAGGTTGTAAAAATTTAAACATGAAAAATCCCTGTGTACAGGCATCGGAACAGGATGCCTGTATTGGAAACAAACCTCAGGAAAACGCTGGCAGACAACAGGCCTGCGGATAAAACCGCAGTTTTCCGGGCGGGTGAAGTTTAATGAATACCGTGGGCAAGGGCTGCAAGTGCGGCACCAATAACTGAGCCTGCAACAGGAATCCAGGCATAGCCCCAGTCGCTGTTGCGCTTGCCGGAGATTGGCAGAATGGCGTGCATCAGGCGCGGGCCTAAGTCACGGGCAGGGTTCATGGCGTAACCTGTTGTGCCGCCTAAAGAAACACCAATCCCCAGTACCAGCAGGGCTACCGGCAGGGCGTCAATGGCACCTAAAGACATTTTTGGCGCAACCATACTTAAAATTGCAAATACCAATACAAAGGTGGCGACAATTTCTGAAACCAGATTGCCCGCTACATGGCGAATTGCCGGGCCGGTGCAAAATACGGCGAGCTTGGTGTCACCGCATTCGGTGCTTTCAAAGTGCTTGTGATAAATCAGCCACATCACAAAAGCGCCTGCCATACCACCCAGCATTTGCGCGATGATATAGCCAGCCACATCGCTCCATGCAAATTTACCAGCAACTGCCAAAGCAATGGTGACGGCGGGGTTGAGGTGGGCGCCACTAATGGCGGCCACGCTGAATACACCCACAAATACGGCCATGGCCCAGCCAAAGGCAATCACAATCAGGCCGCTGTTCTGGCCCTTGGTTTTATTGAGTAATACATTGGCGACAACGCCATTACCTAAAAGAACCAATAAAGCGGTGCCAATAAACTCGGCAAATAATGGAGTCATTTGAATTCCAGTTTGAAGCGGGCAGAAGCCCGGATAATGAGGGTGTAGTTTGTTTTTGTACTTCAGGATTTTGATCGGAATAAATCCCGAATTAAGTCTGCTGATAAAGCGTGCCCGAAGCGGCGCTGAGCGACTCATCACTGTCGCCCGCAGCGCTTCGGGTGCGCTCTGCAGTCCTCTTAATCCGCTTCGTGATTAGCCCAGGTTTTGGTGGCTTCTACTGCGCGGTGCCAGCCTTTCAGCAATTTGCCCGAGCCTTCTGCACTCATCTGGCTGCTGAAGCGTTTATCCAGCTGCCACTGGCTTTGCACGTCTTCAATGCTTTTCCAGTAGCCCACGGCAAGGCCGGCCAGGTAAGCCGCGCCCAGGGCGGTGGTTTCGGTGATTTTTGGGCGGATTACATCGGTGCCCAGGATATCGGCCTGAAATTGCATCAGTAATGGATTAACACTTGCACCGCCATCTACGCGCAGCTCAGGAATACTGATGCCTGCATCGGCTTCCATTGCTTTTAATACATCGGCGGTCTGGTAAGCAATGCTGTCGAGCGCAGCGCGGGCGATATGCGCTGATTTTGTGCCCAGCGTTGCGCCAAACAGTGAGCCGCGGGCATCCTGATTCCAGTGCGGTGCGCCAAGGCCGGCAAAGGCGGGTACCAGATACACGCCATCGCTGTCTTTTACCTGGCCCGCTAATTCATTGACTTCGGAAGACTTGCTAATCATGCCAAGGCCATCACGCAGCCATTGCACCACTGCGCCGCCGATAAAAATACTGCCTTCCAGTGCGTATTCAACCCGGTCACCAATTTGCCATGCGATGGTGGTGAGCAGATTGTTTTTAGAGATGATAGGGGTAACGCCCGTGTTCATCATCATAAAGCAGCCCGTGCCGTAGGTATTCTTCACCATGCCGGGGCGGGTGCATTGCTGGCCAAAGAGGGCCGCTTGCTGATCGCCTGCGATGCCGGATAAAGGCACGCGGCTGCCCAGCATTGATTCATGGGTGTAGCCGTAGATTTCGCTGGATGAGCGTACTTCCGGCAGGATGCTGGCAGGAATATCCATCAGCTCCAGCAGGTCTTTATCCCAAGTCAGTGTTTGAATATTAAACAGCATGGTGCGGGATGCATTCGATACATCAGTCACATGCACTTCGCCGTGGGTGTAGTTCCAGATCAGCCAGCTGTCTATCGTGCCAAATGCCAGCTTGCCTGCATTAGCCAGCTCACGTGCGCCTTCTACATTATCTAAAATCCACTTGATCTTGCTGCCGGAAAAATACGCATCAACGGGCAGGCCGGTCTTGCTGCGGATCGATGCTTCAAGGCCCTGGGCTTTGATTTCATCGCAATAATGCGCGGTGCGGCGGTCTTGCCAGACGATGGCGTTATATACCGGCAGGCCGGTTTCACGGTTCCACACCACGGTGGTTTCGCGCTGATTGGTAATGCCGATGCCGGCGATTTGGGTGCTGTCAATATTGGCGCGGGTAATGGCTTCGTGCGCTACTGTGGATTGCCCAACCCAGATTTCCAGCGCGTCGTGTTCTACCCAGCCCGGCTGAGGATAAATCTGTTTGAATTCTTTTTGCGCCATCGAAATGATGTCGCCTGCCTGATTAAACAAAATTGCGCGTGAGCTGGTTGTGCCCTGGTCAAGCGCCAAAATGTATTTGTTTTCCACTTCTATCCCCTTTGCTTTAGCTGGCAAGCGATGTGTTATTGAGTGTGTTTTTATGGGTGAATTGTCGGCCTCACAGGCTGCATGAGGCAAGCAATTGAGTGCAGAAAAGGCTTGTTGTTTGTGTAATGTTCTTTTCTGATCGTTTCTGATTTTAATCGTTGCAAACTTGTTTTATATCAGGGGATACCGCAACTTGTAATCGAGAAAAAATGACTACAAAAGCGAAAAGGTGAGGTTTTACGCGGCGTGCAGCGGGGTAAATGTTTTTTTAGATTTGTTGCATTTTTATGCGAAATGAGAAAAAAACAGTTCGGCTCAAGGAAAATTTTCTGTTTTTTTGTACGTGCGACTTCTCGTTTTTGATTGAAAGGTGTGTTTTTCTCTGCATAAGGGGCGTTGGATATCAAATATTCTTGTTTCAGTGAGGAAGGCCAGTAGGGGATTGTTGAGGGGGGGCTCGTTGATCTACAAAAAAGACCTATTTAGTGCCTTCGGCACGTTGATTTAGGGGCGGTAGCCACGCGGGGCCTTTTCTTGCTTCGCCAAGAAACGAAGCCAAGCGACAAACTCAAATACACGAAAACCCCTCCGTTGCGGACAGTTGGCGGCGGGTGGGATTGGCTGGATCCTCCTTCCCAAGCGATCCCCCGCCCCGCTTGTTCTTCGCTCCGGCGTGTTTCAAGGTGATTTTAAAAAGCCCTATGCAAAGAGCGTGGTGGTTATGCATTTTCGCTGTTTGCTAATGAAAAAATGATTTGCTTAGCGCAGAGGGGCTTCCACCCTCCCCACAAAACCCAGCATCAATCCCTTATTGAGGTGTTTCTGCAATATAGAGCTGGGTTTTTGATTCTTTAATCACCGCATCCATGGCTGCATCTACAGGCTGGTCGGTAAAGAGGGCTGTGATTTGCGATAAATGACCCTGGCGTGCGAGGGCGGGGCGGCCAAATTTGGAGTGGTCTGCCACTAAAAAAACATGCCTTGATTGTTTGATAATTGCTTCAGCAGTACGCACTTCCCTGAAATCAAAATCGCGCAGCGTGCCGTCGGCTTCGATGCTGGAAATGCCGATAATGCCGTAATCCACTTTAAACTGATTGATAAAGTCGATGGTGGCCTCGCCGGTAATGCCTCGGTCCCTGCCGCGCACCATGCCCCCCGCAATAATCACTTCGCACTCATGGTATGTGCACATGATGGCGGCGACATTCAGATTATTGGTAATCACATGCAGGCCGCGATGATGGCGCAGTGCTTTGGCCACTTCTTCGGTGGTGGTGCCAAGGTTAATAAATAAAGACGCATTATTGGGAATATGCGCCGCAACCAACTCAGCGATTCTTTGTTTTTCTTCGATCAGCAACACTTGCCTGGCTGCATAGGCCACGTTTTCTACGCTGGATAAGGTGCTAACACCGCCATGCAGTTTTTGCACCAGCTTGTTTTCAACCAGCTGGTGAATATCACGGCGTATGGTTTGCTGCGTGACATCAAAGTGTTCTGCCAGTTTTTCAACGCTGACATAAGCCTCTCTTTGCACCCATTTTAAAAGTTCCTGCTGGCGTAGATTCAAAATCATGCTGCGTCTCGTTGGCTGAAAAGAGTTGTACAGAGTTTAACAAGCCATTGTGGACAATGCGATGGGGGAAGCTTACAAGATGCAAAAAAGGGTATAGGGGTTTTCCATAGCAAACATTTGCGAAAATATAATGTTAGTATTTTGTTGTTTTGTATTTGTTTGTGTACAAATAGAATCAATAATGAATAATTTCATCGCATCTGGGGCAGAAAAGCGTGGAAGATAAAATTTACGATGTACTGGTCGTAGGCGGGGGCATTAACGGGGCTGGGATCGCGCGTGACGCGGCCGGCCGTGGCCTTTCTGTCTGCCTGTGTGAAAAAGACGATCTGGCGCAGCACACCTCATCGGCCAGCTCTAAGCTGATTCATGGCGGCTTGCGCTATCTGGAATATTACGAATTTGGTCTGGTGCGCAAAGCGCTGCAAGAGCGTGAAGTGCTGCTCGATTTAGCCCCGCATATTATCTGGCCACTGCGTTTTGTGATGCCGCACGATCCCACTGGCCGCCCTAAGTGGCTGATCCGTACCGGTTTGTTTCTTTACGATCACTTAGCCAGCCGCAAAGTTTTACGCGGCACAGAATCAATCCGTTTTGACCGCCATGCATCGGGAAAACCGCTCAAGGCCGGTTACAGCCATGGTTTTGCTTATTCAGATGGCTGGGTGCAAGACGCCCGTTTAGTGGTACTGAATGTGATGGATGCGGCAGAGCGCGGTGCGGTGGTGCATACCCAAACGGCCTGCGTGGCAGCTAAGCGTGAAAATGGCGTTTGGCATTGCACCCTGCAGGGCGTAAATGGGGTGCAGCAGGTCAAAGCGCGCACGGTGGTGAATGCGGCCGGTGCATGGGTGGAATCAGTGCTTAAAAGTGTAGTGGGGCAAAAATCAGCCCACGCGCTGCGGCTGGTAAAAGGAAGCCATATTGTGGTGAAAAAGCTGTTTGATCACCCCGATGCCTATATTTTCCAAAACCCTGATAAACGCATTATTTTTGCGATTCCCTATGAAAAAGACTTCACGCTGATTGGTACCACCGATGTGGAATACCATGCCGACCCGGCCCGAGTCAGGATTGATCATGACGAAATTAGCTACCTCTGCCAGATGAGCAATCGCTATTTTGAGCAGCAGATCAGCCCAAATGACGTGGTGGCGACCTTTTCAGGCGTTCGCCCGCTGCTGGATGATGCTTCTGGCAATGCGGCCAGCGTAACCCGTGATTACTCACTGGAGTTTGATCCTGCTGAGGGCCTGCTGTCTGTGTTTGGCGGCAAGATCACCACCTATCGCAAGCTGGCCGAGCAGGCTGTTGATTTGCTTGCGCCGCATTTGGGTAATCATCACGCAATTTGGAGTGCAACTAAAGCCCTGCCTGGCGGCGATTTGCACGGCAGTTTTGAGCAATTTATGCAAAAGCTGGCAAAAGATTATGCATGGATGCCGGGCGATTTATTGCAGCGATATGCGCGTACCTATGGATCAAGAACGGCTGTTTTGCTTAAAGGCGCCCGATGTGTGGCTGATCTGGGCGAGGAAATTCTGCCTGCGCTTTACGCCGCCGAAGTGCGCTATTTAATGCAATTTGAATGGGCAAAAAGCGCTGAAGATATTCTTTGGCGCAGAACCAAACTTCGCCTGCATTTACCTGCCAATGCGGATGAAATTTTGAGCCAGTGGCTGGCAAAAACTGCGGTCCGTTCAACTGATACAGCGCTTGCTGCATAAAAGGACACCATGATGCAAATCACATTAGATAGCCTGGATGCAACCATCAGCTGTCCGGTTAATTTAGCTGCGCCACGCGCCAGAATGGTGGTAGCCAATTGGAAAATGTTTGGCAATCTGGCGCTGTGCCGTGAAAGCCTGCCGCGTCTGGCTGCGGCAGCTTTTGAGAGTGTCGAGCTGGTGGTCTGCCCGCCTGCGCCTTATTTGGGCGAAGTAGGGCGCTTGGCCAGCCGCTCTGGCGTGCACTATGGCGCACAAGATGTGGCTGAGGTTACGCATGGTGCACGCACGGGCGAATGGTCGGCCGATATGCTGGCAGAGTTAGGCTGCCGCTATGCGATAGTAGGGCATTCCGAGCGGCGGGATCGCCACCGTGAATGTAATCAAACCGTAGCGGTAAAAGCTGCCATGTGTATTGCTGCCGGGGTAATCCCGATTGTGTGCGTGGGTGAAACCATGAGCGATCGGGAATCGGGGCAGACTGAGGCGGTACTGGCAGAGCAGCTGAGCGCCATTTTGCAGCTGATGAGAAAAAATGCCATGTTTGTACTTGCTTACGAGCCGGTCTGGGCGATTGGTACCGGCCTTGCCGCTACGCCAGAAATGGCGCAGGACGTGCATGCATTCTTACGCCGTCAGCTGGCGCTGTTTTCACCCGTATGGGCCGAATCGGTCACTATTTTATACGGCGGCAGTGTCAAGGCCGATAACGCCGCATCGTTGTTTGCCATGCCTGATATTGACGGCGGATTAGTCGGCGGAGCCTCGTTAAATGTGAATGATTTGCTGAGCATTTATAAGGCTGCCAATATTTAAGCTGAATTTATGCCCAAATAAAGCCCCGCCGTACATCGTACTGGCGGGTTTTTTTACGCTCATTTTTTGTAAGATTAATTGTTAATCTCATTATTATTCTTTCTTTTTTTTGTGATATGCTTACAAATTTATTTTTTCATTCTTTCTTAGAATTAAATATTCCATGGCGTAATAAGGGGCTCAAACTATATTGGTTTCACTTGTCTGGCTGGGTATTGCCTTGGGCAGAATGGGTTGGGTGATGATCTGTGCTGGCGGTGTGTTGAAGCAGTTTGGTTTGGGTGCGGAGCACCTTCATGCCATCTTTTATCTTGTAAAAGAGAAAGGCATCCCTTGTTGGTCTGTTTAATTGGAGCAAAAGATGCAAAATACATGGGTCAAAACGAGTAATGTCGCTCAGTATCAAGAAGCCAACTGGGCTAACTGGATAGGTACCAAAGCATGCGGCAGCGTGGAGGCTGCACAGGCTTATGCCGCGCAAAATGCTGAAATTAGCTTCTTTTTTTATTGCCGTCAGAATATGGTACTGACCAATGGCCGCAGTTTCAGCCCTGGGGATGCTGCGTTTTTCTCCGGCCAGCCCTGGTATGGCAGCGCACCGCAATGCGATTCGTATCAGAAAGTGGTGTTTAATACCCCTGCATTTATTAATGATTTCCCGGTTAATTCAGCACAAAACGATGCAGTTTGCCTGCAATGGAATACCAATATCAGTGGCTTTACCGCGCAGGCCATCATGGGCGACCCGTGGAATCTGCTTTATGCCAGCAATCAGACTTCTTACTTTGATACCAATTTCACCACCATTCCCAGCACTGCAACGGCGGCCTTAATTCACTGGACGGCGTTCCCAAACCGCCTGAGCCAATATCTGGGTAAGGGCGCTTATCCTGCAAATCCTTATAACTATTCGTCTAAGCAACTGTTTGCCATTGCCGATCAATACGGCACAACTGAAGTGCCTGTGCCCGCTTTCCAGAATATCCCCACCCAGCTTTGCCCACAGGCTACATGGAATAGCGAGCTGCATATGTACGGCCCCTATGGCCCGCGTGGCTGGCAGGATGAGTATTGCGAGTGGAGCGTAGTGCGCGATCCGCAAAGCAATAAAATCACCCGCATTGATATGACCTGCGAAAACCCGGAGTACTGGAACACGCTGTGGATGATTGATCCGCAAAAAGTAGCCGATGTGTATTCATCCACCCTGAGCTTTGGAGCGCCAGCCTCGGCGCAGGTGGTGGTGCCGGTCAGCGATTTATACTTGCACGACCCGGTGACCAAAGCCGTGGTGATTGATCCGTCAACCGGCCGCCCGGCTTATAACCCGCTGAATAAATGGAATAGCGGCCCCGTTGCTGTGCGCGGCAGCAGCAATAATTATGGCGGTGCGATGCACCTGACCAGCACGCCAAATACGCTGCAAACAGAAATGGCCCTGGCTGGCGGCGCGACGATTCAGCGTGTGTGCGGCAATAGCGTGCCGCAAACGCTGATTTGCTGCGCGCAATACGGGCAGGCCTACCGCAATAGCGATCCGCATATCGGGCAATCGGTAAATCAGGCGATTGGCGGGCAGCTTACCGGCTTTCCCTGCAAGGCTGCACTGGCAAATCCAACCGGCTTGTATATCCAGGTGCCGGATTTAAGCGGCTTTACCCTGCCCGCAGATCCAAAACTGCCCGCAGGAGCATCAGCCCAGGATTGCTGGCAGATTGTGCGCGGCTCGGCTGAATTAACTGATCCTGTTACCGGCATGTTGTTTGGTGCCACAGCAGCATCGCCACAAAATGGCGGTAATTTTGTGCTGCATGCGGTGTTTCAATTACCACAATCGTGGGTGGATGCGGGTGTGTCGTTTACGATAGGCGATATCACCGATGCAAGCGGCGATCCGATTCAGTGGGGCGGGCAAGTCACGCAACAGATGTCGATTGGCCTGTGGGCGCGCCCGATTCAGGTTTCGGCAGCACCTGCCAATGAAGCTTGCGTTTTACCGCCACCAACGGGCGTTACCCCGCCTGCCAGCCCTGTGCCGCCTGATTACGCCCAGCCCTTACAGCTGTTTCATTCGGCCATTTGGAATGCCTACTTTAATACCGAAGTTAGCAATCCAATGAATACACCAATTTCGCTGGCCAGTAATTCCACCCTGATTGCTCCGATTGTGCGGCTTGGGCAAAGCAATATCCCTATGGTGCTGACCTGCACCACCACGCAGCTTGGGCCACAGGGGCAGCTGCCAGCGGTGGATTTTGGGCCGGATGTAACGGTGGTGGTCAGTGGCTTTAACGACAACGTTAATTACGCTGTGCCAGGTAATTCTTATCCATCCCAGTGCGCTTCGCTTAATTTAAAAGTCAGTGTGGGCGCAAATGCTGCTTTGGGTTTACGTGGTCTGGCGCTGACCAATTATGGGGACGAGGTGCAGGCGCCTATGTCTGCGTTGCTGAATATTATTCCGGCTTGATTATGATGAGTTAAAGGGGTTTGCCATGCGTTTATTGAATCGTTTGCAGCTATCGGCTTATCTTGGGTTTGGGGTGGGTTTGGCGGGGGCATTCGCCCACGCCGCTTGCCCCACATGGAATGGTGTGCCGGTGATGCAGCCGGTTATTCCTTGCGATTCACTGGGCACCAACCAAAACGCATTTAATAATCTGGCATGGCAGCAGTTTATTACTCTTAACTGGGCGGCTGACCCCAATTTACCGGGGCAGCCCGATACCAACGTGCCTGCTTCCTCTTTCGGGGTGGCGGGCACAAGCAGCCCGGTGGTTTGGGAAAGTTATAAAGAATCCTCCGAGGTGTTCCGCCCCAATGGCGCGCCTCCTTTACCATGGGCCAATAAGCAGGCTATCCCGCTGGCGATGCGGTCTTTAATGAAAACGAAAACCCTGCAGGCCACCTCGGCGCTGGGTATCAAGAGCCTTTATCACACGTCTAAATTTACGGATACCTCGCCGGCTCCATTAAAAGATATTGCCGAGGCGGGCACCAATGGCGCATGGCTTACCGCGCAGCCCAAAATGAATAACTACGTCACCCTGTTTGAAAAGCGGCTTAATCAGGATGAATACAACTATATCAATCAGAATCAGCTGTATATCGCCAGCAAGCAGCCCTCATTCGCCACCACACAGGGGCTGAATTTGCCCGATGGCTCGGCGACGTTCTCAACCTATGGCACGGTGGGGGCGATTGAAATCAAGGCGGCATGGATAGAGCTGGACGACCCCACGCTGTGGCCGATGTTTAAAACATCCAAAGCATGGGTGAGTTACCCGATTACAGGGGGTGGCAGTACGACGCCCAAGCAGGTGACGGTAGGGCTGGTGGCTTTGCATATTATTCGCAAAACGCCCAATGCCCAGCAATTTATGTGGAGCACTTTTGAGCATGTTTATAACGCGCCAAGCAAAACCGAGCTGAGCGCGCCGCCCCTGCCCTGGTTCACCTATTACAATCTGAACTGTGATCCGGCAACGGATTACTACAAATGTGTGCAGAATAAAATGCCGGTGGTGGGGACAGATCCTTACAATGCGCCGGTGCAAGTGGTGCGAACCACGCCGATCAGCAGCACCACCGCCAATAATATCGCCGCCCTCAATACTAATACCTGGGCCACGATTAAAGCGGCCAATCCTAACTCGGTATTTCTGAATTACCAGCTGGTGAATGTGCTCTGGCCCAATAGCAACACCCCCATCTACCCCGGTGCAACAGCGCCACTGCCAGATGGTAATGCCCAGCCCCCTGTTGCCCAGCAGCCCGTGGCGAATACGGTATTGGAAACCTACCATCAGAACCTCAGTTGCCTCTCCTGCCACACGGGCGCAACGGTAGCGGGGAAAGAGCAAACGCTGGCCAGCGATTATTCATTCTTATTCGGAGAAGCCAGCAATCCTTCGGCTCAATCCAAAAAGAGTAAAAGTAAACTGATGCGGGTGAAATTGCCTTAAATCGTCATCTTTGAATGTAGCTTGTTATCCCCGAATGCATTTATCGGATGGCCAGCGCAAACGCTGGATTTCTGCCGAAGCTAAGGGCTGCAGCTGTTTTTTAAACCGTGTTGCCGGATGTTTCAGCGTTGGCCAGCTCAAACATCCGGCGTAATTCATCCAGCACTACGGGCAGGGTATCAAAACCCTCGCCCAGCAAAAAATGCCCGCCATTTTTTACGATTAAAAACTGCGCATCCAATTGCTGGCCAAGTGCCTTAGTCAGGGTAAAAGGAATCGTGGCATCGTTATCCGCAGCGATCACAGAGCGCTGCCTAATCAGCTGGCGCAGATGCGCAGTATTTAAAGGCTGCGCCGTAAACTCATCCAGCTGGGGCAAAAGCGGCACGGCCCCGGCAAAGCCTGCCACCAGCACTACGCCGCCAATGGCTTGATTAATTCGCTCTAAATGCCGCAGCACAGTAATGCAGCCCAGGCTGTGCCCCACAAAATAAACATCTTCGTCATGCACTGCCACGCTTTGCTCAATTTTAGTCAGCCAGGCGTTTAAATCTGGCTGGCCGGAGTTGGGCATCGCCAGAATATGGCAAGGTACACCAATAGTTGCCAGCTGGTCCTGCAGCCAGGGAAACCAGTGGTGAGAAGGCGCGGCATCATAGCCGTGGATGATGTAGAGGGTGGGCATTCAGAGTAATCCTGTTTGTTTAATTTCAGATTTTACGCAGTAAAGATCTTAAACCACAGGTGCCCCGGAGAGAACTGCGCCATGGATGATGTGGGTTAAGAAAACAGCGATGCAGCCAGATTACAAAAAGGAGTGCAAAAAAACAGCCAGTATTATTCCGCAAAAAATAAACCGCTTGGGCCATGTGAATAGCCGGGGCGGTTTATTTGATATGACCGACCATAGTTATTTTTCGGTCTTACCGCGGAAGTAGAACGGCTTCATCTCAATGATTTGCTGTTGCACTGCGCAGCCCAGCCCTTCACGGGCGGCATTGGTCAGCAGGCCATTATCGCCATCGCCGGTCCATACAAAGAGGCCACCCAAACCTTGCTCACGCACATACTGCGCTTTGGCCCGCACTGAACGTGGCGTATCCAGCGACATAAATACCTGACTGCTGCTGTTATAGAGAAAATCCGCATCTGCGACTGTATCGGTATACAGCTGAAAACCATTGCGGCCGCTTTGCTGCTCAAAGTCGATATAGTTGCGCACAATGTCCGGCCACTCTGTGACACCAGATTCAAAGCTGCCCACTGTGTTGTTTGTGCTTTGATTATCGTAACTGCCCTGCAGGGGGGACACCGAGGTGATCCGGGCCCCTTTGGCATTGCGGGTATAGGCGGCATAACCCAAGAAAATTTTCTTGCGATCAACGCCTAAGCCCAGCAGGTATTCGACCGCGCGTGCGGCTGAGTTCTGACTGGGGGTGTCGCTTTGCAGGTTTGTCTGATGGCCTAAGCCCTCGGCCCACGGGGTGCCAAAGAAGTCATAGCTCATCACATTCAGCCCATTTACCCCGGCGGCAATCAGTTCAGGAATATTGGCGTGCTGCATTTTTTCAGGCTCAGCATTCACGGCAATGCTGATATGAATTTCGGGTATCGCCACTTTGAGGTCGCGGATCAGGAGGGCAAAATTGGGCGCATCTTCCGGCCCAAAGCGATTGCCATTGCCTGAGCAACCCGGAAATTCCCAGTCAAGATCCAGATCGGTAAACATCGGGAAGGTTTCAACGATATGCTTCAGGCTTTGAACCAGGCGCGCGCGCAATGCAGTATTTGCCGCGATAAAGTGAAACGCCTGACTCATCGTCCAGCCACCCAGGCTGAGCGATACGCGCAAATCGGGCTTGTTCTGCTTGAGCTGGACTAAGCCTCCCAATATGCCTTGCGCCGTGGCGGGGTTAAATAACTGTGCAGGCGTCCCATCTTTGTAGCCTGGAAAACCACAATTGATGTATGACTGCACGTCACCCCATGGATCGGTAAAGGTGGCCTTGCCTTTTTGATTGGGTAAATCGCTTTCGCTGCTGGCAATGCCAAATGCAACTGCAGCATTATTGATCGTGCCTGCTTTTTCGCCCGTGTCGCCAATAATGCCAGCAAAACCAATAATGATTTTGTCAAAAGGGCCGGCATCTTGTAAGCGTATCAGATCGGTACCACGACCACCTTCTTTAAAGTCGCTGCTTGTTTCATAACGCGAATCATACTGCGACCAATCTGTGTAATAGCAAGCAACTTGAAACTCATTGCTCTGGTATTTGTTGAACACATTTTTAACCACGCGGCCCGGCGTATATGAAAAGTTGCTGTCTTCTTTTGTTGGGTTGAAATGATTGACCGCATAGGTTTTCTCCGCTGCCCCCAGCCCTAAAATTTGCCCGCCGACAAGGGTGCCAGAGTCGGATGGATAGATTAATGCGCTGTCGGTTGTCTGAGTTAACTCTGTAGCTTGTTTTGCTGTGGTTTCCATGTTTGTTACTCCTTGAAACGCAGTCCGTTTGCCGGGGCGTCAGTTGGGATATGGGAGAGTGCCGTACGTAATGAGTGGATGATTAAAAGGATGGGGCAGAAGATATAATGGTGAGTAATAAACATTACTCACCATTTTTATTATTCATGCCATAAAAAATAATGACGCTATTTATTCATGGCATTAATCGGCTAATAAATCGGGGTTTTATTGGTCAATCAGAATAACTTGCAGCTCTTGCCCTTGTTGTGCGACTTCCTGGGCTTGCTGCTGATTTGGGCGGAGACGGTTGAAGCCATATTTAATGGCATCATAAATAAGATTTGCAACCACACCGCTGGCAACGCCGACAAAAAAGGCAACCACTTCAGAGTTAACCTCGCTGGCTTCATATTCACTATCAGCGGTTTCTGATGTTAAAGCCTGATCGGAATTTAGTGAGGACAGAAACAGTACGCCATTCTTTGATGTGGCGCGAACTTTTAGTGATTTATTAGCGTTAATTTCCATAGCCATTTTATTGGTAAAATCGGAGTCATTTTTAATGGCTACGGCTGTCTTTTTAGCAACTTCAGGTTTTTTTTTGCTGTTAATAAATACTTTTTTATCAGGCATGGTTAATTCCTTTGTTTTGATCATGCATGTAGATATGGAGGCTTTTTTATAAGGCGACCTTTAATCCGGCAGCTGTGCTGCCGGATTTTTTTATACACATGAGGTGAATTGTTGTATTAATAAGGCAGTAATATATTTACTGCCCCCTTTTTATTGCGCGGATTATTTGTAATCCACGCTCCATTGGTTGTTAATATCCAGAGTAACTACGGCTGAATAAACATTGGCTGGATAATCAATTTCAAATGAATCAGAGATTTCTTCCAGATCCAGCACTTCACCCACTTCATAGCTGCCAAAGGTGATCCAGTACTTAGGATGGGGTGTAAATGCAAGAAGAATATTGGGTTGTGCTTCTACAGCCAGAGCGGGCTGGCCAGAGATACCTACCCCAACCGATGCTTTGCGTAATGGCACGCTCGAGCTTTGCTTAACAATAAGTGAGCCTGCCGGAGCTGCGCTTGATTTATTGCTAAAGGTATAGCCGTGCTCGTCATAAGCCAGCAATACGGCATTTTCCCCGTGCGGATCAACCGCCCATGTTTGCGACGCTTCGAAAGTTGCACCTGGTTTAAGAGTACCGTTTTCTGACCAAACAAGGCTGTAATCAATATTCCAATCAAAATTTAATCGGGTCGTTGGGTGAGAAGGCTTAGTCAGCCATGCCAGGGACATCACGTTAGGTACGCCAATATCAGGCGCTGTGGTGTAAACGCATGCGGTGGCCGAGTTGCTGGAATTATTTTGAAACGAAAGTGTATAAGCAGTCATGTTGTGATCCTTAGGGTTTGAATAAATTAAAGTTGGGTCATGGGGTTTTGTGTCTGATTCTTTAATTCTCCTTGGTTTTAAAGCTAATCATAAAAACATTTTATATATGTTGATGTTTGTAATAATTGTTAATAGTTATCCATTGGTATTTCGATATTCTGGCCGTATTCAGGTGTTGGTGTTGTATTGGCGACTCTGAGTTTTCTTTTTGTTGCACATTCATTGTATGTCCAGCTTATTGCTGGCATAAATTGACAAACAGGCTGATTGTTATACGTGCTGATCAGCAGGTTTGTAAAAAAAGTGCCTGAATAACCTCTGTTGTCAGATGAATATGTTTTCGCTTTTTTAACACTAATGTATGCTGATTCTTTATTTGTGCTTAGCACAATGTGGTTGTCGTTTGCGGTGCATATAATATTTGTGCGTGCCTCACGCAGTTTTTTTGTAAATTCACTGGTAAATAAACTGGGGTTGTTATTTATTTCATCTGCGAATTCTTTTACTTTTTTATCAGATTGAATGTTTTTTGATATGAAAGTTATTTTGAACCCGTGCCGTATTTTGTTGTGTACTGATTTTATTGGGTTCATTTTTGTATTGCCCTGTTGTAAATAAGACGATGCATAATGTTTTTTTGTGAATTAATTTCAGGATTGTTTTTTTAAGATGCGTAAACAGAGTGTGAGTCGTGCGCTGTTGTTTAAATATATGCCTTGCTTTGGTTGTGTATTTATTGCGAGCCGTAAAATAAAAATCGCTTTCTTGCAATGATCTCTAAGCCATTGTTGCTGAAATATAATGTCCAGCCTCTTGCTTTTAAGTGTTTCAGCTCAATGAGTGCTTCGCTCAGTGACTCGTAATTAATACGCAATTCAATCATTATTCATTTCTCTTTTTTTATCAGCGAGTCTGCATGATTTTTGAATGCGTTTAATTATGCCTAAGTCAATTAAGCGCAGAATGAATTTAGTCGGGCAGATCAAAAAATGCGGAGGCGTGTGTTTCGTGCTCGTATTGTTCTGCGGCGTGAGAGTCTTTATTGCTGGCATGATCACTTTGAATGGCGATATTTACGTAAGTCCAAAGTGCGGGCTTTAATAAATTACGAGCCAGCTGAGCGCGTTTGCGTGCCAGTTCCTCACTGATTTTCAATAGCTGAGCTATTTCTCTGAAAGGCATTTCTTCTACAAAACGGTAATAGGCCACGTCATGTAAATTTTCAGGCAAGGTTTGGAATACTTCTTGTATTTGTTTGAGTAATTCGTCTCCAAGAGCCTGATATTCAGGAGAAACAGGTCTGTGATGGTCTGTTTCTTTATGATGCAATTGAAGCCGCAGGTTTTCTGCATTCAGCCAGCGCTGCTGATCAATAAACTTGCTTTTGGTTACCTGGCGCAACCAGCCGCCAAGGTGGCGGATTTGCGACAATTTAAATGGAGATTCTGTATAAATATGAAGCAGGACAAGGCTGTATGAATCTTTGCTGTTTTCCGAATTGCCTGAGCAAAAACGATTGCACAGATACTGAAGAAAATGGTGATAGCGGGTAATAAACTCTTCAAATGCACCTTCATTGTGGCTGGCAAGGGCGATGATCAGCTCTTGCTCTGATGCATTGCCCCAGCGTTGTTGTTGTTGTTGGCTCAGTTTTGTCCCCATATTGCCCCCTGTAGTATGTGTTAATGGTTTCCTGTCTGGCTTATTGGTTTCTGATAAGATTTGAGACAGGTTTGGGTAAGAGGACGGTGCAAGATGGTTTAATGTGAAAACAAATGAATTTTGTTAATACTCAGGAGGGGGTTGGAAAGCGGGGCGTATTCTTTGAAGGTGGGCCAGGCGGGATTGGTGTCCTACGGCAATCTGATATGTAATGATCATCCTGACAAAAATGTCGCAGATGTCATGACGGAAATGCGAAAATTTCAAATGCAGGGGTATACCGTTTGTTCAGGGCTGCGGCTCGCCGCTTTATTGGCGTGAAGCAGCAATAACGGTGTAATTGATGTATGGCAGGGGCAATATCAGGCAGTAAAACTTAGCCTGATATGGGTTCACTGAATAAGGATGATTATTTTTACGATGAGCAGGGATATTTCATAAAAGACACTGACAGAGGATTTAAGCTGCCGCACAAGCTATTTAGCGGTATTGAACAGGCTCATGTGTGCAAACCCGATGGTCTGTTGACGTTTCATTCACGGCTGCGTTGGCCCTAATGCCCGGGCAATATTTTGCATAATTAAAGCCCCGTTAGCGCCAAATGTAAGCTTTCATTGTGATCGGGAGCGGTTGACGTTTTATTTACGACTCTGCGCTATTGTGAATGAGACGTTAATCCGCTCTTGATTTATCGCCTTTAAAATTTAAAGAAACTCTCCTATTGTTTATATGTAGCATTAATCTTGCGAAAGTTTGACTTAGCGTTGATCGTGTTTGTTTTATTGGTGAATGGACGATGGAAATCGCCCTGAACAATTTATTTAGTGCTTTAGCATAAATCTATTTTTGCAGTTTGATTTTTCTGAGTTGTTTATTTATGATGGTTTTTCTATTTGTGCAGAGTATCGTTTTTACATATCTGCTGCTATTTTAGTGCGTAAAAATTTAAGAAGGCCATTCGAATGATGACGCTCTCACCCCTTCCTGAAAACTTCGCTCTTCCAGAAAACAAAGGTGAAGTTTCTGGCGCGTTTCTTATGGGGTTAACGCAGGCCTTTTATAGTCTTTCTATTCTGCCTGAAGGCAATGGAGAGCTTGAGATTACCTCGTTTGATCCGGCCCAATGGTATCCGTACGTTATGTTCACAGAAACATTAAATACGATTGAGCGCACCTTTCCCGCTTTTAGCAGTATTTTCTTTCGTGCTGGCATTAATTTCTTAAACACTTGGTATGAATATGGCCCTGGAAAAACAATGATTTTTTCAGGGATGGACTGGCTGTACGCTAACAGAGACAGTGGGGGCTATAACTCGGTCGTGCGCGGAGGGAGCAGGGATGAAATAGGCTGGTGCCTGCTCCAGTCTATGGATGAAAAGACGGGAGTTGCTGTTTATGAAAACGTTATGCCACTCACGCTTGATTTTGTCCGGGGTGTTTTTTATCAGGGCTGCATGTTATTTGGTGATATGGATTACGTCAAAGTAACGGGCTATAGCGAGCCCTACCCGCGCAATCCTAAATTTAATCGCATCATGTTAACGGTCAGATTTCAAATCAAGCCTGAAAACCTGATTCAAAATCTGGACGCTTGCCTTGATGCAATGGGGCCGGATCATATTCCCAACTTTACACCTGAAGAGCTGACTTCCTTAGTATGGAAGTACAAAGGGCTGCGCGATCATCAGGCAATGTCTTCAGATTATTTCAACGACATCAATGTCATTCTGGCTGATTCGGTAACTAAAGGTTTAAAAATTAGTAAAGAACTGGAGCAGGCGAAATTAGAAGCCGAATCAGCCAACGAAGCAAAAAGTATGTTCCTGGCCAATATGAGCCACGAAATTCGCACTCCAATGAATGCCATTATTGGTTTTTCTCATCTTATTGTTTTAACCGATTTAACTGCACGTCAACGTGATTACATCAGCAAAATAGAACGCTCAAGTCAGCACTTATTAGGTATTTTGAATGATATTTTAGATTTTTCAAAGGCGGGAGCAGGCAAGCTGGAAGTAGAACATATCCCCTTAGAGCTTGAAGCCACTCTGCAAAATGTAGTTAATTTAATTGCCGAAAAAGTCAGCAGCAAAGGGCTGGAGTTAATCTGCGAAGTGGCTCCTGATGTGCCGCCATTTTTAATTGGCGACCCGCTTCGCCTGGGGCAAATTTTAATTAACTACGCTAATAATGCGGTTAAATTTACTGAATATGGTGAAATCCATATTTCGGTTTGCTTAGCAGAAGAACACGCCAAAGACTCTGCAGAAGTATTATTGCTTTTTGAAGTAAGAGATACCGGGCTGGGGCTTACTGCAGAGCAAATTGGCAGATTGTTTCAAAGTTTCTCGCAAGCCGATAGCTCTACTACTCGTAAGTTTGGTGGTACGGGATTGGGTTTGGCCATCAGCAAATGCCTTGTGGGGCTGATGAATGGGCAAGTTGGGGTGCGCAGCGAGTTAGGAAAAGGATCCGTATTTTGGTTTACTGCCAGATTAGGGCGTGGCGAAAGTCAGACTCGTAAACTGATCCCTGGTATCGATTTACGCGGTTTGCGTGTTTTAGTTGTCGATGACAATCTTTATGCCTCTCATGTATTGACAGAAATGCTCAAAACGATGGGCTTCAAAGTGGATGTTGTTGATTCTGGCTCTGCGGCTATTGCCGCTATAAAACGTGCAATCAAGCCCAATTTTGACGTCATTTTTATGGACTGGCAGATGCCAGTTATGGATGGCCTAGAGGCGATTAAGAGCATCCAAATGCTTGGTTTGGCAAAGGCTCCCAGTTACATCTTAGTGACGGCCTATGGCAAAGAGGATGTGATTAAAGAAGCAGAAGTGCTGGGGGTTCATAATATTTTAGTTAAGCCAGTCAATCCCTCTCTGCTGCTGGATGCAATAATGCGAACCAAGGGGGAGAACAATCAGAGCAACACACAAATCACCGTAAGCCATCATGCAAACACGCTGGCTGCAGAGCTGGAGCCACTAAAAGGTGCGCGTATTTTACTGGTTGAAGACAACGAGTTAAATCAAATGGTGGCACAAGAGTTGCTGCAGTATGCCGGGTTCATCGTAGATGTGGCTAATAATGGTTTGGAAGCGATAGAACAGTTAAGTACACGGGGTTACGATGTTGTTCTGATGGATATGCAAATGCCCATCATGGATGGCGTAACAGCAACGCAACAAATACGCAGCCATGCTCAGTATGCCTCACTTCCTATCGTAGCAATGACGGTAATTGTCAAGATAGTTGAGATGTTTTTACGATTTAAGCGACCTGTAATTCCTCGCTTGTTTTAGGCTCAATAGCCCGGTCGGGGTTCAATTGCACTTCATCTTGCCAGCTCCAGTTCCGAGTC
>NZ_PDZG01000053.1 GCF_002735645.1 Iodobacter sp. BJB302
AACAGGACGCAGTAATCCGCGGGTTGTGAAACGACGAACTAAGCATTTTGCAAGTAGAAAAGGCACGGAAATTCTTAATCAACGGCATAACTGGGGAATAAAAATCATAAAGTGAACAGCATTGGGGGCAAGCCCTATTTATGACAATATACTACGCCATAATATTGATGAAACCTGCGTAAAATTGTCAGTTTAATGTATTAATTTATTAATTTATTGGGTTTTTTTATTACGAAGAAGTGAAACAGATAATATACAAAAAAAGCTGTAGCACGGCTTAGCCGCAGGCGTAAGCCGCGATTTAGGCATGGCATGCTGAGACAATTAAGAGGTGATTTGTGATTGGAGCATCGCTCAGCGCGGGTTGATAAAACTAACCCGCCCTACAGGATTTAGCTCATCGCACGGGGCTTAAGAATCCCCTTGAAGCACGCCGAAGCGAGGAACAAGCGGGCGGGGTTTCGGCGAGGACTGTTTGAGCGAAGCGAGTTCCGCAGCCGCCGCTCGATTGTCCGCAGTGAGGGGTTTCGTGCTGGCCGGGGCGGCCTTCTTTGCTTCCTTTCTTGGCCGTTCAAGAAAGGAAGGCCCCTGCGGGGGATTCCCGCACCAAAATCAGCGTGCCGAAGGCACTAAAAATAACTGTAAAAACGGCATGGCTCAGCGCGGGTTGATAAACCCAACCCGCCCTACGGGCTGAGATATGATGCTTCATGAGGTGCTAAAACATCGGATCGTGTAATAGAGCAAAACACCCGATCGAACTCCGACAAAAGCCAACGTGCAGAGATGCTAACGTCTTCGAGCGGGTCATTTACCAACAAATCACGGTTCACCATGTCCCAGCCACTTGGACTTCGGCTTGATACTACAGGAGTCTTCTTACCGGGCTTTTCCATTTTAGCTGCTGGCATTCTTGCAATTGCAAGCGCCTGCTTTAAACCTTGCAAATCTAGAACAAGCCGCTGGCTGAAGCATGGTTTTGCTTGGTGCATTGTTCTGACCACCTCGTATGCACCCAATAGCCACAACCACATAAGTGATTCCGCCCTCTCAACAGTTTTGCCATCTATGCACTTCGAAGCAAAGCCCTTGTCTAGGTTCTCGATAATCTCCTGAGCAAATGAGCAGAGGACGTTCACTCGACCTGAAAGAAAATATGAGAATGCTGTCAAGGGATCGTGCTCAAAAGACTGCTCTTCTGTGGGATCGATGAGGCATTTCTGAAATCGCTCGCAATACTTCATAAAGGGCCTCACAAGATATAGCCCTGTAGGGCGGGTTAGCCGCAGGCGTAACCCGCGATTCAATAAGCTGAGAGGTAATTAGCTTGCTGTTAGTTGTTGGCATTATCGCCCAGCGCGGGTTGATGAACCCAAGCCGCCCTACATAACTAACAAGCAATGAAAACAACAAGTCAGTTAGTAACCATATATCATGTCGATAATATCCACCATAAAAAACTCAATATGCAAGATATGCGACGATTATTACTTGGCTGCCTGATACTGATAACGCTAAACACCCACGCAGGTGTAATAGAAAATACCTCGCGTGAAATCAGCCGAGGCATCACGGACGGTGCGGTACAAAGCACCACCAAGGCATTTGAGCAAATTCAAAAAGATAGCGAGCGAAGAGCCAAAGAATACGCGGCAGATAATAAACGTAAGCAGCGTTTAGCCAGCATCAGCGGCTGTGCGACCAACGCTAAAAAAACCAGCTGCAAATGCTTTGATAAGCAGGGTGGAATTGAAAATATTCTGGATGAAAAACAGTGCATGGACGTAGTCAGCCGAGGCTTGGCCGCGATCAATGACTATTAAACCATCACGCCGCAACAGCCTCATCCAACACCCTCTCCCTCGCCTCCCCAATCGCCTCTCCCACCAAAATAATCGCCGGACTGCCCATTTGCGCAGCCTGTGCATCTACCGCCAAATTCCCCAGATTACTGATTAAGCGGCGCTCAGCTGGGGTGCTGGCCCATTGGACTACGGCGGCGGGGGTGTTGGGGCTTAGGGTTTTGAGCAGGCCGGCGGTGACTTGGCCGATGCGGCTCATTCCCATATAGATCACGAGCGTGGTGCCGGTTTGGGCGAGTGCTTGCCAATTTGGCTCGCTATGGTCCTGCGCGTGGGCGGTTACAAAGGTGACGCCCTGGCAGTGTTCGCGGTGGGTGAGCGAGATACCGAGCGATGCGGCGGCGGCAAGGCCGGAGCTGATGCCGTTGATGATTTCAACGTGGACCCCAGCGGCTTGCAGAAAGCGGATTTCTTCCCCTGCGCGGCCAAACAGCAGCACTTCTCCGCCTTTGACCCGCACCACCACCTTGCCTTGTAAGGCGTAGCGGCGCATCAGCCTTTGGATAAAATCTTGTGGCGTCGATTTACAGCCGCCTCGTTTCCCTACCCGAATCAGCTGTGCTTGCGGGGCAAGGCTGGCGATTTCTGGGTTGGCTAAATCATCGAGCAGCACCACATCGGCCAGCATCAGCGCTTTCATGGCTTTGATAGTAAGCAAATCCAAATCCCCCGGCCCCGCCCCTAATAAAATCACTTTGCCTTGTTTCATGGTTGGTTTTCCAAGATTTGAGTAAGAGGTTTTGTAGGGCTAGTAAAAACCCCATATGCACTAAGTAGTTTGCTTCTTCTTCAGCAAACAACGAAAAAAATATAATGACTTCGCTCTCGGCACGGGGCTTAAAAATCCCCTTGAAGCACGCCGAAGCGAGGAACAAGCGGGCGGGGTTTCGGCGAGGACTGTCTGAGCGAAGCGAGTTCCGCAGCCGCCGCTCGATTGTCCGCAGATGAGGGGCCTTCGTGCTGGTCGGGGCGGCCTTCTTTGGCTTCGTTTCTTGGCCGCGCAAGAAAGGAAGGTCCAGCGGGACGCCCGCACCTAAATCAACGTGCCGAAGGCACTAAAAAGGTCTTTTTGACCCTCCTTAGTTAGGAGTCAAAGCATGTTGGGTTACGCGATAAAGCTGCTAACCCAACCTACATTCAAGTGAAACTCCGTGGTTCAAAATTTGGGTTTTCCCTTTCCCCTTTCCACAACCTCACGCCTTAATCACCTGATTACACATCCTGCTTAACTCCGGTACGCAGGAGCCGCATACGCTGCCGCAGCCTAGTTTGGCTTTTAGGCTGGCGACATCCGCCCCTAGCGCCACTTCCGCGCGGATGGCGGATTCGCGCACGTTGATGCAGTTGCAGATCACGGGGTCACGCGGAGTATTGCTGAGTTTTTTTGGCGAGAAAGCATTAAGCCGCGGGCCTTGCCATGGGTTGCCTGCGATCAGTTGCTCGAGCAGCGCTTCGCCGCCTTGGGTGTCGCCCGCCAGCACAAAGCCGGTGAGTTGATCGTCTTGCCAGCCGACGCGTTTAAGCAGGCCGCGGCGGGCGTCGTGGTATTCGAGTACGTCGTGATTGGGGTAAAGATCGAGCGCGGCGAAGAGCTTTTCTAAGAGGCCTTCGGGCAGCATTTTGGCGGCGGCGCGTAATACTAAAACCGGCTCGTCGCGGCCTTGCAGGCTGATGCTGGCGTAGCTGCAGGATTTTAATAAGGGCTGCACGGCGGCGTGCAGCGCTAATACATCGCCTTTGCGGGCGGCTAATAATGCCCATGGCAGCTCGACTTTTTCGATGCGCACGGCGGCGTGTTTTAGCTCGGGCTGAAACGATTTATCATCGGTGGCGCTGCTGGCGATTTCATTGCTGCCGCTGCTATTTAAAAACTGCCCGCTCCAGTGCATGGCGGTAAAAACGCAGCCCGATACCAGATCGGCAGACAGCGCCAATGGCAAAATCAGGCTGCCGCGACGGCTCGAAACGCGCAGTAAATCACCCGATTTTAAGTTGCGCCGCTCGGCATCAACGGGGTTCATATCCAGGCTAGGCTCGGAGCTATGCGCAAAGAGCTGCGGCAGGCGGCCAGTGCGGCTCATGCCGTGCCATTGATCGCGCAGGCGGCCAGTCAGCAGATGAAAAGGAAAACGTGAATTGGTCGGCTCGGCCACCGGCAGATAATCCACCGCTATAAATTTGGCACGGCCAGAGTCGGTAGCAAACAGGCCGTTTGAATAGCGCCGCGCCTGCCCGCTGCTTGCGTCCTTGGGGTAAGGCCATTGCTGCGGGGATGCTTCCAGCAGCGCATAGCTTAGGCCGCCAATATCCAGATCGCGCCCTACCGTTAGCGCGCGGTGCTCGTTAAAAATGGCTTCGGGGCTATCAAAAAAGAAGAGGCCGGGGTGCTCTGGTTTTAAGCGCGCACCCATTCTTTGCGCCACTTGCAGGGCAATCCAGCTATCTGATTTGGCCTCACCCAGTGGCGGCACCGCAGCCCGAACGCGGGAGATGCGCCGCTCAGAGTTAGTCACCGTACCTTCTTTTTCGCCCCAGCTGCTGGCGGGTAGCAGCACATCGGCAAAGGCAGTGGTGTCAGTGTGGGCAAAGGCATCTTGCACCACCACAAACTCGGCCATTTCCAGCGCCTGACGCACATTGGGCAAATCTGGCAGGGAATGCGCGGGATTGGTACAGACAATCCACACCGCCTTGATCTGCCCCGATTTAATCGCATCAAACATCGCCACCGCAGGCAGGCCCGGCTTGCCTGATACAGCGTCCACGCCCCAAAATTGCGCCACTTCGGCACGGTGCTGCGGGTTAGCAATATCGCGGTGCGCAGCCAGCATGGTGGCCATGCCGCCCACTTCGCGCCCGCCCATGGCATTGGGCTGGCCAGTCAGCGAAAACGGCCCACTGCCAGGCTTGCCAATTTGCCCCGTCGCCAAGTGCAGATTAATCAGCGCCAAGTTTTTATCTGTGCCGTGGCTAGATTGATTCAGCCCCATGCAATACAAAGACAGCGCAGCAGGCGAGCGGCCAAACCATTCTGCCGCTTGCAGTAAATCGGCCTCTAGCACGCCGCATAGCTCGGCAACCATCTTGGGCGTGTACTGCCGCACCCGCGCTTTTAGCTCGGCAAAACCCTCGGTATGCGCGGCAATAAAGGCGGCATCCGCCAAGCCTTCCCACAAAATATGGTGCAGCATGCCGTGAAACAGCGCCACATCGGTGCCGGGCTGAATCTGCAAATGCAAATCGGCCATGGCGGCGGTATCGGTACGGCGCGGGTCGATCACTATCCATTTAATATCTGGATTAGCCGCCTTGGCCGCCTCCAAACGGCGAAACAACACCGGATGTGCATAGGCCATATTGCTGCCTGCGAATAGCAGCGTTTGCGCTAATTCTAGGTCCTCATAGCAAGTTGGCGGGCCATCCGCGCCCAAGGCCATTTTGTAAGCCGTGACCGCGCTCGACATACAGAGCCGCGAATTGGTATCGATATTGTTGGTGCCAATCAGGCCCTTAGCCAGCTTATTAAACACATAGTAATCTTCGGTCAGCAGCTGGCCAGAGACATAAAACGCCACCGAATCCGGCCCGTGCTCTTCAATAATCCCCGCAAACCGATCCGCCACCGCATCCAGCGCGGTATCCCAATCTACCCGCTGCCGGGCGGTCGAGCGGCTAGTGCGCAGCTCTGGATACATCGCCCGCCCAGTGGCGCTTTGCACGCTTTTGGCCAAAGACAAACCCTTAGTGCAAAGGCGGCCCCAGTTGGCAGGATGGGCCGGATCGCCACTCACCCCAACAATCTGCTCGCCCTCACTCTCGATCAACACCCCGCAGCCCACACCGCAGTAGCAACAGGTAGAACGGGTTATGGTGGTCATGGTTTTTCTCTTTCAAAGTGGCAAATTTCACGCTATTTAAATAAAACCCAAATCCTGAACCACGGAGAACACAGAGGGCACGGAGTTTCACGGAGAAAACCAAGAGAAATGGCCGGTTTTTCCGTGCCTTTGGTGTTTTTTATGGGCAGCGACCTTGTTTTTAACTCGCCTGAGTAATTACCCAGATTCTTAGGTTTTCTCCGTGCACCTCCGTGTTCTCTGTGCCCTCCGTGGTTTAAGAAGTGGGTTTACATAAAATCTACAAACTCAAAAATACTTCACCTTCGACAACTTTTACGGGGAAGCGCCTGGCGCAGCCTTCGTCGGGGGCGCGGGCCTCGCCAGTGGCGAGGTCGATATTCCAGCTGTGCAAAGGACAAGTCACCGATTCGCCGTGCACAATGCCCTGCGACAAAGGCCCGCCCTTGTGTGGGCAATGATCCAGCAGCGCAAACACCACATCCGCAGCGGAGCGAAACACCGCTACATTGCCCGCATCCCGCTGCACCACACGGCTGCCCAGCTTGGGGATATCGCTCACTTGGCAAATACTCACCCAAGGTTGATTGGCTTTCATATTCATTGCTTTGTCCTTAAAAAACGGATGCGGGAACTACTCTGCTAAGTACAAAACCCAAATCTTGAAACACGGAGGGCACAGAGAACACGGAGTTTCACGGAGAAAACCAAGTGCTAAAAAATCAGTAAGTACCCAGAGAAATTTTTAATAGAATCACGCCTTAGAAGGTGCTTGTTATGTAATCAAAACCGTCATCCCCGAGTGTCTTTATCGGGGATCCAGTAGAGCCGCTGGATTCCCGACAAAAGCACTCGGGAATGGCGCATTTTTTCAACCAAACACTCTGCTTTACTCCGTGAAACTCTGTGTCCTCCGTGTTCTCCGTGGTTAAAGATTTGGGTTTACTATTTATTCAAGCCAGCACCTTGATCGGAATAAACTCCTGCCGTGCCTTGCCGTTGATCCGCTCTGCCCATGGGTCTCGCAGCCCCTCCAGTGAGTAGAGCAGGCGCTCGAAGAGGGCTTTTCTGTTGGCTTCGTCGTCTAAGATTTTTTGCTTGATGTAATCCAAGCCAACGCGGGCGATGTAGTGCACGGTGCGGTCTAGGTAGTAGGCTTCTTCGCGGTAAAGCTGTAAAAATGCGCCGCTGTATTCTTTCACTTCACCGGCGGTTTTTACCTTGGTGAAGAATTGCGCTACTTCGGTTTTGATGCCGCCGTTGCCGCCCACATACAGCTCCCAGCCGCTGTCCACCGCGATAATGCCCACGTCTTTAATGCCGCTTTCGGCGCAGTTTCTTGGGCAGCCAGATACGGCGAGTTTTACCTTATGTGGGCTCCACATATTGGCCAGCATGGTTTCCAGATCGATGCCCATTTGCGTGCTGTTTTGCGTGCCAAAACGGCAGAATTCGCTGCCCACGCAGGTTTTAACCGTGCGGATTGATTTGCCGTAGGCGTGGCCAGATTGCATGCCTAAATCTGCCCAGACATTCACCAAATCTTCTTTTTTGATCCCAAGTAAATCAATGCGCTGGCCGCCGGTGACTTTTACCAGTGGCACGGCGTATTTATCGGCCACGTCGGCAATGCGGCGCAGCTCGGCGGCATTAGTCACGCCGCCTTTCATTTGCGGAATCACCGAGAAGGTGCCGTCTTTTTGGATATTGGCGTGCACCCGTTCGTTAACAAAACGGCTTTGCGGATCGTCCACGGCTTCTTTAGGCCAGGTCGATAACATGTAGTAATTGACGGCGGGGCGGCAGGTAGCACAGCCGCTTGGGGTGCGCCACTCCATAAATTCGTACACTTCGGTATGGCTGATTAATTTATGCTGGCGAATCGCTTGCCTTACCTGCGCATGGGTGTGATCGGTGCAGCCGCAAATGGCCTTGGTCTTAGGCGACTCCTGGAAGTTAGTGCCCAAGGTATTCATCAAAATCTGCTCAACCAGGCCGGTACACGAGCCACAGGAGCTGGCCGCCTTGGTGTGCTTTTTGACATCATCAACGGTAAACAGGCCTTTTTCTTTGATAGCGTTGACGATGGTGCCTTTACATACGCCATTACAGCCGCACACTTCGCCTTTATCTTGCATCGCGCCCGCGCGGCTTTGCCCCTGCACGCCCGAATCCCCGACGCTGGATTCGCCAAACATCAGGGTATCGCGCAGATCGCTAATGCTGCGGCCCTCGCGCAGCAGCTTGAAATACCACGCGCCGTCGGTGGTATCGCCATAGAGGCAGGCACCGACCAGCTTGTCGTCTTTAATCACCAGCTTTTTATAAATGCCACCGGCAGGATCAGACAGCACGATCTCGTCGCACTCATCGCCGCCCATAAAATCCCCGGCCGAAAATAAATCAATGCCGGTGACTTTTAGCTTGGTCGAAAGCACCGAGCCCTTGTATTGCCCGTAGCCCATCAGCGCCAGATGATTCGCGGCCACCTTGGCCATTTCAAATAGGGGGGCAACCAGACCATAGGCCACACCTCGGTGGTTGACGCATTCACCCACGGCGTAAATGCGCGGATCATAACTTTGCAGGGCATCGCTCACCACAATGCCGTTCTTGCAAAACAGCCCCGCCGCTTCGGCCAGCTTGGTATTCGGGCGGATGCCTACGGCCATCACCACCAGATCCGTCGCCAGCTCGCTGCCATCTTTAAAGCGCACACCGCAAACTTCCCCCGCCTCATTACCCAAAATGGCGGCGGTGGATTGGCCCATTAAGAATTTCAGGCCTCGTGCGATTAAGGAATCCTGCAATAACTTGCCAGCGGTAATATCCAGCTGTTTATCCAGTAACCAATCGCCCAAATGCACCACAGAGACTTCCATACCGCGCAGCATCAGGCCATTGGCGGCCTCCAGCCCCAGCAAACCACCGCCAATCACCACGGCGTGTTTTTTGATTTTGGCAGCGGCAATCATCGCCTCGGTGTCATAAATATCGCGGTAGCTAATTACGCCATTTAAATCTTTACCAGGAACAGGCAGGATAAAAGGCGTGGAGCCGGTAGCCAGCAACAGCCTGTCGTAGCCCTCCTCCACGCCATCATCGCTAATCACTACCCGCCGCACCCTATCAATTTTGGCAATGGTTTTGCCCAGATGCAGGGTGATATGGTTGTCGCTATACCAGCTCAAAGGGTTCAGCACGATCTGATCAAAAGTCTGCTCACCCGCCAGCACAGGGCTGAGCAAAATGCGGTTGTAATTAGGATGCGGCTCTGCGCCAAACACGGTGATGTCGTAGCGATCAGGCGCAAGAGTCAGCAGCTCCTCCACCGTACGAATACCGGCCATGCCGTTTCCGACAACGACAAGCTTGGGTTTAGTCATGGCTGGATTCCTTTATGATGAATTGATCTGTAAACCTAAAATTTTTTGTAAACCCAAATCTTGAACCACGGAGGACACAGAGAACACGGAGTTTCACGGAGAAAACCTCTCCTTCATTTTTCCCCATAAACCGTCATTTCTAATGTATTCAAAATTCACTATTTAATAAGGTTTTCTCCGTGGCCCTCCGTGTTCTCCTTAACTCCGTGTTTTAAGATTTGGGTTTCATCCCTAAATCCTTGCTTGTGCCAGATCGCCACCCAAGGCGCTGCGCCAGCGTACTTTTACGCCGGAGAGGCCGTACCATGCGATGAGGGAGAGAAAGGAGAATAGCCAGAGGCCTAGGCTGTAGTTGCCGGTGGTTTGTTTCACCATGCCAAGGCCCGCTGCCAGCGCAAAGCCGCCTACACCACCGGCCATGCCGATCAAGCCGGTCATCACGCCTAGCTCCTTGCCAAAGCGCTGTGGCACCAGTTGAAACAACGCGCCGTTGCCCGCCCCAAGGCAGAGCATTGCACCAACAAACAGGCAAACAGCCACACTCGATCCGCCTAAGCCAAGGCCGGTGAGGCCGATCAATACTGCGGAGCAAACATAGACAATCAGCAGGGTACGCGTGCCGCCAATCCGGTCGGCAATCACACCGCCAAGTGGGCGCATTGCCGAGCCTGCCAATACACAGGCCGCGGTGTACCAACCGGCCATTTTTGGAGCAAAGCCAAATTGATCATGAAAGTAACCGGGTAAGGCGCTGGCAAAGCCAGAAAAACCACCAAAGGTGATGGCGTAAAAGCCCATAAATAACCAGGCATCTTTATTGTTTAATACCCTGGCGTAATCAGAGAAGCTTTTAGGATTAACCGATCCAGGTGCGTCTTTGGCAAACACGGTGTAGAGCACCAGGGCAAACAAGAGTGGAATCACCGCCAGGCCAAACACGTTTTGCCAGCCAAACATAATCGCCAATACCGGCGCAAACAGCGCGGCAAACACGGTGCCAGAATTGCCCGCCCCGGCGATCCCCATCGCCGTGCCCTGATGTTGTGGCGGATACCAGCGAGAAGCCAGCGGTAAAGCCACTGCAAATGCAGCACCAGCAAAACCAAGAAACACGCCTAATAACAAAGCCTCTGCCATGCTATGCACACCCAGCTGCCATGCACTTAACAGCGCAACAATCACAATCAGCTGCGCAAAAAACCCCGTGCGCTTAGCTCCGATGCGATCCACAAACACACCTAAAACCAAACGCAACAAAGCACCTGCCAAAATCGGCGTCGCCACCATCAGGCCGCGCTCGCTGGTTGATAAGCTAAGCGCCGTGGCAATCTGTATCTGCAAGGGGCCAAGAAGATACCAGACCATAAAACTTAGATCAAAATAGAGAAAAGCAGTAAGAAGAGTGGGGGTATGGCCTGAACGCCAAAAGCTACGATCCATGATGTCTGCCTCCGGAAAGACTGCAAAAAAAAGCGTCCCGCCACAATCGTGGAGGGACGCCGTTGTCCTCGGGGGAGATGGGCCGCCATTGACCTTCCCCACACCCAGCGCATCATTACACTGAGTTTTAAATCTTTACAGGCACGCTGATCTAAGCGGCCCTGGCTACCTACGTAGCAAACGCTGTGCCAGTATTAGCGCCTCAATAAAAAACAAAGTAAATCAAATAGATAACATCATCAATCCATCATGGTGCACCAAAAATAAAAGGATGCACCGCACCATAATGACGCAGCGCAACATAAACTTGCACAGGATTTGCACAGAGGAATAATGAATACGCATTTTTTGTAGAGCGGGTGAAACCCCATGAGCACTAACCAGTTTGCTTTTTCATGAGCAAACAGCGAAAAGCATAATAACCACGCTCTTTGCATAGGGCTTTTAAAGTCCCCTTGAAACACGCCGGAGCGAGGAACAAGCGGGGCGGGGTTTCGGCCAGGGAGCGAGGCAGCGAGCGAATCCCGCCTGCCGCCGACTCGATTGTCCGCAGAGCAGGGGCCTTCGTGTTTCGTGGGGCGGCCTTCTTTGCTTACTTTCTTGGCCGTTCAAGAAAGTGAGTCCCCGCGGGGATCCCGCACCTAAATCAACGTGCTGAAAGCACTAAAAAAAGGGCTACTTTGCTTTGCTTAGCGCCAAGGGGTGAAGTCCATCCTACGGTGATTCAGTGCTTGCAAGCGTGTAGCCGCATCATAAGCACATCCCCACCTCACCCTAACAAATCCGCCATCGCTAAGACTTGCCTTGCCACATCTCCCAGCTTCATTCCCTGTTTCATGGCTTGGCGGCGCAGGGTGTCATAAGCTTCTCCTTCGCTTAAGCGGCGCTTATCCATTAACAGGCCTTTGGCCTGATCGATCACTTTTCGATCGGCTAACTGCTGCTCCAACAAACCAATGCGCTGCTGCAAGGCTTGGCTTTGCTCAAATTGCACTTGGGCCATCATCACCGCCACAGGCAATTTTTCTGCAGCAAAACCATCGCTCCAATGGCTTACCCCTACTTGCAGGCAAGCACGAATCTGCGCCTGATTCAGCCCTTCTGCAAACATCAAAACCGGCACGGCACGCTTAATGGCATGCAGTTGATCGAGCAGTATTTTGGAAGGGATGGCAGTATTAATCAGGAGAAGATCGGGCGGGTCTTGTTGAAGCGCAGGCCATAAAGCGCTGGCCGTATGGAGCGGGGGCAATAGCTCGTACGCACTGCCCAGCATGGATGGTGATATTTCGGAGCGGGCTTGATCGTTGACTAGGAGTATGCGCAGCATGACAAGGCCAACAAGAAGAAGACACCTCATTAGCAGCAAGAAGTGTGCCTTCGTGCTCAGCCTGATAATCAGGCAATCCATCCCACAGGCAGTGGGTCAGCGCGCGCTAAAATGGTGCGCTGCAAAAAAAAAGAGTATTACAGATACAAAGCCATGCTTAATGGCATCGAGGCTAAATGCCAGCCATCGATGCCATTCACACACGAGCAGCCTTACTTACTCTGCCTGACCAAGCTTTCTACATCCAGCGTAGCAGCGCTGGTTCTTTCTGCCAGTTTTCTGACTTCATCGGCTACCACCGCAAAGCCACGGCCTGCTTCTCCGGCGCGTGCGGCTTCGATGGCGGCATTCAGCGCCAGCAGATTGGTTTGATCAGCAATTGATTTAATCGTACCGACAATGGTGGCAATTTCGGCCAAGCTTTTTTCCAGGCTTTGCCTTTGCGAGCTTTCGCCGCTCAGTGCTTCGGATTGCTTTTCGGCATCAATGGCGGCCAAAGCGCCTACCACGCGCAGCGGTGCGCCATTGCTGTCGCGGCGGGTTTTGCCTCTTGCGCGAAACCAGTGGTATTCGTTGTTTTTACACTTCAGACGGTATTCGATGTCGTAAGGCGTTTTGCCGGTTTTATCGTTTAAATGCGCGGCAAATGCATCAAGCACACCTTGCTTTTCGTCTGGGTGTAAGCGGCTGGCCCAGCTTTCCAATACATCCGGAAACTCGTTCACCGAATGAAACCCCAATAAAGACCTGAATTGCTCAGACCACCAGAAGGCATTTTGCGGGTTAACCGGGTTATCCACATCGACTTCCATATCCCACAGGCCTTCAGACAGCATTGCGCTGCTTAGCTCGAATCGGGTCAGGGTTTTATCCAGCTCGGCCTCGTGCTTTTTACGCAGGGAGATTCCCTCTAAAGAGCCAGCCACTCTGAGCGGCACGCCTTCGCTATTACGCTGAGTAGCCCCCCTAGCCCTGAACCAGCGATATTGCTTATCTTTGCATTGCAGGCGGTATTCAATATCGTAAGGAGTGCGTCCGCTTCTGTCATTTAAGTGATCGGCAAAGGCAGTCAGCGTAGTGTCTTTATCGTCAGGGTGCAAAAGGTTAGCCCAGCTCCCCAGCACATTAGGAAAATCACGCTCATCGCTAAACCCAAGCAAATGCCTGAAGGTAGGCGACCACCAGAATACATTAGCGGGATTAACCGGATCACCCGCCACCACGCTCATATCCCAAAGGCCTTCGCTTGATGCCCGGTTCACCAGATCAAAACGTGTTTCTAAGGCAATGTACTGCGCTTTTTCCCTGGCTAATTCTTCCTGCAAAGCACTGACTTCTTCATTCAAAGCCCGTTTTTCGTGCAGGGCCGCAGAAAGCTCTTCGCTGGTTTTATGCCAGATGCGATGTAATTTATCGCCAATTGCACGCAGCTTCTCGTCGCCATCCATGGTCCAGCGTGGCATATCTCCACGCAAAGCCGCTTCGGCCGCGCTGTCTAATTGGCTAATCAGCCGACTTTGCTTAAAAAACATAGTGCACCTCAATCGATACCCCGACCCAGACGGGATTTATATCAATCTAGTGCATTGCGGCTGTAGCTCTAAGAAAAAAACAAATATTTTTTACAAAATTAGTAATCAATTAATTGCTGCAGTGTATTTTACATATCAAATACACAAAAAAATTGTAAGTTATTAATGTAAGTTATCGACTAATCTCTGCCAGCGGGGTGGTAAATTGTGCATGCACTTTACTCACCACGGCCCTGGCACCTGCTTCTGAAGTGAGGCCCGCCAGCACCACCCGATAGCGTCGGGCCTGGCTGCGAATTTTTACCGGATACCCCGCCTGCTGCAAGCTGTCATAAAGCACCAATGCCTCGTCAGCACTGGCGTAATTGGCCCAGGTAATACGCCATGGTCCTTTTTTTATAAGCGCACCTGCATGGCCTTCTATTTCGGTTTCTGCCGCCCATTTTTTAAGTTTTTCAGGCTCTACTTTCCCAACAGGCAGAGGCTCCTGATCATGCGGGGCAATATAAAAACTTAAAGGCTCGTTCAGCTCCACCTGCGGCCTGCCCTCTGCTGCCACAGATATTTTGCCTTCCAGCAGGCACACCACGTCTTTATCACTATCGGCCTTGCCCCATAAATCGGTACCGCGTATCCCCGCTGTTACAGCGGCCACAGTGACTTTCACCTCACGCTGGCTGTTTTTATTCAGTGCATTGGTCGTAAAGCGAAAAGCGCCGGTCACCATTTTTAGCGCAGCCTTAAAAACACTCCCATCCTTGCCATTGGCTTCATTAAGCTGATCAAGGGATAAATGTGCATTCTCGCCCAGCTTCACCCGGCTACCTTCGGGCAGCTGCAAGTAAACCCTTGCCCCTGGCCCGGTTGTGATCCGGTCTCCTGGTAAAAGCTGCAGCTGGGGTGAGAGTGGTTTTTTAACCCCGCTGCGCTCCACCCATGCAGGCAGCTGTACGGATTCCACAATGGCAGGCCCGGCATGGGCTAAAGAGGCGAGTAATAAACCCATTAAAAGCACTAAACGCATATCAGCTTCCTTCTGAAACCCGAAATCCAAACATTCGGGATATAATCATCGGCTTTGTGTAAGTACAACGGGATTTCCGGCATGATCGAGCTCTATACACCGTCTGACATCGAGGCTGCGGCCCAGCAGCATTGGGAAAAAAATCAGGTTTTTGCGGCCATCGAAAAGGCCGGTCAGCCTAAATACTATTGCCTGTCTATGTTCCCTTACCCAAGTGGCAAGCTCCACATGGGCCATGTGCGTAACTACACCATAGGCGATGTACTCTCACGCTTCCACGCTTTGAATGGTTTTAATGTGATGCAGCCTATGGGCTGGGACGCATTTGGCCTGCCCGCTGAAAACGCGGCCATGAAAAACAGCGTTGCGCCTGCAGAGTGGACTTATTCCAATATCGAATACATGAAAACCCAGCTCAAATCTTTGGGCCTGGCCGTAGATTGGAATCGTGAAATTGCCACCTGCAAGCCAGATTACTATCGCTGGGAGCAGTGGCTGTTTACCCGCCTGTTTGAAAAAGGCGTAATTTATAAAAAGAGCGGCACAGTAAACTGGGATCCGGTTGATCAGACCGTGCTGGCAAACGAGCAAGTAGTGGATGGGCGCGGCTGGCGCTCTGGCGCGGTGGTAGAAAAGCGCGAAATCCCAATGTATTACTTCAAGATCACCGATTACGCCGAGCAATTGCTGCAAGATCTGGATCAGCTGGATGGCTGGCCGGAGCAGGTAAAAACCATGCAGCGCAACTGGATTGGCAAATCGCGCGGTATGGATGTGACCTTCCCGCTGGCAGAGGCTGCGGAAGGCATCGAATCACTCACCGTTTACACCACCCGCCCCGATACCCTGATGGGTGCAACTTATGTGGCAGTTGCTGCCGAGCATCCGCTGGCAACTTCAGCAGCCGTGGGCAATGCTGACTTGCAAGCCTTTATTGCCGAATGCAAAAGCGGCTCTGTGGCCGAAGCCGATATGGCGACCATGGAAAAGAAAGGCATGGATTCCGGCCATAAAGTACGCCATCCGCTAACTGGCGATTTACTGCCGGTGTGGGTAGCCAACTATGTGCTGATGAACTACGGCACCGGTGCGGTAATGGCCGTACCAGCGCACGACGAGCGCGATTTTGCCTTTGCGCATAAATACAATCTGCCACTGAAAGCCGTGATCGAAACCTCTGCTGGCCGTGATGTGGCCGAGCCATGGCAGGATGCCTATGGCGAGCACGGTATCTTGTTTAATTCCGGCGAGTTTGATGGCCTGAATTTTGAACAAGCCTATGACGCCATGGCCGCTAAATTGTCTGCACAGAATGCAGGCGCGCCAAAAACGCAGTACCGCCTGCGCGACTGGGGTATCAGCCGTCAGCGCTACTGGGGCTGCCCAATCCCTATCATTCACTGCGATACCTGCGGTGATGTACCCGTACCAGAGCAAGATTTGCCAGTTGTACTGCCAGAAAATGTGATTCCGGATGGTGCCGGCTCGCCTTTGGCCCGTATGCCAGAGTTTTACGAAACAACATGTCCTAAGTGTGGCGCAGCTGCCAAGCGCGAAACCGACACCATGGATACCTTTGTTGAATCCTCATGGTATTACGCCCGCTACGCCTCGCCAAAATGCGAAACTGGCCTGGTAGACAAAGCTGCGTCGGATCATTGGTTGCCGGTTGACCAGTATATCGGCGGGATTGAGCACGCCATTCTGCATCTTTTATATGCGCGCTTCTTCCACAAGCTGATGCGTGATGAAGGCCTGGTTTCTGGCGACGAGCCATTTAAAAAGCTGCTCACCCAAGGCATGGTGGTGTGCGAGACGTTCTACCGCGATATGGATAACGGCGGCAAAGACTGGATTAACTTTGCCGATGTAGAAATCGAGCGCGATGCCAAGGGCAAAATGATTTCGGCCACCAGCAAGGCAGATGGCCTGCCGGTGATGGTAGCGGGCGTTGAAAAAATGTCCAAATCCAAAAACAACGGTGTTGATCCGCAAGAGCTGATCGAGCTGTACGGCGCAGATACCGCCCGCCTGTTTATGATGTTTGCCTCGCCACCAGAGCAATCTCTGGAATGGTCTGATGCCGGTGCTGAAGGCGCGCACCGCTTCCTGAAACGCCTCTGGAAGCTGTCGTTTGATCATGTCAGCTCTGGCGTGGTGGCTAAATATACAGCGGGTGAAATCAGCAAGGAGCAAAAAGCACTGCGCTTTGCCCTGCACACCGCCATTGCTAAAATCAGCGATGACTACAGCCGCCGTCAGCAGTTTAATACCGTGATTGCCGCTGTTATGGAGCTGCTAAATACTTACTCCGGCATGCTGAATAAAGGCCAGCTGGCAGATGATGCAGGCAAGGCAATCGCTCAGGAAGTGCTGGAAGCTGCGGCTATTTTGCTTGCCCCTATCGTGCCGCATATTTGCGAAGCAATCTGGGCGGCCCTGGTGCCACAAACCAGCTTGCTGAACCAAAGCTGGCCGGTAGTGGATGCAACGGCGCTGGTGCAGGACGAAATTGAAATGATGATTCAGGTCAACGGTAAACTGCGTGGCAGCATTCGCGTTGCCAAAGAGACGCCAAAAGAGCAAATTGAGGCGCTGGCGCTGAGCCATGAGCATGTGCAGAAGTTTATCGAAGGCACGCCGAAAAAAATCATCGTTGTACCTGGCCGTTTAGTCAGTATTGTGGTTTAAAAGACCACAGCGGCATGGCCGTTGCAACCTGCGGGCAATACGCGGGTTTCAGCGGCCATGACCGGCTATTTATCCAACCCGCAGCTAACCATGGGCAAACCTATGCTTAAAGCCTTTATCTCTATGCTTCTGTTTGGCCTGCTGACAGGCTGCGGCTTTCATTTGCGCGGCACCGGGCCGGGTACGTTTCCGTACACCACAGCCCATGTGATCGGCGATAGCGCAGTTGCCCAGCAGCTTAAGCAAAGCTTATCCACACTGCCAAGCGTTACGCTCAATGTGCTTAAGCCCGCTGTTGTAATTAATATTATGAGTGATAGCACCGAGCAAAAAGTGCTTACAGTTAATAATGCAGGCCGGGTTAGCGAATACCGTTTGTTTTATCGCGTTACTTACAGCGTACAGGCCGGTGAGCAGCAACTGATTGAAAATGGCAAATTGCAGCTCAACCGCGATTACAGCTACGACGAAAATAATAGCCTAGGTAAAGACGCTGAAGCAGGGCTTCTGATAGCCGATATGCAGCAAGACGCAGCCCAGCAAATTTTGCGCCGCATCAGCGCACTGGCCAAATTGAAAGATGCGCCGTAAATCATCCACATCCCATCAGCGTAAGGATTAACCATGCGCCCTGATGATCTGCCCCGCAACCTGAGCAAAGGCCTTGCCGCGCTTTACACCCTGCATGGCGACGAAACCCTGCTAGTGCTCGAAGCCGCGCAGCAAATCAGAGATGCAGCAAGAGCTGCTGGCTATGCAGAGCGTGAAGTGCTCACCGTAGAGCCCGGTTTTGCATGGTCTGAGCTGGAAATGCAGGGCAATTCTTTTTCGCTCTTTTCAGATAAAAAACTCATCGAGCTGCGCATCACCACCGGCAAGCCCGGCATTGATGGCGGCAAGGCCATTGAAGCCTATTGCCAGCGCCTGCCGCCCGACACCATCACCTTAGTCACCTGCCCGCGGCTTGATAAAACCGGCCAGAACAGCAAGTGGTTTCAGGCTCTGGCGGCCAAAGGCGAAGTGCTTGAAGCAAAAAATATCGAACACCGCCAATTGCCCGAATGGATAGCCGGGCGGCTGGCACGCCAGCAGCAAAAACTCGCCCCCGAAGCACTGCAATTTTTAGCCGACCGGGTTGAAGGCAATTTACTGGCCGCCTTTCAGGAAATCCAAAAGCTGGCCCTGCTGCACCCTGAGGGTGAAATCAGCGTCAGCGATTTACAAGCCAGCGTTGCCAATGTGGCGCGCTACGATGTATTTCAGCTGGGCGCCGCCTTGCTCACAGGGGACGCCACCCGCTTTGCCCGTATGCTGGCAGGCCTGCGGGCCGAAGGGGAGGCCCCGCATTTAGTGCTGTGGTCGCTGGCGGAAGAAATACGCACCCTGTACCGGCTGGGCCTTGGCAAACAACGCGGCACGCCCACCGCACAGTTATTTAAAGAATTACGTATCTGGGGCGAAAAACAAAAGCTGGTAGAGCCTGCGCTTGCCCGCGTCAAAGCCGCCCAGCTAAAAACCGCCCTCGCCCACGCCGCCCTCATCGATCAGATGAATAAGGGCATAGGCAAAGGCGAAGTGTGGGACGAGTTGATGATGATGTGCTTGCCGCTGTTAAGGAAGAAATAATATGGTAAGGGGACAAGCTGGCAGGAAGCCCTCTTTGGGGTTGCAATGTGCATGCAAAAAATGTAAGCAATCACTACGCGCTCAGCATGGGGCTTTTATCATCCCCTGAAAACACGCCGAGCGAGGAACAAGCGGGGCGGGGTAGTCGTCAATTCGTGTTTGAGCGAAGCGAGTTGACACAACGCCGCTGTCCGCAGCGAGGAGCTTTCGTGTTCTGGGGTTGTGGCTTGGCTTCGTTTCTTGGCCGCGCAAGAAAGGAAGGTCCAGCGGGACGCCCGCACCTAAATCAACTTGCCGAAGGCACTAAAAAAGAACTTTTTGAATTTTTTGAATTTTTTGCCTCAAATATTGAACAACACCAAACGCCACCAAGACAGACCCATCCAAATATAAAAAAACAGGGCCCTTCCAATGAAAGAACAAATCCTCGTCAACATCACCCCACAAGAAACCCGCGTGGCCACCGTTGAAGATGGTGTGGTTCAGGATATTCATATAGAACGATCAGCCCACCGCGGCCTGGTTGGCAATATTTATTTGGGCGTGGTGAAACGCGTCTTACCCGGCATGCAAAGCGCCTTTATTGAAATTGGCCTGGAGCGTGCCGCTTTTTTGCATATTGCCGATGTAATCGAGCAACGTCAGCATCCTAACGAAGTGCAAAGAATCGAGCGCATCGTGCACGAAGGCCAGCCGGTGCTGGTGCAGGTAGCAAAAGATCCCATCGGCAGCAAAGGCGCACGGCTCTCCACCCAGATCAGCATTGCAGGGCGCTTTTTAGTTTTTTTACCGCAAGAAAAACATATCGGCATCAGCCAGCGTATTGATAAAGATGTTGAACGCAGCCAGCTGAAAAAACGCCTGGAATTACTGCTGGCCGAATCAAAGCATCAGGGCTATATCATCCGCACCTCGGCCGAGCACGCCACCGATGAAGAGCTGACCGCCGATATTCAGTACCTGGATAAAATCTGGGCCGATATCCAGCAAAAATCAGTCACCCTGCCCGCCAGATCACTGTTATTTCAGGATTTATCGCTGCAATTGCGTGTGCTGCGCGATATGGTCAACAGCGAAACCGAAGAAGTGCTGGTCGATTCGCGAGAAAATTTTGCCAAAATGAGCGAATTTGCCGGGGCTTTTGTCTCTGATGTTTTGCCGCGGGTAAAGCATTACGCTGGCGAGCGGCCCCTGTTTGAATTGTTTGCGGTAGAGGCAGAAATCGAACACGCCATGGTGCGGCGGGTTGACCTTAAATTTGGCGGCTACCTG
This sequence comes from Iodobacter sp. BJB302, assembly GCF_002735645.1. Classification (GTDB taxonomy): domain Bacteria; phylum Pseudomonadota; class Gammaproteobacteria; order Burkholderiales; family Chitinibacteraceae; genus Iodobacter. Next base: position 20,021 of record NZ_PDZG01000053.1, read on the forward strand.
ATTATCGATCAAACCGAAGCCATGACCACGGTGGATGTGAATACCGGCGGCTTTGTGGGCACCCGCTCTTTTGATGACACTATTTTCAAAACCAACCTGGAAGCCACTCAGGTCATTGCCCGCCAGCTGCGCCTGCGCAATTTAGGCGGCATTATCATTGTTGATTTTATCGATATGGATAATGAAGAGCACAAATCAGCCGTGATGGAAGAGCTGAAAAAAGCCATGAGCCGCGACCGCACCAAGGTTACTGTCAGCCCATTTACCAGCCTTGGCCTTGTAGAAATCACCCGTAAACGCACGCGCGAATCGCTTGCGCATGTGCTCTGCCAGACTTGCCCAACCTGCCAGGGGCGGGGTGAAATCAAAACAGCGCAAACCATTTGCTACGAAATTCTGCGTGAAATCCTGCGCGAAGCCCGCCAGTTCAACGCCAAAGAATACCGAATTCTTGCATCGCAAAGCGTGATTGATATGTTTCTGGATGAAGAATCCGCCAATCTTGCCCAGCTGGCCGACTTTATTCAAAAGCCGATTTATTTGCAGGTAGAAAACGCCTATTCCCAGGAAATATTTGACGTGGTTTTGGTGTGAGTAAAACCCAGGCCAATTGGGGCTGGATCATTCCCGCATTGATCGGGGCCACTATGTTTTTTATTCTTTTTGGAAAAAACATTCTGGCTCCGGCCAATACTGAATGGTTATTACAGGGAGATCCTGCACAAAGCTATCTTGGATGGCTTTTTTTTCGCCAGGATAATACCTGGCACTGGCCTTTGGGCTTAAATCCACAATACGGCGGGGTGATTTCCAGCTCTGTTGTATTTACCGATTCAATTCCGCTATTTGCTCTTTTTTTTAAATTATTATCCCCGCGGCTTAGCGAGCATTTCCAATACCATGGGATATGGATACTGCTTTGCTTTATTTTGCAGGGCGCACTCGCATGGCAATGCGCCAAATACACCACCCAATCATTTTATTACTGTCTTGCCAGCAGTCTTTTACTCTTAGCCAGTGCCCCCATGATGGCAAGAATAGGCGGGGTTGGGCACTTTGCCCTCTCTGCTCACTGGTTAATTCTGGGTGGATTCTGGGCTTATCTCAGCAAACAAAACAGGCTCTGGTATCTCTTTCTGGGGCTGGCAGCACTGATTCACGCCTATTTACTGGCCATGCTGTTACCCGTATGGCTGGCTTCTTTATGGGCCAATCCCCGGCACAGATATCAATCGCTGATATTTATGCCAATTTATATTTATGCCCTTTTATACAGCAGCGGCTATTTTTGTATCGCTGGCGGGCTGTCTGGCACAGGGCAAATATACTATAGCGCCAATCTGCTTTCTGTTATTGATTCAAAAAACTGGGGCCTATTACACAAGCTGCCCTCTGCCTGGCCAGAGCAAAATGATGCAATGAATTATATGGGCACAGGTGCACTTTTTATCTGTATCAATCTTATTTTAAACAGCCTTGCCAGATTAATAAGACCCACACAGAATCATTCTGAACCCGACGATATTCAATGGTGGCCACTCGCAACAGCCTGCAGCCTGCTGGCCCTCTATGCCCTCAGCCCGCTGATTACCCTGGGCTCTTATCATTTAATTGAAATAAATTTGCCCGCAGCAATATCCGCTTTAACCGGGGTTTTCAGAGCGGTTGGCCGCTTTACCTGGCCCCTGAGTTATTTACTGATTCTGCTCAGCACCGTATTACTATTAAAAAGATTTAGCCCGCGGCAGAGCGCTTTTATCTTAAGCCTCGCCTTATTATTACAATTTGCGGATATTTATTGCACCATTGCCACACTAAAACAGGAAGGCATTCCCTCAGGCCTGAGCCGCCCCTCGCCATTAAAATCGCCATTCTGGCAAATGCCCCCACAAGGGCTCAATGCACTTAAAATTTATCCGCTGCAACATGCAGACCCGGATTATATTCATCTTGCCAATTGGGCTGCGCTGCATAAAATGAGCATTAACACAGCTTATTTTGCCCGCCATGACGCATCCAGAATACAGCCTGAAAATGAAACTGTATTAAAGGCGCTAAAAGACGGCAGCATAGACAATAAAACATTGTTTATTATAAAAGACAATGCTTTAATTGAATCACTAAACAATAAAAACTATTTAATACAGCAAGAAGATCATTTTACCCTGCTCAGAAAAAGACCTGAATAAAACCCAGTGTGATCCGCGCTTAAGGAAAGCACGGCTTTCTAATTTGCGCGGTTAAAATATTCCGGTTTTTTTCAAGTGGCACATCTTTAAACAGAAAACTTTTTATATAGTAAATACCTGCTTCAGATATGCTTATTGCTGGTGTATATCAGCTGAGGGTCTTTCATGAAACAATGTTTTATTGTACCCGGGCAATTACTCGCCGTGATCGGCCTGTGGGCTGTGGCTTATTTATTGCTTTATGGCCAGATACAAAAACAAGTTGATACGCACGAAGGAATACCATACCCCACATTCAGCTGGGCGGCCCCGCAGATTTTATTCAAGCAGTCGCAATCAATCCAGTCACTCAGCCTGCAAGGCTATATTCCCGGCGCGCAAACATTAAGCATTTTATGCAATCAAGAGCCACTGCAATCCCAATTATTCAGACAGGGCTATTTCACGCTCAGCCATCGTTTTAAAAATAGCTGCCCGGATGGCCAATTATCCATTCAATCCAGCTACTCACAAATCCCTGCCAATAAAACCGGCTCACAGGACCACCGCGTACTTTCCTACCAATTAGGCTTAGCGCAAATTAACGGCAAAGATATTTCATTAGCCACATTGATTAAAACAAGCAACGGGCTGTATGGGCTGGAAGAAAACTTCAGCAGAATCAGCACCACAGAAATATTAAGCCGCAGCCACGATGCAGGCTGGTATCACAAAATAGCCAGTAAAGATTATGCTTTTAATGGCGACAGAACCATTCAGCAAACCGTAGCATGGCCTTTTCTTTATCCCTATTCTGTTAAAGCTCTTCATGCCATTAGCGGGCTGGATATAGATAAAAGCATGCTGCGCTTTAATCTGATCTGCTCGCTGCTGGCAATGCTCAGCTTGTTTTACCTTGGCAAACTATTAAAACTAAATACCAGCAGCGCCTTATTAGCCCCCGCATGGTTTGCATTTAACCCTTTTTCTTTCTTTGTTTTTGGCGGGTTTTCCGAATCGCTGTTTATGCTGCTCTTTTCTGCCGCATTAATTTTAACCATTAAAGAAAAATGGATCAGCGCGGCCCTCATGATCAGCGCCATGACGGCATCCCGATTTATAGGGGGGATTGCTATCCTTTTACTAATGCTCTATTGGCTTTCAATCAATTATCAAAGCCAGGGCATCAAAAAAAGCAGCATCATGATCATTAAAATGGGGCTGATTTCAACGCTGGGTATTTTGCTGGATATGGCAGTAAAAGCCCATGCCACGGGCGAACCTTTAGCGGCCTTTCTGGTTCGCTCGGCATGGAAAATATCGCCTTTGCAATTAGCCACACGTATCTTTGATTTAAGGCTGATTCAATCTGCAGAGTATTTACCCGTTCTGCTGTTAGCGCTGGGGCTGATGATCTATGCCATTTATATTTGTATATTGTGCATAAAAAATCATGCGCATAAAGCGGCGCTGATTGCGGGCAGCGGCGCATTAATACTTGGCACCACACTTTTAATGAATCCGGAAATCCATTCAGCCGGTCGCTATTCACTTTCACTGGCGCCATGCATTATTGGCATACTGAGTTATGATCGTTTAAAGCAGCAATCCACGGTACTTATTGCTTTAAGCTGCACAATCGGTGCGGCATTTTCCGGCCTGATTATCAGCAATATCTATTCAGGCCTCGCCCCGTTTTAGCCCAAATACAGCTATTTATTTTTTTGAAATACCCATATACGGCTGCCAAAATAACTCAGCAGGGGCACCAGCAGCAGGGAAAAAAACAAGGCCATGGCTTCATTAAACAAAGCTATTTTTAATAAAAAAGTCAGCAAAATATTATTCGCCAGAAACCCCATGCTTGCGAGCAAAAAAGACTTTGCCAGCGTACTAGGGTGCCAGGAAGCCATCGCAAATGTCCAATAATTATGCCCAATATATGACAAAACAAAAGCGCCCAAAAAAGCGCACAAATTTGCCAGATAGACATTCACTCCCGCGTAAAGCAGTATAAAAGCAATCAATAAATGCAGGCCGGTGGCCGCCAGGCCAACAATTCCAAATTTCATTAATTGCTTAATACTTTGCAGCCATTTTGTAAAAAATATATTCATTATTCATATTTATTAAGAAGATGCGGCATCAAACGCTCTGGGGTGATTGATATATTCACCCTTTAAGCGGGGAAGATAGAGCTTTCTCACAATATAGGGCGGGCGTCGTTTTGACTCGACATAGGCCCTGCCTAAATATTCCCCCATAATACCAAGGCCAATCAGCTGCAAACCAGAGAAAAACAAAAAAAGAGTAATTAAAGAGGCATAGCCAGGCACATCAATCCCATAAACGATGGTGCGAACTACAATATAAAGCGCGTAGATAAACGACACCGATGCCACCATAAACCCTAAATAGCTCCAGATTCGCAGCGGCGTAATAGAAAGCGATGTAATACCCTCTATGGCTAAATTCCAGAGTTTCCAGAGATTAAATTTACTGCTGCCAGAGTTTCTTTCGGCTCTTTTATAATTAAGCGTTGTGGTTTTAAAGCCAACCCAGGCAAAAATCCCCTTCATAAAACGCCTGCTTTCCGGCAAAGACATCACCGTATCCACCACCAATCTGTCCATTAAGCGATAATCACCGACATTATCCGGCACATTCACCTCAGACATTTTATTAATGGCCTTATAAAACCAGCGGGCGCTGAGCCGCTTTGCCACGCTATCGCTTGATCTGTCGCTGCGTCTTGCTAAAACAACCTCGTAGCCTTCTTCCCATTTACTGATCATCGGTGCAATCAGCTCTGGCGGGTCCTGCAAATCTGCATCCATAGGGATAATTGCATCGCCGCTTGCATGAGCAAGCCCGGCAGTCAGCGCGGCCTCTTTACCAAAATTACGCGATAAATCCACCACCAGCAGTTCAGGCATCAGTTTTTGCTGCTCCAGCAAAATAGCCAGTGTTTTATCCGTACTGCCATCATTCACAGCCACAATCTCCCATGGGCGGGCCAGGCTGCGCAGCGTATCCGAGATTGTTGCCAAAGTATGCAACAGCCCCTCTTCCTCATTAAAAAACGGGATCACGATTGAAATCACAAACCACCCCTTTACCCTATTGAAGAGCAATATTTTTTAAGTAAACAAAGGATACGCACGCATTTTTGCAGACGGAAATACAAAACAGGCAGCAGCTAGATTACTGAAAGGATAGAAGAAAGCAAGAATACCGAAAGATCTAGGCCGCTTTGTGTAGCTTTGTGGACAAACACATGTTTGTCTTTCATTGGTGATCTTCACACAAAAGCCAGCCTCGTGGTGCTTAAAAACAAGGCCAGGCAAGGCTTGAGCTAAGGGAGCAGTACTTTGTATTAAAAATATGCCATTTGTCTTTTCCGACGAACGTAGGGAAAAACTTCATATAGGCATTTCATATAGGAGAAAACTTTCCTAGATTGATGATTATGCCCAGCACATACTCTGTCCCTATTCTTACAAACGACGCACAGCGCCTCAGATTACAGGCACTGCAGGCAGAGTTTTGTAATGCGTGCAATTTAGTCGCGCCGATCTCGCAGCAACACCGCTGCTGGCATCGCGTTACGCTGCACCATCTGGCCTACAGAGTGCTGCGTGAACAACACCCTGATTTAGGCGCGCAAATGGCTTGCAATGCAATTTATGCCGTATGCCGTGCCTATCGCACCCTGTATGAACATCCGCAAAGTAAATGGAAAAACCTTCCTGCCGAATCCCCCCTGCCTAATTTGCTTTTTTTGGCCTCGGCTCCGGTTTATTTCGACCGCCATACCTTAAGCATTAAAGACAATATTTTATCGATGTTTACTTTAGAAGGACGCTTGAGATTTCAGCTGCAATTACCCGCCGAAGTGATCGAGCGTTTTGCTTCCCATCGCTTAAGAGAAATCGTTTTAACGCAAATTGATCTACAATATGTGCTGAATTTTATTTTTCTGGATATTGATGAAGAATCCCAATCCAGCACCGATGATGAATGGCCAGAGTATTTAGTAACCTTAGAATTCCCTCAGACTAATACAGAAAACGTGTAACCTTTTTTAAAAGGAAATAACATGAAAAAGCAAATGCAGCCCCGCTCTGAACTGGCCATTGTATTACATAGTTTACGCCAGCATTTTTGGGTAGCAGGGTTATTCAGTTTCTTTATTAATTTGCTGATGCTGGTTCCTTCTATTTATATGCTGCAGGTGTACGACCGGGTATTAGCCAGCAGAAATGAAACCACATTAATCATGATTACCATCATTACCCTTGGCCTGTATGGAATGATGTCTTTACTGGAAATGATACGCTCCAAATTATTAGTGCGTATCAGCAGTAAATTAGATTCACAGCTTAATTCAAGGGTATTTACTGCCGCCTTTGAGCGCAATTTAAAGCAGGGCAATGGTGATGCAGGATTAGCCCTGGCCGATTTAACCAATGTCCGCCAGTTTTTAACCGGCCAGGGGCTGTTTGCTTTTTTTGATGCCCCATGGGCACCTATCTATCTGGCTGTTTTATTTATGCTGGGTGCACTGCTGGGCTGGCTGGCAGTGATCGGCGCCATTCTTTTAACTGCGCTGGCCTATTTCACTGAAATGGTCAGCAAAAAGCCCCTTGCCGAGGCCTCTACTCATGCCAATTTAGCCACGCGCTTTGCCAATAATAATTTGCGCAATGCCGAAGTGATTGAAGCCATGGGCATGTTAGACGGCTTAATGAAACGCTGGTATCGCCACCACGGTAAATTTCTGGCTCTGCAGGGGGAAGCCAGCGATAAAGCCGGGGGCATTTCAGCCGTTACCAAATTTACCCGTATCAGTTTGCAATCGCTAATTTTGGGGGCAGGTGCGCTTCTTGTGATTGAGGGCAGCACCACACCGGGAGCCATGATTGCAGGCTCTATTCTGATGGGCCGTGCACTGGCCCCGATTGAGCTGGCCATTGGCTCATGGAAGCAATTTATCGGTGTGCGCTCGGCCTATTCCCGCCTGCAAGACCTGCTGACAGCCTACCCGGCCCGCAATATCGGCATGAGCCTGCCACGGCCCAGCGGCCAGCTGCTGGCCGATAATATTTCTGCAGCGATTCCCGGCACCCAGAATATGGTGATCAAGAATATGAATTTCGGCATGGCTGCCGGGCAAATTTTGGGCATTATCGGGCCAAGCGCCTGCGGCAAATCCACACTTGCCCGCCTGCTGGTCGGTGTGTGGCCTACTGTTATGGGCAAGGTCAGGCTGGATGGTGTGGATGTTTATACATGGAGTAAAGCCGAGCTTGGCCCCTATATTGGCTACCTGCCTCAGGATATCGAATTGTTCTCCGGCACAATCGCCGAAAACATTGCCCGCTTTGGTGAAATAGACAGCGAAAAAGTAGTTGCCGCAGCTCAGATGGCGGACGTGCACGAAATGATTTTGCGCCTGCCTCAGGGTTACGACACAGCCATTGGTGAAGGCGGCGCGGGCCTGTCTGGCGGGCAGCGCCAGCGCATTGGTCTGGCCCGCGCCCTCTACGGCATGCCCAGCCTGATTGTACTGGACGAACCCAATGCAAATCTGGATGACACCGGCGAGCGGGCTTTAGTGCAGGCCATCCTGCGGGCCAAAGAAGGCGGCGCTACCGTCGTGCTGATCACTCACCGTACCCATGTTCTGGCCGTGGTAGACCTCTTGCTGGTGATGGCAGATGGCATGCTGAAATATTACGGGCCGCGTGATCAGGTATTAGCCGCGCTGACCCCGGCAGTTGCAGCACAGCCAGAGCAGCAAACCACAGCCTGATGCCTGAACGCAGCCTGGATATCCCGTTTTATCCGGCTGCAGGCCTGAGCAAAAAATAATCACTTTATCTTTATTGATTAAAAGGGTTGAGCCATGTTGAAACTAGCCACAAAGAAATCACCCGAACCCATACTCGATGTGAATGATGCATTAACAGATACCAGGTCAGTCACCCGTCTGGGCTTATTTATTCTTTTATTTGGCTTGGGAGGCTTTTTAATTTGGGCGATATTTGCCCCTTTAGATGAAGGGGTGCCCACCAATGGTGTGGTCTCGGTGGAAAGTAAACGCAAAGCCATTCAGCATTTACAAGGCGGAGTAATTTCTAAAATACTGGTCAAAGAAGGCGCAGAAGTACAGGCCAATCAGCCTTTAGTTTTACTCGATCAAACCCAGATTAATGCCGTTTTATCCACAGTACAAAATAATTACTGGCAAACACAGGCCCTGGCAGACCGGCTTTATGCAGAGCTGAAACACGCGCCTAAAATCAGCTTTGATGAAAAGCTGCTTAAAGCCACAAATCCGCAAGCTAAAGAAATCATGAATACGCAAATGCAATTATTTGATACCCGCCGCACGGTATTAATTAATGAAGGCAATATTTTGCAGCAAAGCATTGCAGGGATTAATGAGCAAATCACCGGGCTGCGTGCATTAAAAGACGGCCGTAAACAGCAAATGAGTTTATTAGAAAAAGATATCGCCGGTTTAAGAGAGCTGGTCAATGATGGCTATGCCCCGCGCTCGCGCCTGTTTGAAATGGAGCGCTTATTTGCCCAGCTTTCTGGTGAATATGGCGAAGGGCTTGGGCGGATCGAGCAGGCCAGCCGGCAAAAAGGCGAATTAAGCTTAAAAATCCTGCAGCGCACCCAGGAATTTGATAAAGAAGCCGAAACACAATACAGCCAGATTCAGGGTGATTTAAATCGCTGGAGCAATGAAATCAAAGCGAAAGAAGAAGATCTGTCACGCACCGTATTACGCTCTCCTGCTGCGGGCCGCGTGGTTGGGATGAATGTACATACTGTTGGCGGGATTATCCGCCCCGGTGAAACACTGATGGAAATCGTGCCCGAAAACGATGAATTAGTGATTGAAATTCAACTTCCTCCCCATTTGATTGATAAGGTGCATCCGGGTCTCCTGGCTGATATCCGCTTCTCATCCTTAGGCAATAAAGGCACGCCACCCATTTTAGAAGGCGAGCTGACCAGCATCTCGGCCGACCGCATTGTAGATTCACGCGGCAATGCCTATTTCAGCGCCAAAGTAGTGGTGACTAAAAACGGGCTTGCCAAGCTGAGTAAGGAAAAACTCGCCATCCAGCCTGGCATGTCAACCGAAGTAATCATTAAAACAGGCGAGCGCAGCCTGCTTGATTACATCGTGCGCCCACTGCTTAACCGCCTTGCCTTTTCCTTCACAGAAAAATAAGGGGATCTCGATGCGAACCAGGATCTGCTTACTCTCACTACTTATGTGTTCTGCGCTTCATGCAGCAGAATTAGCCAGCCTTTATCCCAAGGCGGTACAAAACGACAGCCGTTATGCCATCGCAAGAGCTCAGAATCTGGCGGCTCAGGAAATTGTCCCCATCGCCAGAGCGGGGCTGCTGCCCAATTTATCAATCTCGGCCCAGGGCAGCCGTGAATGGGTAAACACAGAGTTTGATGTTGAAGCGGGCAAACACACGCAAACCATTTCAAGAGACTATTTATATAACGGCCAGACTTATGCCGCCACGCTGGTACAGCCACTCTTTAAAATGGCGGCATGGGATAATTTATCTCAGGCTGAATTCCAGCAAAAAGAAGCTAACCACGCGCTGGAGCGCAGCCAGCAAGAGCTGATTATGCGTCTGGCCCAGCAATACCTGGATGTGCAGCTTGCCTTTGATAAGCTGCAGCTCTTAAACGAGCAAAAAAAGGCGTATCAGGAGCAAAAAACTCAGGCCAGCAAATGGTTTGCGGCGGGCTATGGCACTATCACCGATGTCAATGAAGCCCAGAATCGTCTGGATTTTGTGGATGCCGACATCCTTTCGGCAGAGGCCGCACACAGCAGCAAGCTGCATGAGCTAAGCGTCACCGTGGGCGAGCCGATGAATCATCTGCCCCACCGTAAACCCAGCGCAATGCAGGCAGATCTGCATCTGCGCTATTCCCTGAACGAGTGGCTGGAGCAGGCAAAAAAATATAACCCGGTGCTGTTTGAGCGCCAGGCCTCTGTAGATGCGGCTCAGCTGGAAATCAGTAAAAGCAATGATCAGCACCTGCCTACAGTGGATTTGCGCTTACGCACCAGTTACGAAGAAAGCCCCAGCTACAGCACCGTTGATAATGTCATCAAATCCAACAGCATTATGGTTTACGCCAGCATCCCTGTTTTTTCAGGCGGTGAAATCAATGCCCGCAGCAAGCGTGCCGTAGCCCAGCACACGGCCGCCAGTGAAGATCAGCGCAATATGCTGCAGCAGGTAGAGCTTGGGCTGCGCCAGCAATACCTTGATCTCAGCTCCAGCTCGGCACAAATCAAAGCCCTGCTGGAAGCCGTTCGCTCTGGCGATGTGCTGATTCAATCAACCCGCAAAGGGATTCAATCCGGCGTGCGCAGCAATGTTGATTTACTCAACGCCCAAAGCCGCTTTTTTGAAGCACAGCAAAAACATACCGCAGCGCAGTACACCTATTTAAGCGGCTATATCCGGCTGAAGTTTTATGCAGGCACTTTGCAGGAAACAGACTTAAACACACTGGATCTGGCCTTGCGCTAAAACACGCCCCCGGCCATCGCCCTTGGGCAAAAGCGGGGGCTGGCGTAATAGTAGTTAATCCGCTTATTGGTTTTACTTAAATCACCCTGATTCACTCAAAAAGAGAGATAAAGCATGAGTAACTGGACGGCAGGTTATGTTGCAGATATTGCTTACACCTATGGCTATTACGCTGAGCTGAATCCTCACCGGGTGAAAATGGCGTTTTTAAGTGCCGGGCTGGCCTGCCCCGAAATAGGCACGGCGTGCGAGCTGGGCTTTGGTCAGGGCGTCAGTGCCAATTTGCATGCCGCCGCCAGCACCATTCAGTGGTACGGCACTGATTTCAACCCCTCCCAGGCGGGCTTTGCCCAGGAGCTGGCCAGGGCCTCTCATTCAGAAGCAAAGCTGTTTGATGAATCGTTTGCAGATTTTGCCGCGCGCAATGATTTACCAGAATTGGATTTCATAGGCCTGCATGGCATCTGGAGCTGGATCTCCGATGAAAACCGCAGCACGATTGTGGATTTTATTCGTAAAAAATTAAAAGTGGGCGGTGTTTTATACATCAGCTATAACACCCAGCCCGGCTGGGCCAACTTTGTGCCTATGCGGCATTTAATGACTCAGCACGCAGAAGTGGTGGGCGTTGAAGGCAACGGCATAGTCAGCCGCATCAATGGCGCACTGGATTTCACTGAAAAACTGCTGGCTACCGAGCCGCTCTATGCCAGAGCCAACCCGCATGTGCACGAGCGGATTAAAAAACTGAAAGAGCAAAACCGCCATTATTTAGCGCATGAATACTTTAACCGCGACTGGCTGCCCATGCATTTTTCCACCATGGCCGAATGGCTTGAGCCCGCCAAGCTCAGCTTTGCCTGCTCCGCCCATTATTTAGACCAGATTGATTCCATTAATTTAAGCACCGATCAGCAACAATTTTTAGAAGACATCCCCGATGCCATGTTCCGCGAAACAGTGCGCGATTTTATGGTGAACCAGCAGTTCCGCCGTGATTACTGGGTACGTGGCCCGCGCAAGCTGGGCAATATCAAACAAACAGAATTACTGCGTCAGCAGCGGATTATCCTGATCCAACACCGGCCCGATGTGTCGCTTACCGCCACTGGCAGCCTGGGTGAAGCTAATATGCAAGAGGCCGTTTATGCCCCTATTTTAGATACGCTGGCAGATCATCAGATCATGACACTGGGGCAAATTGAGCAAATCACAGGCCAAAGCTTTGTGAAAATCTTGCAAGCCATCTATGTATTAATCGGCAGCGGCAGCCTGGTAACGGTTCAGAATGACGATGAAATTGCCAAAGCCAAACCCCGGTGCGAACAGCTGAATCTGCACCTTTGCAAACAAGCGCGGGCCAGCAACGAAGTAGCCTACCTGGCCAGCCCGGTATTGGGCGGCGGCGTGCCTGTTGGCCGCTTTCAGCAAATCTTTTTACTGGCCAGACAAGAGGGCAAGCATCAGGCCGAAGAATGGGCTCAATATGCCTGGCAGATTTTAGTGCGGCAGGAGCAAAGATTATTGCTGGAAGGTAAAACCATCGATTCAGAAGAAGACAATCTCAATCAGCTCAGAAAATGGGCTCATACCTTTGCAGATAAGGAATTAAAAATCCTTAAAGCACTGGGCGTTGCCTGATGAGTTCAGGCGGCACTTCTGCTCTGTCGCTTTCCCCTTTGTAAAAGCGGGGTTGAGGGAAATACCGTTCACTTAAGGTGTTGGTTTTGCTTCCCCCTTGGTAAAAGGGGGATTGAGGGCAATGCTGTTCACTTTATGATTTTTATTCCCCAGTTATGCCGTTGATTAAGAATTTCCGTGCCTTTTCTACTTGCAAAATGCTTAGTTCGTCG
>NZ_PDZG01000054.1 GCF_002735645.1 Iodobacter sp. BJB302
CATTAGAAAAACTCCCGACTTGGCCCAATAGCCGAATTGACGAGCTGCTGCCATTTGTTAAAGATCAGAACCCACAAGATAACGAAGGCTAAAGCAGCTGGCTAGGTGGGAGGGCTGAGCGCTTACTGTGGAACTATGTGTTCTCCTTTTACTCTGTGGTTCAAGATTTAGGTTTTTGTTAGGGGGATTTTGTCTGGGCAGTGAGTCATTGCTTTTTATTGCATCATGTTTGGAGCGGCAAGTGAGCAAAGAAATTATCAGAAATAGCATCTGGAAGCAGAATGCGGGTTTGGTGCAGGTTTTAGGCATGTGCCCTGTGTTGGTGGTTTCCAGCAATATTGTGAATGGCGTGTCTCTGGGATTAGCGACCAGTATGGTGATGCTGCTTTCTGGCGCGGCTATCGCAGCAATTCGGCAATTTGTGCCCAATGAATTACGCAGCCCGATTTTTATTCTGATCATCGCCGCGCTGGTGACCGTGGTCGATTTGCTGTTCAATGCCTACGCGCATGGCCTGTATGTGGTGCTGGGGATTTTTATTCCGCTGATTACCACCAATTGCATCGTGTTGGCCCGCGCCGAAGCCTTTGCCTCCCGCAATAGCGTCTGGGATTCTGCCCTCGATGGTTTCTTTATGGGGATAGGCCTGACCATGGTGCTGGCGGTGTTGGGCGGGATGCGCGAGCTGGTGGGTAAGGGCACATTGCTATCAGGCATCGATCTGGTGTTTGGCCCTGCAGCCAAAGCGTGGACGATATATATTATCCCCGTCGATATGCATTACCAGTTTTTGCTCGCCATCCTTCCCCCCGGTGCATTTATCGGTCTTGGGCTGTTAATTGCAGGCAAAACGGCAATGGATAAAAGAGCAGAAGCCAGAGCACAATCAGTGCGGCTGCCAGATGCTGTGCCGAATCACTGAGCTTTTAGCTTATCTGTTGTTAGCCAGCCTGGTTTGGTGGCTGATGAGCATGGGCTTTTGGGGCAGGCTGGCGCTGCTGGTGCTGGGCTCCGTGGCGCTTGTCGTGGCGCTGTATTATTACTTTCAGATAATGAGCATACCCTAGGATGAGTGGGATGAGATGTCTGATGATGATTTTTCTAAATAAATAGGTCCCTCATGGCATTAAAAATATCCAAAGAAGCTGAAGCCTTATTGGTGAAGTCGATTCGCCGTTATTTCGATGAAAATATGGATGAGCCGATTGGTGGCTTGCAGGCGGGGATGCTGCTGGATTTCTTTATGAAAGAAATTGCGCCTAGTGTTTATAACCAGGCCATCGCGGATGCACAGGCCTATATGCAAGACAAAACATTGGATATGCCAGGAACGTGCTTTGAGCCAGAAATGAATTTCTGGAATAAAAAATGAATAAAGAAACTCGGCGTATTTTTTATCAGCGCCTTGCCGGTCTGGACCCTAATCCCACTACCGAGCTGAACTACAGCACACCCTTCGAGCTGCTCACAGCCGTCTTGCTGTCGGCTCAGGCTACCGATGTGGGCGTCAACAAAGCGACTAAGCGTTTGTTTCCTGTTGCGAATACACCTGAAAGTATTCTGGCTCTGGGGCTGGAGGGGCTTGAATCCTATATTGCCACCATCGGCCTATATCACAGCAAGGCCAAACACCTGCTGCAAACCTGTCAGATGCTGATCGATTTGCACGGCAGCGAAGTACCGCAAGACAGAGCGTCGCTGGAAGCACTGCCCGGGGTTGGCCGGAAAACCGCCAATGTGGTGATGAATACCGCGTTTGGCATACCGACAATTGCGGTCGACACACATATCTTCCGCGTATCCAACCGCACTGGCTTAGCGCCGGGTAAAGACGTGAAAGTAGTCGAAGAAAAACTGCTTAAAGTCACCCCAAATGAATTCAAACTCAACGCCCACCACTGGCTGATTCTGCACGGCCGCTACGTATGCAAAGCGCGTAAGCCCGAATGCTGGAGCTGCGTAGTGAATGATGTGTGCGATTACAAATCCAAACAAATCACCCCGCCACCGGGGCGGTGAGGGGGAGTTTATGAGTCTTTAGGGGGCGGTTTTTGTATCTATTATTGAAATCGTTAATCCAATTAGGGGCGTGGCTATGAGAGAAAAATGCCAAGAAAAAATGCAGGTCGATAATATTTAGCTTTGTGAGTTTTAGTCTTTTTCCGGCTGAATATTAGGAGCTTGAATATGATCGACATTCATAAAATTACTATTTCTCGTTCACAGCTTGACGCTATTCCTGATGACGAGAGGAAGCTATTAGCGCTTATTGCTCATGCTGCCAATGAGCTCAATATTTTTGCAAAGCTTTTTCATTTTTCTGCTGGAGGGTGTTCTGATAATCCGATTTTGAAAAATGCAGAAAAGGCTCAGACTTTTGCCTTGGGGCGGGTGTTGACGGGGAAAATTTATGAATGTTGGAATTTGCTTCAGGTGGCATTCTTTCAACGCCCTGCTTTGTCACAGACATATCTCTCGCGGTTTGATCCAGAGTCGAAGAAGGCGTTAAAGGACGTGAAGCAATATTTTGGGAAGAGTAATTTAATATCAAAAGTGCGAAATAAGCATGCTTTTCACTATTCTTTAGATCAAATAGATGCCGGATACCATGCTTTAGGCGAAGGTGATTCACTTGATCTTTATTTGTCGGAATATTGTGCAAATAGACTTTATGTTTTTGGTGAGAGTATTGCTGGTCGAGCAATGTTAGAAACAATTATGGTTGGTGATGCAGAAGGGGCATTAAGGCGACTTATTGACGATACCAGTAAAATGGTGAGTCTTATTAATATCGTGATTGGAGAGATTATTGAGATTTGTATTAATACTCATCTTGGTGGAACACTGTACTCATTGGGTGCACAAGTAATTGAGATAGAAGCCCCCAGTTCTCAAGACGTTAGCATCCCCTATTTCATTGAAATTGAGAGAACAGAAGAATGAAATTAAAAATAATTCTGATTGAATTTGTTTTAATTGTCGCCTTTTAAACCACAAATGTAGCTTAAAAGGCGACGATGTTTTGGTGGTATTAATGTGGCATAAAAATGCTTTAGTGCAATTACTAGAGTCGTATCAGCATCAATCCTTCTGCATCACCATTTTCTGCCATCTCCAAATCAATAAACAAATGGCAATTGCTGCGTGTATTGCGCTGATTAAAATGCTGGCAATCGCCGATGTGTGGCTGATCGGCATCAGGATAGAGGCCAGGCTTTCCAGCCCGCTGCTGTGGGCTAAGAAGGGCAGCAGGCCGTTGATGATGGCCAGACAGAGCAGGCTGCTGGCGAGTATCCGTTTGCTATTGCTATTTAATGCGATGAATAAGCAGATGGCGCAGTCCCGCAGCAAGATCAGGGAGATGGATATCGGTGTGCTGTCAGCAAAGTCGCCAGTGCCCTGGTTGCCTGCAAGTAGTGCAAAAATACAAGACAGGATTAGTGTCGTTGGCCAGAGCGGCAGATTGATCAGAGCCCCGTGCCAGTTCTGGCTTTGAATGCGGGTGATGACCCGTTGCCAGACGGTGAAGCCATTGGGCTCTGCAAAGAGCATGGCATAAGTCATTGCACTGCAAATAATCAGCCCGAGCATTGCCAGCTGATCATGTTTAAAACCAGCAAAGAAAACGGCCAGCAGGCAGGCAAACAAGGGCCATGCCCAAGGCAGGGTGCGTACTTGCAGGGCATTTTGCATCAGCCGCCATGCAGCAAACACACTGCAAAATGCAAAGAAAGAGCCCGCCAGCAGCTGAAATTGCAGCGGCAGAAATGGGATATTCCACCAGGTAATCGGCGTGTCGCTCATCTCAAACAGATTGGGCATCATAAAAAAAGCAGGGATGGCCAGCAGCAAATTAAAGCTGCCCCGGCGGTTTTGAGCCAGATCGGAGTGGCCCAGTTGCAGATTGATCACCAGCGCCGTGCCATGCAGCAACAGGGCGATGGCAATCATTGATAGCGCCTTGCTGATGGCATTGATTGGATTGCCTGGCAGCTCTGCCACCAGCAGCATCAGCAGGCAGAGTGCGCCGCCATACCAATTAAACAGCGTTGCGCCAAATAGCTTGCCCCAGGTCATGTCCCACGGGCTAAGCGCACTCATTCTTTGCTGATCCCATGTGTGATCGCGCTGCTCGTCACCAATTGCGGCTGCTGCATTTTTTGTGCCCCACAGCCAGACTATCCCCACAAAAAGCGTCACCGCAGTGCTGCCCAGCTTGCTTAATTCTGTGTTCATTCCCACGGCTAAAAAAATCAGCGCAAGGATGGCAGGCATGCCGATTAAGCGTTGCATGGAAAAACTTAACCACAGATTGCGTTTAAATTCTGGATTCATATCGTTTCCTTCCTGGTGCGCAGGAAAATTCTCTGCAAGTTTTTCCCGCAAAAGCTCAACGCTAAATGTTGTTTGATTTCATTGCTCATTTTGTGTCCTTGCTGGCGATGGTGCGCAGATAAGCTTGTTGCAAGTTCTGTTCGCCAAAGCTGCTGATGGCTAGCCCTGCCTGGATCAGCTCTGCCAGTAATTGGGCCTGCTCATCGCTTGTGCCGCTGAAATCAAACTCGGCGTGATTGTCCTGATGTTTGCTGAGCACCACTTTGGAGTGGCCGGCCAGTATTTCGGCAAGCTGCGGGTTGGGGCTGGCCAGGCTGAGCTGCAAGGCTCTGCTGCTGTGTGAGCTGCCCGACAATGCGCGGTGCTCGAGGATTTTTCCGTCTTTCAGCACCAGCATATGGCTGGAATAGGCTTCCAGCTCGGCCAGAATGTGCGATGAAACCAAGAGTGTCATGCCGCTGGCTTGCAGTTGCCTGAATAATATCGCCAGCTCATTACGCGCTTCCGGGTCTAGGCCCGATGCGGGCTCGTCCAGCAGCAATACCTGCGGAGCATGAATAATCGCCTGCCCGATGGCGACCCTCTGGCGCAAGCCTCGCGACAAGCTACTGGCTTTTTGCCCCAGCCGATCTTGTAAAGACAAGCGCTGCGCCGTGTTATTGATGGCGGCCGTAATCGCGTCTTTTGCCAGGCCTTGCGATGCCGCCGCATATTCCAGGCACTGCGCCACGGTTAAATCCTGGTAAAGGCCAAAGAAATCAGATAAATAGCCCATCTGCCGGTGTACCGCGCGAGGCTCTTCCTGCACATCTAAGCCCGCCACAGCAATAGAGCCGGAAAGTGGCGTTTCAAGGCCGGCAATGCAGCGCATCAAGGTGGTTTTACCCGCGCCATTAGCCCCCACCAGCGCCGTAACGCTGCCACGCTCTACACTCAGATTCAATTGATTTAAAGCCCGGTGGCCGGGGTAATCAAAGGTAAGGCCAGAAATTTGGATCATGGAAGTCTCGGGTTGATCTGACTAGATTTGACAGCATCATACTGGATACAGACAGGGAATTATTGTTAGGATGTGCGCAATATCGCAGGGCAGGTGAAACCTCATATGAGCTAACCAAAATCAAAAAGACCTTTTTAGTGCCTTCGGCACGTTGATTTTGGAGCGGTTAGCCACCGCGGGGGCCTTCCTTTCTTGAACGGCCAAGAAACGAAGCCAAAGAAGGCCGCCCCACGAAACACGAAGGCCCCTCATCTGCGGACAATCGAGCGGCGGCTGCGGAACTCGCTCGCAGGCTCGCTCAGACAGTCCTCACCGAAACCCCGCCCGCTTGTTCCTCGCTTCGGCGTGTTTCAAGGGGACTCAAAAAGCCCTGTGCAGAGAGAGTGGTCACTATGTTTTTTCGCTGTTGGCTAATGAAAACTTAATTGGTTAGCTGATATGCGGTGAAACCCGCCGAATTAAGGTATAAGTCCGTGAAAAATGGCGGGTTTCACCCGCCCAACTAATCATCAATATTAATTGGAATACAAATGGCAGAAAATTTACTGATTCAAGGTAATAGCAAAGAAGAGCTGTATCAAAACCTGATTCCACAAGCTTTGGCTTTAATTGAGGGCGAGAGCGATTTGATTGCCGCCATGGCCAATGTTTGCGCTGCCATGCATCACACCTTTGGCTGGCTGTGGACGGGTTTTTATATTGTGAAGCAGGATGAGCTGGTGCTCGGGCCATTCCAGGGGCCGATTGCCTGCACCCGTATTCCAAAAGGGCGCGGTGTTTGCGGTAGTGCATGGGCTCAGGCGCAAACGCTGGTGGTGCCTGATGTAGATGCCTTTGCCGGGCATATCGCCTGCTCATCTTTAGCACGCTCAGAAATCGTCTTGCCGCTGATTAATAGCGATGGCGTGGTGCTGGCGGTATTGGATGTGGATTCGGCAGAACTGGCGACGTTTGATGATGTTGATGCCAGGTATCTGGCGCAGGTTTGTGAGGCTTTGGTGAAGTTGTTTTAAGCCGGCAGTTTCGCCCCTCCGATCAGCGGCAGGCCTGCCCATGTTAAACTTCGGCCGCTGTTTCACTACCAGGGTTTCTCATGCTGCATCTCTTAAATACTCCCCAACGCGAGGCTGTCGTTTATCTGGGCGGGCCTTGCCTCGTCTTGGCGGGCGCTGGCTCGGGCAAGACGCGGGTGATTACGCAGAAGATTGCGTATTTAATTGAGAAGGCGGGCATGAACGCCAAAAACATCGCGGCGATTACCTTTACTAATAAGGCCGCGCGCGAGATGCAGGAGCGTGTGGGGGCGCTGCTGCCTAAGGAAATGCTCAAGGGGCTGACGGTTTCTACCTTTCACTCCCTGGGGCTGAAAATGCTGAGGGAAGAAGCGCGGCATCTGGGCTATAAACCGCAGTTTTCTATTCTGGATTCGGCAGACGCTGCCAAGATTATCAGCGAGCAACTTGTCACCACCGATAAGCAGCTGATTCGAACCAGCATGAGCCAGATTTCCATGCTGAAGAACGATCGCATCTCGCCAGAAAAAGCGCTGAATATGGCGCAATCAGAGGGCGAATTACAGCTGGCCAGGTTGTATACCTCCTACCAGGACACCTTGTTTGCTTATCAGGCACTGGATTTTGATGATCTGATTCGCCTGCCTGTCGATTTATTCGAGGCGAATCCCGAAGTTTTGGAAAAATGGCAAAACCGTCTGCGCTATTTGCTGGTGGATGAATATCAGGATACCAATACCACCCAGTATCAACTGGTTAAGTTGCTGGCTGGCGTAACAGGTTTGTTTACAGCGGTTGGGGATGACGACCAGTCTATCTATGCCTGGCGTGGTGCAAATGTGGATAATTTGCGCCTATTGCAAGAGGATTTTCCCAAACTGCAAGTGATTAAGCTGGAGCAAAATTATCGCTCTATGGCGCGTATTTTGCGCTGTGCCAATGCGGTGATCGGCAATAATCCTAAGCTGTTTGAGAAAAAGCTCTGGTCTGATCTTGGGGTGGGCGATCCGATTATGGTGATCGAAACCAAAACGGAGGAAGAAGAAGCGGCGATGGTACTGGATCATCTGGAATCGAGCCGCTTTTTAAGCAATGGTAAGTATTCCAACTATGCCATTTTGTACCGGGGCAATCATCAGGCCCGGATTATCGAACAGCAGATGTGGGGGCGCCGTATTCCCTATGTGATTTCGGGCGGGCAATCGTTTTACGATAAGGCCGAGATTAAAGACGTGCTGGCCTATTTACGACTGATCGCCAATCAGGACGATGATCCGGCGTTTATTCGCTCTGTGACGACGCCTAAGCGTGGCGTGGGCAATGTTACGCTGGAAAAACTGGGCAGCTATGCGGCCACCCGCAATGTGTCTTTCTTTACTGCAG
Source organism: Iodobacter sp. BJB302 (assembly GCF_002735645.1). GTDB lineage: Bacteria > Pseudomonadota > Gammaproteobacteria > Burkholderiales > Chitinibacteraceae > Iodobacter. The sequence continues at coordinate 7,732 of NZ_PDZG01000054.1, forward strand.
TATATGAAGAAGGCTTTATTCATCAGGTACAAGCCGCACAGTACGAGCCTTTGCGCCTGTTTTGCGATTTTATCAATCGCATGCAAGACCGTGCAATTAAAGAGCCAGCCGGGCCTTTATTAAATGAGCTGCTGCTGGGGATTGATTTTGAAACATGGCTTTATGAAAACGACGAGCCACGCCCGGCCGAAAGCAAGTGGAAAAACGTACAGGATTTAGTGGCCTGGATTACCAAAAAAGGCGAGGAAGACGACAAAAGCCTGATTGATATCGTGCAAACCATCGCGCTGATCACCATGCTGGAAGGGCGTGATGAAGAAGAAGTCGATGCGGTGAAGTTATCTACACTGCATGCATCCAAAGGGCTGGAATATCCGCATGTGTTTTTGATCGGCTGTGAAGAAAACATCCTGCCGCATCAGAATTCAATTGAAAGCAATATGGTGGAAGAAGAGCGGCGGCTGATGTATGTGGGCATTACCCGCGCCCAGCGCACGCTCACCATCAGTTATTGCGGCAAGCGCCGCCGCGCTGGTGAATGGCAAATTACCGAGCCAAGCCGCTTTTTAAAAGAATTACCACCCGAAGATGTGATCATCAGCGGCCGCCTGGCAGGGGATAAGCCCAAACCCGCCATGACAAAGGAAGAGCGTAAAGCTAAAAATGCCGAGCTGATGGCAAGGATTGGGAAGTAAGTTGTGCCCGGCAGGGCCGGTGGCCTGCAGAAAAAACGGCCACTCACAGAGCGGGTAAAGTGAGCATTTGCTAAGGGGAACCTTGTACTTGCTCAACGCTCTGAGCATCTAGGATTTGCAATTTTGCTGCGTGACTTCGTTTGACTAAACACTTACTGATTTACATCTAAGAATTCTTATTCGGAAGGCGTATTCTGCTTGCCACATGCAACAGGATGATCTGTGCGTGTGATTTGCCTGGCAGATTGATACTGCCCCAAGTCTTGAATGCAGATAATTTGAGCAAGAGATCCGTACTTTTTAGCGATGAAATATCTTCACTTCTGGCATTCCGCCGGCGGAGTCGGAACTTATTCATGCGGATGGGATAATCGCAATAGGCTAAGACGAAAATGTATGCTTGCACAAAGTAAGCATTTTGTAGGTATGATCGCGAACAAAATCAAGAAATCAGAAAGAAAATTATCCAAGATATTTTTGATTTGAAGATTCCACCTTATTCAGGAGTAAGACCTAATGATCAGAGGCACAAAGATTGTTGCAACCCTCGGCCCCGCTTCCAACGACCCTAAGGTCCTGGAACAGCTGATTCAGGCCGGGGTGAATATGGTTAGGCTGAACTTCTCCCATGGCACCGCACAAGACCATACCGATCGCGCTAATTTAGTGCGTTCTATTGCAGAGCGCCTCGGGCAATCTGTTGCGGTTCTGGCTGATTTGCAAGGCCCCAAGATTCGCGTTGGTAAGTTTGAAAACGGCAAAATTGAGCTGGTAAAAGGCACTGAGTTTATTCTGGATGCGGCATGTGAGCTGGGTAATCAGGATTATGTGGGCCTGGATTACAAAGAATTGCCAAATGATGTGGTGCCGGGCGATATTTTATTGCTGGATGACGGCAAAATTAAGCTGGAAGTCATTTCGGTAACGGGCGTTAAAGTTTTAACTAAAGTGCTTGTAGGCGGTACCTTATCTAATAATAAGGGTATCAATCGCCAGGGCGGCGGCTTAACAGCACCGGCGCTGACCGAAAAAGACATGGCCGATATCAAAACAGCGGCTGCATTGCACGCTGATTATGTGGCTGTTTCCTTCCCTAAGAGTGGCAGCGATATGCACCTGGCGCGCACTCTTTTGCTGGCAGAAGGCAGCCATGCAGGCTTGATCGCCAAAATTGAGCGCACCGAAGCCATCACCAATCTGGTAGAAATCCTGGAAGCGTCCGACGGTATTATGGTGGCGCGTGGTGATCTGGCCGTTGAAGTGGGCGATGCGGCAGTACCTGCTTTGCAAAAGCGCATGATTAAAATGGCGCGTCAGATGCGTAAATTGTCGATTACGGCGACGCAAATGATGGAATCCATGATCAGCAGCCCAGTGCCTACACGCGCTGAAGTGTCTGATGTGGCTAATGCGGTGCTTGATGGTACAGATGCGGTGATGTTGTCGGCTGAATCAGCTGCGGGTAAGTACCCTGTAGAATCTGTAGAAGCCATGTTGCGTGTTTGCCAGGAAGTAGAAAAACACGCAGATATGCAAAGCGATAATGATTTTATCAGCGATGCAGTGGTTGAGCGTATCGATCAGGGTATTTCCATGGCGGCGGTGTATGCTGCCAGCCATTTGCCTATGAAGGCGATTGTGGCTCTGACTGATTCAGGTACTTCGGTACTGTGGCTGTCACGCTATATCAGCGCCGTTCCTATTATGGCCGTTACACAAAACCTGGCAACTTACCGTAAACTTGCTTTATATCGCCATGTTCAGCCCATGCTTATGCCAGAATCCGTAGGTAATGAGCGTGATGCGCAAATTGCCCATGTAAAAATGGCCCTGGTGCGTGATGATCGTGTTGTTGCTGGTGATTGCTTCGCAATGACTTGGGGTTCGCAAGCCGGTCTGGGTGCAAACACCCTGCAAATTGTAAAAATCGACACTCCGCAGGCTTAACACCACTTGTTAAGGCGCAACGCGCAGATGTAAGTCAAACGGCGTGATACTCTGGCGGCCCGGCGGGCAGTCAGGGCGCGCCGTTTTTTTTGTCCCAAATATGGGCTTGCTGGCGGTACTGAGCACAATCTTTTAAATAGGAAGTGATCCCCATGCGTAAAGGGGTATATGCAGGTAGTTTTGATCCGGTGACAAATGGCCATCTGTGGATGATCGAGCATGGCGTAGGTATGTTCGATGAAATGATTGTTGCGATTGGTGATAATCCGGACAAAACATATACCTTTAGCCTGGCAGAGCGTTTGGCCATGCTCAGAGAAACCACCGCACATTTGCCCTCCTTGCGGGTGGAGTCTTTTGAAAATTCATTTCTGGTGAATTATGCCCGCGAGCAAGGGGCTAATTTTATTCTGCGCGGCATCCGTGAAGCTGCCGATTACGAATTCGAGCGCAAAATGCGTTATGTAAACGCTGATCTTGCCCCGCATATTGATACTGTGTTTCTGATGCCACCGCGTGAAATCGCAGAGGTCAGCTCTACCATGGTGAAGGGGCTTGTCGGGCCTGCTGGCTGGCAGGGCGTAGTGCGGCAATATGTACCCGAGCCGGTGTTTAACCGCTTTCTGGCGCTGCGGGCAAATCAGGCTCAGCCTTAAGCCTGAGGCTGCAGTATGGCTGGTATTTTAAGCGCGGCGTGGCCTGATATCGGAGCGGTAGTCGATTAGTGCAGGCTGGTTTTTGCTCTGCCTGTTACACTTCTGCTTTTATGTGCTCAAGATTTTATAAAAATGGCTGATATCGCTAGCTTTCGTAACCGCTTTGCCAAAAACGTTAAACATTGGGGCAAATGGGCCCGCCGGCAGGGCATTACTTGCTACCGTGTATACGATAGAGATGTACCCGAATTCCCTGTGATCGTTGATTTCTATGAAGGCCGTGTGCACTTGCAGGAAGTGGCAACCGGCTGGATGGAAAGCGATGAAGACCATGCCGCCTGGCTGGAAGCGATTCGCAATGCCTGCGCCGAAGTGCTGGATATTGATGAATCTGCCGTGGTGCTGAAATTGCGCCAGCGCCAAAAAGGCCTGCAGCAGTATGAAAAGCTGGAAGGCGAGCTGTCTGAAGACTTTGTGGTGCAGGAAGGCGGTAATCAATTCTGGGTGAATTTAGGTGCTTATCTGGATACCGGCTTATTTCTGGATCACCGCAATACCCGCAAACGGGTGATGGAAGAAGCCAAAGGCAAACGCTTCCTGAATCTGTTCAGCTATACCGGCTCCTTTAGTGTTTACGCTGCCGCCGGTGGGGCCACACATACCACTACCGTGGATATGTCGAATACTTATTTAGAATGGGCTGAGCGCAATTTTGCCTTAAACGGTATGGATCCATCCCGCCATCAGCGTGTGCGTGCCGATGTGTTTGAGTTTTTGTCCGAAGCTTTGGGCGAGTCAACTCGTTACGATTTAATCGTCTTAGACCCACCTTCGTTCTCTAACTCCAAAAAGATGAATGGTATTTTGGATATTCAGCGAGATCACTCGTGGATCTTAGAAAGCGTTTTAGGCCTCTTAAAGCCCGGTGGCGTGCTGTATTTTTCTAATAATCTACGCACCTTTGTTTTGGATGATTGGCTTAAGCCACTGTGCACCGATATTTCGGCGCAATCTGTCCCAGAAGACTTCCGCAACCGCAAAATCCATCAGTGCTTTAGATTTGTGAAGCCCTAAGTTAGTACTGCTAAATCCTGAACCACAGAGAACACGAAGAGCACCGAGTTTCACAGAGAAATATGATTTTTTGATTTTCTCTGTGACCTCTGTGCTCTCATTTTCTCTGTGTTTAAAGTTTGGCACATTTAAATACCAAGCTGACTTGCTTGTCTGGAACGCCCCGTTAATGAACAATCCCTATTTCTCTTTTCCCCTTGTGCTGGTTGATCTGGAAACCACGGGGGCAAATCCTCAGCGGGATCGCATCACCGAAGTGGGCATTGTGCAGATTGATGAGCAGGGCAGCCGTAGCTGGTCCAGCTTGGTTAATCCTGAGCAAGAAATCCCCGCGTTTATTCAAGAATTAACCGGCATCAGCAATGAGATGGTGGCAGATGCGCCGCTGTTTGCTGAGATTGCACCTGAAGTTTTAGATCTTCTACAGGGAAGGGTGTTTGTAGCCCATAACGCGCGGTTTGATTACGGCTTTTTAAAACAAGAATTTAAACGTCTCGATATGCGTTTGCAGGCGCAGGTGCTGTGCACCGTTAAGCTGTCGCGCAAACTTTACCCTGCTGAACATAAGCACAGCTTGGATGCTTTGATCGCACGCTATGGGCTGACTTTCTCTGGTGGTCGTCACCGTGCGCTCACCGATGCCGAGCTTTTGCAGCAGTTTTTGGATGTGGCGCTGAAAGATCATGGCTTTGAGGTGCTGCATCAAGCGATTGCCGAATTATTGCGCCAGCCTGCCTTGCCACCCGCGCTCGATCCTGTCCAAATCGACGAACTGCCTGAGTCTTCCGGCGTATATATTTTTTACGGCTCGGACGATGTGGCGCTTTATATCGGCAAAAATCACAATATTCGTAAACGGGTGCTGGCTCACTTTAGCGATGGCAATCCTAAGGAAGTGCAGCTGGCTAAGCGGACGCAACGCCTCGCTTGGCATGAAACAGCAGGTGAATTAGGAGCGCTATTGCTGGAAACCAGCCTTGTTTCCCAATTAGAGCCAAGCTACAACCCGCCACAGCGACGGATTAAAGAACTAGGTGCGTGGCGTTTGGTTTCTAAAGACGACGTACTACAGCCCTATTGGACGCCGTGGGCCGAAGTGGGTGCGGAACCAGTATTTGGCCCCTTCCGCTCGCGCCGTGAAGCTGCCAATGTGCTGAATAAAATGATTGATGGTCACGGGCTGTGTCGGCAAATTTTGGGTCTAGAGCCCAAGCCTAAATCGCTTGCACCTTGCTCGGCGTTTTTAGAAAGTCGTTGCCGGGGCGCCTGTGTAGGCCGCGATATCACCCACAACGCGCGTTTTTCTGCCGCGATGGAGCGATATCGCTTTCCCGTGTGGCCCTACAAGGGCGCCGTTGCGCTGGCAGAAGGCCCAGAATGGGCTCCCGTGCTGCAAGTGTTCGATCAATGGTGCTATCTGGGGGCGATCAATCATATCGACGAGTTAGCCACCTTAATGGCCAAGCCACGTCAGTTTGAACTCGATGTATTTAAGTTGATTCAGAAAGAATTCAAAAAGCAGGGGCATAAATTGCAGAAGCTTGGAGAGGGAAATCTTTAAACCCACATCTTGAAACACGGAGAGCACAGAGGACACGGAGTTTCACGGAGAAAACTTTAAGGCTGCATAAAAGGCAATTAAATGGCTCTTATCCTTCTTTTTTTTCTCCGTGACCCTCTGTGTTTTCCTTTTCCTCCGTGTTTCAAGACGTGGGTTTGGATGTAAGCCGTTTAAGCCGCGTAAATCACAAACACCGTCGGGCGTTTGTGCAGATCCGGCTTAGGACCGCTCTTCCAGTCTGCTACCGTCTTGCTCAGCATCAACTCATTAGACGTGGTTAGATCACAAGCTACGGTGAGCTGGGTGCTGCCTTTTAAGCCTACTAAAAGTGCATCAAATAAAGCGCCGTTGCGGTAAGGCGTTTCAATCATTAGCTCGGCTTGTTTATTACGATAGGAATCGTTTTCTAACGAGCGAATCGCTTCAAGGCGCGCAGGGTCTTGCGAGGGAATATAGCCGTTAAAGCGAAACTTCTGGCCATTCGCGCCTGCTCCCATCAAGGCGAGCAAGATCGATGACGGGCCAACCAGCGGCGCGACTTTAATGCCTTTACGGTGGGCTAAGCGGATCAGGTTGGCACCGGGGTCGGCCACACCGGGGCAGCCCGCTTCGCTCATCAAGCCTACATCATGACCATCCAGTAGCGGCTTGAGCAGTGCACTGAGCGCATCTTCCTTGGTGTGTTCATTCAGCTCTTCCATCCACAGGCTGCGTAGCTCGTGCGGCGTGCCAAATTCTTTTAAGAAGGCCCGTGCGGTTTTAGGGGCTTCAACAATAAAGTGTGTTAAACGCTGCGCCGTGGCGAGTACGTCCGCTGGAATCACGCTGGCCAGTGTGTCTGTACCGAGTGGGACAGGAATCAAATACAGGGTGCCGCTCATAGCAGTGGAAATCCTTCATTTTTTAACATGGTAATTAATTCAATCAGCGGCAGGCCAATAATGGCGGCAGGGTCTTTACCCTCGATGGCGGCAATCATCACAATGCCCAAGCCTTCGGTTTTGGCGCTGCCTGCACAGTTATAGGGTTTTTCGCGCTGCAGGTAGGATTCGATCTCGGCGTCTGTGTAATCACGCATCGTTACACGGGTAATATCTACACAATGCTGCTCTTTGCCCGTGGCCGTGTTGTACAGGCAAAGCGCGGTATGAAACGCCAGTGTATGGCCGCGCATTTTACTTAACTGATGAACGGCGCGATCGTGCGTGCCGGGTTTTCCCAGTTGTTCGCCATTTAAAAGCGCAACCTGATCCGAGCCAATAATCAGGCTGTCTGGGTATTGATCAGCAAGCACGCGGGCTTTGGCGATGGCAAGGCGCAGGCTGGTGTCGCCTGCTGTTTCGCCGGGCAGGGCGCTTTCGTCCAGATCGGGCGCTGCAGTTACAAAAGGAATGCCAAGCCGCTCCAGTAATTCTTTGCGATAGGGCGAGGTAGAAGCGAGGACTAAACGAGGTAAGTGCATGGATTTGTTAGACTCTTACGTAAATGACTTTGACAGGGTTAGTTAAGAGATTGTATCATGCGCGGTTTCTTGTATTCGTTCTGGTTCCTTATGACTGTTATTCACAGCGGTCAATTCGCGCTTGAAGGCGAAAAGATTGAAGGATTGACGCCGCTGTCTGAGTTAGGCCGCTTACACGATCTGCTTGCTAGTACTGAGGGCAGCATGGTCTGGAAGTTGTCTGGCGGCATTGATAAGTTAGAGCGGCCGTGGTTATTTGTTGATGTGGAAGGCGAAGTTCAACTCGTTTGCCAGCGTTGCTTAAAGCCCATGCCCTTTTTTGTTAATGTGGGTAGCACTCTCGTACAGTTTCCGGACGAGGCCCATCTTGATGAGGCAGAAAACGCTGACGAAGATCTCGAAGGTATCGTTATCGATCCCGAGCTTGACGTTATGGCGTTGATAGAAGATGAAATTCTGCTTGCCCTGCCCTTCGCGTCCCGACACGAAGACTGTGGCGCAGATCGCATTGTTTTAAAAGATTCAAAACCGAATCCGTTTGCTGTCCTGGCTCAGTTGAAAACCAGGGAAGCGGAATAAACTGTCAATTAAACTGGTTTTCAAGGAGCTACAATCATGGCTGTTCAACAGAATAAAAAGTCCCCGTCCAAGCGTGGCATGCGTCGTGCACACGACTTCCTTACCGCTCCGGCGCTGGCAGTTGAAGCTACGACTGGTGAAGCACATTTGCGTCACCACATCTCCCCAAATGGCTTTTACCGCGGTCGTCGCGTTATCAAAGCTAAGGGCGAGTAATCCCTTTTACAACCTCAGGGTTGTAATATGCGGCGCAAGCGGGCAACCCTTGCGCCGTTCGCCGTTCTGGATTCCCCAGTCTGTGCCTTTTTTGGAGCTCTGATTGCAGCGTTTTTCCGGCCGCGTATTGAGTGGCTGATAAATACTCTCTGGCTCCTTACAGGACTTGTTGCCCCCGATGGATATCACCGTTGCCGTTGATGCAATGGGCGGCGATCACGGCACGCACGTTACCGTGCCTGCAGTGCTTCGCTTCCTAAAAGAATTTCCTCATGTCAATGTCGTGCTGGTTGGTTTGCCCGATGTTCTTGCGGTTGAATTAAAAGCTTGCCATGCCACGGTAGGCCCTCGCTTGCGTGTTCATGCCGCAAGTGAAGTGGTGACCATGGATGAATCGCCTCAGTCGGCGATGAAGAATAAAAAAGATTCTTCGATGCGTGTGGCGATTAATCTGGTTAAATCCGGCGAAGCTAATGCTTGCGTTTCTGCAGGCAATACGGGCGCGCTGATGGCCACTGCACGCTTTGTACTTAAAACCATTCCGGGAATTGATCGCCCCGCGATTGCAAAAATGATGCCATCCAGCCGCAATGAGACTTGCGTACTGGATCTTGGGGCCAATGCTGTATGTACACCGCATAATATTTTGCAGTTTGCCATTATGGGTTCTTCGCTGGTGGCGGCAACCCGCCATATTGAAAACCCAACCGTTGGCTTACTCAATATTGGTTCTGAAGACCAGAAAGGAAATGAGACGGTTAAAGAGGCCTCAGAATTACTGAAGGCATCCCGGCTTAATTTTCAGGGCAATGTTGAGGGAAATGACATCTACCGCGGTTCGGTCGATGTGGTTACCTGCGATGGCTTTACCGGAAATGTGGCTTTAAAAGCCTCGGAAGGCCTAGCAAAAATGCTGGCCGATTTCTTAAAACAAGAGTTTACCCGCAGCTGGTGGACGCGCATTATCGCACTCCTTGCGTGGCCGGTATTGGCGCGCTTTAAAGGCAGAGTTGACCCGCGCCGTTATAACGGTGCGTCCTTGCTGGGCTTGAAAGGCATCGTGGTGAAGAGCCATGGTAGTGCAGACAAAGTGGCTTTTTACTGGGCTTTGCGGCAGGCGATGGATGAGGCACGCTCAGGCGTGATTCAGCGCATCACTGAACAAGTTCAGGATCAGCTCGCAGAATTGGCAGCTCAAGAGACTGCCGTCGAATAAGGGGTTTGGCATGTACGCTCGCATTGTTGGCACTGGTTCATATTTACCGTCTCGTATTCTTTCAAATCAGGAAATCGCCGCGCGCGTTGACACCAGTGATGAATGGATTGTTTCACGTACGGGTATCCGTGAGCGTCATATTGCAGCTGAAGGTGAGCTGACATCTGATTTGGCGCTCAAAGCCGTTGAGGCGGCCATTGCCGCTGCGGGTGTAAGCAAAGAAGAAATTGATTTACTGATTGTGGCCACAACAACGGGTGATCAGATTTTTCCGTCAACAGCTTGTATCGTGCAGGACAAATTAGGTTTGCATGGTTTCCCGGCATTTGATGTGCAGGCGGTGTGTGCAGGATTTATTTACGCGCTGAGTACGGCTGAAAAATTTGTGAAAACGGGTGCAGCAAAATGCGCCGTTGTGGTGGGGGCAGAGACGGTTTCTCACTTGATTAACTGGGAAGACCGCGGCACTTGCATCTTATTTGGTGATGGTGCGGGTGCTGTTGTTCTGAAACCTTCCGCTGAAACCGGTATTCTGGCCACTAATTTGCGTGCAGATGGTCGTTACCGCCATATTCTGAAAGCAGATGCAAAGGTGAAATACGGTAGCCTGACAGGCAGCCCATGGCTGTACATGGAAGGTAATGCCGTGTTTAAGTTTGCAGTCAGAGCACTTGCTGATGTGGCTGTAGAAACGCTTGAGGCGGCCGGGCTTGCTCAATCTGAAATTGATTGGCTGGTTCCGCATCAGGCCAATATTCGTATTATTGAATCCACCGCAAAGCATCTTGGTTTAAGTATGGATAAAGTGGTGGTGACTGTGGCTGAGCATGGTAATACTTCTGCTGCATCCATTCCTTTAGCGCTGGACGTAGCAGTGCGTGATGGCCGGATTAAACCGGGCCAGAAAATTTTAATGGAAGGGATTGGTGGTGGTTTTGCCTGGGGCGCGGTCATCGCTCAGTTTTAATGTTAACGGCGCAGCAATGCGCCGTTTGACTATCCGGCATTAAAATAACTGTTTGAATTTTGCTGAAGCCATGTGCTTTAGCGGCGTGAGAGGAGAAAAAAATGGCATTAGCATTTGTATTTCCGGGCCAAGGCTCTCAATCAATCGGCATGATGAATGGCTGGGCTGATTTGGCGGTAGTAAAAGCAACGTTTGACGAAGCTTCGGCGATTCTGGGTGAAGACTTATGGCAAATGGTCGCTGATGGCCCTGCAGAGCTGTTAAATGCAACCGTCAATACTCAGCCTCTGATGCTGACTGCAGGCGTGGCCGCATGGCGCGCATGGCAGGCACAGGGGGGCGCACAGCCAGAAGTCCTGGCAGGACACAGCCTTGGCGAATACACCGCGCTTGTGGCGGCAGAGGCATTGTCTTTTGGCGATGCGCTGCAATTAGTCCGTTTGCGTGCAACGGCGATGCAGGATGCTGTGCCCGCAGGTACAGGCGCAATGGCGGCTATTTTGGGTCTTGCTGATGATCAGATTATTGCGGCTTGTGAAGAAGCTGCGCAGGGCGAGGTTGTTGCTGCGGTGAATTTTAATTCACCAGGCCAGGTTGTGATTGCGGGCAGTAAGGCTGCAGTTGAGCGCGCTTGCGAGGCTTGTAAAGCGCGTGGTGCTAAGCGGGCGATGTTATTACCAGTGTCTGTACCATCGCATTGCGCTTTAATGCGTCCTGCTGCAGAAAAGTTGCAACAAAAGTTAGATACAATCGTCATCAATACGCCTGTGATTCCTGTCTTGCATAATGCAGATGTGGCCGCATATAGCGATGCAGCACAAATTAAAGATGCATTGGTTCGCCAGCTTTATGAGCCAGTACGCTGGGTGGAAACCATCACTAAGATGGCAAATGACGGAATCACCGTGATTGCAGAATGTGGTCCGGGTAAAGTACTGGCAGGCTTGAATAAGCGAATTGCAACTGAAGCGCAGCAAGTGGCGCTGGTTGACGCTGCAGCACTGCAAACATTAAAAGCAATGCTGTAAGCCCATGGCTGGCTGCTTGAATAATCTGGAGATTTTGCATGAGTTTTGAAGGTAAAGTAGCACTGGTAACGGGGGCATCCCGGGGTATTGGTCAGTCGATTGCACTTGAGCTTGCTCGTGCAGGGGCGCTGGTGATTGGTACCGCAACCTCAGACGCGGGCGCAGAAGCGATTACGGCTTACTTAAAAGAAGCAGGTAACGCGGGCTGTGGCTTACGCTTGCAAGTAACCGAAGAGGGTGCTTGTGATGCGATTATTGACTCAATTACCCAACAATTTGGCCCAGTGACCATTCTTGTGAATAATGCAGGGATTACCCGTGATAATCTCCTGATGCGCATGAAGGACGAAGAATGGGACGAGGTGATGGCAACCAATCTGCGTCCGGTGTATAAGCTCTCCAAGGCCGTCATGCGCGGCATGATGAAAGCGCGCTGGGGCCGGATTATTAATATTGCCTCGGTGGTGGGAGCTACAGGTAATCCTGGGCAAGCTAACTACTGCTCGGCAAAAGCGGCTTTGTTTGGTTTTACCAAATCGCTGGCGCGTGAGATTGGCTCCAGAGGGGTGACTGTGAATGCCGTGGCTCCCGGTTTTATCGATACCGACATGACAAAGTCGCTGCCTGATGAACAAAAGGCTAAACTAGTCGAACAAATTGCCTTAGGACGCTTAGGTAATCCGCAGGATATTGCAGATGCGGTGAGTTTTTTGGCGTCAGATAAAGCTGCTTACATTACAGGCAATACCCTGCATGTAAACGGCGGAATGTATATGAATTAAGGCGGTATCTACGCTGTTAGCAGATTTAATTTGCCGCTCAGCGTGGTTTTTTGGTTGTGCATTTGACCGAAGTCACTCGACAAACGTTTGCTGTGACTGTTTTTTTGGTAGAATGCCGACGTTTTTTTTAGTAATTAAGACAAGGCTTGGGACATAAATTCATGGAAAACATCGAACAGCGTGTTAAGAAGATCGTTGCCGAGCAACTTGGCGTGCCGGAAACAGACGTTAAGATTGACTCATCGTTTGTAAACGACCTCGGTGCCGATTCTCTCGATACCGTTGAACTCGTCATGGCACTGGAAGAAGAATTCGAGTGCGAAATTCCTGACGAAGAAGCCGAAAAGATTACTACCGTTCAGCAAGCTATTGACTTCGTCAATACTCATCTGAACAAGTAATTAGTTTTTCTCGAGGCCTCTGCGATAAGCGTGTAAGCGTTTATTGTGGAGGTCTTGTTCCATCTGGTCCTTTATAGGGCCATCTCACGGAGACTGCCCCGTGTCTAAACGCAGAGTAGTTGTCACCGGCTTGGGACATGTCTCGCCGGTTGGCAATGATGTGGCTACCGGTTGGGCAAATTTGCTCGCTGGTCAGTCTGGCATCACCCAAATTACCCGTTTCGACGCCAGCGACCTGGCCTGCACCATTGCTGGTGAAGTCAAAGGTTTCGATATTACCGAGTACATCTCGGCAAAAGACGCACGCCGTATGGATGTGTTTATCCATTACGGTATCGCCGCAGCCCTGCAAGCGATTAAAGATGCAGGCCTCGATGATATTGCGGATTTAGATAAAACACGCGTTGGCGTAAATATTGGTTCTGGTATCGGTGGCCTTTGGTCTATCGAGCAGACCAGCGCGGCGATGCTTGAAAGCGGCCCGCGCAAAATTGGCCCGTTCTTTATTCCGGGTTGCCTGATTAATTTGGTTGCAGGTCATGTAACCATTTTGAAAGGCTATCAGGGACCAAGTTACGGCATCGTTTCTGCATGTACTACCGGTGCGCATAGCATTGGCGATGCGGCCCGTATTATTCAGTACGGTGATGCAGATGTGATGGTTGCTGGCGGTGCAGAAGGCGCGATTTCCCGCCTGGGCATGGGCGGCTTTGCCGCCATGAAAGCGCTGTCTACTCGCAATGACGATCCGGCTACGGCATCCCGCCCTTGGGATACGGGGCGCGATGGCTTTGTTATGGGTGAAGGCGCGGGTGTGCTGGTACTGGAAGAGTACGAGCATGCTAAAAAACGCGGCGCAACCATTTACGCAGAGCTGATTGGTTTTGGTATGAGCTCGGATGCTTACCATATCACTTCACCAACGGCAGAAGGCCCGGCGCGTGGCGTCACCAACGCCTTGCGTGATGCTGGCATTAATCCGGATGAAGTGGATTACGTGAACGCTCATGGCACATCAACGCCTGTGGGTGATGCAAATGAAACCAATGCGCTGAAAATTGCCTTTGGTGATCATGCTAAAAAGCTGGTGGTGAATTCTACTAAATCCATGACGGGCCATTTATTGGGCGGCGCGGGTGGTGTGGAAGCGATTTACTCCATCCTGGCTCTGCATCATCAGGTATCTCCGCCTACTATCAATATCTTCGAACAAGATATTGCGGGTGGTTGTGATCTGGATTATGTGGCCAATACCGCAAGAGATATGAAGATTGGCGTTGCAATCTCTAACTCTTTTGGCTTTGGCGGCACCAACGGTACGCTGGTTTTCCGCAAAATTTAACGCGGAAAGACGTAATAAAAAAAGGCTGCTCCTGCAGCCTTTTTTGCGTCTGTAAATTGCAGTATATATAAATAGTGTTTTTACAAGAAAAAGGCAGGTAAGACAGCAAGCCATTCAGGATTTTGGCAAAGTTGTAGTAATCAGCAAACAGACCGTATTGCAGAATATGCCCCGGCTAGGCTGGGGGGCTAATCCTCGCGCTGTAATGTGTAATTCAGCTGGCTGATATCAAAGCCCTGCTCTTTGGCAATATCCAGTGCGGCCTTTAAATCCTGCCTGCTGATGGTCTGGGTGCGCGAAAGCAGCCACAGATATTTGTGATTTGGGTTGCCTACCAGTGCCCACTGGTAATCATCGCCCAGGCCAAAGACCCAGTAATCCGCAGAGAATGGCCAGAAGAAGCTGACTTTTAATTTTGCATTGCCGCTGTGGGGTACCACGCTTGCGTGCCCGCTTGCCTCTGCAAAGCTGCCATCTTGTTTGCGGCAGCGATTGAGCACAGCAATTTTATCGTCCCCCTGTTTCGTGTATTCCGCGGTGGTATCCGCAATGCACATACGTTGAAAATACATGGGGAAACTGGCGATTTCGTACCAGCGCCCTAAGTAACGGTCTAAATCCAGCGAGGAAACAGTCACTGGTTCGGCACAGGCGGTGCAGCTGATCATTAGGCTGAGAAGTAAGGCGGATATGCGCATGTTGCCTTCTTTTTTAGCGATATTTTTATATTCTAGCAGCTTGCCCGAGAGGTGCGATCGCATTCATGGCATGAAATGGGCTTTGTGAACTAAAACAGCGAAGGCGTTGTTGTATGCTCTCTTCGCACATACAAAGCATTATTTCTCCGGTGGCTTACTGATATAGAAACGCAAGGGATTTAATGCAACACTATCGCTTGTTTAAGTGATAAGGTATAAGGCTGCACTTGCCCTGTTAAAATACTGATTATGTTCTGCCTATCTCTTTCCCAAACTCCTGACTTATTAGCGCTGCACGCCAGCGATCCAGCCCGTTTTCCTGCCCTTGCTGAAACAGGTGGCGGTCATGCGGGGTGGGATATTCTCTTTGCCTTGCCACGGGAAGTACGTGTTTATGCTGCGGGTGAGGGCGATGCTTTCGTCAGTGATCTGCGCAGCTTGCCCCTGAATGCCTTGCTGCCCCGCCCGGAAGAGCTGCCGCTTGATGCGCCCTTTGCGGGGGGCTGGTTTACTTATGCGGGCTATGAGCTGCTTTCAGTCTTTGAGCCGCATGTGCCGCAGCGTGCTGAGGCCGGTTTTCCTGTCGCTGCCTTATTACGCATTCCTGCCGCTGTTTTACTTGAGCGTCCATCCGGGCAGGCATGGCTGGTAGCCGAAACACTGGAAGAGTTAGAAATGCTCGCCGGGCGGGTTGCTGATGTGCCCGAATTTAATCCGTCTTTGCCGCAGGTTGCGTCCATTAGCGAGGATGATCCTGAAGCCTTTTTACAAGGGGCAGAGCAGGCTCTTATATATATAAGAGAAGGCGATGTTTTTCAGGTGAATTTATCCCGCGGCTGGGATGTGCATTTGGCGCATGCTTTAAGCCCTGCCGAACTATTTGCCAGCTTGCGGGTTCGCAATCCTGCTCCGTTTTCTACCCTGCTTGATTTAGGCAGCTATGGAGCGGTGGTCAGCTCTTCACCGGAGCGCCTGGTTAAAGTAAAAGGCGATTGTGTTGAAACCCGGCCCATTGCAGGTACTCACCCAAGATCGTTGGATGCAGCTGAAGATGCCCGGCTTAAAGAGCGGCTCTTAGCCACACCTAAAGAGCGTGCAGAGCACATTATGCTGGTAGATTTAGAGCGTAATGACCTGGGGCGTATTTGTCGTCCCGGCACGGTGCAGGTGGACGAGCTGATGGCTGTGGCAACCTATGCTTTTGTGCATCATATTGAATCCAATGTCCGCGGGCAGTTAAGCGCTGGGCAAACGCCAGCAGATATCCTCAGAGCGCTCTTTCCCGGAGGGACCATTACAGGTTGTCCTAAGGTTCGCTGTATGCAAATTATCAGGGAGCTGGAAGATAGACCGCGATATGCTTACACGGGCAGCCTGGGTTATATCAATTTGGATGGATCAATGGATCTCAACATCCTGATTCGTACTTTCTTACAAAGACAAAGCGAGCTTTATTTCAGAGCAGGCGCTGGTATTGTGATTGATTCAGATCCTGAGTGTGAATTACAAGAAACAAGGCATAAAGCGCGAGGTTTATTGCGTGCCATTGGTGTTGAAGGATAAGCCCGTTTGCAGGGCGGGCACGCTTTAAGTGCCTGTACATCAGCTTAATACAGGGTGGCAAAGCAAATTGTTTTGTTCACCCTTTTTTTATGGAGTTTTAAATGAGATTGCTTAATGGCCAGCTCCAGGATGCCATCAGTATGGCCGATCGGGCGTTTCAATTTGGTGACGGAGTGTTTCGCACCATGCGTTGCACCGGCGGGGCGATTGAATTTTGGGCCAGACATTACGCACGCTTACAGCAAGATTGTGCTGCATTAGGAATAATATGCCCCGCTGAGTCTTTGCTGTTAGAAGACTTTCGAAAGCTTACACCTGTTGACGCCGTGCTTAAAATTATCATTACAAGAGGAGAAACGGCTCGTGGCTATGGCTCGCCACCGGCGCTGGCGGTCAATCGCATTGTTCAAATGGCTGCTTTACCTGTATATCCCGATGATTTTTATCAGCAGGGCGTAAAAGTACGGGTTTGCACTACGCGTGCAAGCTGGCAGCCTGCTCTGGCAGGGGTTAAGCATTTGAATCGTTTAGAAAATGTTTTAGCGAGGCGGGAATGGAGTGATCCGGAGATTTTTGAAGGCCTGATGCTGGACAGAGATGATCAGATTATCGAAGGCGTAATGAGCAATGTGTTGGTTTTAAGCGACAGCATTTTAAGTACCCCAAAACTGGATCAAAGCGGGGTACATGGAGTGATGTGTGAGGCCGTTTTTGATGCTGCAGTGCAGCATGGCTGGAAGGTGGAAAAACGAGTCTGGAAGCTGGATGAGATTAAAAAAGCAGACGCAATTTGGTTAACAAATAGCGTAATGGGATTATTGCCAGTGTCCTCTTTATGTGAGCAGCATTTCTCCCCTCACACCGCGCAAGCACTGCTCTTGGCTGCACTTAAGCAGTTGCGCCAGAAGGAAAAATTTGCGATTGTGAATGAGCCGGATATGACGAAAGGGTAATTTGTCACAGCGTGGGATAGGGGCTTGGCCTTATATTGGCGCTCCTTCAACGCAAAAACGGCAAGCCTGAGGGCTTGCCGTTTTTGATAAATCTGGAGGAGAGAGGGGGATTCGAACCCCCGATACTCTTGCGAGTACGCCTGATTTCGAGTCAGGTACATTCAACCACTCTGCCACCTCTCCAAAGAGGAGACGAATTCTAGCGCAATTTTTACCTAAGGCAAAGCAGTGTTTGTCATTTTAGGATGAATTAGTGCAGAATGCGGCCGGTATCAACAAACGGGATGCGCATGAAACATTGGCTCATGGCTCTAGCAACAGTTGTTCTAACGGGTTGCGGCGATATGCCGGAACAATCTTCCAACCGGGTTCTTCCTTGGGCAGAATCACAAGAACTCGTCGTACTGGTACAAAACGGTCCGACCACACTCTATGTCGATGCTGAAGGCAATTACGCAGGCTTGGAGTACGACCTCGTTACTCGCTTTGCAGTAGCAAATGGGCTGAAAGTGCGTTTTATCGTGACCAGCAGCTATGCCGAGTTACTTTCCAGGCTAAAGGGAAATGAAGCTCATTTTGCCGTTGGTGTGCAAAAAGGCTTTGAAAGCCAGGGGCTTGCATTTGGCCCGGCCTACCAAAGTATCGAGCCTGTGCTGGTTTACCCAAGCAATAAAACGGCAGCCAGTGTTCTGGCAGAGCTGAGCGCAGGAGAGGCAAGCATCAGCACTCTGCCTCAGTACACCATGGCGCTGGATAAGCTAAAGGCCAGCAAGCCAGGCCTGAGCTGGAACGTGGTAGAAGATGGAGATAGCGAAGACTTGATCGAGCGCGTTGCCAATGGCCAGCTCACTTACGCTATGGTGGATTCGCATGCTGCGGATGTTGCGCAGAATTACTTCCCTAAAATCGCTATTTCGCGCGATATGGGCTCGGTGCAGCAGCTGGCTTGGGCTGCTCCTGAAGGAGACAGCGAGCTGTTTACCTTGTTCCAGGGCTTCTTCAGCAAAATGACCCAAAGTGGTGAGCTGCGCAGTCTGCTTGACCGATATTACGGCCATGTGAATCGTCTTGGCCCAATGGATGCCATGGCGTTTTTAGACAAGCGCAAAGCCACTTTGCCACGCTATAAAAAGTGGTTTAAAGAGGCTGAAACGAAAACCGGCTTGGATTGGCGCCTGGTTGCTGCGCTGTCTTATCAGGAATCGATGTGGGATCCGGAAGCGGTTTCGATGTCGGGTGTGCGTGGCATGATGATGCTCACCAACGATACGGCAGAACGTTTGGGCGTGAACCGCCTCGACCCCTATCAAAGTATTCAGGGTGGCGCGCGTTATATCCAGACCATGAAAGACAGCCTGGCTGAGAATATTACTGAGCCCGATCGCACTTGGCTGGCGCTGGCTGCCTACAACGTAGGATTAGGCCATCTGCTTGATGCCCGCGCATTGGCTGTGAAGCTGGGCAAAAACCCGGATAGCTGGGTGGATGTAAAAACCACTTTGCCACTTTTGCGTAATCCGCAATATTTTAAATCCGCCAAATACGGCTATGCCCGCGGTGGCGAGCCCGTGATTTTTGTCGAACGCTTACGCACTTACTACGATATTTTGGTGCGTTTCGAGAGCCCGGTGCAAAGCACGATGCCGGTGCTAAGCGAGAATATTGTGGTGCAAAACCCCAATAATTTGCCGCTGAATATCAATAACCGCGTGCTGGCGGCTAAGCAGGTGCGTACCGCGGCGCTTTGATCAGAAGCGCTGCAAGCTTTAGCATAAAAGGGCAGGGAGCGGCTTTTGCCGCCAATGACCTTATTTATGCGGAGCTTTCGCGGCTCAAGCTGCAGCAATGAGAAGCATCGGATTCCTAGGTGTTTGTTGCGGTGGATAGGGGAGATCCGCTGCGCCTGCGGCGCAGTTTGCTCTTACGCGCTACAATATCGCCTTCCACGCACTATTTCCGGTAGCTTTTCTATGACTGTACGTACTCGTTTTGCCCCTAGTCCTACGGGCTTATTACATATTGGTGGTGTACGCACCGCGCTGTTTTCATGGGCGCATGCTCGCAAAAATGGCGGTGCATTTGTGCTTCGTATCGAAGACACCGATTTAGAGCGCTCCACACCAGAATCTGTGAAAGCCATCATGGATGGCATGCATTGGGTGGGCATCGACTACGATGAAGGCCCGTTTTACCAAATGCAGCGCATGGATCGCTACCGCGAAGCCGTGAAGCAACTCTTAGCCAGTGGCCACGCCTACCCTTGTTTTATGTCCAAAGAAGAACTCGATGCCATGCGCGCCGAGCAAGAGGCTTTGGGCTTAAAAGCCAAATACGATCGCCGCTGGAGACCCGAGGAAGGCAAGGTTCTGCCTGAGCCTCCGGCTGGTGTGCAGCCCGTACTGCGCTTCAGAACGCCACTGGATGGCGTCGTAGCATGGGATGATCTGGTGAAAGGCCGGATCGAGATTGGCAATATCGAGCTGGACGATCTGATTATCGCCCGCCCGGATGGCACGCCAACCTATAACTTCTGCGTGGTGGTGGATGACTGGGATATGGGCATCACCCAGGTGATTCGTGGTGATGATCATGTGAATAACACACCGCGCCAGATTCATATCTTCAATGCATTGGGCGCGGCTGTACCGCAATTTGCCCATCTGCCCATGATTCATAACGATCAGGGCCAGAAATTATCCAAGCGCCGCGATGCCGTCAGCGTGGTGGATTACGACCGCGCCGGTTATCTGCCGGAAGCCCTGCTCAACTACTTGGCGCGTTTAGGCTGGGGCCACGGTGATGATGAACTCTTCACCATGGCGCAGTTTGTAGAATGGTTTGATCTGAAAGATGTATCAGCCAGCCCAAGCCGCTTTGATAAAGAAAAACTGCTGTGGCTGAATGCTCAGCATATCAAAGCTGCGGATACTGCCCGCCTGGCTGATCTGGCTAAGCGCTTCCTGGATGAAAAAGGGATCGATCTGAGCCAGGGGCCCGCCCTGGTGGATGTCGTCGCTTTGCTTAAAGAGCGCGTGCAAACCATCGTTGAGCTGGCTGCCGAAGCAGAATACTTTTACCAGCCGCTCACGCCTTCTGATGAGATTCTAGCCAAGCATCTGACGAGTGACGATCTGGCCCGCCTGAGCGCCTTTGCCAGCGAAGCTGCAGCACTTGAAGCATGGGATACCGCGAGCATCTCGGCATTTATTAAAGAATTCTGCAAATCGCAGGGCGTAAAAATGGGCCAGGTAGGCATGCCACTGCGCGCCAAAGTCTGCGGCACCACACATACACCTTCGGTGGATGCGGTGCTGGCATTGCTGGGTAAGGCAGAAGTATTAAAACGCCTGGCTTAAGCATTGGGCTAATTAAAAAAACCGGGCTGTAGCCCGGTTTTTTTATGCAAAAAGGAAATAAGGGTGGAGTTTAAAAAAATTGATGTGCAGTGTGATTTTGATCTTTGCCTGAAATTCAGAAAAGATGCCTATCTTTGCAGCTTTCATACCCTGGATAGTTTTACTGAATTTGTGGGTGTGGATGGCGCTGATTACCATCATAAAATCCTCTCCAGAATTGATGACCCGCAATGGGGATATTTTCATGTTTATTCTGAAGGGCAAATTATTGGGCAAATAGAGTTCAAAACCTATTCTCACCTTGAGCAAACGGGCTATGTGCATTTGTTTTATCTTGCACCAGAATATCGGGGCAAAGGTTATTTTAAGCTGCTCAATCAGTTTGTCATTACACGATTGCAGGCTGCCAGTTGTGTTGCAGCCGTGCTTGCGCTTGGGCGGGAGAATCGCGCTGCGATGGAGGCTTATCAAAAAAATGGCTGGCTGATGCAGGGCGCTAAAAACGAACGCTCGGATTATTGGATTCATCATTTAAGCAGCCAAAGTGGTGTTGTGTTACAGGCTTGCAGTTATTCGGGGTAACTTTGCCCATCTTGTCAACATTACAAAGCGCGTAGGGCGGGTGAAACCCATCGCATTATAATGGCTGCACACCACCATATCACCTTGGAGTATTGCCCATGCACGCTGCTGAACTCTTACATTCCCTGACTCTTAGCCAGAAAGTTGCCCAGTTGTTTATGGTAGGGTTTGATGGCCTGATGCCCAATTCGCATATTGAAGAGATGTTGAGGAAGCATCAGCTTGGAGGCATTATTTTGTTCCGGCGAAATGTTGAAACTCCTGGCCAGCTTGCCGCCCTGAATTTGCGCTTACAACAAATCAATTTAGAAAATAGCCCTGTGCCATTAATGATTGGTACGGATCAGGAAGGTGGCATGGTGATGCGGATCGAAGCGGGCGTGACACCGCTGCCTTCTGCCATGGCATTTAAACATGCAGCGAGCGAAGCAGATTGCGAAGCGCTTACTAGGGTTGGTAATGCTGAGCTGAAATCGCTGGGGATAAATATCAATTTTGCGCCGGTGCTGGATATTAATAATAACCCGCAAAATCCGGTGATTGGTGTGCGGGCTTATGGCGAAACAGTCAGCGATGTTTGCCAGTATGGGCTGGCTGCATTGCGGGGCATACAGTCGGCTGGCATGGCTGCCACGGGGAAGCATTTTCCGGGGCATGGTGATACTGCCGTTGATTCCCATCACAGTATGCCGGTGGTTGCCCATGACCGGGCTCGTCTCGATGCCGTAGAGCTGGCTCCGTTTAGTGCCGCTTTTGATGCAGGGCTGGATGCAGTGATGACGGCGCATGTTGCTTTTCCAGCTATTGAGCCGGATCTGGCTAAGCCAGCAACGATTTCTCACGCTGTTCTCACTGGTTTATTAAGAAATGAGCTGAATTATCAGGGCGTTGTGATTACAGATTGCCTGGAAATGGATGCAATTGGCAAGGGGGTAGGGACGGTAAAGGGGGCTGTATCAGCGATTACCGCCGGAGCCGATATTGTGTTGATTTCACATACACCCGCCAAGCAAGCGGCAGCTTTTGCTGAAGTATTGCGGGCTGTTAAAGATGGTGAGATTTCAGAGGCTCGTATTGATGAATCAGTGCTGCGTATTCTTGCATTAAAACAACGCTATCAGATGTCGGATTGGGCCAGCCTTGTGCCATCGTTATTGGCGCCAGAGTCATTGCAATTGTCAGAGCGCGTTCATCAGGCGGCAATCAGCGGCGAGGCAAGGCAGCTCGATAAAAATAAAGCTGTTTTGTTGATTAGCGCCGAGGTGCGCGTTCATACCGAGATTGATGAAGTCGCTCTTGGCAAAACGCCTGAAGCGCGTAATTCACTGGCGACGCCTTTGCGTGAGCTGGCATTTACAGTAAGTGAAGAGTGGATAGGCTTGCAGCCATCAGCGGCGGAGCTGGACGTGGTTTTAAGCAGGGCTGCACATGCAGAACAAATTATTTTTGTATCGTATAACGCTGCATTATCTAAAGAGCAGCGGGCGCTGATTGATGCCTTGCCACACGATAAGCTGTGGCTGATTGCGGGCCGTCTGCCCTATGATCTGGATCTTGCACCTGAAGCGGCAGGGCGGCTAAGTTGCTGCTCTAACCGTCCTGCTGCTTTATCTGCATTAGCCTGGAAGCTGGCTGCTGCTGATCACTGATTCAGATCATTATCAAATAAGAAGCCGGTTTTTCTGCTCAGGAAAAACCGGCTTTTTTGCGTCTGCTACACCTTTCCTGGCACCAGCCCGGCTTTCTCTGCATGCTCTGAGCGCCAGGCTGCGCGTAACAGTGCCTTGTGTGAACAGATCATTGAATGCTTTCTTTGTGAACTAGAACACACCGGCCAATTTTTAGTTAATACCAATCAATCTTTCAAACTCCAAACATTTCCTTTCTCTATATTTTTTCAAAACTGTTTTTGTGCCGTATCGGTGAAAGCATGGCTTTGTTTCGCTGGAAATAACGCTGCAACAGCCTGTGTTTTTATTACTAAGGCAATATGCGGTGATGTTCCTTCATTATTTTTATATATTTTGAATACCAGACACCTGAATGTTGAATTTTCTGTGGATTGATATGGAAAGTTGTTTACGGTAAAAATACACATCAGATAAACGGATTGCATAGCTTTAATTGGTCTGTTTTTTTGATTAATTATTAAGTGATGTATTTAACTAATGCTTTTATATTTGAATGCAGCCGTTTTTTAATCATCTATTTTAAAACTTCAAGGAACAAAAATGAACATCAGAAAAAATACGGCTGCAATTGTAATATTGCTTAGCTTATTTAGTTCAGCACACGCTGTAAACGCTTATGTTGATCAATTTATCAGCTTTAAAGATGCATTAGGAAATAATGCGGTTGCATATGGTAATAATGGTACGCTGACTGCGCCCCCTCCTGAAGTCGTTAATCCAAATATTATTCTTGGTGTACCTACTGTATCTCAATGGGTTTCTATTCCTACTGATTACTCTGCTGTATATGGCTTTAACGGGCAAAAAGCCACTGATGGCTTGGATATCTATTATGTAGATGCAGGTGCTTTATCTAATGTGAGTATTTGGGGAAAACTGAATATTACGGATGCTTGGACGAAAATTGGCTCGGTCACCGAAGGAGCCCCCTTAGGGACAACTTATAATCCGGTGTCGTCATTTTTAAGCTTAGCTGGTACGGGATTAAGCGGTGTCAGCCAGGTGATGATCCGTGGTACAGACGTAGCTGGCTGGTCTCCTGGCTTTGATTTAATGGGGATTCAAGGCCGGGGGATGCTGGCGGCTCCTGTGCCAGAGCCAGAAACATATGCATTAATGGGGTTAGGACTAATTGCCTTGCTGCTTAATCGACGCAGGCAAGTTGATGCATAGAAGGGATATGGGTAATTAATCTGTTAACAGCATGTATTTTTAAAATGATAGTGACTTCTTAGTGGTTTCTGATTTTTTAAAATATAAGGAATAAAGATGAATCTAAAAACAAATGCAGCCGCAATTGTGGTTCTGGTGGGCATATTTAGTACGGCACATGCTGTTGATGCTTATGTTGATCAATTTATTAGTTATAAAAATGCAAGCCAGAGTAACGCTAATCTTCTGGGGTTTCAAAATGGTACTCCTGGTACTTTAATTAATGTTTCAGGAGCATTAGCTACTGGTGCCCCAACATACGGTGAATGGGTTGCTGTGCAAAGTGGCTATGAAGCGATTTATTCATTTACGGGGCAAAAAGCGACAACGGGCTTAAATATTTATTCTGTTGCAAATGGCGCAAATGAAAGCGCAGAAATTTATGGGCGCTTAAATTCGACTGATAGCTGGTCATTTCTTGGGATGGCATATGAGCCTTTAACTTCTTCTGGATATTCGGCTCAAGCCAGCTTTATTAATTTAAGTAGTTTTAGTAATGGGATTGCTCAGGTTAAAGTGCGGTCACTCAGTGATGGTGGCTGGTCACTTGGCTATGATCTGATGGGGATTCAGGGCCAAGGGATGGTTGCCGCACCTGTGCCAGAGCCGGAAACTTATGCCTTAATGGGGCTTGGTTTAACCGCCTTGTTGGTGAATCGTCGCAGGAAAACTAATGTTGAGTAAGCAAAATAAAAAAAGGCCATTAAATTGAACTGACCCCAATTAGTTGGACAGTATAAAAGCTAGGCGCTCAAGGGCTGGGTTCTGTATTGCACAGGACTCAGCCCTTTTAACTTCAGTTTGATTCGGTCGTGGTTATAGTAATGGATGTA
>NZ_PDZG01000055.1 GCF_002735645.1 Iodobacter sp. BJB302
TTTTGATACCTGCTTCGCCAGTTAAATATTGCTGAACGACAGAGAGCTTGAATTGCGTTGAGTACTTGGACATAAAAACACCCCAAAAATATGGACGGGTGTCCAACTTTTGGGGTGCAGTTCATATAGCGGCTCTTTGTGCATTTGGCAGCTCAAATTCATTCATTTAAATGATCAATCGGCATTTCTCTCAATAAGCCATGGCACACGCTATTTTTAGTTTTTTTTGCAGCGGAAAAGCCCGTTATATAATCCCCCCAAACATTCCCTCCCCCCTACTTACCGTTCAGGAAGCCCCATGCATTCTGCCGTACTCGCTAAAAACGCTATTGCCGCTTGCCTGCTGCCGCCCGGCCTGTTTTTATTGCTGATGACCATCGGCCTAATTTTACTGCCCCGTAAGCCCCGCCTTGGGCGAAGCCTGATTGCGGCCGGCATATTAAGCCTGACTGTTCTTTCAATGCCGCTTATAGAGAAGCGCTTGCTGCGCATGATTGAGCCCCCCGCCCTCACAACCATCCCCGGTGATGCAACGGCCATTGTCTGCTTAGGCGGAGGAAAACGCTTTGCCGCTTACGATCAGCCAGAAGGGGAAACCATCAATAACGCCACGCTGGCCCGGCTGCGCTATACCGCCCAGATTGCGAAACAAAGCCAGCTTCCTGTATTGGTGACCGGCGGAAAACCACTGGGGGGCATCAGTGAGGCGGTACTGATGGCAAAGGTTTTGCGTGAAGAATTCAATACTCCGGTGCGCTGGGTAGAAAGTGAATCCGTCGATACCCAGGAAAACGCCAGCCTGAGCGCAAGGCTACTCGGAAAAAACGCAAAAATTGTGCTGATCACCGAAGCCGCACACATGCAAAGAGCGCAAATGGCTTTTGAAAATGCCGGATTCCATGTAACTACTGCTGCAACAGACTACGCAAACCAAGAGCCGCTTTCCATCCTTTCTTTTATGCCAAAAGCCTCGGCGCTCAACCGCAGCAGTTTTGCCTTACACGAGTTGCTGGGCATGCTCTGGCATCGTCTTCGTACCTGATTTGTCCGTTCGTCAGCAGCACCCTTGACATTCAAACTGACACAGAGCCGCTAAAAAAATACACAAAAGCCCCCTTAAAACCCCGCCACCCTACAAAAAAACAACACTTTTACTTCATAAAATGAAGGGTGTTGTTTTTTTCCGCACCCAATCCAATAAGAACAAAAAAGTAAATAATACAATTTTTTCAAAAAACAGTTTAAAGAGATATAAGGCGCTAAACACTCAGCTAAACTGAATATATTCCATTTAGCATTAAAATTTTGACATTTTGTATTAATAATTTTTTATTTCTGTGAAAATTTTTTTATTGATGATCATCAAAAAACGTACTTAATCCAACATCATCAACAAAAATTCGGGAGTAGAATCCACACCAACTTATCAAGACAAGAATTTTTTATCATGAAGATCTCGGTAGACCTAGACATCCTTTCAGATTTCCTATCACAAGTATTAGGGGAGTCGACAGAGGTGGCGGTTCACGATATGAATCAGCTGGAAAAATCGCTGTGCATTATTAAGAACCCAATCTCGGGACGAAAAGTTGGCGCTCCAGCCACAGATTTTGCGCTGCGCTTGCTGCACGAATGCCAGAACAGCGCCAAAGCGCCTTTTCGTACTAACTACCAGGGCAAGACACTCGACGGCCATCGCCTGCGCAGCTCCAGCATGCTGCTTCAAGACGAAGCAGGTAAACCCTTTGCTATGTTGTGCATTAACCGCAACGACCATCACCTGCAACGTGCCAGCGAATTACTGCATCAGTATTTTCAGCACGAAGAAAACACACCCAGCGAAGAATTACTCAGCCACTCAGTAGAAGAATTAGGCGACGACATTATTAATCAGGCATTAGCCAGCTATCCGATTGCCGCCAAACATTTAAGCAGCACCGATAAAAAAGACATTGTGCAAAAACTTGAACAAAACGGCGTTTTTTTAGTGAAAGGGTTTATTGCAAAAACAGCCTCTTTACTCTCGATTTCAGAACCCACGCTTTATCGCTATTTGAAAAACAGTACTAACTAAAAGAGAAACCAACGATCCAGATTGATCGACTTAAACATACACACTTAAAAATTATTTTTATCTAGAGAAAACATCATGTCTGACACAACACTCAATGATCTGGCACTGCCTGGCAGCGCACCAACCTGGACCAAACACGACACCGTTTGGATGCTTGGCCTCTACGGCACTGCCGTTGGCGCGGGTACTTTATTTCTGCCGATTAATGCAGGGATTGGTGGTCTTTGGCCACTGGTTTTAATGGCGTTTTTAGCATTGCCATTAACCTTTTTTGCACACCGCGGACTGAGCCGTTTTGTTTTATCCGGCTCAACAAAAGATGGTGACATTACAGAGGTAGTAGAAGAGCACTTTGGTAAAGGCGCAGGTAAAATCATTACCCTGCTTTATTTCTTTGCGATTTACCCGATTCTGCTGGTGTACAGCGTAGCAATTACCAACACCGTGCTGTCTTTTTTAACGCACCAGATGCATATCGCAGTAGGAACAGATTTAGTAACACGCGGCATTTTTGCCCTGTGTCTGATCTTAGGACTGATGTCTATTGTTCGCCTTGGCGGTGAATTCATCGTTAAAGCCATGAGCGTCCTGGTTTATCCCTTTGTGATTGCCTTAATGCTGCTTGCTGTTTATCTGATTCCAAACTGGAACAGCTCAGTTATCGATCAGGCAGGCAGCCTGGGTGATGCACTGACCAGCGCTTCTTTCTACAAAACTATGTGGCTGGCGATCCCGGTAATGGTGTTCTCGTTTAACCATTCACCAATTATTTCTTCTTTTGCTGTAGGTCAGAAAAAACTGCACCCAGGTAAAGAAGACCAAATTGCATCGAAAATCTTGCTGCGCAGCCACATCATGATGGTGTTGTCAGTGATGTTCTTTGTATTTAGCTGCGTATTCAGCCTGGCTCCTGCCGATTTAGTTGCTGCTAAAGCACAAAATATTTCAATTCTGTCCTACCTTGCTAATCACTTTGATAACCCTGTTATTGCCTGGATGGCTCCGATCATTGCCTTTATCGCGATCACTAAGTCCTACCTTGGCCACTACCTTGGTGCTAAAGAAGGTCTGCATGGCCTCGTGATCAAACAATTGCGTGAAAAAGGCAAAACCATCTCAACACCTAAGCTTGAGCGTTACACCTCGATCTTTATGCTGATCACCACTTGGTTAGTTGCCACAATCAACCCAAATATTCTGGGAATGATTGAAACCTTAGGTGGCCCGGTGATTGCAGTACTGCTGTTCCTGATGCCGATGTACGCCATCCATAAAGTACCAGCAATGCGTAAGTATTCCGGCGCAGCCAGCAATGTGTTTGTGGTCATGATTGGTCTGATTGCGATCTCTGCAATCTTCTACAGCCTATTTGCCTAAACACCACCCGCTTTATATACAGCCTGCTTTTCACCCGCGGACTGTCTGACTTAAGTAATCACAACGAGGGAAAAAGCATTTTTTCCACAGCAGATGAAGCTTAAGCCCGACAGCCCCGCCAGGTGGCAGGCTGTTTTTACAAGGAAACCGCCATGTTCAGCACCTTAGATATCTACAAAATTGGTATTGGCCCATCAAGCTCGCACACCATCGGCCCAATGAAAGCAGGCCATCAGTTTTTAGGTACATTAAAAGAAACCGGCCAATTTAATGCCGTTACAAAAATTGCAGTTGATTGTTATGGCTCGCTCTCGCTCACAGGCAAGGGCCACTGCACCGATCACGCCATTATGCTGGGGCTGGCAGGTAATCTGCCCGATACCATCGATTTAGACAATATGGCTAATATCGTTCATGAAGTAGAGCAAAACGGCACGATTTGCCTCGGGCGCACTCAGCAGCGTGTCGGCTTTAGCTTGGCCTTCCAGGATAGCTATCTGCCCCTGCACGAAAACGGCATGATGATTCGCGCCTTTGTGGGTGACACCTGTTGCCTCAGCAAGACTTACTACTCGATTGGCGGCGGCTTTATTGTGGATGAAGAGCACTTCAACCAGGGCAGCTGCAACGACATCCCCGTGCCCCATCACTTTTTAAGTGCAGATGATTTGCTGAATATGTGTGAAGACAGCGGCTTATCCATTTCGGCCCTTGTGCTCGAAAACGAGAAAGCCTTCCACGACATCGCCGATATCAAAGCGCACTTTGTACGGGTATGGAGCGTCATGCAAAGCAGTATTGAACGCGGCATGAAAACCGAAGGCAATCTGCCCGGCCCAATGCGTATTCCCCGCCGTGCTCCTGCCCTGCACCATCTGCTGACCAGCTCGCTGGATGTGGCAAATGATCCGCTCAATGTAATGGATTGGGTGAATATGTATGCGATGGCCATGTCAGAAGAAAATGCAGCCGGAGGCCGCGTGATTACTGCGCCTACCAACGGTGCCTGCGGCATCGTTCCCGGCGTGATGTCTTACTACAACCACTTTATTAAGCCACTGGATGAAGACAGCGCACTGCGCTTCTTCTTAGCCTCTGGTGCAATTGGCTGCCTGTACAAGCTCAACGCATCCATCTCTGGCGCTGAAGTAGGCTGTCAGGGTGAAGTTGGCGTCGCTTGCTCTATGGCCGCTGCAGGCCTTGCTGAACTCATGGGCGGCAGCCCTGCTCAAGTCTGCATGGCCGCAGAAATCGCTATGGAACACAATCTGGGCCTCACTTGCGATCCGGTCGGCGGACAGGTGCAAATCCCTTGTATCGAGCGCAACGCCATTGGCGCAGTCAAAGCCATTAACGCCGCCCGTATGGCCATGCACCGCAGCAGCAGCCCTAAAGTGTCTTTAGATAAAGTGATTGCGGCAATGTATGCCACAGGTAAAGATATGGATGCTAAATACCGTGAAACTTCATGCGGCGGCCTCGCCCTGCAAATTACGGCTCCGGCATTAAAAACCATTACTTTTATGGATAAAGTACCTGCTTAAATAAATGCCCGATCGTGGCCCCGGTGATATTTTCCGGGGTTTACTTTCTAAGACAGCGGTTTAATTACTTATAAAAATGCGGCTGATATAGCCGCACTTTTATTGGCGAAACAATAAGGCAGGCGTTCATTACCTGCAATTAATGGCGCTTATTTGCAACGCAGCCATTTACGGACAAAACCACAGACATAAAAAAACCCCGCAATCTAATTGCGGGGTTTTTTATGCAAAAAGCCAATTACTCTACTTTTGCTTTAGCACGCAATTCTTCAACCATTTTTTGTACACGCTGGCCTTGCAGCTCGCGCATCAATTCTGGTTTTACTTCTTCAAACGATGGGCCTTTCGCTTCACGCTGATCATCAAGCTTAATCACGTGCCAGCCAAATTGGGTCTTCACTGGATCAGAGATCTTGCCTTTAGGCAATTTGCTCAGCGCCTCGCCAAATTCTTTTACGTAGTTAGCAGGTGTAGACCAGCCTAGGTCACCACCATTAACGGCGCTACCCTTGTCTGCAGATTTCGCTTTAGCGATATCTTCAAACTTTTTGCCTTTTTTCAGATCAGCCAGAACAGCTTTCGCTTCTTCTTCTGTTTTAACCAGAATATGACGCGCTTTGTATTCTTTACCGGTGAAGTTGACTTTGATCTTGTCGTATTCTTTCTTCAGATCAGCATCGCTTACCGGATTTGCCTTGGCGTAGTCATTTACATAAGCGCCAACCAGAATTTGTTGCTTGGCCATATCCAGGCGTTGCTGTACATCTGCGTTCTTTTCCACGCCTTTCTTTTGCGCTTCCTGGAACAGTACTTCGTTACGAATCAGCTCTTCTTTGATACGTGCACGCAGTTCCGGGCTGTCTTTCTGACCACGTTCAGCTACTTGCTTCAAAAAGAAATCAACTTTGCTATCAGGGATAGCAACGCCATTCACGGTTGCAACGTTGGCAGCGGTTGCCGCAAATGAAGCAGACAAGAAGCAAGCAGTGAGAGCAAGAGCAATACGGTTCGGTTGACGCATGTGTTCAGTCCTTTGTTCTAAAGTCAGTAGAGCTTAGGTTCAATAGAGTTTACAACTCGTCCGGCGTCAGTGTTTTTTTAATACTGAGCGCATGGATTGGGTGCGGGATTAAATCCACAAACAAGGCCATCACCATCCGGTGACGGGCCAGGGTGTTTTTGCCTGCAAACTGGGCAGAGACAATAGTCAGATCATAGTGCCCGCCTCCTGCCACGCTGCCTGCGTGGCCAGCATGCGATGCACTATCATCGTAAATATCGACGTACTCAGGCTGCAACACGCCAAGGCGTGAGTGTATTTCTTCGACAATCATAACGCTAGGGGAGGACATGGCGAAAGGGTTTCACAATAACGTTTACATAAACCCCTGCTTTTAAATAGGGATCGCTGTCAGCCCAAGCTTGCGCAGCAGGCAAAGAATCGAATTCGGCCACAATTAAGCTGCCGGAAAAACCAGCTGCACCCGGGTCTGTTGCATCAATGGCAGGAAAAGGCCCCGCCAGGATCAGGCGACCTTCTTCTTTCAAGAGATGAAGCCTTGCCAGATGTGCAGGCCGATTTGCCAGACGCAGCTCTAGGCTATTTTCACCATCACTTGCCATTATTGCGTAAAGCATCAGGACGGCTCCTTTTTATCTTCAGCCTGATCATTAAGATACCGTGAAAGCACCAAGGCTTGCAGCAGCACAAATACCAGCGTTAATACCAGCGTGCCAAACATCTTGAACTTAACCCAGAGATCTTCGCTGTAGTTAAATGCAACGTAAAGATTAAGCACGCCCATACAGATAAAAAACAATACCCAGGCCAGATTAACTTTATCCCAAAGCTTAGCTGGCAGGGTCATTTGCGGCCCCATCAGGCTTTGCATCAGGTTTTTACCCCTGATATAGCGCGACCCGCACAGAATAAGGGCAAACACCCAATACAGTACGGTAGGCTTCCACAAAATAAACATTTTGTTATGCAGCAACAAAGTGGCACCACCCAGCACAGTGATCAGGCCAAAGCTTAACCACAACATGCCATCAACTTTGCGGTGTTTAAACCAAGACCATGCCACCTGCGCCGTCGTCGTGGCTATTGCCACGCCTGTTGCCGCATAAATGCTTTTGGTAATGGAATAAGTTACAAAAAACAGAATAACCGAGAAGAGGTCAAAAAGGGCTTTCATTAGCATCTTCAAAAGAGAGATGCCGCATTATGCTGACCCATTTTTACGAAAACAAGTAAATGCAGACAAAAAAAAGCGCCGCGACAGTGCGCGGCGCACAATTTACCACTGGAGATACACGAAGCATCAAGCTCGCGTGATAAGTATCATCAGGCATTCGGGCATCGGGGGTATTGATATGGATCAATCAGGAGAGACTGATAAAAACATCCGTTTAAAACAATATCCCAAGCAAATAAAACACAAACAACGATGAACGCGGTGCGTTTCATCGTTGCATTAAACAGACTTGGAAATTTATACACATCCCGCGCAGAACCGCAGGATTTAAGAATGGGGAGGTGGCGAGCCTGACCCCCGGCACTAGCATTAAAAGCTGTGGCTGCTTCCTTCCGGACCTGACCAGGTTAACCTTCTAGCTATGCGGGGAGACCCGCCGTCGAACACAGGTGCGCACTATAGCACAGCCTGGCTAAAACGCCTAGCAATCTGCCAGATTTAAGTCCCCTTTCCTGCAATAAAATCAGATTTATCTCTTTTCAGACATATTTATAAAAACACTTAAGTAAGCCGGTCGCCTGAGTGAGGCGCCAGAAAGAGAGCTGCCCGCTCATCCCTGTCCATACCCTTAGCTTGCACATAGTAAAGCTTAGCCAGCGCAGCTTCCGGCGTCATATCCGCACCATCCAGTACACCCAGGGCTGTCAGGCTGCCACTCACAGCATAGCGGCCCATTTTTACCGAGCCTTGCAGGCAAGGCGTACAGTTCACCACCAGATTTTGCTCAGCCAGTGCCTTCATCAGGGCTGGCTGACTGCCGGCATTGCCTGCGCCAAAGGTTTCCAGCACCACGCCATCAAGGCCAGTGAGTGACGATGCCAGCCATTCTGCACTAAAACCCGGCGCTAACTTTGCCGCCACAATACGGGCGTTTTCCGCCACAGGCTGCAAACGAAACGAGCCTGTCGGTTTAGTCATGGCCAAGGCCATAGCGGACATCTCCCAATGCCCCGCTTGCCATAAACCAAGCGCAGGCAAATTAGGTGAGGCAAAGGCAGCCATGCCATCACAATCCACTTTACGCACCCGATTGCCACGCAGGCACAGCCCGGCAAACACCACAGCCACCTCACAAAAATCAGGCACTGAGGCTAATGCCAATGCTGCGGCAACATGCTCAATGGCATCATTACCCGGCTCGCACCATGGAATTTGCGACCCTGTCACTACCACTGGCTTAGCTAGGTTTTCCAGCATATAAGAGAGCGCGGAAGCGGTATAAGCCATCGTATCTGTGCCGTGCAGCACCACAAAGCCATCGTAATCATCGTAATCCGCCGCAATATCAGCCGCGATGCGATTCCACAAAGCGGGCGTCATTTCGCTTGAATCAAGCAACGGTGAATACTCCAGCACCGACAGGCCCGGATAGAGGCTTTGCAACTGCTGCTGCAAATAATCAGGCGCGGGCGCATAGCCATCGCTGCCCGGCAACATACCAATCGTGCCGCCGGTATAAATGACGCGAATTCTCTGCATCTATGACTTACTCCGTAAAGTGTTAGAATCGGGGTTTAGTGAAACAAAACCGGACCCATTGCGATGTCGATCGTCGATAATAAAAAGGCTTTTCACGACTTCTTTATCGAAGAACGTTTTGAAGCGGGCCTTATGCTACAAGGCTGGGAAGTCAAATCAATCCGCGCTGGCCGTGTGCAGCTCAAAGAATCTTACGTAGTTTATCTGCGGGGTGACTTCTGGCTGATGGGCGCACATATCTCGCCACTCACCAGCGCATCGAGCCATGTACTGCCCGAGCCTACCCGCCTGCGTAAGCTATTACTCAATCAGCGCGAGATCGAAAAACTATCGATCAAAGTTGAGCGTGCAGGCTACACCGTGGCGGCGCTCAATATGCATTATAAAAACGGCTTTATTAAACTGGATATCGGTTTAGCCAAAGGTAAGAAGCAGCACGATAAACGTAATAGCGAAAAAGACCGCGAATGGGTGCGCGAAAAAGCGCAGATTGTTCGTGCCAACAACAAGTATGCCTGAGAGCAAGCATGCACCCCGAGCAAGTGCTTCATGCACTTGCCCGGGGCACTCCAGAAACACAAACAACATTGCAGTTATTTTTTTACCGCCTGAACCCGAATCATCCAGTCTTGCAA
This sequence comes from Iodobacter sp. BJB302, assembly GCF_002735645.1. Taxonomy (GTDB): domain Bacteria; phylum Pseudomonadota; class Gammaproteobacteria; order Burkholderiales; family Chitinibacteraceae; genus Iodobacter. The sequence goes on from NZ_PDZG01000055.1 coordinate 9,365, forward strand.
TGCCAGCCTTGCCCGCTCGGTTTGCACCGCTTTTTGTAAAGCAGGCGGAGGGTTTTCCAAAGGCAGCAACTTATCTTTAGCCGCATTCCAATGCAGCCAGGTGCTGTGATCCAGCCCTACGGCCACCCCTTCCGGCGTATATAAATCATTAAAATCCCCCAAGCCAGCCCCCTGCCAGGCACTTGAAAGCATATCCTCGCCAAATCCTGGATAACTTACCCCAGACAATGAGTGCGCATAAAGCGTAGGGAAAATATCCCGATGCCCGCCCTCTTTATCCGCCTTATATTTTCCCTTGAAGCGGTAAGCTGGCGGAATACGCAAATACAAGGGCACACGATCAAGCCAGTGCAAATCTTCATTCATTTTTAACTTAAAAAACGAGCGAAGATGATGATCACCACTCGCTGCGAGCAATGTTTTATCCGCGAAACCTGAAGCTTTGATCTGATCAATAAAGCCCCCTAAAGCATCAGAGGAATACTGAAAAGCCTGCAATGCCAGTTTTGCCTCAGCAGGCGGAAGCGTTACATCATTAAATTTGGCCATATTGATCGGCTTAACGACGTAATGTTTAGGCAAAATACTGGGTACAAATGGCGGATGATTGGTGGTCGACAAAATGAACATCATCACTTTCTGCCCTTTTGCATCGGCTTTTTGCAAAGTATCAAAGGCAAAGCGGAATAAATACTCATCATGCACGCCCGCATCAGCCACACTCGCCTCAGGGTAAGCCGCTTTGATATTATTCATATCCAGCACGTCATCAAAATATTGCTTTGAAAACGCACTTTGCAGCCTGCGCCAGCCCCCGCTGCCCCCGAACACCAATATAGTCCGGTAACCTGCATCCTTATAAGGCTTAGCCGCCGATGAAGCATAAGAAATAGAGCCAAACGAACCTTGAGTCAAAGGCGTAAGCGGGGTATTAATCAGCAGATTTTCTAAAGACGGGTGAGTCCCCCGGCGGCCCGATGCAAAGTGAGTAAACCAGTAATCCTCAACAGTGTGTTTAGCCATTCTGCCCAGCATATCGTTATCCGCAGCCTGCCTTGAGATCGCCTGCATTCCCCATGATTCCATCAGGCTCATCACCACATGCGGAGGGTGCTGTTGCAGATAATCATTTTGGGCAGTCTTTCTGAACATTGCCGCCATCACTTCATCATCCGTGCGAACATCCCAACCCAGCACCTGTGCAGCAGCAACAGGGCTGGCAAACCCCAAACCCTGTAAGCCCGCAGTAACATCAGGGCCAATATCAATTTGCTCCTGCCGCTCTACCCATGCTGCGTGCAAGGCAATAGGACCATTAGGCACCAGATCACAGAGCAAGCGATTGGAAGAAACAGCAAAGCTTTCTGGATTAAGAGGCTGGCTCGCCAGACTACCCCTGGCAGACAGGGCCAGTAGCACAATCAAGCCCGCACAGGCAGGCCAGCGCACCCGGCGACGCACAGGGTGCGGCACTTTTTCTGCCCAGACCAATAATTTTTGCCAGAGCTTTAACTGCACAAAAACCAATACCGATACTCCCAGCAAAATGCGGATTACAGAGTAATCCTGCCAGATGGTTTTGAGCACAACCCATGTGTCATCTTCAAACAAGCCAAACACAATCGGGTTAAACGGGCTGCGATAATAGCCATAATAAAAATGATTACTGACCGCCAGTAAATTGATAATGACTAGGCTTAAAGCAAAATATGCCCGCCCCAGTTTCATTACGCCAGCGGGGCCGAGCACCCTCTTGAATAACAGCGCAATTAACAGAAAAACCAGAAAAACCACAGCCCATATTTTTAAATCAAAACGAAACCCCATTAAAAGCGCCTGCCAAAAATCAGCCTCACCCAATAAGGCCGTACTGCCATGCAAGGCAGCGGTCCATAATCTGACCAGGCTTAAAGGAATAAGGCCGACCAAAAGGCCGGCCAGCACCATACGGATTAACGAAGAATTATTGTTTATCAACCTGCTCACCAATCTGCCCTTCTTTACCTGTTAATAGATCCCTGATATTTCTTTCATGACGCCAGATCAGCAGCACAGATATCACCAATACAGCCGCAATTTGTGCAGAAGACGGCAACCAAATCCATGCCAGCACCGGGGCCAGCAAGGCAGCGAGGAGCGCTGCCAAAGAAGAAATTTTCATCCCCTTTGCCACCACCAGCCAAAGCAGCAGGGTCAGAAGACCAACACGCCAATCAAGAGCAAGCAAAATACCTGCGGCAGTGGCCACGCCTTTGCCGCCCTTAAAACTAAAAAACACCGGCCACATATGGCCGACTGTTACGGCAACAGCGGCCAGAGCAATCACTTCCGGCCCCAAACCCAAGGAGCGCGCAGCAACTTGCGCCAGCACAATGGCCAGCCACCCTTTAAGGGCATCGCCCAATAAAGTGAACAAAGCTGCTTTTTTATTGCCGCTGCGTAAAACATTTGTGGCACCGGGGTTGCCCGAGCCATAACTGCGCGGATCGGCTAAACCACTGGCTTTGGAGACAATCACGGCAAAAGAAAGAGAGCCGATCAGGTAGCTTACTAAAATTAGAATTAACGGTGTCATACCTAAATCCACTACAATCGTAAGCTTCCGATTTTAAGCTAAATGACCGCTGATGGGTAAAACCCATTAAGTCACCCCATCATGGACATTATCTATTTACACGAAGTGCGTGCGCGCACCCTTATTGGCTGGTACGACTGGGAGCGCGTTGCGCCGCAAGTTGTAGAGCTTGATCTGGAGATTGGCATCCCTTCTGCACGCGCCTGTGCCAGCGATGACTTAGTCGATACCATTGATTACGACGCGGTAGTCAGACACATCCGAAAAGTACTCGAAGAGCGCCATTTTCTGCTACTGGAAGCGCTCGCAGAGCATATTGCACAGCTCATCATGCAAGACTTTGGCGCCCCCTGGGCTAAGGTTTCTGTCACCAAACTGGGCATTCTGCATGAGGTTGGCCGGGTAGGCGTCACGATCGAGCGCGGCCACCGCGCCTGAATTGATTTGAAAACATCCGCCCGCATGGGCGATGTTTCCCATCATACCCAGCAGAATTTCGTATCAAGCGATCCATGTAAGTGCGGCATTCAGCAGCACTGACCAAGCTTTAAGCGCCTGCAACAATCGCCCGCGCACACAATACCTGCACGCCCCCTGCTGCTTTCAAATTTCAAGTCATTTTGCATTTATTTGCAAAATGACTTGAACTTTCCTGCATTCAACCTCACTAAGCATGTATTGAATGATTCAACGCAAGGACTTGGCATGAGCCAATTTAGTCGTACTCTGATGGTTACCCTACTCACTGCATCGTTATTTGCCAGCGGCATGGCCGAAGCAAAGCGTGTGGGTGGCGGCCGCTCCAGCGGCATGCAACGCAGCCAGACGACGCGCCCGGCAGCACCACCTCCTCAGCGCAATGTTGCGCCTGCACAGCAACCCGGACAAGCCGCACCTCAGCCACAACGCAGTGGCATGGGCTCGATCATTGGTGGCGTAGCAGCGGGTGCATTGGGCGGTTATTTATTAGGCAACCTGCTAAATTCAAACAATGCTTCCGGCACTTCGCAATCTGCTGGTGGCGGCTTCCCATGGGGCTTATTGCTGCTATTGGGCGCAGGTGGCTACTTTGCCATGCGGATGATGCGCCGTCGTAAAGAAGCTGCATTAGCAGCCAGCCCTGCATTTGCAGGAATGCCAAACCAGAACAACGCACAAACAGACCGCGTTTTCCGCATGGGTGATCAGGCCGCGGCTGTTACTCCGGCATCAGGTGTTACCCGTTTGCCGGATGGCACAGAAACAGCGGCATTTTTGCGTCAGGCACGAGGCAGTTTTATGCATATGCAAACCCTGCACTCGGCTGAGCAAGTCAATGAAATGCGCAAATACTTAACGCCTGAGCTGTTTAACGAGCTAAGCCAGGAAATCTCAGGCAATGACGAGCCTGCAGAATTTCCCGAACTCAACGCAGAGCTTGTCGATTGCGCGACCGAAGAAGGCAGAATGGTTTCCAGCGTGCGCTTTTACGGCAAAGTGAGTGAATCACTTCACTCTGCCCCTGCGCCATTCCAGGAAATATGGCATTTTGTACGCCCAATTAACGGTGACCCGCGCTGGATGGTCGCAGGGATTCAGCAGCTATAAGGCTTTATTGACCTGTAAACAACAAAGACCGACTCTCGTCGGTCTTTGTTTTGGCAAAAATAATATGCCTGAACAGCGGCCTGATTTTTCGCTTACACTAATAACAATACTATTGACATACTGGCTATACAAATGCGTCGTCTTATTATTATGCTGTTTGGATTAATCGCCCTCACAGGCTGCGATAAGGTCATGGAAGTCGTAAACAAGCAACAAGCCAATGGCAAAGCGATTGGTGCGGCCTGCAGACATAGTGGCCGCGCACTTGAAGATTGTTACCGCCGCAATATCCGGATTCCCAAAGCCGACATTTTTGCTGGCTGGAAAGAAATGAATGAGTACATGCAGCAAAAAAAGATTGATGTCATTGCGCCACCTGAAGACGAACCAGCGCCTGCTGAAAAAAAAGTGGAAAAAACTGATGCATCCGAAGAAAAGCCTGCTGACGCCGAAAAAACAGGGCACTAATGACTAAAAATGAAACGCTTCGCCAATTACTCGCTACCGTCCCGCTGTTTACAGACTTAGACGATGAGATTCTGGCCGCCATTGAAAAGATCTCGAACCGGCGCAACCTCAACAAAGGCTCGCTGCTCTTTGCAGAAGGTGATATTGCCGAATCAATGTATGTACTGATCGAAGGACGATTGCGCTGTTTTTCCAGCGCAGATACAGGTAAAGAATTTGTCTTTTATGTAGCCACGGCCGGAACAAGTTTTGGTGAAATGGCATTAATTGATGAAGAACCCCGCTCGCTCTCTATAGATGCGGCCGAAGACTGCCAATTACTCAGTATCAGCAAAACGTCTTTTCTTGAACTTCTTGAAAAAACGCCATTACTTAACAATAACTTGCTGCGGAATATGATTCGTTACAATCGTTACCTGGCAAATATGGTGAAATCTTTAGCACTCAAGGACGTATATGGCCGTATGCGCCTCTTACTTGAGAATTTAGCCATTGATGTGAACGGGCGGCGCTATATTGAAGATGCGCTTTCCCAGCAAGCAATCGCAGACCGCGTAGGCTCATCAAGAGAAATGATCGCAAAATTAATGCGCGAGCTGGTATTTGGCAACTATATTCGCATTGAAAATAGACGAATTGAATTATTACAAAAATTACCCGAACATTTTTAACACCCAATATTGCCAGAAATAGGCACTGAGCCACGGAGATATAACCCTCATGGACCATCATTTACTTAAAAACTTTTTATCGCAATCTGCTATTTTCCAAGATTTTGCTGATGAAGATTTAGATATTGTTTTAAATGCAGCAGTAAAACGCCACCTTCCTAAAGGCACCTTTCTGTTCCGCGAAGGCGATCCTGGCGAATCCATGTATATCCTGCTGGAAGGCCGTACACGCTCATTTACCAGCGACAATCAGGGCAAAGAATTTGTCTTTATGATTGGCGAGCCAGGCGATGTATTTGGCGAAGTATCTTTGATTGATGATGAGCCCCGCTCATGGTCTACCCAGACTGAAGATGATTCATCCTTCCTGATGTTCTCCAAACAAGACTTCCGCGAAGCACTGAATGCCCTGCCTAACGCTAAAGACCAGCTGATTATGAATCTGGCGCGCATGGTTCGCCGCCTCTCACTGACCATGAAAAATCTGGCCCTGCTGGATGTTTATGGCCGCGTTCGCGCCTTATTTGAAGGCATGCTGACCGAAGCTGACGGGCAGGAAATGATTTCCGAGCCACTCACCCAGCAAGCCATCGCTGATCGTGTGGGCTCTTCTCGTGAAATGATTGCCCGTATTCTGAAAGAACTCGTTTTTGGCGGCTATATCCGTCTTGAAAACAAACGCATCATCTTGCTGCAAAAGCTGCCAGAACGTTTCTGATCTGCGCCTTGCATCAAGCCTGAGCCAAGCATCTGGCAGACCATCGTCTGCCAGATTTTTTTTGCCAGTACACAGCACCCTCCCCTATTTTCAGGCCATCAGCCCTGACTGATTCTTGACATCACTCAAAGCTATCTATTTAATGACTGACCGGTTAGTTATTAGGCAGAAAACAAAGTGACTGACATCACGCGCACGCGCCAAAGACGCAAAGAAGCCCGCCCTGGCGAGATTATCGAGGCCGCACTTATTTTGTTTCACCAAAAAGGTTATTCAGCAACCAAGCTGGATGATGTCGCGCGTGCTGCAGGTGTAACCAAAGGTACGGTTTACCTCTATTTTTCTAATAAAGAAGCCCTCTTCAAAGCCGCAATCAGCGAAACCATCCATCCTAATCTCGACAGAATTGAAGAGCTGGCCATCAACAGCACCAAATCAGCCACACAGCGTCTGCGCACCGCAATTGCCAGCTGGGCCACCGCGCTCAATGACTGCAAGGGCAGCATTTCCAAGCTCATGATTTCTGAAGCAGGCAACTTCCCTGATTTAACCGATTTTTATATTGAGACCGTGGTTAAGCGATCACGGCTTCTGCTTATCAAACTGATCCAGGCCGGCATAGACAGCGGTGAATTTCGCCAGACTGACCCAGATATGCTGGCTAGGGTTTTGTTCTCCCCTATTTTGCTGACCAGCATCTGGCGGCATACCTATGCCAGACAAGATCCAATTACTTACGACTTAAACCAACTCGCCCAATTTCACCTCGACATCGTTTTGCATGGCATTGCCATCGCCCCGGAGCACACGCTATGAGCACTAAACCTGCCTCACCTGCACGCAGCATTCTTGCGATTATTTTCCTGCTTGTTTTGTGTTTTTTAGGCTATCGCTGGTGGTGGGGAAACCACCATATCAGCAGCGATAATGCTCAGTTAGAAGGGCATATTGTGCCTATTGCGGCCCGGGTAAGCGGCTATGTAAAAGCAGTTCCTGTCAGCGACAATCAGCTTATGCCGCAGAAATCCTTACTGATCGAGCTTGATCCGCGTGATTATCAGGTCAAAGTTGCACAAGCCGAAGCCGATTACCGCCAAGCCCTGTCTGCGGCCGGCCATGATAAACAGCCCGGCGAGGCGCTTGCGCGTATTGGTGCTGCAACGGCTAATGCAGCAGCCGCTACCGCGCAATCCCACACCGCCGAAGCACAGATTACCGAAGCCCGTGCCAGTGCACTGAAAGCCCGTAAAGATTTATCCCGCAGCAAAGAGCTGGCCGCACAAAAAATGCTGAGCCAGTCTGCATTAGATAGCGCAGAAGCCTTGCTCAAAGCGGCCGACGCCCGCGTAAGTGCGCTTGAATCTGCCCTGCGCACTTCAAAAGAAAGCGCAAACGCGGCCGACCAGCAGGTGGCTGTTTCTTCTGCGGGCCTTAAATCTGCTCAGGCTAAAGCCATGGCAGCAGAAGCCACCTTACAATTTGCACGCAATCAGTTGATTGACACACAAGTCTATGCCCCTGCCTCTGGGGTAATCAGCAAAAAAGCTGTCGAGCCAGGCCAAATGATTCAGGCAGGCCAGACACTGATGTATTTAGTACCTATTGATAAAATTTGGGTCATTGCCAATTTAAAAGAAACTGAACTTAAGCAAATTAAGCTGGGCCAGGAAGCCGAAATTGAAGTCGATGCTTTCCCGGATTTAAAACTTAAAGGAAAAGTAGATTCATTCAGCCCCGCAACCGGTGCGCGCTTTACGCTATTACCCGCAGATAATTCAACTGGCAATTTCACAAAGGTGGTGCAACGTGTGCCGGTGAAAATTGTTTTAGATGAATTACCTAAAAACAATCCATTACGCCCTGGGCTTTCGGTGAATGTGACAATTCATACGCCCTAATGAATCAATTGCAAATTACAGCAGCGGGCTTTATTCCCAAACTGCCAGCCTGCACAGGTTCACAGTTTGGGCAAAAAGCCTTATCAGATGATAAAGAGGCGATATGAAAGCCATTTTGCCGGGTTTATCCCGATCAGATACGCCGGAGCGTATTTACGCACATCGCTATATTATTGCGATGTCTGTTACGCTGGCCTGCGTATTAGAATTATTAGATACCAGTATTGTGAATGTCGCTGTGCCACATATGATGGGCAGCCTTGGCGCAACGCTGGATGAAATCACCTGGGTATCCATTGGCTATGTAGTGGCCAATGTGATTGTTCTGCCCATTTCCGGCTTTCTGGCGCAATTATTTGGCCGCAGAAATTACTTTATTTTATCGATTGCCCTGTTTATTTTTTCTTCTTTTGCCTGCGGCAATGCCACCAGCTTAGGCGGCCTTGTTTTCTGGCGGATTGTGCAGGGTTTAGGGGGGGGCGGCTTAATTGCCACGGCTCAATCCACTTTATTTGATACCTTTCCCAGCAAGGAAATGGGCACCGCCATGGCTATTTTTGGCATGGGGATTATGACAGGCCCGATGCTGGGGCCTACATTAGGCGGCTGGCTGACCGATCAATATTCATGGCCGTGGATTTTTTATATTAATCTGCCACTCGGCGGTATTGCGCTGTTTCTGACTCTGCTTTATATGCCGGAAGCCAAACACCAGCAAGCCATTAACAAAATCGACTATATCGGTTTGATTTTAATGGCCGTCGGCATTGCCACTTTGCAATTACTACTGGAAAGAGGCGAGCGCTTAGAATGGTTTACCTCGCCCGAAATTATCAGCTATGCGCTGATTAGCTTTTTTTCACTCAGCTTATTTATTATCCGCCAGCTGGAAATCAAACACCCCATTGTTGATTTATCCATTTGTAAAGACCCCCAATTTTCTGCGGGCTTAGTCATGACATTTTTGCTGGGTGCATCGCTCTTTTCAACGGTATTTATTTTCCCTGTTTATGTACAAAGCTTAATGGGCTATACCGCATGGCAAACAGGATTAATGATTTTACCTTCAGCGATGGCATCGGGTTTAGCCATGCCTATTTCTGCAAAATTAGTTGCACGGGGTGTTTCTGCCAGAGCGCTGATTGCCTTGGGCGCTATGCTGTTTATGTATGGAATGTGGCAGCATTATCATTTCACCACCGATTCCGGCATGAATGACTTTCTTTGGCCCATGATTATTCGCGGCTTAGGGCTGGGGATGATTTTTATGCCACTGAATGCGCTGACCATGGCCAATATTTTGCCACAGCAAATACCTAATGCAGCGGGCTTATATAACTTAACCCGCCAATTAGGCGGCAGTGTGGGGATTGCACTCTCGGCCACGCTTCTTGCCCAATTGGGCGATGCAAAACGCGCAGCGCTGAACGAACATGTGATTAGCAATAGTGCTCAGACCATAGAGCGTATTGCCGGATTAAAAAGCCGATTATTGTTCATGGGCACACCAGAAACACTCGCCCCAATCAAAGCTCAGGCGCTCCTCGCCCAGCAAATTGCCAAACAGGTACAAATGCTGTCTTTTGCACATTTATTTATGCTTTTTGGCATTGCCATGCTGTGTGTTACGCCGCTTTTATTTGTTATGAAAAAACAAACCATGAGTGCAGGCAGCGATTTATCGCATTAATAAGCAATAAAAAAGGCTGATATAAAATCAGCCTTTTTTACTTCTGCCCAATTAAAGCGACTGCAGCTTTTCCGCTGAGAGTGCTAATTCATCATTGCGATTGACGCCAATACCACGATCAATCACATTCTTAGCTATACCTTGTGCTTCTTCTAAAGAATGCATGACAAAAGTACCGCATTGGTATTCGTTCAGCTCTGGAATCTCGCTTTGCTCTTTCACCTTTAAAACATCTTCCATTGCCAGCTTCCAGGCATTCGCAACACGCGCCTCGCTAGGTGCACCGCATAAGCTCATATAAAAACCAGTACGGCAACCCATAGGCGAAATATCAATAATCTCTACGCCATCACCATTCAGATGGTCACGCATAAAGCCCGCAAATAAATGCTCCAGGGTATGAATGCCGCGCTCAGAAAGAATTTCCTGATTAGGCACGCTAAAACGCAAATCAAACACAGTAATCGTGTCTTTACTTGGGGTCTGCATGGTTTTGGCAACGCGCACCGCAGGAGCCTGCATACGCGTGTGATCAACGGTAAAACTATCTAATAAAGGCATATTTCCTCTCTGAGATTACGGCCAGTGGACAGTGCTGCAGCATGGTATCACGCGTGAATATCCACCTTAAACATCTTGCAGGCCTAAAGAAAGCACTAAAACGACGGCCTTCGCGCTGGCTGCACATCAAGGTATAATTCGCTCTTTTGTATGAAAGCTTCTGATGACTAGCGATCTGGATCAAGCCATTGCCCTTCTTAAAGCCGGAGAGCTGGTCGGCATTCCCACTGAAACCGTGTACGGCTTAGCAGCGGATGCGGCACAACCTCTGGCCGTGGCTAAAATTTTTGCCGCCAAAGGCCGCCCGAATGATCACCCTGTGATTGTGCATATTGCCGGTAAAGCACAGCTCAATGATTGGGCGATGGATATCCCCGGTGACGCATGGAAACTGGCCGATGCTTTCTGGCCCGGCCCGCTGACGCTGATTCTAAAAAAACAGCCACATGTTTCTTATGCCGTAACCGGCGGGCAGGATAGCGTGGGCTTACGCGCTCCTGATCATCCAATCACGCACGAGCTTTTGCAGCGTTTTGGCGGGGGCATTGCCGCCCCTTCGGCCAATCAGTTTGGCCATGTCAGCCCCACTACCGCACAGCATGTAAGAGATGAATTCAGCACAGAAAGTGTGTCACTCATTCTGGATGGCGGCGCTTGTGATGTGGGCGTTGAATCAACGATTATCAGCCTGATCGGGCCGCGCCCCGTTTTGCTTCGCCCCGGTGGCGTAGCCCGCGAGGCGATTGAAGCCGTACTGGGCCACAGCGTTGAGCATTTGCAAAGCGCCGGCAGCGCCAAGATTCGTGCCTCAGGCTTATTGGATTCTCACTATGCGCCGCGCACCACGCTGTTAACTGGCAATCAGACACAAATGGCCGCTGCCGCCCTGGCAAGAGCGGGGCAAAAGCTGGCGGTTTTACATACACAGGCGCCCTTGCCGCAGGATGACACCACGCTGCACATCCTGATGCCGGATAACGCGGATGAATACGCGCAAATGATTTACGCCACTTTGCGTGATTTAGATACTCAGGGGCTGGATGCCATTTTACTGGTGCTTCCTCCTGATGAGCCCGCCTGGCTGGCAGTACACGACAGGCTGGGCCGCGCCGCACATCAAAAAATGAGCCAGGAGTAAATCCTCCTCTCATCCCGCTGTATATTAAGCAGGCCTCTGAAATCCCCGGCACACCTTGCCGGGGATTTTTTTATCTCCACCCACGCATGGCAATACCACTTTAAAAAATTTCAGCCTTGTTTCAATCAAAACAACACCATAGAACTTATGTTTACTGCGCTTAAACACAATAAAAAAACATTCCGCCACCAGGATCAAAAAAATAATATTTCCATTTTAAAACACAGACATATATAGAACACAGCACTATTTCACCCAGATAATTTTCACGACACTTACCACAATGCATTGCAAAAATAACAGTTTGCTTATATTGCATAAATAGATTGCCGCCTTTCTTCAATACCACTAATATCTCCTTACATAAATAAAACACCCTAAGTGAATTCCTTATGAACAGAGGCTTTACACTTATTGAGATGATGATTGTTGTGGCAATCATCGGCATTCTTGCGGCCATCGCCCTTCCAAGCTACCAGGACAGCGTGCGAAAAAGCCGCCGCAGCGATGCAGTGGTGATGATTGCAAAAATCCAGCAGGCCGAAGAAAAATGGCGGGCAAACAATACCGCTTACACCAGCGATCTTGGTGCGTCCGGGCTCAGGCTAAGCAGCAGCAGCGATGCCATCACAAGCGACAGCGGGTTTTATGAAGTGAAGGTCAGTCAGCCCACGGGCTCTGGCTATGTCATTACCGCCAAAGCGGGCAAAACACAAAGTAAAGATACAGGCTGCACTGAATTGGTAATGACCATCAGTCATGGCAATGCAAACGGCACTCCGGCCCAGTGCTGGCAAAAATAAAACTCAGAATGTGGCACACCACGACAAGCAAAACACTCCACCTGCTGAAGGCTTTATCATGCTCCGCACCCTTTTTGCTTTAAGCATTTTCTTTTTATCCGGCACCCTGCTGGCCTCTGCGGTGTATGTGCAAAGAGAAGCCAATGGCAGCGTCACATTTGGTGATGCGGCATCGATGTCCCCCAAGGCCAGGGTGCACATTGTAAAACCCGCTACCGCTGCGGCCGCACAAGCCTCCGGCCCCGCAACGCCGCCCCCCAATGAAGCACTGACCATATTGAACAATATGGAGCAGCGCAATTTAAAAAACATTGCAGAATCCAGAGAAAAATTAAGCAAACTTTATAAAAGAGCCGCTGAAGAGAAAAACCCTAATTTGCGTGAAAATCTGCTCAGTCAGATTCAGGCAGAAACACAGGCAACTGAAATTTATAACGCAAATTTAAATCAAATCAAAAAAAATAAAGACGCACTGAATAAAGAGCGCACTTTATAGCTTTAGCCTTAATCAAAAAAAATAAACAATTTAATTAACTCAGTGTATTTTGGGCTGTTATGAAAAAGAATGGGTTTACTTTAATAGAAATGATGATTGTTGTGGCTATTATCGCCATTCTGGCCTCGATTGCCATTCCCAGTTATCAGCGTTATATCCGCCAGGCGGCAGCAAAATCTGCAGCAGGTGATTTGGTTTCTTTATCACTATTTTTCGAACAAAAACTACAGCGCAGATTAAGTTACGAATTCACAGATGCTAGTGGCAATGTCGTTGACGAGCTGACCACCAATACAACGGAAGCGACTAAGGCATTAGTCACCGGCTGGCAGCCTTCTCAATCAAACTTTACTTACAAAACAAGTATTGCAGATGACAGAAACAGCTATACCCTGACCGCCGTCAGCACTAAATTCACCTGCACACTCAAGCTAACTTCCGCTAACGCCCGAACCGCAACAGGAGCCGATTGTGGATTCACAAGCTGGTAAGCAAGCGGGCTTCAGCCTGATTGAGCTGATGGTAACCATGGTGATTTTTGTCATGCTGACGCTTGCAGCCGTTTCGCTTGGCTCCTCCTGGCTGGTTTTAAGTGATTTGCAAAAATCAGAAAGCGTTTTAAAAATGGCGCATTCCAAAGCCAAGGCACTGGCGATCAGAAACGCCAACGGCGCAGCAGCTGGCTTGCAAATTACCGGGCAAAAAGTCTTTATCTGCGCTGGCAATGTAGGGGGTGGCAGCTGCACGGCCAGCAACGCAATCTGGTCGGCCACTTTTGCAAAAAATGCCGCAGTCAGCATCAGTGACAGCGCAAGCAGCGATATCACCACCATACAGCTGGACAGAACTGGCCTTGCCGCCAGAGCACTGACTTACACCATTACAGAAAGAGGCGATCGCGTTGATGGACAGCTTGTATAAACAAAAAGGCGACGCCATGATCGAGGCACTGGTTTCCATTGTGCTGCTTGGCGTGATTATGATTGGGCTGACATTTTTAGTGGCCAAAACGGCAGTGGCACAAAAAACCACTTCGGTACAAAACATGGCCCTGTTTGCCCTGCGCTCAGCCGCACAAACGCAAGGCGTCAGTGCTTTATGTGCCGCGGCCAGCCCTTCGGTTACTGTCGCGAATAAAAATGTGGCGCTAACGGCCCAATGCCAGCGCAATGCCTTTACTGCGACGGTTGCAGGGCAGACGATTAATATTCCTGCGGCGGCCAATTCACCGATTACAGCGTCAGCTCTGACCACAAAACAAGATGTAACAAATGCGAAACTAATTGGGGGCGATGGTGTTATTTCGCTCAATTAAATCGCAAAGCGGGGTTTCTTTAATCAGCATGATGGTGGGCATTACCATCTCGCTGATTACAGCCCTGGCCATGCTGACCCTGTTTCGCCATTCAATCAGAATTACGGCAGATACCACCCAAATCAGCAAACAAGATGCCGAAAGAACCAGCGCCATGACCATTGCGCCCATTTTGCTGCAAGACGCCGGTTTTGGTATTAACAACGCCAGAGTCAGTGACAATATCATCGCGCTTAAAGGGGCCGCTTTCTCTGCCAGCAAGCTCAGCGGCACGGTTGCAGCCAGTGGCGAAACAGCCAATGCTCTGATTTGGCTGCGTAATCTGGGGACAAATTTTGAATGCTCAGCCATTTTTGCTGAGCCAGGCAAAGGCCTGATGCTGCTTGGCCCCATCAACTGCACAGGCCTCAGCACATGGTCAACGGCCAGCTGGGCTTCCGCCAAGCCACTTGCAAGCCTTGGCACTTTTAATTTTGTGCTGAGTAATACTGCGGGCACATGCAGTCAGTTTGGCTATGCCAGCCTAGGCAGAGCTACCGTCACCATTCAATCAAACAATGCAATCGGGCAGCCTGTCAGCTCGCAAAACTGCTTATCCAATCTGGTGGTTTCCCCATGAAAAACCCACAAAAAGGCATGGCGACGGTTCTGATCCTTATTTTTGTCGGCCTGGCACTTGGCGCAACTGTTCTGGGCGCTAATTACTATGTAAAAGGGATGCAGGAGCAGCAAAACACCTCGCTGGCCGCCACCCAGGCCCAGATGCGGGCATGGCAGGGGCTGGATATCGCCCAAACTGTTTTTAACAATATGACGGCCACTCAGCTGCAAGCACTGGCAACGGCGGCGGCCACCTCACCGCAAAATATCACCCTCACCGGCGTGCCCAATATCACTCTGCAAGTCACCGGCGCAACAGCAGGCCCGCCAAGCCAATTTAATATTGTGGTCACCGGTCTGGCAGGCACTAATACCAGTCTTGCTTCCAGCTCAAGGCTGGCGGCCAGTATTGTGGCCACCCCAGCCACGCCCCCCGTTCGCCCATCCAGAGGCGTGGTGATGTTCAATAGTGATTTAAAGCTGGGCGGTGCCATCAAATTATTTGAAGGTGATGTGCATAATATGGAAATCCGCGTGAACGGCGATGTTGAAACCAGTGGCAATTCAATTACCGGCGTTGGCGTTATCCGCTCTACCGGCAATATTACAATCACCTCGGGCAGCAGCTTTGGCTTGCTGCACGCCAATGGCAATATCACACTCACAGGCAGTACCAGCTCCAAAGCCCTGCTTTCCCGCGGCAATATCTTACTGGACAATAACGGCACCATTCATCATGCAGCGGCAAATGGCAATATCACGGTTAAAAACTCGACCGAAGTGCTCGATCTTCTGGCAGGTGGCGCGCTGAATATCACAAATGGTGGCGCAAAATTTCAAAGCGGATACCAAACCGCCTATAGCTTTAACCCTGTTGCCGATCATTTTGAAATCACTACACTACCCCAGTTTGACGTGGCCTCTGGCTATACAGGCGCAACGGGCAAACCCAAGTATGACAAAGTAAAACTGGGCGTAAGCAAACCGGGGGATTGGTTTGATACCAGCATGATCAGTGTTGTGCCCGATTTAATCGTGAATGTGCCTATCGTGACGCTCACCCCCGACGATAGCTTTAATGCCTATGCTTATAAAGATTTAGCCAATTACGCTTTCTATACAGACAGTAAGGGCTATATGAAAGTGAAGGTCAAACGAATCAGCGGCATAGCTGAAGGCGATTACTTTATTGGCTCTTTTGGCACTAGCCAGAAAGATTATCTTTGTACTACGGTATCCGGCCCGGCATCGGCAGCTCAATGCACTGGCCGCGCCCTTGAAACACAAAAAACAATTTGTGAAGGGTTTTCAAGCTCAAACTCCTGCTTTACTTATGACAGCAGCCAAAAACTCTGGACAATTAACGGCAAAGGAATTGCACCCGGCGTAGCATGGTTTGAAGGTAATTTAGCGGTGCAAAATGGTACTTATTACAATACTTTTATCACCACTTTAAATTTTAAAACTTCAGCATCAGCCACAATCTATGCACCCAATTATGCAGGCTATTCAGGACGGGTTGGCTCGACTATTTATTCACCACTTGGCTATTGTAATCAAACTTATTACGGATTAAACCCAAGCCAGTTTTGTGCTTCAGCCACAAGCTGGAATAGCGATATCGATGGTGGAATTGGCAATTTTTCTACCATGGCAGGCAGCACACTGAATGATGTTTACCAGGGTGGCGATATCAGCTTTGCAAATAGCTCTGATATTTATGGCAGCGTTTGGGCGGGCAATTTATATGGCAATACCGGTGATACTAAAATTCACGGCTATATCACAGCCCTAGCCTTAGGCTCCCAAACAAGCAACTCCATACAAAACAGTACCAATATTATTCTGACCAATTTGCCTGCCAGCTTTAGACCGGATCAAACCGCCTCCACCCCTGGCGGAGGCGGAGGCGGCAGTGCCCCCAGCTCGGTTGTTCGCTGGGTCAGATATATCTAACCCCCTGCACAGCCCCGTAAATCTGCTTTATGGGGCTGATTGACGTTAATTTCTGCCCAACCTTTGATCTGATCCGGCAGCTGCACGCCCTGTTTAAGAGTAGAATCCGCCCCCTTCGTAAAGCTGCTCCGGCCCGCCACACACCAAGCAATATACGGCTGGCATCGCCCAATGCTATACCTCAATAACCGCAGCACAATAAATTGCCCCATGCGTAAACACCTCGCTTTTAGCTTAATCGAATTAATGGTCACCCTGATTGTGCTGGGCATTATCCTGAGCATCGCCATCCCCGGTTTTACCGGTATGTTGCAGCGCTATCGTTTGCAAAGCACTGTTTTAGAAGCACAAAATGACTGGCTATTTACCCGCAGCACCGCGGTAAAATTTGGCGGCGCACGCAGCCCCGCTGTTTTTTATGTGGCTAAACGCACGAGTAATCAAAGCTGGTCTTTGCAAGTTTGTACAATTACCGCCTGCGGTGAAGGCAGTACCCTGCTGCGCCAGCAAAAATCAGAAGAACACAGAGGGGTTGAATTAATCTCATTGAGCGATGCATTAAAAGAAAATAAATTCCATAATTACAATGGTCTGCCTGATTTTGCGCAGCAGCAGTTTCTTCAGTTTCAATCCGGGAAATACCAGCTGCAATTACAAATTACCGCAACCGGCTTATCCACCCTGTGCCGCCCCAAAGGCAGCATTGCTTTTGGGAGGTATGCGGAATGCATTTAAGATTTCATTCCCAGCAGGGTTTATCTTTAATTGAAATGATGCTGGCCACCGCCATGGGGCTGTTACTGCTCGCGGGCATTTCCAGCTTGTCACTTAGCAATTTATTCACCAGCACAGATACCCAACGCAGTATTATTTTGCAGCAGGATACACAGGCCATGCTGTCTTTAATCAGCCGCGATCTGCGGCGCGCCGGATATCATCCTAATGACAATCAAATCAGCGAAATGCGCAAGATATGGATTATTAATACGCCAGAACAAAGCTGCGTTATATTTCGCTACCATAATCCGGATTTCCCTGATAAAAACACACATGGTTTTCAGTTTAAAGCATCAGATAAAACAGGCCGCTTTGTAAATATGCTGACCTCAAACGAGGCCAGCACTTGTGGCGACGGCCAGTGGCAGGCCCTGAACAGCCCCCGCAATATCCTGATCACTCAATTTAAAATCACACCCCAATATTCGTTTGAAAAAGCAGACAATGAAGTAAAAATGGTGATCAACAGCTTAGATATTGATTTAGAAGCCACAGATAATGCAGGGAAATTCAAAACGCATCTGAATCAGAATGTGCAGTTACGCAATCGCCCTTTTTTACAGGAATAAGGCGTTATCCATGATGAAAGCGCCCATTTATCAGCAAGGCATTGCCGCACTGGCCATCACCCTGGTGCTGACTTTAATCGCCACTATTTTTGTTTTATCAACCAATAAAAACAGCTATATCTTTCAGAAAACATCGGTTAATCACTATCAGCAAACACAGGCTTTTGAAGCGGCAGAAGCAGGCGCGCAGGCGACGCTGCTGCAAATGCGCCGTGATATTGAGGCCATTAATTTAAACCCCGATTATGATGGCGTTATTTTAAAGAAAATAAAATCAGCCCCGCCGCCAGCACCCGGCACAAATAACTGCGGCTGGGATACGGTAATCGTAAATAGCGATTCCTACGATTACTCTGAGCAGTTCAAAAAAAACAATTATCTGTTTTCAAAAAAAACCACCAGCCTTTTCCAAAAAATTGGCTCGCTGGAAATCAATGCCGATAACACGGCCTGGCGCAGCAGTGTGGATTTAAAAAATGGCATCGTCAGCAGTGAAGGCTGCGCCGATGAAAGCAACGATAAAGGCCCGTTTTGCGCCGATACCCGCAGCGATCAAACGGCCGCCGTCGTGAGGCGGGGCTTTGATATTCCGCGCAAGGCTGAATTTAATCCCAAAAAAATTGCCCTTACCATCAAGGGGCATGTGGATATGAGCGGCAGCATGACGCTGGCTCCAAATTCCGGCCAGCCCAACCCGCTTTGCAATGTTTCCAGCGGGAAGGAGTTTGGCTATTGGGGCGCACCGCTCAGCCCGGACAGCATCAACAACACGCCCCTGGCCACGCTGAGTAACATTCAGCTTTTTGGCGCAATTTTTGGCATGAGCCCGGCAGAATTTAAAAAACAAGCCACACAAATCAACCCAGCCGATGGCAGTGGCATTGTCAGCAGTTGCCCCGCCGCCGTTGGGCTGATCTGGATTAACGGCGATTTTACCCCGCCCAAAAACTGCACCATTGGCAGCAGCTATCCTCGTTTTGCCCCCGCCATAGTAGTGGTTGGCGGCGCAGGCAGTAATGCACTGACAGCAGGCGGCACAGGCGGCAATATGGTCTCTGACAGCATTTTGATTAACGGCATGCTGTTTACAAATCATTTTAACGGCAGCATTCAGGTACTGGGGGCCATGGCCGTCAATGGCAATATCGAAGGCGCTTTAAATGGCATCTTTGACAATACGCCGGGCGACTGTGTATATGGCCTGTGCGCGCAAAAACCTGGCACGGGCTCAACCGGAGCCATCAACGTTGCATACGATGAACGCATGTTTATTGGTAGCAATGCAGGCGGTGATCTCAGCGGCAATAAATCAGGCAGCTGGCATGACTTTTGTAAGGACGGCAAATGCTGAGCCCAAAGCAAAACGGCTTTTCCCTGTTGGAGATCCTGATTACGCTGCTGATTATCGGCATCGCAGCCCTGGCATTAAACGCCCTTCAAACCAACGCCCTAAAAAACAACAGCGTCGCGCAAAACCGCAATGAAGCGCTGTTCCTTGCAGAAGATAAACTGGAGAAACTTCGCCAGAGCAATCTTTGCCCGCGCAGCAGCGCCACCTCTGGCGGGCTGAGCGTCAGTGGCGATCAGGGCACAGGCAATGCAGAGCTGGAAAAAATACAGCGGCAAACCGCCAGCTACCGCCGTATCACCCTGATTAAAGACATCAGCCAGCCTGCCCAGCCAGCACCTGATTTTGGCTGCCCGCCGATAGCAAAAAACCCGCCATCCGCCGCCACTTTGCCCGATCCGCAAAAGCTCTACCAGGTTGAGCGCAACGTACAGGTTGCCATCGACTGGCAGGACAGCTACGGCGAAACGCAATACATCACCCTGAGCAGCCAGATCAACTGGTCATCGCAGGGCGATCTACCCACCCCGCCCGGCGACGCCTGCAGTTACGCATGGGTGGCCAAGAAAGACCTGCTTTGGGGAGCATGGGCAAAATTTGGCAATAGCCTCTACCAGTGCACAACAGAGGGCGGCTGCCCAGGCAGCGATATCACACCGGATATGGCGGCAGGGCAATGGAAAAAGATAGGGGGGTGTTAGTCACTGATGTTCCGCAGTGATCGTCTTTTTAGTGCCTTCGGCACGTTAATTTTGGTGCGGCATCCCCGCGGGGACTCACTTTCTTGAACGGCCAGAAATCCTAGTACGCAAAGAAGGCCGCCCCGACCAGCACGAAGGCCCCTCGCTGCGGATAATCGGCTCGGCGAAAAAGGCTGCTCGCTCGCTGCCTCGCTACCCCTTTTCCGAAACCCCGAGCCGCTTATTCCTCGCTTCGGCGTGCTTCAAGGGGGATTTAAGCCCCTTGCCACTAGCTGCGATACGAATCTAGACTTCAAAGGTTTTAAAACACTCAAATCTTACAAAACAACTTAATTAACACC
This sequence comes from Iodobacter sp. BJB302, assembly GCF_002735645.1. Lineage (GTDB taxonomy): Bacteria > Pseudomonadota > Gammaproteobacteria > Burkholderiales > Chitinibacteraceae > Iodobacter. The sequence continues at coordinate 29,577 of NZ_PDZG01000055.1, forward strand.
TTGTTTTTTCGTGAAACGCCGTAGCCACCGTGTTTCAAGATTTGGGTTTCCCGTGTGTAACAGCCCCTACCCCAATCTCCTCCAAAATCAGCGGTAGCATAGCTAAATCCACTCCGTGATAGAGATCTCCGCCGGCCACTTTTACGTTCGGCCCTTCCTCGCATGCACCCATGCAAGGCAGACGAATAATCCTCACATCTGCATGCATTTTTGTTGCTATTTCAAGGGCCTGCGCCAGCGCTTCGCTGCCTCTGGCGGCACAAGATGGCTGGCCGCTCAGACGTCGATTTACACAGATGGCAATTGTTTTCATTTTTCACCACATATCAACACATTTTGGGATTAATATACGCGCCTTTCCGGCTTTGCCGTCCTTTGTACTGATTGTTAGTTTGCAAGGATTTTGCCATGCGTTTTTACTTCCCTATCATCATCATCGATGAGGATTTCCGCACCGAGAACACCAGTGGTTCCGGTATTCGTGAATTAGCGGCGGCCATTGAGGCCGAGGGCAGAGACGTAGTTGGTTATACCAGCTACGGCGATTTAACCTCATTTGCGCAGCAGCAAAGCCGTGCTTCAGGCTTTATTTTATCGATTGATGACGAAGAATTTGGTGGCGGCTCACCCGAAGAAACCCACGAAGCGCTCACCAGCCTGCGCAGCTTTGTGGCTGAAATCCGCCGCCGCAACCCGGACATCCCGATTTATATCTATGGTGAAACCCGTACCGCCCGCCACATCCCTAATGATGTGTTGCGCGAATTACACGGTTTTATTCATATGCACGAAGACACACCCGAATTCGTGGCACGCCATATTATCCGCGAAGCAAAAAGCTATCTGGACACCTTGGCGCCGCCGTTTTTCCGTGCGCTCACTCATTACGCCCAGGATGGCTCTTACAGCTGGCACTGCCCGGGACACTCCGGCGGCGTGGCTTTCCTGAAATCCCCGGTTGGCCAGATGTTCCACCAGTTTTTTGGTGAAAACATGCTGCGTGCCGACGTATGTAATGCGGTAGAGGAACTCGGCCAGCTGCTGGATCACACAGGCCCAATTGCGGCTTCCGAGCGCAATGCCGCACGTATTTTCAATGCCGACCATTTATTCTTTGTGACCAACGGCACATCGACTTCCAACAAAATCGTCTGGCACTCTACCGTAGCCCCAGGCGATGTGGTGGTTGTAGACCGTAACTGCCACAAATCCATTCTGCATTCCATCATGATGATGGGTGCGGTGCCCGTATTCCTGATGCCTACGCGCAATCACTACGGCATTATCGGCCCGATTCCGAAAAGCGAATTCGAGCCGGAAAACATCCGCAAAAAAATGATGGATAACCCGTTTGCCCGTGAAAAACTGCTGGCCGACCCTAACTTTAAGCCGCGTATTCTGACGATTACCCAGTCTACTTACGACGGCATTATGTATAACGTCGAAGAAATCAAAGGCATGCTCGATGGCGAAATCGACAGCCTGCACTTTGACGAAGCATGGCTGCCCCACGCCGCTTTCCATGATTTCTACGGTGATTACCACGCCATTGGCGAAGATCGCCCGCGCTGCAAAGAATCAATGATTTTTTCCACGCAATCCACGCACAAACTGCTGGCAGGCTTAAGCCAAGCTTCGCAAATTTTGGTGCAAGACCCGGAAAACCGTAAGCTTGATCGTGATTTATTTAACGAAGCTTACTTAATGCACACCTCAACCAGCCCGCAGTACTCCATTATTGCATCCTGCGATGTGGCTGCCGCCATGATGGAAGCACCGGGCGGCACAGCACTGGTTGAAGAATCACTGGTTGAAGCACTGGATTTCCGCCGCGCCATGCGCAAAGTGGACGAAGAATTCGGTGATGAATGGTGGTTCAAAGTTTGGGGCCCGGATGATCTAACCGATGAAGGACTAGATCACCGCGATGCGTGGATGCTGAAATCCGGCGACAACTGGCACGGCTTTGGCGATATCGCCGATGGCTTTAATATGCTGGACCCGATCAAAGCCACTATTCTGACCCCTGGACTGGATTTAGACGGCAAGTTCTCTGAAACCGGCATTCCGGCCAGCATCGTTACCAAATACCTGGCTGAGCACGGTGTGGTAATCGAGAAGTGCGGTCTTTATTCCTTCTTTATCATGTTTACCATCGGTATCACCAAGGGCCGCTGGAACACCCTTGTAGCCGCCTTGCAGCAATTTAAAGACGACTACGATAAAAATGCCCCGCTGTGGCGCATTCTGCCGGACTTTATTGCTCAGTATCCGCAATACGAGCGCATTGGCCTGAAAGACCTCTGCCAGCAAATCCATGAAATCTACCGCGTGCATGATGTGGCGCGCCTGACCACGGATATGTATTTATCTAATATGGAACCCGCCATGAAGCCCGCCAAGGCTTTCGCCAAAATGGCGCACCGTGAGATCGACCGCGTGGCAATTGACGAACTGGAAGGCCGTATCACCGCCGTGATGCTCACTCCTTACCCGCCAGGCATTCCGCTCTTGATCCCTGGCGAAGTTTTCAACAAAACCATCGTTGATTACCTCAAATTTGCACGGGATTTCAACAAACGCTTCCCCGGCTTTGAAACCTATATTCATGGCCTGGTGGCAGACAAGAGCAGTGGCGAAACCTGCTACTTTATGGATTGTGTAAGACTGTAATAAAACAAGGGGCAGGGAGTGGTCGGCTCCCTGCCCCTTGTTTTATTACAGTCTTACAC
>NZ_PDZG01000056.1 GCF_002735645.1 Iodobacter sp. BJB302
GTTTCAATCGTCGAGCAGACCTGTGCGCTCTGATTCCTCGATTACTCAAAGCCGTGATGCAGGCTAAACCTTGTCCAAGAGGGGTATTTCAAGCCTTAATTGAGCAAGAGACATAATCAGGAAAGTTAATGCAAACGCTTTACCATCTTTGCTTTGAGCCAGGCCATCACGAATAACCTGAACAGCGGTTCTGCCATCCGGCGATTTTGCGCCCGGATCAGGTTTACCCACACGTTTGGGATCGATATGAAATACAAAAGTATCATCGGTCATGCTGCGTATAAAAAAATAAGTGCTGCCCGCTCTTTGTGAAGCTAATGCCTCTTTAGCCCGGCTTTGTGCCTCCTCACGGCTCAGCTTGCCACTGGCTTCCAGCTCCTGATAATGCGTTAGCTGGGCTTTTGCCAAATCCAGCAGCTGAACAATTTGCGCCCGGCGCTCCTGCATCATACTTTGACGCAACTGATACAAGCCTCCGGCCCCCATAATCATGATGCCAGATAAAGCAGCAATCACAATGATCCAGATCCGTGTTCTGAGTTTCATTATCTGTACTTCCATTAGTTAAACACATCAATGCACAAATGATTCTGAAGAAAAAATCAGGCCGCAAACATAACGATAGCCAAAATGAAACAACATGCTTATGTTTTTTTACAAAAAAAAATTTAAAACACGGCCAATCCCTCAACGTACCAAAGCGGCACCCCTGTCGCACAGTAAAAACAAACCATAATAAATACAATAATAAAAAACCCTGGTGATTTTAATTTATCATCCGTAAATACAGATTATCCTGATTCAAGCACGCCATACGTATTAAATTAGATTAATCCGATTTTAAAAAATCAAAAAAAGAGAAAATCACCGTCAAAAAACTTTAAATAAAGACAGAGAAATAAAATTATATTTTTATAAATAACACCCCAAGAGTCAATTCGCATTTTTTTAAAAAAACACATTAAAAAACAATGGCCATCCGGGGAATAAATCAAAAAACCCAGCAAACAAAATATTCAATATGAATAAATAAAACGGATAAATTACCATGTCATTAGTTACACCAGACAACAAAGCCGCTAAGCAAACCGGGCCAAAGGTCGTAAAATAGACAGATACGTGCCATCCATAAGCAGCATGCCCAAGGGCGGCTGCAAGCAGGCTGATCTGCAAAAAACTTAAGCATCATCGCTTTTCCGCGCTGCTTCCTTATTGCCCTTGAACAATGGAAGCAGCAGAAAAAAGAGCTATATTGCACCGCCCCAAAAAACCATGACGCAGCTGCATGACACCGAACACGATTAATTATTTAGGAAACACCGATATGGCCCCGCAAGAAATCTCTCTGGATGTATTACTGGAAAAGTATGCCAAGGGCGAAGAAGCCTCGATTAGCGACGTGCAGGCGCGCGTTGCCAGCGCTTTGGCCAGCGTAGAGCAGCCTGATTTTAAAGCTTACTTTGAAGAGAAGTTTTTATGGGCGCAGCAAAATGGTTTTGTACCGGCTGGCCGTATTAACTCTGCCGCGGGTATGGATTTGCACGCCACGCTGATCAACTGCTTTGTGCAGCCCGTGGGCGATTCGGTTTCTGGCATCACTGATGGCAAGCCAAGCATTTACACCGCGCTTTCTGATGCGGCAGAAACCATGCGCCGTGGCGGTGGTGTGGGCTACGATTTCTCGACCATTCGCCCTAAAGATTCACTGGTGCGCGGCACACGCTCCCGCGCTTCCGGCCCGGTTTCCTTTATGCAGGTGTTTAATGCATCGTGCTCAACAGTTGAATCTGCTGGTGCGCGGCGCGGCGCGCAGATGGGCGTTTTGCGTGGCGACCACCCGGATATCCTGGAATTTATCCGCTCTAAAGATCAGGGCGGGCTGACTAATTTTAATATCTCGATCGGGGTCACCGACGAGTTTATGGAAGCCGTTAACCAGGACAAAGACTTCTGCCTCGTGCACAAAGCCGAGCCAGGCCCGGAAAAAATCGCGGCGGGCGCTTATCTGCGTGAAGACGGCCTGTGGGTACACCAAACCATCCGCGCACGCGCGCTTTGGGATGAGGTGATGAAATCCACTTACGATCATGCCGAGCCGGGCATCTTGTTTTTATCCCGCATGAATGCGGATAACAATCTGTATTACTGCGAAACCATCGAAGCCACCAACCCCTGCGCCGAGCAGCCTTTGCCGGATTACGGCTGCTGCTGCCTGGGCTCGGTTAACCTCACCCGCTTTGTAAAATCGCCTTTTTCCAGCGATGTGAGCTTTGATTTTGAAGGCTTTCAGGAGGTCGTCAGCATCGCAATCCGCATGCTGGATAATGTGCTGGAAGCCACCGCCTGGCCGCTGCCACAGCAAAAAGCCGAAGCCATGTCCAAACGCCGCATTGGTCTGGGCTATCTGGGCCTGGGCAGCACGCTGGTGATGATGGGCCTGCGTTACGATTCCGATGCGGGCCGCGCACTGGCGCAGAAAATATCCGAGGTGATGCGCGATGCGGCTTACCTGGCATCGGTGGATTTAGCCAAAGAAAAAGGCGCATTCACCCTGTTTGACAGCAATAAATACCTTGCAGGTAATTTTGCGAAACGCCTGCCCAAAGCCATCCGAGCCGCCATTGCCAAGCATGGCCTGCGCAACTCACATCTCTTATCCATTGCGCCCACTGGCACGATTACACTGGCCTTTGCGGACAACGCCTCCAACGGTATCGAGCCAGCTTTCTCATGGGTGTATAACCGCAAAAAACGCATGAGCGACGGCACAACGCAAACTTATGAAGTGGCTGATCACGCATGGCGCCTGTATCGCCATATGGGCAACGATGTATCGGATGACAGCAAGCTGCCCGCGCCCTTTGTGACCGCGCTGAATATGTCGGCCAGCGATCATATGAAGATGCTGGAAGTGGTGCAGCCCTTTATTGATTCGGCGATTTCTAAAACAGTGAATGTGCCTGCTGAATATCCTTACGCAGATTTCCAGAATCTGTATATGGATGCATGGCGTGCGGGCCTGAAAGGCCTTGCCACTTATCGTCCGAACAGCATTTTAGGCAGCGTATTGTCGGTTGCCAGCGAAGCGCCTGCAGCGGCAGAAGCCGAGGTGCTGCCGGATGATGATTTACTGCGCAAGCAGTTTGACCGCCGCCCCAATGGCGATCTGGAATCTGTAACTTCCAAAATCGTGTATATGACGTACGAAGGTAAAAAAGTGGTTTACCTCACCGTTAGCTTTATCCATATCACCGGTATGGTAGGCGGCGAGCTGGTCACGATTGAGCGCCCATTTGAATTCTTTATGCCAGCCAGCCAAAAAAGCGAAGATCAGCAGTGGATCACCGCCAGCATGCGCCTCTTATCCATGGCGGCACGCTCGGGTGGATCGATCGCTAAATCGCTGGCCGATATGCGCGAAGTCATTTGGGGCAAAGGCACCGTACGTTGCGGCATGATTAATAAGGAAGATGGCACGCAAGCGCCTTTATTCCACGAGTCTGAAGTGGCTGCGATTGGCTATGCCCTGCAGCAAATTCTGACCAAACGGGGCTTTCTGGATGCATCCGGCAATCAGGTTCCAACTAAACTACTGGCCGAGCGATTCAAAAACAAGCATATGACTTATATGATTGACGAAAGCCATTATGAAGCTCCCTTGGCGCCGGTCAGCCCGATTGCCACCGGCAAAAAATGCCCCGAATGCGGTGCTTATGCCTTACAAAAAGTAGACGGCTGCAGCCGCTGTGTATCCTGCGGCTTTGTTGGAGCGTGTGGTTGATTTAGTTTTTTGTAAGCAATAAAAAACCCGCTATTTGCCCGTAAAGGCGTAAATAGCGGGCTTTTTTTCGCCCTGGATTTTAGATTTTAAACATGCATATTCGTCATACAAAACTCAGCGATTGAAACACTGATCCACCAAAAAGATCGGTGTTTTAGCAAGAAAAACGATGTACATATGCGCTAATTTAAACGAGCTTTAAGTGTTATCAAAAAATTCTTGTTTTCCACCATTCGCCTTCTCATTAAGGAAGTCACCCCCTCAGGCCACTTGGTTACACAAGCCTTATTTTAGCTTACAAATACCCACAACACTTTTAGTGCTCCCCCCGGATCAGGTCATGAAAGCACGGCGCGATATGTCATGAACTTGTCATGTAAACACGTTAACTTACGCAGAATTAATGCCACTAGTACTCAATCAGGCATTTGACAAGCACAATTTTGTGACCGGAATTTCTGAGGAGTTATAAATTGTTAGATGAAATGCAAGCTTCCCGCCGCCAAGCCTTAAAATTATTCTCCAGCATTCCACTTTTACCACTGGGTGGTGCTTCAGCCGCATCCGTGCTCATGACCGCCTGTGGTGGCGATAGCGATACCACGACAGTCACTCCACCGGCCACAGTCAGCTTTGAATCAGCCAGCTTCAGCAGCATGGCAGCCCCTGGCGTTGCAGACCCTTACGCAATGGGCACCACCAGCGTTGGCTCCGCACTGAATGTAAAACTGAGCGATGGCACTACCCAAAGCTTTAAACTGGCTTACAAGCCTTTCTTTATCACGGGTGATTATGTTCCTGATGGTAAGGGCGGCTATATGCTCTCCGGTGGCTATGTGGATATCAACAACAAGCCGATTCTGGACACGTCTGTAGCGGGCCTTGAAAGACAATTCTTCTCTGATTGTGCTGACGGTACATCACTGATTAATCTGGATAAAACAACTGTTGCCGGTATTAAGGGCAAAGCGGTGTTTGCGGTTGTTCAGTTTGAATACACCACGAACAACCAAGCAGGCCAAAGCATGTATGGCCAACTGCCTTCCCCTATCGCCGTGCTGACGCTGGATCAAGATCAGGCCACAGGTAAGCTGACACTGGTTAAATACCATAATGTAGATACCTCAGCGGCACATATGCTGTGGATCACCTGTGGTGCCAGCATGTCGCCATGGAATACCCACCTTTCCAGCGAAGAATACGAGCCGGATGCTTTTTTTGCCGCAACAGATGCGCAATTTAAAGGCTTCAGTAAAAATGTATTTGGCGATGAAACCAAAGCCAACCCTTACCACTACGGCCACCTGCCAGAAGTAACGGTTAACCCGGATGGTACTGGCTCGATCAAAAAACATTACTGCCTGGGCCGTATCTCACACGAGCTGATTCAGGTTATGCCGGATAACCGCACCGCTTTAATGGGTGACGATGCAACCAACAGCGGCTTGTTTATTTTCGTTGCAGATAAAGAAAAAGATCTGTCTTCTGGCTCGCTGTACGTGGCCAAAGTAGGTACAGGTTTCTCTATCGACCCGGCAGCACCCGGTGCCGCACTGACATGGATTAAGCTTGGCTCCGCCACCAGCGCAGAAATCGAAAAAATGGCTGATACCCTCAAGCCAAACCAAATCATGACGGTTGTCAGCAAAGACCCTGCAGATGCAAGCTTTACCAAGATCTACAACGGCGGCAAAGTTGAATGGATCAAAATCATACCAGGCATGGAAAAAGCAGCGGCCTTCCTTGAAACCCACCGTTACGCCAGCTTTGTGGGTGCCAGCATGGTATTCACCAAGATGGAAGGCACCACAGTTAACGCAAAAGACAAGATCGCTTACTCTGCGCTGCAAAACATCCAAAGCTCAATGGTTAAAGGCGATAAAGCCAATAACCCAAATGACAGCGTGGGACTGGAAAAAGCATTAAAAGCAGGTGGCGTCATGGCACACACCTTAGCAGGCGGCCAAAAAGACTTAGGCGGCGCAGCCATCAACAGCGAATGGGTACCGGTAAAAACCAAAGCCCTGATCGTTGGTGAAGATATTGCCAAAGATGCTTTAGGTAATACAGCAAATGTAGACAAGATTGCCAACCCGGATAATCTGAAATTCTCAGAAAAACTGCGTACCTTGTTTATTGGTGAAGACAGCAGCCAGCACGTAAATAACTTTGTGTGGGCTTACAATATCGACACCAAAGTGCTTTCACGTCTGATTTCTATGCCTGCTGGTGCAGAAGCAACTGGTCTGGTGGTTGCCGATGATGTAAATGGCTGGACCTATATCATGAGCAACTTCCAGCACCCGGGTGACTGGATTAGCTCAATGGACAAAGCCGCAATTGCAGCTGTTAACCCAATTGTAAACAGCAACTACAAAAACAAATTTGGTTGCGCTGTAGGTTATCTGACTGCTGAAGCATCCAGCATGAAGCTGTCTAAAGTTTAAACATTCAGCTATAAATTAAAAAACAGCAAGTGGCGGGCAACCCGCTGCTTGCTGTTTTTTTTTGTTAAATCAATTCATAGACAGGCTTCAATGTAAGCAGCAAAGCAGCAAGTGCTGCGGCTATTTTGCTATTCAGCTCATCCAGATACGCGGCTTCAAGGGCAATATCTGCCACCTGCATACTTGCCTTCGAGGCAACAGCAGCCTTTCGCAGTTTTTTATGATTGCCCTCCAGCGCTGTTAAGCGCTCAAGATGAGCGGCTACCTCAGGGTAGTGATCTTTGGCCGCCCTGATCACAAAAGCATTTCCGCCACTGCCCTCACACTTATCGGCCTTTAATAATAAAGAAGCGCCAACCAGCCGGTGCGCCTTATCCACGATGCCTGCAAAACGCATAGAAAAGTGCTCATCGTGATAGCGACAAATGTCGTACCCCTCTGCTGAATCAGGCGCTAAATCACGAATAAAACCTGTCGCCCGCTTCAGATTACTCAGATCGTGCTCCAGCTCATACAGCTTTTCAAATTGCTTAGCTGCATAGCTTTCTTGCGGGCTGGCATAAAAACGCCCGCCTGCTTGCACCGCTTTCAGCATGCTTTGATAAGAGGCCCAAAAAGGGCGTAAAGAATGCAAGGCATTGTGCTCAGTTAACATGACTAATCCGTATTAATAAACCAGTAAAGATTGCTATCAGAAAGCTTTATGCGCGGGTCAAATCCATTTTTTGCCCGCCGATAAAAATTTAACCATCAGGGAGCGCTCTTTACCCACCCAATCTCCCGCGCTGTTTTTTCGCCTATCAGCGTCCGGCCCAAATGATCAGGAATCACCGCCAGCACTTCACTCACCGGCACGCGCCCACCCATCAGCTCGGCAAACCCCTGGGGGTAACGCGGCTGCTGATCCGGTTCGGCAAAGCCATCCGGATAGATGGGCATATTGCTGCTCAGATCATATTTATCTGTGGCATTCAAGGTATGCAGCAGCTCGTGGCCTGTGATCACCAGGTTTTGCCTGGCATAAGAGCGATCACCAAAAAGATTAATCCGCCCGATCCGCCCCTTATTCAGCGCAGTGGAATGGCTAAGCTGAGGGTGAGTGGCCGGATCGTAATAGAGTAAATACAGGCGGATATCCGGTGGCACGCTCACTTTAGGGCTGTTGGCCCAAGCAAAGTATCTGAATTTCAGGCTCCACAGCACCGTGCTTAAAACACTGCCATCCGCGGGCGGCGCAGGCGGAACCTCTTTGACTTCAGCCCCCAGCTGAAATTCAAATGGCCTGTGAACAGCCAGCTGATATTGCTTAGCCTCGGCCGCAAAATACTGGCTCAGCGGCTCAAAATCATCCTTACTTAAGGTTTGCAAATAGGCACTCACCCTGGCACTGCCGCTGACATTCACCGGGTATACCGCCACATATAAATTCTTTTTCCATTCCAGCGCACTTTTATCCAGCCACATCCACTGAGCAACCTTGGCCAGAATCAGCAATAAAATCACGACTCTAATTTTTTTCCACATAACAAACCTGTTTAAATAAAATCATAAATATAAATAACCAATAAAATATTTTTTACCTGCCATGTTGTTTTTTACGATGCTTTTTGCAATACAGCAGCACAAACGCTTCAGTATACTTTGTGAATTATCGCCCATTACTTATCCGCTATGAATCAATCTGTTTTTTTCCTAAAAACCCTCGGTCTTTTTACCGTCACAGCCATTGCAGAAATAGCAGGCTGCTACTTACCCTACCTGTGGCTGCGTAAGGGTGGATCGGTATTTTTATTACTACCAGCTGCTCTAAGCCTGATGATGTTTGTGTGGTTGCTGACACTACACCCTGCAGCAAGTGGCAGGGTTTATGCGGCTTACGGCGGTGTTTATGTTAGTGTGGCGGTGCTATGGCTGTGGCAGGTGGACGGCATTACGCCTGATCGCTGGGATATGATTGGCAGCCTGATCAGCTTAACCGGCATGGCCGTCATTTTACAGGCCCCCAGAGCCAGCTAGCGAGCCAAGCGCCGCCAGGTACGTGATTTTACCTACAGCCTAACGCGCAATATATTGCTTAACATCATCAAATTAAAAGCACTCACTGCTAACATCGTTCTTTGTGGAGGTTTTATCTGATGAAAAACGTTAGAATCGAGCACGATTTATTAGGCGAAAAAGAAGTTCCTTTTGATGCTTACTATGGCATCCACACTCAGCGAGCCATAGAAAATTTCAAAATATCACAAGCCAGAATCAGCGATAACCCCATTATGGTAAAAGCATTGGCCAAAACAAAAAAAGCCTGCGCTTTAGCCAATGGTGAAATTGGCACCATAGAAAAGAAAATATCTGAAGCTATTGCTAAAGCCTGCGATGAAATCATCAACAATAACCGCTGCCTGGATCAATTTCCCTGCGATGTATTTCAGGGTGGCGCAGGTACTTCGGTAAATATGAATGCCAATGAAGTGATTGCCAATTTAGCCTTAGAATTACAAGGCCACGGCAAAGGCGAATATCAGTATATTCACCCCAATGATCACGTTAATAAATGCCAATCCACCAATGATGCCTACCCAACCGCATTCAGAGTAGCGCTGTTTGATCATTTGCTGATTTTAATGCGGCATATGGAAACGCTGCAACAAAGCTTTATTGCCAAATCAATTGAATTTAAAGACATACTTAAAATGGGCCGCACTCAGCTGCAGGACGCGGTTCCGATGTCTTTAGGGCAAGAATTTCATGCCTTTGCCACATTAATTAAAGAAGATATCCGCTTAATCGGGCAAATAAAAAACCTGTTGCTCGAAATTAACCTGGGTGCTACCGCCATTGGCACAGGGATTAACGCCCCTGCAGAATACCGCGAAATTGCCGTAAAAAAACTCTGCGAAATCACCGGCCACGCTTTTACTTCTTCTGAAGATTTAATTGAAGCCACTTCAGATTGCGGTGCTTATGTGATGGTTTCAAGCGCATTAAAACGCACCGCCACCAAATTATCGATGATATGCAATGATTTGCGCCTCTTATCATCCGGCCCTCGTGCAGGCTTAAAAGAAATTAATCTGCCAGAATTGCAAGCAGGCTCCAGTATTATGCCTGCCAAAGTAAACCCTGTGATGCCAGAAGTCGTGAATCAGGTTTGCTTTAAAGTAATCGGCAATGATTTAACCATTACCATGGCAGCAGAAGCAGGACAATTGCAGCTCAATGTAATGGAGCCGGTGATTGCATCATCCTTATTTGAATCCATCCATTTACTGCAAAATGCCATGTTGGGGCTAAAAGAGAAATGCATCGATGGCATTAGCGCCAATGCAGAAACCTGCCGCCGTAATGTACTCAACAGCATCGCCATTGTCACCTACCTAGATCCTGTTCTGGGCCATGCTAAATGCGATGAAATTGGCAAAATTTGCGCGCAAACCGGGCAAACAGTGATGGAAGTGTGCTTAGAGAAAAAGCTGCTCAGCCAGACGCAATTAAATGATATTTTCTCAAATGAAAATCTGCTTAATCCGCAATATTTGGGCAAGCGTTATTAATCCTTTCAGGCATTAATACAAAAGCCTGCTTAAAAACCCCAGTCCTGTTTAACAGAATTGGGGTTTATTTTTACAGGCTGCACAAGCCCCTCCGCGGCCTTACGGCCCCAACGGGTATGCCGCCTGTGTAAGTGACCCCGTAGATAATAATTGCCATTGTCTGCACAGAAGCAGCCTCAGTTTGCCAAAGCACTGCTGGCACGAACAGCATGGCGCTTCGTACCTGCGGGCCAATCAAAAAATGATTTAAACATTCAGTTCACTTAAATAGCGATAACTTTGTTGAATGCTATCAAATGGCAACTTTGCAACATCGTGTTCAACAAAGTAATGCTGAACGCCTGCGCGGGATGACAAAGATAATTGCTGTTTCCAATCAATCACCCCCGGCCCTACTTCGCTTAATTCTGTGAATACCTGATCAAAAGACAATGCAACTCTAAAATCCTGTTTTGGTAATCTTTTTAGCTGCTTCAAGTGCACTAAGGGAAAACGACTTGGGTACCGCAGAAAATAATCTTCAGGGTCCTTTCCGGCAAGGGTAATCCAGCATAGGTCCAGCTCCATCTTTACCAAATCTGCATCACACTCCTGCAGCAGAATATCGTAAGGAAGAACACCATTGAGTGGCACAAATTCAAAATGATGGTTGTGGTAGCAAAACTGAATTCCAGCCTGTTTACACTGCTCTCCCGCCCGATTAAATATCTCAGCAATACGCTTCCACCCATCAGGCCGTTCACGAATAGCCGCATCAATCCAAGGGTTTACCAGATATAGATGGCCAAGTTGCTGAGCATTTTCAATGGTTTCAGCAAGTGGTGATCCTAAATCTTGGTAGACGATATGCGCCGCAGGTGCAGTTATGCCTAATTCATCTAAAAGCAGCCGAATATCTCGTGGCTTCTTTTCAAAATAGCCTGCAAATTCAACTTCTTTAAAGCCAATAGACGCAACCCTCTCCAGCGTTTTTTGAAGGTTCTCGTTCATTTCTGCACGTAATGTATAAAGCTGAACGCCGATATTCTTTAATTTCCCCTTCATAAGCCCATCCAAAATAAGTTGTAATTCCTTGCTCTACCACTGAATAAGCTCGTAGCTATGAATCACAGGGCATTTCGTACTTTCCCACTAAGCAATGGGTAAACAATTCAGATAACGCGCCAACTCTGCAGGCGTTTTAAACCGCAGCACCTGCAAATGGCGATAGGCTGGGTCTGCAATCATTTCCGAATATTGTTTTTTTCTTAAGGCATAGGTTTGCCATGCCCATAAAATAATAGAGTCTTTGCTGAAAAAATTATTCTTTAACGTTTCGGTATTGCCCGCCCACAATTTTTCTTTTTTAATCCCACGCAAAAATGAACGTTTAATCACCCTCCACATAACTGTTGCTAAAGAATAATCCAGCCAGATCAATTGCTGGGCATTACCCCAGCTTAAATCTTTAAGCTCCAGATAATTGCCATTCATTACCCAGGCAGAATGGCTGTTTATGGCATTTTCCACCCTGGCTCTGAAGAGTGACGCCCCCGCTGGTGTCCAATTCTCCTGCCAATATAAAGCATCTAATTCAATATCAGCCAGCTGCAAACGCCTTGCTAAATCCCTAGCCAGCGTGCTTTTGCCTGAGCCGCTAGTGCCAATAATCAAAATTTTAGAATACAAATTCACAGCGCATCGCCTTTAGAAAATCAAACCAAAGCGGCCAGCAAGGCCTGATTCTGTGTCTGAGCTTTTAAAACTGAAGCCTTTAAATCCGGATATATGGCTTGAATATCAGATAAATTAGCATTGGCATTTTCTATTGCAACCGCAATCATGGCAGACACCAAATAAGCACCGGCAACGATATCGGCCACGATAGATAATTTGATATCCGGTTTAATCTCACAACAAAGCTGCAAAATATCATTTCCCATGGCCGAAATTGTAATCCCCAATTGGGTGGCCGATACCACAGCTTGTTCAATACTTTTTAAGCGTAAAGTTTGCTCTGCTACGGTCGATACAGGCAACTTATACGCGGCAAGAAATTGAAAAAATGCCTCTGCATCTTGCTGCGCATAATTCAGGCATTGCGCGGCATAGCCCAATAAACGCCCTTCTGCCTCTTGTAATACGGCTAATTCTGGTTTGGATTTTAATGTAATCCGAATCGCCTTTAATAATAAGGCAATTCCCATGTGGGCAGATACGCATGCCACGCATCCGCCACCTGGCACAGCATCTGTTGAAGCCGCTGTTTCAAATAAATCAGCTAATGAATCGGGTAATATATATGCGCTCATTGCAGATCAACCGCCTTTATTAAATTTGCAAAAATCATGGCATTGGTCACCGCACCTGCGCCTTTGGGCACAGGTGTAACAAATACGCCCAGATCAGATAATTCGGCACTATTTACATCGCCCGAAGTTTTGCCATTGATAAATGAAATACCACAATCAATCACAATTTGCCCTGCTTTAAACCACTCACTTTTTACCGTACCGGCAATGCCAATCGCCGTCATCACAATATCAGTTTGTGCAATCGCCATTTCAATATCAATCGCCGCTGTTTTTGAATGACACACCGTCACCGTAGCATTACGATTAATCAGCATTTCCAACAATGGCCTGCCTACTGTCCTGCCCCGGCCTAAAATACATACTTTTTTGCCTGAAACCGCAGTCAGCGATTCAAGAATATACAAAGCCGCAGCGGGTGTAGCCGGGGCAATAGCACTTTGCTCGTGATTAGTAAACAGAGCGTTGGTATTTTTAAAGCCCAGACCATCAATATCTTTATATTGGGCAATTTCATTTAGCAATATATCAGAATCAAGATGGGCAAAAACAGGTAAGCCAATCACAATACCATGCACATTTTTATCCTGATTTAATTGCCGTATTTTTTCCAGCACCGTATCAAGGCTTACATCATGACCAAAGATAAATGATTCATATAAAACCCCCAGCTCAGCAGCTTGCCTTTTTTTAGTCTCTGCATAAGATAAAACACCCGCATCAGATGTAGCCAAAATTTCGCAGAGTTTAGGCGCAATACCGCGCTGTTTTAATTCTTTAACAGCTTGAACATTGAAAGCATTCAGTTCTTTTGCGAGTGCAAGACAATCAATTCATTATTTATCCCTGAAGCGAGGCCCTGAATGCGCGAAGTCTAAGTCTATGCCTGAGTTAAACACAAACCCATTGTCATAAAAACAACCTAATACTTACTGCAACTTGAATTAAAACACAACTCTGGTATATGATCCGCTACGGGTCTGCAGCTCACCCAGGCGTCGCCAGTTCATATGAACTACGCTAAACCTGCTTTGGCGAATTAAATCTTTGAATCAAAGCTTGGCCCGAACCCTAGTGCCAAGCCGTAACGGCGACCAGCGGCAGTCTTTTCAGACTCAGGCACGACAGGAGATTCGACCATGTCGCGCACCACCTATCCTTTTTATACCTCTGATATTTCCGCCCTTGCACGCTCGCTCAAGCAGCAATGGGCGCTTGAGCCTGCCGCACCTGGCCACTTGCAAATTCTCAATATGCTGGCACGCGCTGCTGGTTTTAGTAATTTCCAGCACTTACGCGCTGCCGCAGAAACACCAGCCCCTGCTGCAAGTAACACCTTTTCTATTCTGACCAAACGTCTGCTGCGGCATTTTAATGAACAGGGCCGTTTAATCCGCTGGCCAACGAAGTTTTCTGAGCAGCTGCCCTGCATCTGGCCAATCTGGGCCAGCATTCCCGCCAGCCAGGAAATGAGCGAAAAAGCCGCGAATGAATGGATTAAAAGCGCAGAAGCCATCGGCGATCACGTACTGCTGCGCCGCGAGCTGGTGAATTACAAACTGATCACCCGCACCCCGGATTGCCGCGTTTACCAAAGGCTGGAGCAGGATATTCCGCAAGAATTGCTGGAATTTATGGCAGAGATAGAGCGGCGTAAGGCAGCAGCTGGCGATTAGACGTACGCTAATAGCCGCTTTGCAAGGAGCGCAATGATTAAACCGTTGTGCTCCTCTGGCGCAAGTGCAAAAGATAAACGATTTGCTCGCAAACAAAGTTTTAATTCGTACCTTAAATTGCTGCAGGTCTGGCAATAAGCTAATCCCCCGCCAGATCTGCCGTATTGCGGCAAAGAATCCTGTACTTTCAACAACAAGCCCTGAAGGGGCGTCAAATCATAATTGCTGTATACGCCCTAGCTTT
This sequence comes from Iodobacter sp. BJB302, assembly GCF_002735645.1. GTDB lineage: Bacteria > Pseudomonadota > Gammaproteobacteria > Burkholderiales > Chitinibacteraceae > Iodobacter. The sequence continues at coordinate 13,991 of NZ_PDZG01000056.1, forward strand.
CACCTTATTTCCACACAGAGCCTGCCAAAGTCTCATGGCAAATTGCTGAAGTATTTTGTAGTGAATTTCATTCCCCCGCCGGACCTGAACTGCGTTTTTATCATAATTAGAACCATTGCCCAGCTGCCCATAGCAAATATCTGCAACCAAAACCGGAAGCTGATAACACCCACAAAAAAACGGCAGGTTTCCCCGCCGTTTTTTAGCTCAAGCTCAATAGAATCAGCACTCCACAATATTCACCGGCACTTCAATCACATTAATGGCCAGGCCGCCGCGGGCGGTTTCTTTGTATTTGGTGTTCATATCCCGGCCGGTGTCGCGCATGGTTTTGATCACGCGATCAAGCGATACAAAGTGCTGGCCATCGCCGCGCAGCGCCATGCGGGCGGCGTTGATGGCTTTGATTGATGCCATGGCATTGCGCTCAATGCAGGGTACTTGCACGAGCCCCCCTACCGGATCGCAAGTCAGGCCCAGATTATGCTCCATGCCAATTTCTGCTGCGTTTTCGACCTGCTCGGGCGTGCCGCCCAGCACTTCTGCCAGCGCACCTGCCGCCATCGAGCAAGCAGAGCCCACTTCGCCCTGGCAACCCACTTCTGCACCAGAAATAGAAGCATTCAGCTTAAACAAGATACCTATCGCGCCAGCAGTCAGAAAGAAACGCACTATGCCGTCGTCAGTTGGATTCGGTGTAAAGCGGGCGTAATAGTGCATCACGGCGGGGATAATGCCTGCTGCGCCATTGGTGGGCGCAGTTACCACCCGGCCACCGCCGGCATTTTCTTCGTTAACCGCCAGCGCGTACAAATTTACCCAATCGAGCACGGTGAGCGGATCACGCAGCGCGGCCTCCGGGGAGGCCAGCAGTTTTTGATACATATCGGCGGCACGGCGTTTTACTTTTAAGCCCCCAGGTAAAGTGCCTTCTCGTTCGCAGCCCCGTTTTACACAGGCTTGCATCACAGCCCAGATTTCCAGCAAGCCTGCACGGATTTCATCTTCGGTGCGCCAGGCCAGCTCGTTTTCCAGCATGATCTGGCTGATGGTTTTACCGTGGCGCTCGCACAGCGCCAACAGCTCGGCCCCGCTTTTAAAAGGATGCTTCAGTTCGGTCACGCCGGGTGGGTTAAAGCCCGCATCTACCGCAGCCTCATCCACCACAAAACCACCGCCCACAGAATAATAAGCACGCTTAGAGATGCTTTCGCCTGCCGCATCAAAGGCTTCAAAAATCATGCCATTCGGGTGAAATGGCAGGGTTTTACGCTTATGCAAAATCAGGTGTTCGGCCTCAATAAATGCAATATCGTGCGTGCCTAAAAGGCGGAGCCTGCGGTTTTCGCGAATGGCGGCCACCATTTCATCCACCTTATCGGTATCCACAAGGCGGGGCGATTCGCCCTGCAAGCCCAACAACACAGCGATATCCGAGCCGTGCCCCTTACCGGTTGCCCCTAAGGAGCCAAATAATTCGCTTTTTACTTTTGCGACTTTATCAAGAATGCCGTCTTTTTCTAAACGACGGGCAAAAGTGCGCGCGGCCCGCATCGGGCCAACGGTGTGCGAGCTGGATGGGCCAAGGCCGATCTTAAATAAATCAAAAACGCTGATTGCCATTTTGTGTATCCAGGATATTGCCTGCTGCTGCACTGAGCATTTGCCCATTTGCAGCGCGGCTATTGTTGATATGTATAGTCAGACAGATTGTTTTTACAGAATATCGTTCAGCACCAGCACCAAATAAGGGGCCAGTTGCCTGTATTTTCTTCAGATGGCTTATTTGAAAGCGCGCAGCTTACAAAGGTTAAGTGGCAAAGCGGCACGCGTAAACAGGGCAGACAAAAATAGCAATGCCCGCTCAGCAGTGGCCGAACGATGCCCCTCTGTCCTTTTGCCTGAGAGATTGCGGCAGATGCAGCGCACCGGCCATGCTTCCTTCGGCGAGGCAGGCTAACCTGCCTTCTCTCCAGATTGCCAACGCCATCACAGTTCTTTTGCCTGAGAGTTTCCGGGGCGATTCCCCTTCGGCGCTGCTCGCTGGAAGCAGTCTCTCCTGCAATGGCTGCGGCAAGCCCTGAAGATCAAACCGGGCATGGCCGCGTAGCAGCGGCCAATCTATTGAAGCTTGCAACGGCTGTCAACTCATGATTAGCCCAGGGACCAATAAAAAACCCCATACTTATGCTCAAGTATGGGGGAATAATAAATACAGCGGCTCAAATTATTTAAAACATGCCATTGCCATTAGCATCTTTCTCTGGCACCGCCTGAATCACATCCCAATGCTCGGTGATCTTGCCCTTTTTTACACGGAAAATATCCACCACCGCCAAACCGCGCTCACCTGCTTTATCTTGTGAATGTACATGCAACATCACCAAATCACCCTCAGCAATCACGCGCTTAATTGTGGCACGCGAATTCGGAGCATTTGTTTTAAGATAACGAATAAAATCCTGCAAAGGCTGCACGCCATTCGCCACCTCAGGATTATGCTGAATATAATCTTTAGCAATAAAGGGTAAAACCCCTTCAGCATCTAACTTATTAAATGCAATATCGTAAAATTTAAGCACCAGCGCCTTGTTTTTTTCTTCCTTAGGCCCGGCCATTGCCGTAGTGGCCAGCAACCCTAAAATCATAGTAATGAGTAATTTTTTCATTTTAAATATCCTTTGGCTGCTTATTTAAATAAAAGCAAAAAATGAAGAGCGCACGCTCTGCAAACTATAGCGATTTCTTAAAAACATTGCGTCATGTTTCCCAACTACAGTAGCAAAAATCAGCCCTCAACAGCCAGTACTCATATCACCTTACGGGCTGGAAAATAAGTCTGCCCTCAGCCATCACACTCAGTACCGCGAATTTTAATAACTGCTAAAGCAGAGTCCACATCAGCGCATTCAATATCAAAGGCATTGAACACCATGGCGTTATTTAGTCCGCGGCCTTACTTGCTCCCCCTTCTGCTCCCGCCTTGCGCAGCAATATATTTCGCATTTTAAATACCTTGCTTCACCATCAGAATTTAACAAAAAAAAAGCAATAAAAACGGGCCTGTTTCAATGTATTAATATACTGAAACAGGCCCACAAACAGGCATTCAAATCAGCTTATTGTGCTTTCACCTGAACCAGACGTTTAGTATTCCATAAAGCAACCTGGCCTGCATCTGCCCCCACAATGCCAATTTGATAAATTTGCCCTAGTGGCTTTCTAGGTAAGGAAATACGCACTGTTTTAGGTGAGCCATAGGCATAAACAGTTTGTGTTTCAAAAAGCTGATTATCTATATACACTTTAATAAGCTCAGTTTCAGCCACCTGAATATCCAGCGTATTATTGCCCTCTTTTTGCTCTATGATATTCCCCACCAGGCCAGTAAACTGATAGCCCGATTTAGTCACAGGCTTGGCTAATAAATCGGCCGCAATTTTATCAAACTGGGTTTGATCACCATTTGCCAGATCACTTAATGTGCGCGGAACATTCACATCTGCCTGGCAACCATAATCTTCAATAATGGTATTTGGGTTATAGCCACCGCGCACAGACTGGCGCCAAGACACGCGCATTGAAACGCCATCTGGTAAAGGTTTAAACCAATCCGGGCCTAATTCTGCAAAGAAGCCATGCTCCAGCACATTTGCACCACCCGCCCCGGTAGAAGGATCTTCACCGTATATGGTTGCTGCGCCATTATCCTGCATCTGGCAAGTAAATAAATCAGTTGCCGAATAGCTGCGCGCATTTGCTAAAACACCTACAGGTTTGTAATAGGCCTGCCCCAGTGCATTTGCATCTTCAGCAGAAGTAAATACGCCTGTTTTGCTATATGTGTTTTTAGTTTTGGCGGCATCATTAATCAGCTTTACCCATTCAGGCCAATATTGTCTGAAATCATCCTGATTTAAAAACTGATTATTCAGCTTAGTATTCAATAAGCGCGCTGATCCGGTACTTGCCTTACCCGGCTTAAACAGCTGCGGCAATTTATCTGCATAGCTGATATAGCCTCCGCCATTATTACGGACATCAATAATCAGTGCATCGGTTTTAGCCAGCTGATTGTGCAGCAGGTTATAAATTATATTAACAGCCTGATCAGGGTTGGCAGGCACAAAGCTGCTCAGGCTGATATAGCCCAAGCGTTTTTCACCCTTAGGCACAATGGCCCATTTAATAGTTGGTTCTGCCGTAGTATTTTTACTAAAGCCCTGAATATCTGATTCAGCCGTATTGCGGCTCACAAATTGATTGTACTGCTCCTGATAGCCCTCGATACTCTGAGCAAATGCTTTATCAGTAAGTGATTTAGTAGACGCTGTGGCTGCTTTGTTTTCTAAAGCGGCATCGTCATATTGCACCAGCCATGGCAAATCAATTGAATACACTTCACCCGTTTTGGCAGAGCGCAATTTAATCAGCACGCGGTCATTTGCAGGGGGTAATTTCCCTGATTGCGGCACCAGTGTCATATATTGAATAGCGCGCGAAAATCCACCATACAGATTTGCACCCGCGCCATTAATCAGCACATTATTCACGGCTTGCTTAACCGGTAATCCAGCGTATTCAAGTACCTGATCGCCCACCTCCGGTTTTCTTAAAGAAGGCAGCAGCGCATCAAAATAATTGGCATAAACCCGATCAATACGCACTTCATTTAATTCTGCGCCATTTGCAGTACGGGCAAAATTAATCGGCAAGAAACTTAAAAATGCAGCGTGGGGAAGCGGGAAATTATAATTAAGATGCAAATCACGCTGATTAATAAAAATCTGGCTCAGCTGGGCATGCAGCTGAGCGGTGCTCAGCTTATCAATATTGTTAATTACTTTTTGCACTGCATCAGCCGGATTAACGTGGCCCTTATTCCAATCAGGGCTGTTACCATAATAAATATCTTTTGCATAACGATTAACATATAAATCACGTAAAAACAACTGAGCCTGCTCTGCAAGCGTTTGTTTATCGGCCCTGCTTAATTCATTAAAAGTAATTTGCGGCCGGACATTTGATAAGTAATCGTTTTTAATTTCAGCCTGCGCAAAAGCCGACATCATGGCCAATGCAATCGTTGCAATTTTAATCAGCTTCATGGCTTCCCTTGGAATAGTGGGTATCAAATAATTGACTTGCTTGTCACTTTACCGGCAGTGCCAATAAAGAATGACAATCAAGTATTTCAACCCGCCATCGGGCTGTCAACGATAATTACAGAATAAGTAAAAAAATAAAAAGCATATAAAAAGGAACTCAACAGCTTAAGCCTTGATATTACAAGGCATTATGCTTTGTGCATATTTCAAAAAATTTATAAATACAGCCATAAAAAAGCAACAATCGCAAAATTACGGGTGTTTTTATGATAAAAAAACCATGGCAAGCAGGTAACGGAAAAGCATAAATTTTGTAAGCGATTCAAAGAAGAGAGTACCGCTTTATTTTCAAAAAATAGTGATAAGCCTGGCAGCTGTCAGGTACTAAACCATGAAGATTGAATGCTGATAATTAAGTATCAGCAGGGCGCTATTTATTACGATTTACAGCTTGTTTATTCATCACATAACACAGACCAAATCATTCATTTTCAAGCAGATCCGGAGGCACCCGCGCCTTAGCCACATTGATATGGTATTTTTCCAACTAGGCAAAAGCTGAGAAAAAGGCTTGATCCCGCAAGAAGCGTCGTATTACGATGCGGGGATAGAAGATGAAAGGCGGCTCCTGCCAGCCTTCACGGGAAGAGACTAATTATATGAAGAATCACCGCCTCTCCAGAGGTTTCACCCTGCTGGAATTATTGGTTGTTTTGCTGATTATTGCCCTGCTGGCCGGTTACGTTGGGCCCAAGCTATTTGGCGAGGTAGGCAAAGCCAAGACCAAGACTGCGGCAAGCCAGATGAAATCCATTGCGGATGCATTGGATCATTACCGCCTTGATACCGGCCACTATCCAAGTACCGAGCAAGGCATCAATGTGCTGACCAAAAAGCCAAGTGATGAGCCAAAGTGGCAAGGCCCTTATCTGATGAAAGACGTACCAGCCGATCCATGGGACAGGCCTTACGTTTACAGCAAACCGGGTGAAAACGGCCGCGACTACGATTTGCTTACTTTAGGCGCAGATGGCAAAGCCGGTGGTACGGGCGAAGACACCGACGTCAGCTACTAATCTATAAAGCCCATTCCCCATGCGCTACACCGTTAAAGCCTTGCAGGCAGGTAAGCTGCTGCAGCTGGATATCGACGCCGCTAATGAAAGCGAGCTACGGGATAAGCTGACAGCGCAGGGGCAGCAATTTTTATCTGCCAGAGCGCACAGCGCCTTTAAGCTTTCTTCCAAAGAATTTGGCCTCTCGCTTTTTACCCAAGAGCTGATCGCGCTTTTGCAAGCGGGGCTGACGCTGGTTGAAGCGGTAGAAACACTTAAAGAAAAGAGCGCACAAGATACCAATGGCGAAGTATTAAGCCGCATGATTGAAGGCCTGTACCAGGGCTTACCACTATCTAAAGTACTGGCACAAATGAGCCAGCACTTCCCGCCTTTATATATTGCCACTGTCAGCTCGGCCGAAAAGACCGGCCACCTTGCCGATGCGCTGGGCCGCTATCACCATTACGAATCCCGGCTGGCGGCGGTCAAAAAGAAAGTGATCTCGGCGGTGATTTACCCGCTGGTGGTCATTGGTATTGGCGGCGGCATTATGTTGTTTTTGCTTTTTTATGTGATTCCAAAGTTCAGCCAGATCTACGCATCCATGAAAAACCTGCCTTTTGCCGCGCAAGTAATGCTGTGGTGGGGCGATCTGGTGCATAAGCACGGCGTAATGATGTTTAGCTGCATGGTGCTCAGCGTGGTGTTGGCGGTGTTTTTACTGCGTACCGCTGCGGCAAAAAATGCTTTGCGCGAGGCCTTCTGGCGCTTGCCACGTTTAGAGCAGTACCGGCGTTTATTTTCGCTGACCCGTTTTTACCGCACCGTGGGCCTGCTGCTGGCTGGCGGGATTTCAGTCGTACATGCAATGGAGCTGGCGGCGCAATTATTGCCGCTGAAAATGCAGCTTGGCTTACAGCAGGCCCTGGTTGATGTGAAATCGGGCCAGTCCCTTTCGCAAGCCCTGCCCCGCTATCAGCTGACCACCCCCGTATCAGAGCGCTTACTGCGCGTTGGGGAACAAAGCGGCGAGCTGGCCACCATGTGCGAGCGCTCGGCGCAGTTTTGCGATGAAGAGCTGGAACGCGCCATCGATATGTTTACCCGCCTTTTTGAGCCCATTTTAATGTTGATTATTGGTGTATTGATCGGTGGAATTGTTTTTCTGCTGTATATGCCAATTTTTGAGCTGGCTGGGAATATGCAATGACAGATGCCACATATAAGCCAGCGATGACTGAAGCGATCACAACATCTTTACCCAGGCTTAGCCTGGAGCTGATCCAAACATTACGCCAGGATCAGGCCCCGCTTGCGCCGCGTTTGCAACAAGTATTGCAACTAAGCGATGCCGATTACGGCGGGCAGCTTAGCCGCTTTCTGGGCCTGCCGTTTTTAAGCCAGGAAGAGCTTAGCGCCCTCAGCCCTCGTTACGATTTGCTGCCTTACGGCGAAGCCGTAGCAAGGCAATGCCTGCTGCTCGAAGGCCCTGAGGGGCTGTGCATTGTGCTGGCCGATCCTTTTGATGCCGCGCTGCGTAACTGGCTGCGCCAGCGCATAAGCGTCAGCTATCAGACGGCTTTTGCCCATCATCTGGCGCTGCGTACTTACCTGGATCAGTTTGAAACCTCACACCGGGCGATGGATCAGCTGGGCGTTGGCGAGCAAAGCGAGGTGAATCAGGACGGTATCGTCGAAATTTCACTCGCCACCCTGGCCGCAGATAAAAAGCCCGTCGTCAAACTGGTGAATTCCACGTTGTATGACGCGCTGAAAGCCAAGGCTTCAGATGTGCATATGGAAAGTACGCCAAATGGTTTAACCATTAAATATCGTATCGATGGCGTGCTGCTGCATATCGGCGGCGCAAATGGCCTGGAGACCGCCGAGCAGGTGATTTCGAGGATTAAGGTGCTGGCCGATTTAGATATTTCAGAGCGCCGCGTACCGCAAGACGGGCGTTTTAAGGCAAGGATTAATGGCCGCGAAGTGGATTTTCGCGTCTCCATCATGCCGTCGATTTACGGCGAAGATGCCGTGCTGCGGGTATTAGATAAGCAAAATGGCGGCGACGCTTTTAAGCAGCTGCGTTTAGATATTCTTGGCTTTGATGACGGCACTATGGGCCGGATCAGAAGTCTGGCACGCGAGCCTTACGGCCTGCTGCTGGTCACTGGCCCTACCGGCTCAGGTAAATCGACCACGCTTTACGCCACGCTTTCTGAAATCAATACCGGCGAAGAAAAAATCATCACGATCGAAGACCCGGTGGAATACCAGCTGCCCGGCGTATTGCAAATACCCGTGAATGATAAAAAAGGCCTGAGCTTTGCCCGCGGCTTGAGATCGGTGCTGCGCCATGATCCGGATAAGATTTTAGTGGGTGAAATTCGTGATGGCGAAACGGCCAATATTGCCGTGCAAGCCGCGCTGACCGGCCACCTGGTGCTCACCTCGGTGCACGCCAACAATGTGTTCTCGGTGCTCGACCGCTTTATTCATATGGGCGTGGAGCCAAACAGCTTTGTGGATGCGCTGATCGGCGTGGTGGCCCAGCGCCTGATTCGTAAAGTGTGCCTGCATTGCGTGGTGGACGACGAACCCGATGAAGAGCTGCTTGCCACATCAGGCTTAAACGGCGAAATAGTCAAAGGCTGGCGCTTTAAGAAAGGCGTGGGATGTAAGGCTTGCCGCAATACCGGCTACCAGGGGCGTAAGGCGATTGCCGAAGTATTGCGGCTGAACGACGAGCTAAAGCAAGCCATTGCCAGCCGCGCGCCAGCCGTAGAGCTGAAACAACTTGCCGCACGCTTTGGATTTTTGTCCATGCGCCAGCAAGCGTTGGCGGTAGTCGCCAGCGGAGAAACTACCTTACAAGAAATCAATCGTGTGACTTTTGTGGATTAAATTGGGCCTCTTTGTAGATTCACAGGGTGCAAAACGCCGCAGGCCTTATGCACCGCAACAAGCTGAAGCGTCTTGATCATTAAAATTTTTTTCACCAGCGCATATTGGGTTATGCGGTAAAACATCGCTAACCCAACCCACTAATGGAAAGCAATCGTGCCCCCTTTATGGATTGAGCATAGCGTTTGGCTGGCGAGTAAGAAGCTGATTTTAGCCAGCCAGCCGCGCTTACAAAAAGCAGATAAGCAGTGGACATCGGCAACAATCGATGCGCAATCTGCTGCGCTGGCTTTGCAGCAGCGGCTGGAAACTCGTCCAAAAAGCAGCATCAGCACACTGAATATTTTGCTGAGTGGAGACTGGGTACGTTACGCCGTGCTGCCCTGGCAGGATGGCCTGTATCAGCCGGATGACTGGAACGCTTATGCCCGGCTGATTTTAGCCCAGCAATTTGCTGGCTCTGCCGAAGGCTGGCGGCTGTGTATCAACCCGGCAGGCTTTGGCGAACCACGCATGGTGGCCGCTATGGATGAATCCATTTACCAGGTCATCATCGAGCTGACCCGTACAAATAAGCTGCGTTTAAACAAGATGCAGCCGCTCTTTTCTGCTGTGCATCAGCTGTACCGAAAACAGCTCAAAGCCGCCGAATTTGCACTGGTCATCAGCGAGGCCGATCAGCTTTGCTGCGGATTCTGGCGCGATGGGGCATGGCAGGGCGTAATCAGCCTGCCGCAGAATCAGGACAGCGAAGCACTGCTGAATGGCGGCATGGCGGCGCTGCTGCGCCAGGCCGCCATGCTGGCGCAGGTGTCTTTGCCACCACAAATCTATATCAGCTCCAGCGCCCACCCGCTCGCCAAACTCAGCCTGCCAGAATGCGAAGTCAGCTATTTAGGCGCAGTGCATCCTTTATTTGCCGGGGATTGGGCTTTATGAAACTAGTTGAATCCATAAACCACGGCAATAAAACCAAGCTCAGTGCCTTCGGCACAGTATTCAGGTGCGGGAGCCCCCGCAGGGGCGTTCTTTTCTTGCTTCGCCAAGAAAAGAACCAAAAGAAGGCGACCCCGGCGTCTGCGCCCCGCTTCGCGGGGTTCCCTCTCTGCGGACAATCGGCATGGCGTCGATTCAACTCGCTTCGCTCAAACACGAATCGACGACTACCCCATGCCGCTTGTTCCTCGCTCGGCTGGACTAAGGGGAGCTCTAAGCCCTATGCCACGCAAATAGATTTGAATCATCATTTTCAAAATGCACACACAATGACGGGTTTCACCCTCCCTGCGATATTGCCATCACAGCGCAATCAACCGGACTTTACCGCATGAAGCCCATGCAACTCGATTTTCACCAATCACCCCGCTCTACCCCCTGGCTGGGCCTGGCCCTTGTCGTCGTGGCAGTGATTGCCCTGCTTTGGGTGATGACCCGCCTTGATATCAGCGATCAGGCGCGCCAGCAGCTGGATGCGCGTGAGGATGAGATCAGCTGGCAACGCCGCCGCCTGGATGAGGCGCGTAATAAAGAGCAAAAAGAAGCCCCAAGTAATGCAAAAGTACTGGCCGCGCATCAGGCTCAGCAACAGGCCATCGGGCCGGTGCTGGCCGTGCTGGAGCAAACATGGCTGCCCACCGTGGCCTATACCCGTATCGAGCTGGCAAGTACCGAGCATCTGATTAAGCTGGATTTAGAAGCCAAAACGCTGGCCGATGCACTGGCGCTGGTCGATCGTCTTGGCAGCACCAAGGGGGTTAAAACAGTTTCTTTATCCCGGCATAATTTGCGTGCCAGCGACCCTTTCCATCCGGTGCAGGTGAACCTGGATATCGTTTGGGAGCCGCAGCGATGAATATGCAGCGACTCATGCAACAGATGATTTGGTATTTACGCCAATGGCGGCAATATACGGGCATTTTGGCGATTGCGGCCTTGGTATTGCTGCTGCTGGCCGGCGCACTTTATGTGCAAAAACTCAAACCCATCCAAAAAGATTTAGAGCGCCGCGAGCTGAGCCTGCTGGAGGCTGCGCGTAAGCTGAAGCAAGCCACAGCCAGCACATCCGCTACCGCCAGCACATCCGCTACCGCCAGCAGCGTGGCAGAAGAGCGCCTGCCGCAATCGAATCAATTTACGGCGTTTTTACTTAAGCTCAATGCGCTGGCCGAGCAAAAACATATTGTGCTGCAGCAAAGTGATTACAAAGCCACGCCCGAAGTGGGCGGTGAGCTGCTGCGCTACGGCTTGCAGTTTCCGGCTAATGGCACTTACCCCGATCTTCAGCAATTTATTGCAGAGCTGGAAAACATGCCCGGCGTGCGCATCGAAAACCTCAGCCTTTCACGGCAACAAATTGGCGAGGCCATGCTCAGTATTCAGGTGCAAATGTCTTATTTAAGCAAGGTGCAGCCATGATCTCGCGCCCCTTGCAAATTGTTCTGGCGATCACTGTTTTGCTCACGCTTTACTCTGCATGGCAAGACAACCAGCCCGATGACATACCAGCCCGCCGCCAGCAACATGCGGCAGCAGCCAGTGAAGCCAGCGCGAAAGCGTCGGCCGTTGCAGCGGCACAAGCATCGGCGGCCTCTGCGGCCAGCAGCGTGGCGGTGAATTTATTCCCGGTTCAAACATGGCAGCCGCCTCCGCCGCCGCCACCTAAACCCACACCAACCCCGAAGCCAACGCCCACACCGCCGCCGGTTGCGCCGCCTTTGCCGTTTCAAGTGGTTTCAACTTGGCACGAAGGCAGCATTGATTATGTGGTGCTTGAGGCGGGCGGCCAGCAGATGGTGGTTTGCCAAAGCTGCAATGCCCTTGGTCGTGTACAAAAGGGCGAAGTTTTGCTGGGCTCATGGCGGGTGGATCAGGTAACCCGCCAGCAAATTATTTTTACTTTTATGCCGCTGAATCAGCAGCAGGTACTTTCACTGGGAGCGACACCATGAAAATGCGCTCTTCGTACACATTCAATCAGCCAACTACTTTTCCCCTGCCGCTAAAGCAGCTGCGGATGTTTTCTTTTGGAGCTACATTTTGAAGCGCGCATTTAGCATGACCCTTATCGCGGCCAGCTTGCTGACTGGCTGCGCCGCCGACATGGCCCGCAAACAGGGTGAGTCTTTAATTTATGAAGGCGAAGTAGAGCAAGGCCTGCAGCTATTAAAAGAAAAATCCAAGCTATACCCTGACGATATCAAACTGCGTGCCAGCTTTCAGCGGCAATTAGATATCACGCTTGGCGCTTTGCTCAAAGAAGCCGACAACGCCCGCGCCCGTGGTGATATCGAGCTGGCGACCAATCGCTATCAGCAGATGCTGTCGCACGATAAGGGCAATTACCGGGCACTGGAAGGCTTAAGGCTGAGTGAAATCGCAGCGCGGCAGGATTCCATGCTGAAATATGCGCGGGAAATCAAAGACAATAAGCCGGAAGAAGCACTGGATGTACTGGCACAAATGCTGACCGATAATCCGCGCAACACGCAGGCACTTAAGCTGCGTGATGAGGTAGAAAGCCGTAAAACACGCGAAGCCACGCTGCGCCCCGGCCTGGCGCAATCTTTAAAAAACCCGATTTCTTTGCAATTTAAAGATCAAAGCATCAGCAGCGTATTCGATATTATTTCGCGTATTGGTAAAGTTAATTTTATTTTTGATCGTGATGTTGCGCCTAATTTACGCACCACTATTTATGCGCACGACAGCAGTGTAGAAGATGTGATTAATTTAATTTTAACGACGAATCAGCTCGATAAAAAAGTATTAAATGAAAACACCATTTTAATTTACCCCAAACGCCCGGATAAAGACCGCGATTATAAAGACTTGGTCATGCGCACCTTTTATTTATCCAATGCCGATCCAAAACAGGTATTGGCCATGATTAAACAAATGGTTAAAACCAAAGACGTGTATATCGACGAGCGCTTATCCATGCTGGTGATGCGCGACACGGCCGAGGCGGTTGCTGTGGCCGAGCGGCTGATTGCAGCCCAGGATTTACCGCAATCAGAGATTATTCTAGATGTGGAAATTCTGGAGGTCAGCAGCACCGATTTACTGAACATGGGAATTCAATACCCAGATACAATTTCCGCATCACTTGCACCAACCGGCAGCGTTTCACCATTGCCTCTAAACACAACAGCTGGCTCTATTAGCCTTGATCGCCTAAGTAATCTCAATAAAAATGATGTGTTGGTTAATCTGGGCAGCCCTGTTATCAGCGCCAATTTTGTGCATCAAAAAGGCAATACTAATATTTTAGCCAACCCCAAAATACGCGTTAAAAATAAAGAAAAAGCTAAAGTGCAAATTGGCGAACGGGTGCCTGTTATTACAACAACAAACAACAATGGAATTACAAGCGAATCAATCACCTATTTGGATGTAGGCCTGACGCTGGATGTTGAGCCTATGCTGTCTATTGATAACGATATTAGTGTAAAAGTCTCACTTGACGTCACCAATGTCACCGGCAGTGTGCTTACCAAACAAGGACTGGTTGCCTATAAGTTAGGCAGGCGTAGCGCCATTACCAATATGAGCGCTCGAGACGGCGAAACACAAGTTTTAGCGGGTTTGCTATCGCGTTCGGATCAAACGACCGGCAATGCCCTTCCAGGGCTTGGCGAACTGCCCATGCTTGACCGACTTTTTGGCAGCAAAAAAAACGACAATAATAAAACCGAGCTGATTCTTTTAATCACCCCCCGCGTAGTACGTAATTTAGCGATTCCATCGCCACATATCACGACCTTTGAAAGCGGTACCGAAGGGGCAATCAGCACCAGCCCACTGCGTTTACGCCCAAGCTCCGGCATCAAAATTAATAGCACAGCGGCAGGCAGCGTCATGATGCCAGCGCCTCAGCCGATGATGCCGCAAGCCATGCCGGAGCCAGCTCCCCAGCTCGCCCCGGCACCTGTGGCGCAAGCTGCAGAAGACAACCCTCAGGCCGTTACGCCGCCAACCGGCAGAGGCAATGGCATGGGAAGGCGCTAAAGATGTGGCCCCGTTTGCCAGCTTACCGGCCCGCTCAGGGGTTTACCCTGATCGAGCTGATGGTGACCCTCACCATCCTGGCCGTGCTGGCCACGGTGGCCATGCCGCTTTCGCAAATTGCCTCTACCCGCCAGCGGGAAGAAGAGCTGCGCCGCGCACTCTGGCAAATCCGCAGTGCTATCGATGCTTATAAGCAAGCGGCAGACGAGGGGCAAGTTAAAAAAAATCTGGATGAAAGCGGCTACCCGCCCAATCTGAGCGTCTTAAAAGAGGGTGTAAAAGACGCCAAAGACCCCAATGGTAAAATGATCTACTTTCTGCGCCGCCTGCCCAGAGATCCTTTTTGCAATTGTCCAAGCAGCTCAGATGAAAAAACATGGGGCCTGCGCAGCTACACCAGCCCCCCCGACTCGCCCCAGGAAGGCCGCGATGTGTTTGACGTGTATTCACTCAGCAGCGGGATTGGGCTGAATGGTACGGCTTATAAGAAGTGGTAGATAGATACTTAAGGAAGCTAAAACCCAAGTCTTGAACCACGGAGAGCACAGAGAACACGGAGAAAAACACTTCGTAAGAGAGAATAAAACCTCATGAAAAGTAAGCAATTTGGTTTTGTGTCAGCAAGCAGCGCTAAAACAAAATAGCCGCGCTCTCAGCATGGGGCTTTTACCCTCCCCTTGAAGCACGCCGAAGCGAGGAATAAGCGGATCGGGGTTTCGGTAAAGGGGTAGCGAGGCAGCGAGCGAGCAGCCTTTGCCGCCGAGCCGATTATCCGCAGTGAGGGGCCTTCGTGCTGGTCGGGGCGGCCTTCTTTGCGTACTAGGATTTCTGGCCGTTCAAGAAAGTGAGTCCCACGCGGGGGAATCCCGCACCGAAACCAACGTGCCGAAGGCACTAAAAAACATTGCTTGTGACTTTGATTAGCACACATAACATCATCAATAGGATCACCATGACGCATGCGTCGTCTGCCAATAAAGGCCACACAAGCCGCAAAGGCTTCACCCTGATCGAGCTGCTGGTTGTGCTCGCCATTATGGCCAGCCTGCTCACCTTAGTCGTGCCCCGCTATTTTCACCAGACTGAGCGCGCCAATGAAACCGTGCTCAAACACAACCTTGTCGCCATGCGCGATGCCATCGATAAATTTTATGCCGATACCGGCCATTACCCCGCCACGATAGACGAGCTGGTCAGTAGCAAATACCTGCGAGAAATGCCGATGGATCCCATCACAGGCAAAAACGATGGCTGGCAAATTATCAAATTTGAAAACGCCAGCGGCGTATACGATATAAAAAGCGGCGCAGAAGGAAACGGCAATGACGGCTCGGCCTACAGCAGCTGGTAAACAGCAGTCCGGCCGTGCTTACGGAAAGGGGTTTAGTTCGATCATGCAGCAGCAAACAAAAACGCGGACAAACCGAGCTCTGGCCAACAAACAGTCCGGTTTTGCTTACGCATGGGCCTTAATGGCCGTATTAATCATGGGCATTTACCTCGCCCAGGTGGGCGAAGCATGGCAAAACCGTGCCCAGCGCGCCAAAGAAGAAGAACTGCTTCGCACAGGCGCTGAAATCCGCCGTGGCATCCGGCTGTACAGCGAGCAAAATATGATGCAAGGCACGCAATACCCCAAAACACTGGAAGAACTGGTACAGGATCCGCGCAGCCCCACACCAAGGCGCTTTATCCGCAAAGCCTATAAAGACCCCATGACAGGGGAAGACTGGGGTTATATCTCCGCTCCCGGAGGCGGCTTTATGGGCGTCTACAGCCAGGCTAAAGGCAAACCCCTCAAACAACAACGCTTCCCCCCCGACTTTGCCAACTTCGCCAATCAAAACACCTATCAGGACTGGAAATTTGCCAACTGGCCCAATGGCAAAGCGCTGAAAAGATAATAGCTTAGGGTGGATTGTCTTCATGCCCTGTATACACCTCTGCCTGCAAAATTCTTTTTTTGCTTAGCACCATCACATCCTGTAAATGCGCCCTAAATCTGCTCCCTATACACTCAATAAACACTGCTTTAACAAAGCACTAAACGCTTGCTCAACAGCAGCAGCATCACTAAATGCAACATTAAATCGCATATATTGCTCTGTGTGCGGCTGACGGCTAAACAGTGCACCTGGAGCGAGCAATAAGCCTTGCTTCATTCCCTCCCTCGCCAGCATTTCACTATTCACGCCTGCGGGTAGCTTCGCCCAAATAAACATCCCTCCTGTAAATGGAAAGGGCAGGATGCATCCCGCCCGCTTCAACCACGCAAAGACCCGCCCGCCAGACTCAAGCAAACGCTCAGCAATCCTTTTACGATGCTTGCCATAGCTTCCTTCATTAAGCATGCGGCACAGCAATTGCTCTAATAACTCTGAAGTACCACCACCGCTCATTAATTTAAGGTGGCTTAATTTTGCAGCTAATTGCGGTGCAGCAATCACATAGCTCACTCGCGTATTCGCACTTAAAATCTTAGAAAATCCCGACAAATAACTCACATGCTCAGCTCCAGCCAATGCGGCCAGCCTGGGGGGAGGATTGCTGTGCAGGTCTCCATACAAATCATCTTCAATAATATGGCAGCCATACTCTTTACATAATTGTAAAAGCCGGAAAGCCTGGGCAGGCGTAAATGAATGCCCAGTTGGGTTATGCAGCAATCCACAGCTTAAATAAACGCTGGGCCTGTGCTTGGCCAGCACAGCTTGAAAACGATCAAAATCAGGCCCCTCTGCTCCCCGCTCCACCGTCACGACCTGAGCGCCATGCAAAGCTAAATTAGCATGAAAATTAAAATAGCAGGGGTCATCAAGCAGCACCGTACCCCCCTGGCGGAGCAATAAGCGCAGCAGCATATCAATGCCCTGCACCGTATTTGATGTGGTCACAATCTGCTCCAAATGCACCGGCATCCCTTGTTCAGAGAGTTTTTTTTGCAATGCTTCACGCAAAGGCAAATATCCGGCAGGACTGCCGTAAGCGGAGACACGCAGCAATGGGGAGCGAACAGTGGCGCGCATCGCCTGGCGAAACGCATCGGTATCCAGCCAGGATTCAGGTAAATGACCGCAGCCGGGGCGCAGCTCACCGTTATCCACCAATAAGGAGCGGCGCAGCACGCTAATCAAATCCTGGGGCAATAAATCAGCCTGCGGCGGATAAATCGCCTGTGGACTTCCCCCTGTGTCAGGATAGTTGAGATACTCCCTTTTCAGGGATTCTAACTTACTCAGGGGGCTGGTTACTTATCATGTCGCGTATTCCCAAGGCTCGTAAAGATGCCATTTTAAGCAAAATGCTTGC
>NZ_PDZG01000057.1 GCF_002735645.1 Iodobacter sp. BJB302
TACCGTTTCAATCGTCGAGCAGACCTGTGCGCTCTGATTCCTCGATTACTCAAAGCCGTGATGCAGGCTAAACCTTGTCCAAGAGGGGTATTTCAAGCCTTAATTGAGCAAGAGACATAATCAGGTATGAATTTGCCACTCAGGGGCGGGGTGGGGTGATTGGTTTATCTAAAACATCAGCCCGCTTGAATTTGTTTGATTATTCTGATCCAATATTTGACGACAATATCAATATTGTGGTGAAAAAAGGCCGTGAATTTCCTTTTAGTAAAGTTGAAGATTTAAAAGGTAAACTGGTCGGTGTTCATTTAGGTGCAAGCTATGGAGAGGCATTTGATCAAGCTGCCGCAACAAAAATGCTAAGTGCAGATACGAGCGCAGTGCCCGCCGTAAGATTAAAAAAATTACTTCATGGGCGTATTGATTGTGCATTGGTTGGAAGCGGCCAGCTTGGCCTTGATAGTATTGTGGATGCAGATCCAGAGCTAAAAGCCAATAAAGCGCAATTTGTGATTTTAAAACATCCTCTGGTAAAAGATACTTTATATCTGGGGTTTGCAAAAAATATGAATATGCTTAAGTATTTACAATTGTTTAATCAATCGATTGCAGATGCTAAGCTTAAAAAAATAATTCCTGAGACGATTGATTAAATTGAGATAAATAAAAAGGCAGGTTTTTACCTGCCTTTTTTATTGTGTGCATATTGGATTGAGTTTCTGCGAAAGTGCTTACAGACAGCGGCCAAATAAATCCAGAGCCAGCTGATAGCCCCGCATGGCTAATTGCGCATCGTAGCGTAAGCCTTCATCGCGCATAAAAGCGTGCTGTCCGTTGACTTCGTGCCAGCTGAAATTAAGCCCGGCCTCGCTCATTTTTTGATAAACCAAGGCGCGCCCCGCTGCGGGGATATGCGGGTCTTGTTTGCCCCAAAACATCAACAGCTCGCCAGAAATATCCGCCAGTCTGTCCATACTGTGCTGGCCTGGCAGGTTTGGAATCACGCTGGTATGCAGATCCGTTGCATAAAAGCAGGCCGTCGCTTTAACCTGGGGCTGCAGGGCGGCGCGAAACGCCAGATGGCCGCCAATGCAAAAGCCCATCGCGCCAATTTGCCCGTTGCACCATGGCTGATTGGCCAGCCATGCGATCACGGCCTGATTGTCGGTGTCATAGCCTTCTGCCGATTTATTGGCTTTATCACTATTGCCCTTATCGCTGCCCGCTTGATCGTAAGCCAACACCGTGCCGACAGGGTTCAGCTCATGGAAAATCTCTGGCACGACAACCGCATAGCCATGCCCGGCCATCATCCGTGCCGAGCGCTCAATCGGACCGGTCTGCTGAAAAATCTCTGAATAAAGCAAAATCGTCGGATAGGCTTTATTGCCTTCAGGACGATGCACATAAGTACGCATGATGCCGGTTGGTGTGGGCAGATCGACAATGTGTTTCTGAATAATCATGGTTTTTCCTGAGCGTAATAATAAAAACTAAAAAGATCAGCAGACCTGCGTTTTCATAAGCTATTACATATTCGGATAATTCGGGCCGCCGCCACCTTCTGGCGTGGTCCATGTGATATTTTGCGTTGGATCTTTAATATCGCAGGTTTTGCAGTGAATGCAGTTTTGCGCATTGATGTGCGGGCGAGGGCCCGTGTCCGTTTGGATGACTTCATATACACCCGCTGGGCAATAACGGCTTTCAGGTGAGTCATATAGAGCAATATTAACTTTGATTGCAAGCTCAATATCGGCCAAGTGCAAATGACAAGGCTGATTTTCTTCGTGGTTGACGTTTGAGATATACACCGACGACAGTTTATCAAAGCTCACCTTGCCATCCGGTTTGGGATAGTTAATCGGTGTACATTCATTCGCAGGCTTCAGGCAGGCATGGTCTGGTTTTTTATGACTAAATGTCCATGGCAGACGCAAGCCGAAGCTGGCCAGCCACATTTCGAAACCACCGTACATTGAACCAAAAGTATTGCCGAATTTTGACAAGGCTGGTTTGATATTTCTGACCTTGTCTAAATCCTGCCAAACCCATGAGGCTTTAATCGCTGCCGGATAGGCAAGCAGCTCATCGCTGTTGCGGCCAGCGGCCAGCGCTTCAACAACCGACTCGGCGGCCAGCATGCCGCTCTTCATGGCATTGTGCGTGCCCTTGATGCGTGGCACATTTAAAAAGCCCGCCGCACAGCCGATCAGCGCGCCGCCGGGGAAAGTTAGCTCAGGAACCGATTGCAGCCCGCCTTCAGAAATTGCCCTTGCGCCGTAGCTCAGGCGTTTGCCGCCTTCAAATAGCCCGCGAATGCTTGGGTGCGTTTTAAAACGCTGGAACTCATCAAAGGGGCTGAGGTACGGATTGCTGTAGTTTAAATGCACCACAAAACCAACGGCGACCAGATTGTCTTCTAGGTGATAAATAAACGAGCCGCCGCCAGTGCTGTTATCTAGCGGCCAGCCCTGTGTATGGCTGACAAGGCCAGGCTTGTGCTGGCCGGGCGCAACTTGCCACAGCTCTTTAAAGCCGATGCCGTATTTTTGTGTGTCTGCGTGATCGCGCAAATTAAATTGCGCTTCCAGCACCTTAGTCAGCGAGCCACGCACGCCTTCGCCGATCAGCGTGTATTTAGCGTGCAGCTCCATGCCGGCGGCAAAATCAGCTTTTTGCTTACCGGTTTTATCTAAGCCCATATCGCCTGTGACCACGCCTTTTACTGCACCGTTTTCGTCGTAAAGCACATCGGCGGCGGTAAAGCCGGGGTAGATTTCTACGCCAAGGCTCTCGGCTTGTTCTGCCAGCCAGCGACAAACATTGCCAAGGCTGACGATATACGCGCCGTGGTTATTCATCAGCGGCGGCAGAAGTGAGTTGGGGATGCGGAAAGCTTGGTCTTCATCCAGCAACATAAAGCGATCGTCTGTGACCGGCGTTTTAAGCGGTGCACCCAGTGCTTTCCAATCAGGAATTAGCTCATCCAGTGCAATCGGATCAATCACCGCGCCGCTTAGAATATGCGCGCCAACCTCTGCGCCTTTTTCCAGAATACAGACGCTGATTTCTTGGTTTGCTTTGGCCGCCAGTTGCTTAATGCGAATCGCCGCCGATAAGCCAGCCGGGCCAGCGCCCACAATCAAAACATCGTATTCCATCACATCGCGGGTGATTGCTTGCATGGGTGTTCCTTGTTGCATTGTATTTAATATATGGCAGGGTGTTTTCCCTGCAACAGGGGGCGCATTATCGCACAAGGCGAAGTCTTATTGAGCGGCGGCGCTTTGCTTAGCGTCAAACTAAGTGGCAAACTCTTTGTCATTAATAAAGGAGATTGTATGCTGGAAATCATTCAGGCCGATTTATCTCATCCGCAGCATGCCGAGGCGGTGGTGTATTTATTAAATCAATATGCGCTCGACCCTATGGGCGGCCACCAGGCTTTGTCACCTTTTGCCCGGGCTAATTTAATTGCTGAATTAAAAAAACGCAGCACGGTACATATTGTGCTGGCGTTTAGCGATGGCGCACCTGCGGGCCTTGCGATTTGTATTGAAGGCTTTTCAACCTTTGCCTGCCAGCCGCTGCTTAATATTCATGATTTTGCGGTGCATCCCGATTTTAGAGGGCAGGGCGTTTCTAAGCTGATGATGGCTAAGGTGATTGAGATTGCGCGTGGCCTGACTTGTTGCAAAATCACTTTAGAAGTACTGGAAGGCAATACGCCTGCCTATTCGCTCTATAAAGCTGTTGGCTTTACAAATTTTGAGCTGGACCCAAAACTGGGCCACGCATCGATGATGCAGCTAAAGTTAGTGTAATGACTAATGTGGTGCAGTGAAAGCCCACTTTTATCGCTCAGTAACCCGGGGCCAGGTGCTTACTGCATAACATCAGGTAATCGTTTACGCAACAGACACAGGGCGCGTACCATAGCCGCCCTTAAGCCTTACAGGCAGGATAACAATATGAATGCTGGACTAACAGACGACGAATTTGAAGCGCTTAAAGAAGTAAGCCGTGGCATAAAAAGCAAAAGGCTTAGCCCCTTGGTGTTGAAACACGCCAAGCTTCTTTCGGGCCTGAAATATGTAGATTATGGCCGCAACGGCATTATGAAAATCACCGAAAGAGGCACGCAAACGCTGTTTATGAAGCATTGCATCGATGGTTTACGCAAAATTGCAGCAAACCCCATCGCGCTGCTGGATGCAAATGTTAAAGAGTTTCTGCTTAAGAAATCCCATATCAGCTCGATTGAAGGCGCAGTAGGCTACGAGATTACGGCTAAGGGTGCTGAGTCTTTGGCTGATATCGATGCACCGCAAAGAAAGTAGTTTTTTTATTCTGTGTTTTAAAGAGGGCTGGCCTTAGCCCTGATGAAATTTCATCAGCCGTGTCAGACAAATAAACAGTGCGCGACTAAAGTGCTTCTGATTCTTTTTAGGAGCTGGGTCATGCGCTATTTATGGGTTTTACTGTTTTGTTCTTATTGCTATGCAGAGCCGGCCCTGCCGGAGTTTACGCAGCGCAGCCCTGCGGCTTGGATTAACAGCCCGCCGCTTAAAGTGGCTGATTTTAAAGGCTCGGTGCTGCTGCTCGATATCTGGACGTTTGAATGCTGGAATTGCTATCGCTCATTTCCCTGGCTCAACGATTTATCTGCGCGTTTTGCAGGCAGGGGGCTGAAAGTAGTGGGCATTCATTCCCCAGAGTTTGATCGGGAGAGGGCACCTGCTGCTGTGGCCGCTAAGGCGGCAGAGTTTGGTTTTAAGCATCCCGTCATGATCGACAATGATTTTGCTTACTGGAAGGCCCTGAATAATCAATATTGGCCAAGCTTTTATCTGGTTGATAAGCGCGGTGTGATTCGTCAGCGTTTTGTGGGGGAGACGCATCAGGGTGATGCTCAGGCACAAAAAATTGAAGCCGCGCTTAATGCTTTATTGCTGGAGCGGCCATGATGGTGCTGTGATTATGGGCTGACGCAGCACAATCTGATCGCTGCTCGTCACCCCCGTGGCCACTTCCTTGCAGCGCTCAATAAATAGCGCCATGCCGGGGGTAATGTACTTTTGCTTATGCCAGATAAAGTGAAATTGCCGCTTGAAATCTAATCCCGCCACGGGAATTTCGACCAGACTGCCGCGCCGGAAAGCCTCTTTTAAAGCCAGACGTGAAATACAGGCAATGCCCATGCCGGATTCCACCGCTCGTTTAATCGCCTCGGTATGCTCCAGCGCCAGGCGGATATTAAGCTGGGATAAAACATGGCGCATGCCGTGCTCGAAGGTTTGCCGTGTGCCAGATCCGGTTTCACGGGCAATCCACGGTGTGGCCACCAGATCATCCAGTGTCACAACAGATTGATGGCTGAGCGGGTGATCTGGCGCGGCAAAAATCACCAGCTCGTCTGCCACCCAGGATTGCGCCGCTAAATCAGGATGCGAGCAATCGCCCTCAATCAGGCCAAAGTCCAGCTCGAATTCTGCAACTTTTTTAACAATATTGGCGGTGTTGTGCACGTCCAGATCGATGCGGCAGCCGGGGTGGTTTTGCATAAATTCGCCGATCAAGAGTGTGGCAAGGTAATTACCGATGGTCAGCGTTGCCCCGATACGCATCGGCCCCAGGCCTTCTTTGCCCTCAAACAAGGCTTCAATTTCATGGGCGCGATCGAGCAGCTCGATGGCGCGCGGTAAAATTTTGTGGCCCAACTCGTTCAGTTGTAATTTTTTACCTATCCGGTCGAAGAGTTTGATCTGAAACTGCCGCTCAAATTCGGTGAGCGAGGTGCTGGTGGCCGACTGGCTCATCCCTAAATGCTCCGCCGCACGGGACACATTCTCGGCACGGGCTACGGCGGTAAATACTTCGAGCTGTCTGAGGGTGTAGTTCATGGGGTATCTGGCGATTTGCGGCGTTAAAATCTTAAAAGATCTGCAGGCTCGTGAAACACAGGCAAATAGTGGGTTTAAAAGCTTAATGCCACTCGTTTTGCGGCTAGAGAAGTGTTTTTCCCGGCTTTTTTCTCAGTGTTGTCAGTGTCCTAAGATTTTTGCTTTGTTTATAATACATGCCTTTAAAGCATGCATATCTGGAAAATGGAATATCTTTATCAAAGATTGGTATTTACCAGATATTCTACCTTGCCCTACAATGTGCGGCAAATAGGAGGGGTTTATGAAGGTTCTCGTCGCGGTTAAGCGTGTAGTGGATTACAACATCAGGCCACGGATTAAGGCTGATGGCTCGGATGTGGATATTGCTGGCGTTAAGATGAGCATCAATCCCTTCGACGAAATTGCCGTAGAAGAAGCATTGCGCCTGAAAGAGCGCGGTGTGGTGACAGAAATTGTGGCTGTGACCATTGGCACTGCCGCATGTCAGGACGTTTTACGCCATGCCTTAGCAATGGGCGCAGACCGGGTGATCCTGCTTGAGAGTGATCTTGAGCTGCAGCAGCTGGGCGTGGCCAAATTATTAAAAGCAATTGTTGATAAAGAACAGCCAGGCCTCGTGATTTTAGGCAAGCAGGCGATTGATGACGATGCAGGTCAAACCGGCCAGATGCTGGCGGCATTGATGAATGCAGGCCAAGGCGCGTTTGCTTCCAGCATTACCGTAGCCGATGGCGAAGCGGTAGTGGTGCGTGAAATCGATGGCGGTACAGAGACCGTGGCGCTTAAATTGCCAGCGGTGATTACTGCAGATTTACGCCTGAACGAGCCGCGCTTTGTGAAGCTGCCTAATTTGATGATGGCGAAGAAAAAACCAATTGAAACCATTGCTGCCAGTGATCTGGGCATCAATGCTGAGCCGCGCTTAAAGCTGCTGAAAGCCGCTGAGCCTGTCGAACGTAAAGCCGGTATTAAAGTTGCAAATGTGGCTGAATTAGTCAGCAAGTTGCGTGAAGCAGGGGTGATTGGATAATGACTGTATTGATTCTGGCCGAACACGACGGCAAGCAAATTAAAAAAGCCACCCGCCAGGCTGTAACGGCTGCAGTGGCATGGAATGCGCCTGTGCATCTGGTGGTGCTGGGGCATAGTATTGATGCGGTAACGGCCGAAGCGGCAGCCATTGCAGGTGTCAGCGAAGTGGTTCGTGTGGATGCACCTGCACTGGCGCATGTGCTGGCAGAAGATGTTGCTGCGCTGCTGCTTGATTTGGCACCCAAGTATCAGGTGATTTTAGCGCCGCATTCAGCCGCTGCAAAAAATGCCCTGCCACGCGTGGCCGCGCTGCTTGATGCAGCCATGATTTCTGATGTGATTAGCATCAGTGCACCCGCAACGTATATCCGCCCGACTTATGCCGGTAGTGTGCTCACTACGGTAGAAAGCAGCGATGCGGTGCAAGTGCTGACAGTGCGGGCAAGCAGCTTTGATGCCGCAGGCAATGGCCCTGCTGCAAATATTGTGGATCACGCTGCACCTGCGGCCCAGACTCTGGCGCGTTTTGTATCTGCAACCCATACCATGAGCGATCGCCCTGAGCTGGCTTCCGCTTCTGTTGTGGTAACAGGTGGCCGGCCGCTGGAAACCCGTTTTGATGCGATTTTAAATCCGCTGGCAGCTAAGCTGGGCGCTGCCATTGGTGCAACACGCGCCGCTGTTGATGCAGGCTACGCACCTAATGATATTCAGGTTGGCCAGACGGGTACTATTGTTGCGCCAGAGCTCTATATTGCCGCAGGTGTATCGGGTGCAGCCCAGCATTTAGCCGGTATGAAAGACAGCAAAGTGATTGTGGCGATTAACCTGGACCCTGATGCAGCGATTTTCCAGGTGGCAGATTTTGGTTTAGTGGCCGATCTGTTCGAAGCTGTGCCTGAGCTGACTGCAGCGCTGGCTTAAACGTGTAGGGCGGGGCATGCCGCCAGGGTATTACTTATTTAAAACGGCGGGTTCAAACCCGCCCTACGTTATTGAAAAGAGAAAAACATGAGCGCTTTTGCTACCGAACACGTGTTATCGGTTCGTCACTGGAACGATACGCTGTTCAGCTTTACGACTACCCGCGATGATTCGCTGCGTTTTGAAAACGGCCAGTTTGTGATGATTGGTCTTGAAGTGAACGGCAAGCCGCTGATGCGCGCTTACTCGATTGCCAGCCCGAATTACTCCGAAACTTTGGAGTTTTTCAGTATTAAAGTACAAGACGGCCCGCTGACTTCGCGTCTACAGCATTTGAAAGAGGGTGATCCTCTTCTGGTTAGCCGTAAGCCGACAGGTACTTTGGTGCTGAGCGATTTAAAGCCTGCCAAAAACCTTTATTACCTTTCAACAGGTACCGGTCTTGCACCATTTATGAGCCTGATTCAGGATCCTGAAGCTTACGAACAGTACGAGAAAATTATCTTGGTTCACGGCGTGCGTACCGTGAGCGAGCTGGCGTACGCCGACTTCATCCAGAAAGAGCTGCCACACAATGAGTTCTTTGGTGAAGAAGTACAAAAGAAGCTGATTTACTACCCAACTGTGACGCGTGAGCCCTTCCGTAACCAGGGGCGTTTAACTGATTTGTTTGAGTCAGGTAAATTGGAACGTGATATCGGCCTGCCTCCGCTTAACCCGGAAACAGACCGCGCCATGCTTTGCGGCAGCCCGGCCATGCTGAAAGACACTTGCGCGCTACTCGATGCGCGTGGCTTCCAGGTATCAAAGCGTATCGGCCAGCCTGGCGATTATGTGATTGAGCGCGCATTTGTAGAGAAGTAAACTTAGTTTTAAATTGCAAAAAATGGCCACGATGTGGCCATTTCTTATGGCTGTGTATTTTGCCGGGCGGTTTAATCCATCCATTTGCTGTGAATATCGCGTACTGTTCCGTCATTTAACATTTCTTTAAAAACAGCATTAATACTTGCTTCGTCTTTTATTCTTGGGGATTTTTTAGAGAAATGAATGGTGAGTTGTGCTGTGCCAAGTAAAAATGTATTGCCAAATTGCTGAGTAAGCCCTAATTTTTTAATCGTGTAATTAATCGTTGCTAATGAGCCCGCGACAGCCTGGGAATCATGGTTTGCTGCCGTTTTTTGTACCCCAATCATATAGTTTTGAACCAGATCTTTTTTCAGAAGGGGATCAGAATCAAATTCTGGTTCAATATCCAGGCCTCTGGGGACACTCGTGGTTATATTTTTTAAATCTTCGTAGCGGATAACACTTACCCCTTTTTTTGCCCGCACGCCGATATGCACAGGAAATAAAAAAGTACCTTTATTTGCATATGGCTCATTTTTTTTGTTCCATATCATGATTGAAAAATCAGTGCTTCCATTTTTTAAATAATGGATTACCCGTATTGAAGGTGTGAGCGTTATTTTTGTGGTGTGGCCGCTTCTTTTTGCAAATTCTGCCAGTAAATCAACCAGAATCCCGGCGTAGGGGGCGCCTGATTGGGCCGGGTTTTGAAAAGCCCATGGTGTTTCCTGAATTAAATCTACTTTGAATTCAATGGCATTTGTTTGTTTGCTTAATCCTATTATGCTGAATAAGAGCAGTGCTTTGAAAGTAGGATGGATCATTTCTGCTTCCAGGGTGCCGCTTAATGCGCAGTCAGGCAGGCATTAGCTGATGTGATAAGCCCTTTATAGACCAGGCATTTATCTTCCCGCAGAAATGATCTGCCTAGCATCGCATTCTTTCAGATGGCGGGATTCATCTTTATTTCAGAGAGCTCTTTTAGCAAATACGGATTCCCTTGCTGCAGCACTTACCGCCAGCACGGCAGGATGGCTGAGTCGCCTTTCTACTGAAATTGCGTAATAGTTCACGACTACAGATTTGATATGGCCGATGAGCTCGGCACCCTGTTGCTTTTGAATTTCTTCTTCCATGATGGCCGGGGCGGGAAAAACGCCTGCACCGGCTCTGCCAAATGCTTTCATGAGCGCACTATCATCAAACTGTCCAACAATCCGTGGCCGGATATCCTGCTCCTGAAACCAGCGCTGCAATCCTGCCCGCATGGCGACTTTATCACCCAATAGCAAGAATGGGGCACCGTTCAGTGATTGTGGAAAACCCTTGCGGTAGCGTGCTGCCAGCTCAGGTACGGCATAAATAGCGATATCGCAGTATCCCAGTGAATGGTTAAAGGCTTTAACGCCAAGCTCCGAAGGAAGAGGCTGGTCGGCGATGACTAAATCTAATTTATGAATGGCAAGCTCGGCAAATAAGCGCTCCAGTTTGTCTTCATAACAAATCAGCCGCACCGGGTCCGCCAGAGCAATGGCCGGAGCAAGTAGCTGGTAGGCGATGGATTTGGGTACAGCATCGGCTACGCCTACCCGAAACGATTGCTCGGTGCTGCCTCTTTTCAATGTTTGCTCCAGCTCATTGCCAATCTGAAAAATCTCCCGCGCATGCTCGTTGGCCATTTCTCCGGCGGGGGTGAGCTCCAGGCGCCTGCCGGTGCGGCGGAATAAATCAGCGCCTAAGGAGCGTTCTAACTCTGCCAGCTGGCCGCTGATGGTTTGTGGGGTAAGGTGCAGTTGTTCGGCTGCCCGGGTAATGCTGCCCGCTTTGGCGACGTTCCAGAAGTAATAAAGCTGTTTGTAATTGAGCATGCCGGGTTTTTCCATCAAGTTTTAACGATCAATTAATAAAGAATAATCTGTTTTTATTTGTGTAAAAGCAAGGCTAGAATAAACAAACAAATTGTCTGTGCAGATTTATTGGCCAGCCGGATTCATTCTCAATGACGTGTAAACAATCCTAAACCCGGAACGCTTAAGCATAAGTAAGGGGTGAGCCCACTAAAAGTGACCGTTCACAGATCTGAACTCAGGGCTTCTTAAAGTGCAGGGCTTAAACGCGGTAAGCTTACAACTAAACCTGTGCAGCGGCCGTTTTTTACAGAATACCCCTCTGTGCAATGGTTTGTGGGGAAGACTTGTTTCGTCAGGGTCGGTTATCGGTTAGTGGTTGAAAGCCGTGTTGTGTTGCATCAGAAAAAGGTGCCCGCGGCTTGTTTGCAGGACAAAAAAAATGAAAAGGATGGGGTGGTTTTTCTTAAGTAATCTGGCACTGATACTGTTGCTTGTAGTTGCTTATCACTTTATAGGAGCAGATGGCCATCAATCTGTTTTGGGGGTTTTTGAAGTTTTAGTTGGCGTGTTGTTTGTTTCACTATTGAGCGCTTATTTTGCTTTTTTGTTTTCCAGATATAAAGCGAAGCAATCTTTGGAAAGCAAAATGCTGAATACACCAGGAAATGATGTAGAGGGCTGGTTGCTGGCTACGGTGGCAAAACAAGCAAGGCTGGCAGGAATTCCCCGCCCGGAAGTAGGGATTTATGATTCAGCAGATATGAATGCATATGCTTCTGGCGTGGGCCACAGCATGATTTCTGTGTCGAATGGTCTCTTGTTTTTTATGCCAAGGGCTGAGGCGGAGGCTGTGCTGGGGCATGAGATCTGCCACCTGGCTCACAGGGACATGCCAAAGCTGATTGTTTATCAAGGCGTGCTGAACCTTGGAGTTTTTTATTTATCTGTATTCAGCAGCTATGCTGTGTTTGCTCTGTTTCTGATTTCGCCGGGTGAATTACTAAGGTCTGTTGCCATGCTGTTTTCGGTTTTACTGTTTAGCGTTTTATCCGCAGCATTGCTGATGCGGTTTTCCCGGCAGCTTGAATTTCGTGCTGATGCAGGCGGAGCTGGCTTATCGCAAAGGCCGGCAATGATCGCCGCATTAGAGCGTTTAAATGGCGAGCGCTATGCGACTTTGCCGGAAAAAATGGCTGTTTTTGGTATTAAAGGCAGCCTTGCCAGCGGGGTAAAGCGAATATTTATGTCTCACCCCAGTCTGGATGAGCGAATCAGCATACTAAAGCGTCATGCTTAAGTTTTGGATTTGATGTAAGTATTTGTGGTTTTTTTTCTGTGTTTTATCAATGGGAGTCTTAGCGTGAATGCAGCAGTTTCAATTGGCGAGCCGTGGATGTGGGGGGCGTTTATTGCCTTTGTACTGGCGATGCTGGCCCTCGACTTATTTGTGTTTGGTGGCAGCAAGGTCCACAAGGTCAGCGTTAAGGAGGCTGCAAGCTGGTCTTTGGTATGGATTAGCTTAGCGCTGCTGTTTAATGCCGGTATGTGGTGGTATTTAACGGGCACAGTAGGCGCAGAAATTGCCGACCGTAAAGCCTTAGAGTTTTTTACTGGCTATCTGATAGAAAAATCGCTTTCTGTTGATAATGTTTTTGTCTTTTTGTTGATCTTTACGGCGTTTAATGTTCCGGCCGAATTTCAGCGCCGCGTGCTGGTCTATGGCATATTAGGTGCGCTGGTGATGCGGGCGGTGATGATTCTGGCTGGCGCATGGGTCGTTCAGGAATTTAGCTGGGTGCTGTATTTGTTTGGTGCATTCTTAGTCATTACAGGGGTTCGTATGCTGT
The DNA here is from genome assembly GCF_002735645.1 of Iodobacter sp. BJB302. Lineage (GTDB taxonomy): Bacteria > Pseudomonadota > Gammaproteobacteria > Burkholderiales > Chitinibacteraceae > Iodobacter. The sequence goes on from NZ_PDZG01000057.1 coordinate 12,412, forward strand.
TTGTGGCAGAAGAAGAGCCTGACATGACCCAAAACCCTGTACTTAGAATTGCACGAAAATATTTGCGTGTGACCGATGATCATCATGGCGAAAAGTTTGTTGTTAAGAAAAACGGTATCCATTATTTCACGCCCTTGTTCTTAGTACTGGTTTTGGTTGAAATCTCAGATGTGGTTTTTGCGGTTGATTCTATTCCGGCTATTTTTGCGATTACAACCGATCCGTTTATTGTCTTTACCTCAAATATTTTTGCCATTCTGGGGCTGCGTGCTTTGTATTTCCTGTTGGCCGATATGGCTGACCGCTTTCACTTGCTGCAGTATGGCCTGGCGCTTGTACTGACCTTTATTGGTACAAAGATGCTGATCATGCCTTGGTTTCATATGCCGATTGCGATCTCTTTAACTGTGGTGACGGTGCTCATTGCAGGTAGTGTGGTTGCCAGTCTTTATGTATCGCGCAAGCCTGATTGAGTTGTAAAGATGATGGATGTGGTTGTTTTATTCTTTTTGTTTGGCCTGGCGGCGGGTTTGCTGCGTTCGGAATTGAAGCTGCCCGTCGCTCTGTATGAATCCCTTTCTGTTTTTCTGCTTGTGGCCATCGGTTTAAAAGGTGGGCAAGGTCTTGCTTCTCAACCCCTTGCACCCTTACTGCCACAGCTTTTGGCTGTGGTGGTGCTGGGGGTTTTGCTCACCTTTATTGCCTTTTTTATCCTGAAGGTTATTGGCCGTTTTTCACGTGCCGATGCGTCTTCAATGGCTGCACACTATGGCTCGGTCAGCGTTGCGACTTTTGCCGTGGGTGTGAACTGGCTGATGACGCGGGATGTTCCGTTTGAATCACAGATGACCATTTTTTTGGCGGTGATGGAGATCCCCGCCATTTTAGTGGGCATTGTGCTGGCGCGCGGGATAGGCAGGCAAACGCGCTGGGGCGAGCTGGCGCATGAAGCATTGCTTGGTAAAGGCGTGACTTTATTACTGGGTGGGATGCTGATCGGCTGGGCTGCTGGCCCGGAAGGCCTTGCGCCGGTTAAGCCCTTGTTTTTTGATTTGTTTAAGGGTGTGCTGGCCCTGTTCTTGCTGGAAATGGGGCTGATAGTGAGTCATCAGGTGGATGAGCTTAAAAAGCGGGGACTGTTTATCCTGGTATTTGCAATACTAATGCCGCTTACAGGGGCAGCCTTAGGGGCAGGTACCGGCATTTTGCTGGGTTTATCTGCTGGTGGCATCACCTTACTGGCTACGCTGGCTGCAAGTGCTTCATATATTGCCGTGCCCGCTACGATGCGCCTTGCCATTCCTGAGGCCAGCCCGGTTGTTTCTTTGGCCGCTGTACTGGGCGTTACTTTCCCTTTCAATATTGTGATTGGGATTCCTCTTTATCATCAGCTTGCCCTTTTTCTGACCGGAGCCACAGGATGAGTTTGAATACACAGGCACGCACACTATTAACCGTGGTTACAGAGGCCGCTATAGAGCAGGTGCTGGTGCGTGATTTAGACCGGCTTGGCGTGCGTGGCTATACCATTTCGGATGCGCGTGGCCGGGGCAGCCATGGGGTCAGGGAAGGAGCATGGACAAAGTCTGCCAATATCCGCATTGAAATGATTTCACCACGGGCCATTGCAGAATCCACATTATTACACCTGCAAACGCATTATTTTGCCAATTACGCCATGGTGGCCTTTTTGCAGGATGTTGAAGTTATACGATCGGAAAAATTTGAATGATGCGGGAGCTCACCACCAATCCCCTGGCAAAGCGCGTGCTGCTTGTGATGTTCCTCGGGGTGCTGGGGCTGGCGGTGTCTGTTGTATTAACGCCTTTTATTATTCCCATGTTGTGGGCGGGCATTTTAGGTTTTTCAACATGGCCTTTGTATCTCTGGCTGTTAAAGAAAACGGGAAAAAGACAAACAGCCTCCGCCTTGCTGCTGACGTTACTGATGTCGGCTTTGGTCGTGTTTCCTGTGCTCTGGTTGTTGTTTTTACTCAGGGCAGAAAGCAGCCCCTTGCTTGATTTACTCACCGCAGAGCTTGGATCGGGGCGGCTCAGGCCACCTGCATTTATAAGCAAGTTGCCCATTTTTGGGGCTGAGCTGAGTGCGTCGCTCGGCGCTTTACTGGCAGAGCCGGCACAAATCAGCTTCGAACTTAAAAATCATTTACGTCAGCTGGATGCCTATGCGTTTGCATTATTGGGCGGCATCGGCAAAAACATCATAAAAATGGTTTTTGCCTTGTTTACGCTCTTTTTTGTGTATTTACATGGCGATAGTGTGGCGCGGCAAATCCGTACCATCTGTATTTCTTTATTGGGCGAGCGGGCTGGCGGCTATTTAAAAACGGTTGCTTTAACTACGCGGGCGGTGGTGTATGGCATTGTGCTGACAGCGCTGATTCAGGGGGCTGTGGCAGGTTTAGGCTATTGGGCGGCGGGCCTGTCTGCCCCGGTTACCCTGGCGGCGGTGACGGTATTACTGGCCATGGTGCCTTTTGGTACGCCGCTGGTATGGGGCGCTGCGGGTTTGTGGTTGCTCTTTACCGGACAAACTGCGGCGGGAATAGGGCTGCTGCTTTGGGGCGTCTTGGTTGTTTCTTGGGTGGATAATATTGTCCGGCCTTTGGTTTTGTCAGAGGTTGTGAATATCCCGTTTATTCTGGCGCTGTTTGGTGTGCTGGGCGGCTTAGCTGCTTTTGGTCTGGTTGGCTTGTTTTTAGGCCCAGTGATTCTGGCGGTTGCACTGGCAGTGTGGAGGGAATGGCTGGATGACGAAAATGCTTTGCCCAATCCGCCTTCTTAATCTGTCTTCATCGGCATTGAAGGGGCTACTGTATACTTCTGACTAAGGCGTTCAGCCATTTTTGACCTCGAATACAGTAGACCTTATGACCGACTCTCTCAGTGATGCTCCAGAAATTTCCTTAATTCATGATTACCTGCACACGTATCACGCCACACTGGTGACCACCGATGGTTGCTATGCGGTTTCTGTGCAGGGTGAAATCATCGTTAATGGTCTGCATATTCCCTATCACCTGGTGCCGGACGAGGGTTTTTTAGGTAAGAGCGCTAAGTGGCGCAAGCTCGATAGTGCCGCGCGTTTTGCCATGCTTAAATCCCGCTGGAATGATGAGGCCCGCGCCAAATTAGAAGCGCAGCTTATGCTCTGTGCTGAGCAAGTGCTGGTGATTGCCAGGGATTTTGATCTCGATCCCACCGCAACGCTGTCGGCATTTCAAGCCAAATACGAGCTGGCACGTTTCCGTTGCCAGCTGGCGCTGGATCGGATAGCCGCGCTGAAAGGCGGCAAAGCGGCCACCCGCCAGGCGGATAAAACCCATAACGCAGTGAATTTATCGCTATACCCCGAATCATTTACCGTGGCACAAGCCATGCCACGGCACTTTATTGCCATTCTTGGGCCGACTAATTCGGGTAAAACCCACGCGGCCATGCAGCATCTGATGAAAGCCAAATCCGGTGTGTATTTAGCGCCGCTGCGTTTGCTGGCTTTGGAAAATTACCGCCGTTTAACGGATGCCGGTGTAGCGGTCAGCCTGATTACCGGCGAGCAAAGAAAGCTGCACCCCGAAGCCACCCATGTGGCCAGCACGGTAGAAATGCTCAACCCCAACCGGGTGGTTGAAGTGGCGGTGATCGATGAAATTCAACTTTTAGAAGATCAGGACCGTGGTGCAGCCTGGACGGCCGCCGTGTGTGGTGTGCCCGCCAGCACCGTGTATTTGCTCGGTGCGCTGGAGGCGCAGCCTGCGATTGAATCCCTGGTCAAGCGGGTGGGCGGCACATTAGAAGTACGCAAACTACAGCGTATGTCACCGCTGGAAATGGAGAAAAAACCGCTCGGCTCTTTGTCTAATTTGCAGGCAGGTGATGTGCTGATTGCGTTTTCGCGCCGTGAAGTACTGAACTGGCGTGATCAGGCGATTGAGCAGGGCTTTAAAGTGTCGGCAATTTACGGCAATTTATCCCCGGAAGTACGCCAGGCACAGGCCGAGCGATTTATCGACGGTGAGACAAAAATTGTTGTGGGCACCGACGCCATCGGCATGGGCCTGAATACGCCTGCCAGACGGATTATTTTTACCACCGCCAATAAATGGGATGGCTACGCCGAAGGCACGATTGCCGCCTCGCTGGCAAAGCAGATTGCCGGGCGGGCCGGGCGTTTTGGCGAGCATGAAACAGGCTTTGTGGCTGGGCTGGACGCTAAAACACATCAGATGATTGCCGCTTTACTTAAGGAAGCGCCAGAGCCATTGCCCGGTACCGGTTTCTTTGTGTCGCCAAATCTGGATTATCTGCAGCAGATTTCTGCCGCAACGGGCGAAACCAAGTTGCAACCCCTGCTTGAGCTGTTTGCCAAGCATATTAATGTGCACGATGAATTCTTTCTGCCTGCCAATTTAAGCGAGCAAATCGAAAAAGCCCGCTGGCTGGATACGCTGGTTTTATCTTTGAATGATCGCTTTGTATTCAGCCTTTGCCCCATCTCCACCAAGTTTGCCATGCTGGAATCGGCATTCAAAGACTGGACGCAAGCCCGCGCCAAACGCCGTGCCGCGCCCTTATTGCGCATGGATGGCATGGGTGGGCGCAATGAATTGCAATATCTGGAAGACACTTGCAAGCTGTATTCTGCCTATGCATGGCTGGGGTTCAGAATGCCGGATACCTTCCCGAGCGGTGAAATGGCCGAGTCTTTAATGCAATCGACTTCCGAGCAAATCGATAAGCTCTTACAAAAGCAAAACACCAGCCGCAAACCGGCTAAGGTGGGCAAAGCTCGGCGTGGCGCTTGGACCAAATAGCCTGAGCAAAGTAGGGGGCGCAATGCCTCCTGCTGCTTCACGAGTACTCGCTAGGAATGCCTCTGGCGGCCTTGGATATAACTTCCGCCGGTGGTTGGATTGCCGGTGTTGAAGCACTTTTATTTCCCATTTCTGTATCTAGGTTTTCTATTGCTTTCTTAGTGCCAGAACGCCTGCACGCCTTTGCCGCAATCATTGCCATCAATCAGCACTATGGCTGCCCATAAAACATCAGATTACTTTTTGCTGCATATATTTAAGAGCCTTTTGGGTGATGGGTTTTTATCGATAATCGAAAGATTTTTGTCAGTTTATTTCTGAATATAAGCGGTTAAATTTTTAGATTAATATGATTTTTATGTTCTAAAAAGTAAGAATAAAGACAGATAAATGTATGGATTTTTGCTATATTCATATAATCTGTCGCAGGACTGGAGTTCAGGCATGCTTTTTATAAAAATCAGACAATAAAAATGTTCAGGGTATTCGTTTTTTGTATTGTTTTTTTTCTTTCCCAAGCCTGGGCGGATGATGCTTCCCCGGCGTTTCTTGTGCAGCCAGACAGCAGTGGCGCCTATATCAACTCAAAGCTTGAATATTTTGTTGATACCTCAGAAACCATGGCGTTTGATGAGGTACGCAGCAAGGCTGATTTTGTATCGGCAGGCGGGCGTAATGTGCTGGCAAGAATTCGTCACCCTATCTGGTTTCGCTTAAAACTTGAGCGTGGCGCTGATGCGCCTGCACGCTGGTGGCTGGATTATCAGATTTTTAGCCCGGTTGAATTGCAGTTTTATTCACCGGATAAAAATGGCGAATATATTAAGCAAGTTTCAAAAAAATACGAGCCCTTTTCTGCCCATCCATCTTATGGCAGGCCTTTTTTTTACCCGATCACATTTAATGATCAGCAAAGTATGGTGATTTACTGGCGCTCGGTATCGCACAGTGCATTTATTTTTCCTGTCAGAATATGGCAGCAGGAAAAATGGATTGATTTAACCTTAACTGAATATCTTTTATATGGATTACTGCTTGGCATTATGTTCGGGCTGTCTGTATATAACTTATTTATTTATCTAAGAATAAGAGATAGCATGTTTTTGCTGTATTTCTTTGCCATTGTCAGTTATATGTTTTATTCAGTAAATATTAATGGCCTTGATTTAAATATATTGTGGTCTACTTCATTTCACAGATTTAAAGGTTTGTCTTCCTGCATTACAGCAACGGCAGGTATTTTTTCTGTGCTTTTTGCTATTTCCCTGCTGGGTAATTTAAAAAGAAGAAAATGGTTCAGCTACACTTTATATGGTGTGGTTGCCATTTATTTATCCGCTATTGGCCTGGTTTTTGCGGGGCAATATTCATGGGCGGAGTTGCTCACACAATGGGCGGGAGGAGTATGGCTGCCGCTGGTATTGGGTATGTCTGCTTATCTTAGTTATTTAGGATCGGTCTGGGCAAGATGCTATTTAATAGGGGAAGGGCCAACATTAGTGGGCAGCACTTTGTTGGTATTATTAACTCAGGGCGTGATCGAAGCGGATCGGTTTAATACGACTTTTTACTTTGTGGCGGGTGCGTGGAGCGCCATTATGTTTTCACAGGCTTTGGCTGAAAAAGTAAACAGCCTTAAAAAAGCGGCTACCGCTGCGTTAAATATGGCCGTTACAGAGAAAACCGCACGCTTGAAAGAGGCTGAGCAATATCAGGTTTCTTTAGAAGAAAAAGTAAAACAAAGAACAAAAGAATTATCGCTTGAAATATTGCTTCATCAGCAAACCTTAGAGCAATTACGTGAAAGCCAGAGTAAATTAGAAGAAATGGCCTACAGCGATTCATTAACCGGCCTGCCTAACCGGCGGATGTTTCAGGATCGCTTATTACAGGCCTATACCCGGGCACAGCGTCAGGGCAGCCAGTTTGCGCTGGCGCTGATTGATTTAGACCATTTTAAGCGGATCAACGATAGCCTGGGTCATGGTGTGGGTGATCAGCTTTTACAAATTGTGGCGCAGCGCTTAAATGCGGCATTACGTCATAGTGATACGGTTGCACGCTTAGGCGGTGATGAATTTGCCATGATTCTGACAGCTCCAATCTGCCAGGAAGATGCAATCAGTATTTGTCAGCGGCTTTTATCCAGTTTTGATGGGCCTTTGCTGATTGAAAACCATCAGGTTCAGACAGGCATGAGTATCGGCCTTGCCTGGTTTCCTGATGATGGCCGTGATATGGATGAGCTGATTGGCTCGGCCGACGTGGCGCTATATCAGGCAAAAGCGGCGGGCCGGCATCGCCTGAGTTATATCGGTCATGTTACCGGATCAAATTTGCATCAATAGCTTGTAGTATGTGGTTTTTGTGTTTTAGGGAAGGGTATGCGCTCGACGTTTTCAATTGTTGTGGTGTGGTTAATGGTTGCGGTGGGTATTTACTGGGGATTTAATGTTTTTCTGGCGCATCAATATAATCCAAATACACGTACGTTTTTAGCTGGGCAGGGGCAGGAATTAACGTTGCAGCGCTCCAGAGACGGGCATTTTCGCTTAAATGGCAATATCAATGGTCAGCCTGTAGTTTTGCTGATTGATACCGGGGCCACAACCTTAACGATGAGTGCCGCTCTGGCAGAGCGCTTAAAATTAAAGCCAGGCCAGCCTTATATTTCGCAAACGGCTAATGGCGAGGTGAAGGGCTATTTGTCCAGTATTGATCAGCTTTCATTTGGTCCTTTTGAATTTAATCATCTGACTGTGGGGGTAGTGCCGCAGCTGGGTGATGAAATTTTATTAGGGATGAATGTGATTAAACGTTTTGATATGACATTAAAAGGCGAGCAGATGATTCTGAAAATGAATCGCTGATTGCGGTGATTGTTTATATAGTGTGTACTGGTTATTTTCAGCGCTTCAATATCAGTGCTATGTTTGCTTACCCTCTTTTGAATAAGTATATTAAAGCTTATGAAAAAAATATTATTACTGAGCGTTTCGGCAGGAGCCGGGCATGTACGTGCGGCTGAAGCTATTCGTGCTTATGCCCATCTGGGTGATACACCGCTGGAAGTGGTTCATTTAGATGTGATGCAATATGTAACGGCGGGGTTCAGAAAGTTATATACCGATTTTTATATCAAGCTGGTCAATAATGCGCCTGCATTATGGGGCTATTTATATAATTTCACTAATGATGCTCAGGCTGATAGCTCTATAGAAAAACTGCGTAAAAAACTGGAGCGGATGAATGCGCGTGCATTATTAAAAGAAATTGCAGCGTTTAATCCGGATGCCATTATTTGCACGCACTTTTTGCCCGCAGAAATCTTATCCAGGCTGCTGAGTAAAGGTGTTGTGGATTACCCGGTCTGGGTGCAGGTGACGGATTTTGATTTGCACAGAATGTGGGTGCATGAAGGCATGGCAGGTTATTTTGCTGCAAATGAGGAAGTGGCTTTTCGCATGCAGGCGCAAGGGATTGCTGCTGAGAAAATCAGCGTAAGTGGTATTCCGATTATGCCAGGCTTTGCAGCGGTAGCCAGCCGTGAGGAGTGCGCTGCAGAGTTTGGCTTGGATGCCAAACGCACAACTATTTTACTCATGGGTGGCGGCGCAGGTCTCGGGAGTCTGGATACCATTGCGGCGCGATTGCTGACGCTGGAAGGCGATTTCCAGCTGATTGTGATGGCAGGTAAAAATGAGGTGGCTTTAGCGGCATTGCAGGTATTGTCTTTGCGCTATCCTGGCCGTGTATTGCCACAGGGCTTTACTCATAAAGTAGAGCGGCTGATGGCATGCGCTGATTTGGTGGTGACCAAACCCGGTGGCCTGACGACATCCGAATGCCTGGCAATGGGGCTGCCTATGATTGTGAATGCGCCGATTCCGGGGCAGGAAGAACGCAATGCGGATTTTTTATTAGAGCAAGGCGTGGCGCTGAAAGCGTTTGATGCGGTGACTTTAGAATATCGGATCCGATATTTATTAGACAATCCCGCCAGGCTGGCCGAAATGAGCACAAAAGCACGTGCTCTGGGGCGGGCCGCCGCAGGCCGGCAGGTGCTTGAAGCGGTGCTGGCCAAATGCCCATAAACAAGCAATGGCTGGCCAATGGCTTAACCGTGTTTTGGGTTGCTCTGCTGGGCCTCTTTTTTGCGCAGGTAGAAATTCAGATTGAAGGTGCGGCAGGCTGGGCCGCTGCCTTGCCGACCTGGCGTATAGAAAAACACTGGTTGCTGGATATCTTTTGGGGCGGCAGGCCCATGACGGGCTATCACGCATGGGTGTTTCCATTTGTGGCCTTGTTTTTTCACTTCCCGTTTTTCTTTATGCAGCAATGGTCGCTCAGGCTGGAATTACGTGCGCTGGCCTCGATTATGTTTTTTTGGATTGTGGAAGATTATCTCTGGTTTGTTTTAAACCCGGCTTATGGGATTCATCATTTCAGCCCTGCTTATATTCCATGGCATAAAAATTGGTTCTGGTTTGCACCTGTTGATTATTGGACTTTCTTGTTCGGCGCCGGGCTGCTGTTTTATTTTTCTTTCAAAAAAGGCTGAATGATGTTGAATGCAGTATTTAAATTATTAGTCTTGATGTGTTTAGTCTTGCCAGTCTGTGCAGCAGAGCCAGCACGTAAAGCCGAATGGGCCGAGCCTGTTGAGCAATCGGCCAATTTATTCAGAATAACCCCACAGTTTTATCGCAGCGCGCAGCTGGGTGTTAAAGATGTGGCGCTGATTCAGTCTTTAGGCGTGAAGACTGTGGTGAGTTTGCGTGCCTTTCATTCGGATCAGAAAATATTAAAAGACACGGGGCTGAAATCGATTCGTGTGCCGATGAATACATGGGATATTGAAGATAAAGAAGTGATTGCCGCTTTACGTGCAATAAAGCAGGCAGAGGGGCCGGTTTTATTGCATTGCCTGCATGGCGCGGATCGTACGGGCTTGATTTCGGCAATGTACCGCATTCTTTATCAGGGCTGGAGCAAAGAGCAGGCGCTGGATGAATTAATGAATGGTGCTTATGGCTATCACTCAATGTGGACCAATATTCCAAAATATTTAAATGCTGTAGATATCGAAAAAATTCGTCTTGCTGTTGAAAAATAAAAGAGCTGTTTATGCCTGATAAATTATTACTGAGCGTGTTATTTGCCCTCGCTATACCTGCAGTCGCTGCGCAGGGGATTGATGTCAATGCGCTAACAGAGCAGCAGGTGACGATGGTTGATCAGAGTAAGGCAGATCAGGCGGGTAAAACCTTTCTGGCCGCTACGCTGATGAATGCACCCGTGCAAAAAGTGTGTGCGGTGATCCAGAATTATGCGGATTATCCAAGCTTTATGCCTAATGTAGCTAAGGTAAAGGTGGCCACAGCTGGGGATGATAGCCCGGTGCTGGATATGACCTTACATTTACCACTGGGCAAGGTTAAAAAGTATCGTTTAAAGATGACCCCCAAGCAGGGCGCTCAACAATGCCAGCTTTCATGGAAAATGTTGCCGTGGGAAGGTTTAAAAGCCGATGAAACCATTGCCGATACTTCCGGCTATTGGCTGATCACGCCGTCTGCTGCTAACCCGGCTAAAACGGTGGTTAAATATTTTGTATTTACTGATCCTGGCCCCGTGCCGATGGGTCTGGGCTGGATTGTGGATAGCTTAAGCAAAGACAGCATTCCCAAAATGCTGGATGCCCTCAGAAATAAACTGAAGTAAATGGATTTGCTGGTCAGTTAATTTGAAAAAACTGTAGCTGGGCTGAAGGCTATGCCCAATCCGCAGCCATCGCTCTGACCGTATCAATCACCAGCTGCTTACTCACATCGCTACGCTTGCCGCTGCGCCAAGCCATCATCACTTCCCATTCCCAAAGCGGCAAATCGCTGATGGCAAGCTTAATCAGCCGCCCTTCACGTAAATCCCGTTTTACGGCGACTTCTGGCATAAACGTTAAAAAGCCATGCTCCATGGCCATTTCACGCGCGGCACTGGCGGGTTGAATGGCGTGAATCGGGCCGCTGGCGCTGCGTAAGCTGCGCAGCTGATTGATCAGCTGATCACAGCCATCACCCCAAAACTGTGGTGCCAGTTGCTCGTTGGCAATATCGGCAAGCGTCAAAGCGCCGGATTTTGCGAGCAGGTGGCGTTTATGCACCACGGCAATAATGGGCGATCGCCAGATGCGCTCCATTTGAATACCTGCCACGGCGGGGCATTTAAGAATAAAGCCGAACTGCGCCTTGCTGCTGAGCAGGTTTTCCATAATGGTTTGCGAGTGATCGGTGCTGCAGCGGATCTCCATCGGCGCTTTGGCGAGCGCCACCAAGATAGGGCCAAATACCACGGAAGCTAAAGAGGGCATACAGGCCAGTGTCATTCTGGGCAGGGCGGGTGCGCCCTGGATGGCTGTTCTGCCTGCTTCCAGCGTGGCGAGCGCTTCTTGTACGGCGGGTAAAAAAGACATGCAGGCCGCCGTTGGAATCGCGCCCCGGCGGTGGCGCTGAAATAATTGCGCGCCAAGATCGGCCTCCAGCAAGCCAACCCGCTGGCTGACCTGGGGCTGTGACCAGCCACGCCTTGCTGCTGCCTGACTAAAGCTGCCACAAGCCACAATATCGATTAGCAATTGCAAGTCATCAATATTCAGAGCCATAAGTTAAATCCATATTAAATATTAGCAGTTCACGGCTTCTATAATAACTGGCCGCAGCCGAGAATATGCATTAATCATCAGGGAGATGCAAAATGGCTGGGGCAGAGCGGGCAAGGCGGCTGGGGCGGCGTTTTATTATGCTGGACAATATGCTGGGTGTTTGTGGGTTTTTTCTGGTTTTCCCCTTAATCAGCCTGCATTTTGTGGATCAGCTGGGCTGGGCAGCAGCGGCTGTTGGGCTGGCTTTGGGCATCAGGCAATTATCTCAGCAGGGCCTGGGCCTGCTTGGCGGCTCTTTAGCGGATCGTTTTGGGGCCAGGCCATTGATTGTGTCGGGTATGTTGCTGCGTGCCGCGGGTTTTGCCGTCATGGCCGTGGCGACTCATCCTGGGATTCTGATTTTTTCCTGTGTTTTATCGGGTCTTGGCGGCACCTTGTTTGATCCGCCAAGGAGCGCGCTGATTATTAAATTAACCCGCCCGCATGAGCGCAACCGTTTTTATTCCTTACTGATGATGCAGGAAAGCGCAGGTGCCATGCTCGGGGCTTTACTGGGCTCGTGGCTGCTGGCGTTTGATTTTTTCTGGGTAGGTATGGGCGGTTCAGCCGTCTTTGTGCTGGTGGGGCTGTTGAATGCGGTGTTTTTGCCCGCTTACAGGGTGGCTGCTAAAAAAACATCGGCAATAACAGCGATTCGTGTCGTTTTGGCCGATAAGCCTTTTCTCTTTTTTGTGTTTACCTTAAGCGGCTATTACGTGCTCTGTGTGCAAATTATGCTGCTCTTGCCGGTGGTGATTAAGCAGCTTGCGGGTACAGCACAAGCGGTAGGCTGGATGTATAGCCTTGATGCTGTACTTGCACTTTGCTTACTATATCCTTTGGCTCGTTTAGGAGAGCGTTACTTTAGTTTGCAGGTACGGGTATTGGCCGGCATTACGCTGATGACGGCCAGCATGGCCGCCATGGCCTTAGTGAGCGGTATCGTTGGGGCATTTGCGGTGCTGACGTTTTTTTATCTGGGCACATTAATTACCGAGCCGGCCAGAGAAGCACTATTGGCAAGCTTTGCACAATCAGAAGCGCGTGCCAGCTATATGGGCATGGGCCGTATCGGCCTCGCTGTTGGCGGGCTGTTTGGTTATACCGGCGGTGGTTTTTTGCTGGATAACGCCCGCAGCTTAAATATGCCGGAGCTGCCATGGCTGGTGCTGGCCATGATTGGAAGTGCAACACTTCTGGGTTTGTTTAAGCAGTTTTTCCCCTCCCGCAAAATACTGAGTCACTGGCTGAAAGCCCAGTCTGCATAAGTGTTTTGGCGGCATGTTTCAGCACAATTGAGTCGCTTGAAAGTGCCGCTTATCTTTTCTCTGTGTAAATAATGCACATGCTAATTAGTAAGACTTGCGGTGTAATGGCGTGAAATTTAAGGCGCATGGTGAGAATGAGAACTTTTCACCAATTAAAAATAGAAAACTAAGTAAGTTTCAGATCTGAATGGAATCCGCTCCCTGCGGTCTCTTTTTTAAAGAGACCTTATCATGCCGCCCGCTGAATAAGCAGGGTGGCCAGCCGTTTTGTACTGATTTGCTTGCTAAGAATACAGAGAGCTTTGATGCAGTCTAAAAATTTAACCCTGTTTATCGTCCTGGCCATGGTGCTGGGGATTATCTGTGGCTATGCAGTGAACCAATACGCGGATAACTCCGCATCACTGGCATCTTTTGCCTCTTATATATCGCTGCTTAGCGATATTTTCCTGCGCCTGATCAAAATGATTATTGCCCCGCTGGTGTTCTCAACACTGGTGGTAGGTATTGCCAGAATGGGCGATAGCGGTGCCATTGGCCGGATTGGTTTAAAGACCATGGGCTGGTTTATGTTTATGTCGCTGACCTCGCTGGTTTTGGGTTTGGTGATGGTGACGCTGCTGGAGCCGGGAGTGGGGCTGAATCTGGCCTTGCCTGCAGCGGGTACTGAGAGTGGCATCGTGAAAGGCGCGATGAATTTAAAAGACTTTTTGCACCATGCCTTCCCGACCAGCATTTTTGATGCAATGGCCAAGAATGAAATTCTGCAAATTGTTGTGTTCTCTATTTTCTTTGGTGTAGCGGGCGCAGCTTTAGGTGAGCGTGCCACACCTTTGATTGATGTGATCGATGTGGTTGCCCATGTCATGCTCAAGATCACTACCTACATCATGAATTTTGCACCCGTGGCTGTTTTTGCCGCGATGGCTGCCGTGATTGCCAAGGAAGGGATTGAAGTATTGGCGGTGTATGGCAAATTTGTGGCCGGTTTTTACGCAAGCATTTTTGTGTTGTGGTGCGTGATTACGCTATTGGGTTTCTTATTCCTTAAAACGCGTGTGTTTGGCTTATTACGCCGTATCCGCGGTGCCATCCTGCTGGCCTTTACCACTGCCAGCAGTGAAGCGGCTTACCCGCAAACGCTGGAGCAGCTGGAGAAATTTGGCTGTAATAAGAAAATTTCCAGCTTTGTATTGCCGATTGGTTACTCGTTTAACCTTGATGGCTCGATGATGTATTGCACTTTTGCCACGCTGTTTATTGCTCAGGCCTATGGTATTGAGCTGACGCTGATGCAAAAAATTATGATGCTGCTGATTCTGATGCTTACCTCAAAAGGCATGGCGGGCGTGCCGCGTGCATCTTTAGTGGTGATTGCCGCAACTCTGTCACAGTTTAATATCCCTGAAGCGGGCCTTTTGCTGATTTTGGGCGTGGATCATTTCTTAGATATGGGCCGCTCTGCCACCAATGTACTTGGTAATGCCGTGGCAACGGGTGTGGTTTGCAAATGGGAAAACGAGCTGGGCGCAGAGCAGGATGTCCTGCCGGAAGAGACAGAGCCTGAAGTTGCAGCTCAGCCCGCTCCTGTTTTGGATAAACCTGCGACGGTTTGATGGTTTGAGCGAGTAAATAAAACGGCCCGGATGATTTCCGGGCCGTTTTTGTTTGCGGGGACAAAAGTGTGCCCCCCCTGCAAAGCTTAATGCACCGCCTGCAGCATCTGTTCAACAACCTTTTTAGCGTCGCCAAACACCATCATGGTTCTGTCCATATAGAACAGATCGTTATCCAGCCCGGCGTAGCCTGCGTTCATTGAGCGTTTCACCACCATCACGGTTTTTGCTTTATAGGCCTCTAAAATCGGCATGCCGTAAATCGGGCTGGCCGGATCATTTTTGGCCGCAGGGTTAACCACATCGTTTGCGCCAATAATCAGTACCACATCGGCGGTGGAAAACTCGCTGTTGATTTCCTCCATTTCCACCACTTTGTCGTAAGGCACTTCGGCTTCGGCCAGCAGCACATTCATATGCCCTGGCATTCGGCCAGCAACAGGGTGAATGGCGTAGCGAACGTCCACGCCGCGCGCAGTCAGCAAATCACTTAGCTCTTGCAAGGCATGCTGGGCGCGGGAAACGGCTAAGCCGTAGCCGGGAACGATGATGACTTTTTCTGCGTTTTCCATCAGAAAGGCTGCATCGTCGGCACTGCCGGAGCGGTAGTTTTTCTGTGCTGATCCGGCAGGGCCAGCCTCGGCCACGGCGGCACCAAAGCCACCTAAAAGCACCGAGACGATAGAGCGATTCATGGCTTTACACATAATGTACGACAAGATTGCACCCGATGCGCCAACGCAGGCCCCGGCAATAATCAGTACAGGGTTATTCAGCGTAAAACCAATCCCTGCAGCCGCCCAGCCTGAATAAGAATTCAGCATCGACACCACCACCGGCATATCTGCACCGCCAATGGGAATAATCAGCAGCACGCCAAGAGCGAGTGCAATGCCAACCATAACCAGGAAAGCTGACTGGCTGTCTGCAAGCACATACATTGCGCCAAAACCCAGCATGGTAAGGGCAAGTACCAGATTTAAACCGTGCTGGCCCTTAAAGTTAATCGCCCTTGCGCCAAATTTGCCTGAAAGCTTGCCATAGGCAATCACTGAGGCGCTAAAGGTAATTGCACCAATAAATGCACCAATGAAAAGCTCGATTTCTTGCATGCTGCCGTGGCTGACGCCCAGATGAAAAATCGCAGCAATGGCAATCAGCACGGCAGAAAGGCCAACCAGAGAATGCATGGCCGCCACCAGCTCCGGCATGGCGGTCATAGCCACGGTTCTTGCTTTGTAAGCGCCCACCACGGCACCGGCCGACATGGCGGCTAAAATCAGCCAGACTACGGGCTTATCCGCTACAAAAAATGAGGTGACAACGGCAATGGCCATGCCGAGCATGCCAAATAAATTGCCTCGCCGGGCCGAAACAGGGGACGACAGGCCTTTAAGCGACAAAATAAATAGCACAGCCGAAACCAAATAAAGAATGGCAGTTAAGTTTTGCATTATTTGCCCTTCCTTTTAAACATCGCCAGCATGCGCTGTGTGACTAAAAACCCGCCAAAGATATTAATGCTGGCCAGAAAAATGGCCACAGCGCCCAGTACGCTGGTCACGCTGATTTCCTGAGCATTGATATCCACGACTTGCAGCATGGCACCCACCACAATAATGCCGCTGATGGCGTTGGTAACGGCCATCAGAGGGGTATGCAGGGCCGGGGTGACATTCCATACCACGTGATAACCCACAAAAATCGCCAGAATAAAAATAGTCAGGCTGCCAATAAAAGGGTCGGCAGCCAGCGCGTGGCTACTGGCCTCTGCAACGGCAGAGGCGGCTAAAGATTCAATCGACATGGCTTACTCCTTATGCGTTGGCAGTGGGTTGGCTTGTATGTGAGGCAATCGCGCCTTGTGCGTGAGCAGGGGCACGGCCAAATAATTGCTCGCCATGATGGCTGAGCAGCGTGGCTTTGATGATTTCATCGTCGCTATGCGGAGCATAAGCGCCCTCAGCATCTTGCAGCAGGCTTAAGAAAGTCAGCATATTGCGGGCATAGAGCGCGGAAGCATCGGCCGCCAGCAAGCTGGCCAGATTGCTGTGCCCCACAATAATGACGCCATTTTCGCTATGGACTACTTCATCACTCTTAGATAGCGGGCAATTACCGCCGCTGTCTACGGCCAGATCGATGATCACCGAGCCCGCTTTCATTCCAGCTACGGTTTCTGCCGGGATGAGTATCGGTGCTGCTTTGCCGGGAATTTGTGCCGTGCTGATGATGATGTCGGCAAGGCGTGCCTGGCTGTCTATAAGCAGGCTCTGGCGTAATTTGTAATCGTCAGACATCTCACGGGCGTAGCCGCCGGATGTTTCTGCGGCGGCTTTTTCATCGTTATTAAGTGCCACTTCAATGAATTTTCCTCCCAGTGACTCCACTTGCTCACGCGTAGCGGGGCGCACATCGAAAACTTCAACAATCGCCCCCAGCCTTTTTGCGGTGGCAATGGCTTGCAGCCCGGCCACCCCGGCCCCAAGAATCAGTACGCGCGCGGGCTTAACCGTGCCTGCCGCAGTCATCAGCATGGGCATAAAGCGCGGATAGTATTGTGTGGCCAGCAATACGGCACGATAGCCCGCAATATTGGCTTGCGAGGATAAAACATCCATGGATTGAGCACGGGTGATACGGGGAATCAGCTCCAGTGCATAGGCGCTGATTTGTTTGGCATTGAGTGCGTCTAAATGATCGTAGCGATGAATATCAAACAAGGCGACAAGGGCAGCACGTTCAGGGAGCAGTGGAAGTTCATGTGCCAGAGGGGCACGAACTTTAAGAATAAGTTGAGCGCCTTGGTAAAGCGCTGCTGGGTTTGGCGCAATTTCTGCACCGGCCTCGGTATAGGCGGTATCGGTAATGGCGGCGTGCTGGCCTGCCTTGCTCTCAACTCTGACGGTATGCCCGGCTTTAATCAGCTTTTTTATTGTCTCCGGCGTTGCAGCAACCCGGAATTCCCCGGGCAGCACTTCGGCGGGAATGGCAATTAACATATCTGTTTCCTCATGGTGATTAGGGCAATGGGCAAACAATGGAGGCTTATGTCAGTTTGAATATTGGCCTGTGTCAATAAGACCGCTTTTGATCTTATCGCAGTGCAACATTAATTTATTGAGAGACGTGTTGAATTTGTTTCAAGGTGTTGTATTTCATGTGAATGTGTCCTGTTTCTGCTTTGTTTTACTAGGTAATTCACCTTATATTTTACAAAAGGGCAGAGAAGGCTTAGGAGGAAAGACAGCTTGAAGGAGATCACTTTCAAATGCATGTATGAAAAAAATGACGTCTATATAAATGATTTATTTTGATTTTTTTATCGAAAGGACAAATGCGCAGCTGTTTACCTTACAGTTTGCATGCACTTACGATTGTTTTGTAATAAAAATGCTATTGATAATCATTATCAATTGTAGGAGAATCAATTTAACTTCTCTTAATCAAGGTCATGTGATGAATGCATATTTAGTTGGCGCAGATGTGCTGGGTAATATTCCCGAACTTTTGTCGAGCTATGGCATAAAAGTGCACAAACACGTTTCAGGGCGTAATGCCGCGCATCAGCGCAAGCCAGCCAGCTTAAAAGGCGCGGATCTCCTGATCTTGTTTACTGATTTTTTAAGCCACAATGTGATGCGTGCTTACCGTGAATTAGCCCATGAAGAAAATATCCGTTTTGTAGCCTGCCGCCGCTCTGTCTGTGCCTTGAGTCAGTCACTGGATAAAATCGAATGTACAAAACGCTGTGATACCTGCCCGAGCAGAAAGACGCATTAAGTTTATGGATTAGCCGTTTATGCAGTGCATCCCTTGCTGGGTCTGCGCTGCGTTGGCCTCTGTCTGCACCTTCGTAAGCGTTCATTCTTTCTGGCGCTTAGGGTATAAATAATGATGTAGTGCATAACTTTACCTGATTATGTCTCTTGCTCAATCTCCTTGCTCAAACCACTTAAAAGGCCTAAGGTGAACGAACGTTCTTTTGTGGAGTGGTCGTCATGGCAATCAACCCAATCCAGATGCAAAAGGGGCTGTCGC
>NZ_PDZG01000058.1 GCF_002735645.1 Iodobacter sp. BJB302
ACCGTTTCAATCGTCGAGCAGACCTGTGCGCTCTGATTCCTCGATTACTCAAAGCCGTGATGCAGGCTAAACCTTGTCCAAGAGGGGTATTTCAAGCCTTAATTGAGCAAGAGACATAATCAGGTAACTCTATTTTTTTGAGTTTACCTAAACCATTCAAAGTTCGTATTTCATTTATATCGCCTACCGTGCCTAGTGCATATGTCTGACATGCGACAAGCACCGCACCATAAAAGTATTCCGCATACTCAGCTGCCAACAGGCTATCTAATATGCCAACTTTAGAAAATTGAACAAGCTCCGAGATGGCATTTGTAGCTGTAGTACAGAGGGTTCTAAGTGGTGTTGACCTATGATCCAACTCTTTGTAATGCATATGTGAATGCCTAACGTTTGAATTCAGCGGACGGCAAAAAGCGCAGCATTTTGACGGTCCGCTGGAATGATTTGTTAGCCTACTGAATGGCTTTCACAAAGTTAGCGTCATCGATAAGTTGCTCAATGTTAATTTTGATTGTCTCGTTAAGGGCCCCAAATACGTTAGCGAACTTAGCAGTATTGCGTTGAGTGTTCTTTGTTGATGAAAAGACGATTTTCTTGGAAGTAGCATCAGTTAATACGTATTTAATACGCAATGTCCAGTCAACGCTGTAACCAAGATCATCAATCAAGAACTCTTCAACCTCTCCGCTCAATACCTTTGAAGAATCATTGGTCTTGATTCCGACAACACGCAGCTCAGAGAACACCGCATCCCGAACGAATTTACTGACATCCCGGTCGATTTTTATCTCGCCCATTGCTGTATTGCGGATTTGGTTGGAAGCAACCACTTTCGGCGCAGTCGGGGTAGATGGAAAATAAGAAAAATCAGACACGGACAGTGAACCAGCAGCACTCTTGATTGAACTGGGAGCATAGTTAACTGGGATTGGGGGAGTAGCACATCCAGAGAGAGCGAGCGTTGTGACAACAGCGACAGATACGAATAGTTTCTTCATTTGAAATGCCCTTTGGGTGGGTTGGTAAATACGATGTTTTGATTGATGATGATTGTGAAGGCTAACGTGAAATATACACCTCTACAGGTGTATATTTAATTTATCTGTGTGTATAACAAAACATACCATCCAGATATTACATTGAAATTCAACCATATGGCGGTTTCTATGCCAAATAGTACACCTTCCGAAGGGACTGCTGCGCCGCGCTTGCTGGATGTATTGCGCGATAAGATTCGCGTAAGGCACTACAGCCTAAGGACAGAGCAGCAGTATGTCAACTGGGTGCGGCGGTTTTTGCGTTTTCATCCTCAGCGGCATCCGCGTGAGATGGGCGCTGCCGAGGTAACAGCGTTTCTGACCAACTTAGCCGTGGCGGGTGGCGTGTCGGCTTCCACGCAAAATCAAGCACTCTCTGCGCTGCTGTTCCTCTACCGTGATGTGCTTGAAATCAACTTACCCTGGCTGGATGAAGTGGTGCGGGCCAAGCAGCCTGGCCGGTTGCCACTGGTATTAAGCAAAAGCGAAGTGGCGGCAATTTTGAGATTGGCCAATGGCTTGTATGCATTGCAACTGCGGCTACTCTACGGCACGGGGATGCGTTTAATGGAATGCATGCGCTTGCGGGTGAAGGATGTCGATTTTACCATGCAGGAAATCATTGTGCGGGATGGCAAGGGCGCCAAGGATCGCGTCACCATGCTGCCGCAGAGCGTGATCGAGCCATTGCAAGCCCACCTACAGAGCCGGCGCGCCCTTTATGAAGCGGATCTGGCGGCGGGAATGGCGGATATTTATCTGCCTGATGCGCTGGCACGAAAATACCCCAATGCAGCAAAGGAATGGGGCTGGCAGTATGTGTTTGTTACCACCGGGTATGTACGCGACCCAAGAAGCGGCGCCGAGCGCCGCCATCACCAGGATGAAAAACTTTTACAGCGGGCAATGAAACGGGCGGTGCAGGCAGCGGGCCTCGCCAAACCGGCCACGCCGCACACCCTGCGCCACAGTTTTGCCACGCATCTCTTACAGGCGGGTTACGATATCCGCACCATCCAAGAATTACTCGGCCATGCAGATGTGGCCACCACCATGATTTATACCCATGTATTAAACAAAGGTGGCCGTGGTGTAAGCAGCCCACTTGATGAGCTGGTTCCCCAGGGGCTGTTGACGCCTCATTCACAATTGCGCTGAGCCGGAAAATAGCCAGGCACAAGGCATGCGACGAAGGCAATAACTGGTTATTTCCGAGGAGCATAAGGCAGTGAATGGCCGTTTTCCGGCTCAGCCCCTAGCCCAACCACCCCGCCACTACATAAATCATCAGCCCCACCAAGCCGCCCACCAAAGTGCCGCTCACACGAATAAATTGCAGGTCGGTGCCGATGTTTAATTCGATGCGCTCCACCATATATTGCTCGTCCCAGGTTTTAACCTGATCTGAAATAAATACGCCGATTGTTTCGCGGTATTCTTCAATAATTGGGGGAATGGCGCGCTCGCATTGAGTATTGATCCATTCTTGCATTTCGGTATTTTCATTCAGCTTTTTACCCATATCGGCAGCCAATAGCATGATATTGGCGCGGATAGTGGAATCCACGCGGTGCAAATCGCTATGCAGCCAGCGTAATAACTGCGACCAGAGTGTTTCGATATATTCACCTACCGCCGGATGGGCAAGCAATTCATTCTTAAGCTTTTCGCCTCTTTGTTTGAATTCGGCATCGTACTTTAATTTATTGACAAAATCCGCGATATAGCGATCAAATTGCAGGCGCAGATGATGATCCGGGTTATCCTGCATGGCTTTTAATTCTTTTTGCACCGCGCCAAGCATCTTTTCGGCAAGGTATTTACCGGCCACTTTATCCAGCACCATATATTTTAAAAATGATATTTCTTCGGCAGCCACATGGGCCATGGCTTCCTGTGTTTCGGCACGGCCGAGTATTTTTTGTAATTCGTGTAATACTTCGCTTAATACATGGTGGTGGCGGCCATTTTGCGTGAGCGATTCTAAAACATGGCCGCTAAACTGGCTGATATCGATGCGCTGTAATTCGGTAATTAAGGTGCTTTTTAAAAAAGCCAGTAATCGCCCGTCATGCAGGGAATTAAGGCTATAGCTAAGCGCTCTGATTAATAAATTAGAAAAAGGCCGCGCGTTTTGCGTCAACCATGCAGCAATTTTAAGCGCAGGATTAAATTCACGAATTTTGCCAACAATGCGCTCGGGCGATAAAAAATTGCTTTGAATAAAGCTGCCCATGCTATCGGCAATACGCAGTTTATTTCTGGGCACAATTGCGGTGTGCGGAATGGGCAGGCCTAAGGGGCGGCGAAATAAAGCCACCACCGCAAACCAATCCGCCAAAGCCCCTACCATGGCCGCCTCTGCAAACGCCGTAATATAGGCCAGCGCCGGATAGCGGGATTTATATATTGCACTGATAACAAAAACCACGGCAAAAAATAGCAGCAATGCCAATGGCAAGAGTTTGGCTTGCTTTAATTTTTGCCGTTTAAGCGCTATTTCGGCGCTTTCTATGGCCTGATAAAGATGATTGGATGAAGTCATTGGCTTAATCGGAAGATTGATTGAATTCAAGGGTATCACTATCTGCAGCGAGATGTTATTTCCTGTATTTACAAATAGCATCGCACCGCCTTGTGCATCTCACCCCAAATAACAATACGCCGCCGTAATCCCACCGCAATCAACACCCCACACGCGCTATAATTCGCCGCTATAAATAACAATACACAGGTCGAAGCCATGCAAATCTGGGTTGATGCCGATGCCTGCCCCAAGGTGATTAAAGAGATTTTGTTTCGCGCCGCCGAGCGCTGCAAAATCGTCTGCACTTTTGTGGCCAATCAGTATATTCAAACGCCGAATTCACCTTTTTTAAAGTCCTTGGTGGTGGAGCAAGGCTTTGATGTAGCAGACCGGCGGATTGTGGAGCTATGCACAGCGGGAGATTTAATTATCACCTCAGATATTCCGCTTGCATCGGATGTGATCGCCAAAGGCGGACTGGTACTGGATTCACGCGGCGAGCGTTTAAGTAAAGAGAATATCGGCGAGCGCCTGAATATGCGTGACTTTATGGATACCTTACGCGCCAGCGGCATAGACACCGGCGGCCCCAGTGCCATGAGCACTGCAGACAGGCAAAACTTTGCGCGGGCGCTGGATAGCATCCTAAACAAAATGAAACCCAAATCCTGAAATCATTCGTAATTTAAACCCCAAGTTTTTCACCACGAAAGGCACAGAGAACACGTCGTTTCACTGAGAAAACCTGCTGCCTGTTGTTTTTCTCCGTGGCACTCTGTGCCCTCCTTTTACCCGGGGTTAAAGATGAGGGTTTAAAAACTCAGCTAATCAATCGATAACCCACGCCGGTTTCGGTAACGATGTGTTGTGGTAAGGCAGGGTCTGTTTCCAGCTTTTGCCGCAGATGCCCCATATACACACGCAGATACTGGCTGCTTTCCGAGTGCGATGGCCCCCATACGGCTTTGAGCAGTTCCCGGTGCGTGAGCACTTTACCAGGGAAGCGTGTCAGTGTAGTGAGTAAGCGATATTCAATAGGCGTAAGATGCACCGGCACATCGCTTTTGTAAACCTGACGATTAACCAGATCGATTTTAATCTGACCAAACTCGACAGACTGCTGTGCACCCTGCCCGCGCGCGTGGCGGCGCAGCAAAACGCGGATTCGCGCCAGGCATTCGGGCACGCCAAAGGGCTTGGTGAGAAAATCATCGGCTCCGGCATCCAGCGCCCTTACTTTTTCTGTTTCTTGCGTGCGGGCAGAGAGCACTAAAATAGGCAGCTCGCACCATTCGCGCAGACGTTCGATCACCGTAACGCCATCCATATCAGGCAGTCCCAAATCCAGGATAACCAGATCAGGCTTTCGGGTAGCGACTTCGATCTGGCCTTGCTTACCGGTTTCTGCCGTAAACACCTGCATGCCCACATCGAGCAGGGATTCGGACAAAAAATGCCGGATCGGCTTTTCGTCTTCGATGATCACAACGGTAATAGGGATATCTGTCATGCTTGCCTATTCTTTATATGGGGAAATACAAAACAATTAAAAATACTGCGTTCAACACGTACTGGGCGGCATTAATTGAATACCCCCCTTTTTGCAAAAGGAGGGCGGTTAAGGTCAAAATCTTCAGCTATTTAGCACTTAGGAAAGCTAAAAACCGGTGCGCAAGTGAAGCAACTTGCGCAGCCTGCAAAATCCACTCCCTGAGTTTTCTCCCCGGTCGGCCTTAAATCTCTGCGTGCTCAGTGTCTGCAGATTCAGGCTTTCAATCAGCGCTTAATTTGCCAGCACGGGCGGTGTGCCCAGTGGCAGGGTAAATTCAAATTCTGCGCCGTGCGGGTCTAAATTACGGGCGCTGATTTGTCCGCCGTGGGCATTGATAATACTGCGGCATATCGCAAGCCCCAGACCCACACCAGGCGCGCCGGATTCGGTGGTGCCACGGGTAAATTTATCAAATAAGCGTGTACCTTCAGGCAGGCCGGGGCCGTCATCGCTGACCGCTATGCGCGCCATATTGCCGTCTTTTTTTGCAGAAATCGTCATGGTACTGCCAGCGGGAGTATATTTAGCAGCGTTTTCTAATAAATTAACCAGCACGCGCTCCATCAGCACGGCGTCGTATTCCAGCATGGGAAAATCAGCAGGCAGCTCCACCTTAATTTGATGCGCGGTGAGGCTGGCCCCTGCCACCCTCACCGCGCCGCCTACAGATTCCTCTAATAGCTGCCATTCTTTATTTGGCTTTACCCCCGATTGCAGTCTGGCCATATCCAGCAAATTGCTGACCATATGATTCATACGCATCGCTTCTTTTTGCAAGCTTTGTGAAACATGCCGCAATTCTGCAGGGATCTCATCTTTATCCAACAGGCTGGCAAGACCAACCAGCGTGGTCAGCGGCGTGCGTAAATCATGCGATACCGCAGATAAAACGCCGTTTCTTAGGCGCTCTGATTCCATGGCAACAATGGCGTCTTGTGCAACCTCTACGTAATGCACGCGCTCCAGCGCCAGTGCAATCTGGCTGGCAGCGGTTTCCAGTAAGCGCTGTTGCTCTGGTAAAAACACATGCTGGCTGTCGCTGGGCAATACCGCCAGCACGCCACGGGTGCGCATCGGGGCTTTCAAAGGAATATAGAGCAGCGGCGCGGCAGGCAGCGTATGTGTGCCAAGGCCCGCAGGCTGCTGATAATCATAAACCCACTGGGCAATACCTAAATCGGCGCAGGCATGCTCGTGCGATGCACGCACTTTTTCTTCGCTATCGGGGATAAACAGCAGCGTTTGCGATTGAAACAAGCCATCCAGATGGCGCACGCTCATTTCTACAATTTGGGTGGCCGTCAGCGCGCCAGACAGCTCGCGCCCCAGCTCGTACAAGGCCCGCGTGCGGCGCTCGCGGTAGGTGGCCACATTGGCCTCAAAGCGTAATCTGGAAGTCAGATGGCTGATAATCAGCGCCACCGATAACATCACAGCAAAGGTCAGCAAATACTGAGTATCTGACACCGTAAAAGACATGCGCGGCGCTACAAAAAAGAAATCAAATGCGGCCACCGATAATAAAGACGTTACAGCGCCTGCACCGCGCCCATAACGCACCGACACCAGCACCACCGCCAGCAAATACAACATCACCACATTGGCTAAATCAAAGAAGTGCAGCAAGCCTGCTGTCAGCAGCGTAGTTAAAGCGGCTGCGCCCAGCGCGGCAAAATAGCCATGTCGCTGAAGCTTGGGCGTTACCTCGTCAAACAGCAGGCTATTGGGTTTTGTATCGCTGGGCAGTGCATCGCTTATATCATGCGCCACCACGTAAACATCAACATCGCTGGCCTTATCGATCAGCAGCTCGGATAAAGGCCGCCGCCATAGCCGCGACCATGTGCTGCGCTGCGATTTACCCACTACCATTTTGGATACATTACGGCTGCGCGCAAAGGCCAGCAGGGTATCCACCAGATCCACCCCCGCCAGCACGCTGGTTTCCGCACCCAATTCCTGGGCCAGCTTCAGTGTTTTTAATACCTGATTACGCGTTGCCTCGCCCTGGCGCTGCAGCTCCGGCGTTTCTACATAAACCACCAGGCATTCAGCATGCAAACTGGCGGCCAGCCGGCATGCGCTGCGAATCAGCTTATCCCCGTCCGAATAGGGGCCAATGCTGATCAATAAACGCTCGTGTGCTTTCCATACAGGCTGAATAGACTGATCCGCGCGGTAAGCGCGCATCTGCGCATCCACCCGGTCGGCCGTGCGGCGCAAAGCCAGCTCGCGCAGCGCCAGCAGATTGCCTTTACGAAAGAAATTCTGGCTGGCCCGGGTGGCCTGCTCCGGCCGGTAAACCTTGCCCTCGGCCAGGCGCAGCAGTAATTCATCTGGCGGCAAATCGACAAGGCTCACCTCATCTGCAGCATCAAACACGTGATCCGGCAGCGTTTCACGCACCACAATCCCTGTAATCTGCCCGACCACATCGTTTAAGCGCTCCAGATGCTGCACATTCAGCGAGGTGTAAACATTTATCCCTGCCGCCAACAGCTCTTCCACATCCTGCCAGCGCTTTGGGTGACGTGATCCGGCCACATTAGAATGCGCCAGCTCGTCGATTAAAATCAGCGGTGGTTTGATCGCCAGCGCCGCATCCAGATCAAACTCGGGCAGAATTTGCCCGCGATGCTCTATTTTTGCAGGCGGCAACACTTTTAAACCGATCAGCTGAGAGGCTGTTTCGCTGCGTCCGTGCGTTTCAACCACCCCAACCAAAACATCTATACCCAAACGCTGCTGTACATGGCCAGCAGCCAGCATGGCGTAAGTTTTACCCACACCCGCACAAGCACCAAAAAAAATCTTCAAACGCCCACGGGCGGCTTGCTCGTCGCTTCGTTTGATTTTATCGAGCAGTGAATCAGGATCGGGGCGGGTATCGGTCATTGATGGGCTTGTGACTAAGGGTTGGGGGTTAAAAGAACACAGGCATCAGCACAAGTCAGCGGCACTTGTCCCCCTTTTACAAAGGGGGAAGCTAAAACCCGCAGAGCGTATTCAACGCGAAGCGGCAATGCGCCAATTTGCGGGGCGCATTGCTAGGGCGATTGCGCCCTGCGAATTTGACTACTTCGCTAATGGATATTGCTCATCCAGTGCAATATTCAGCTTCAGCACATTTACGCGCGGCTCGCCAAATACACCAAACTGACGGCCTTCTGTATTTTCTGCCAGCAGTTTACTCACTTTGTCGCCAGACAGCTTACGAGCAGCCGAAACGCGCTCAAGCTGATACTGCGCAGCGGCGATACTGATATGCGGATCCAGACCACTGCCTGATGCCGTAACCAGATCAACCGGGATAGCGCCAGCCTGGTTTGGGTGGGCTTTTTTCAATGCATCAACACGCCCTTTTACTGTATCCAGAAACGCCGGATTAGTCGGGCCAAGGTTAGAGCCGCTTGATCCGCCCGCATTGTAGCTCATAGGGCCTGTTGCCGACGGGCGGCCCCAGAAGTATTGTGGCTCGCTGAAATTTTGGCCAATCAGGCTTGAGCCTACGGCCTTACCCTGCAATTGTACCAGGCTGCCATTGGCCTGATCCGGCATGGTAGCCTGGGAAACGCCGGTTACCAGCAAAGGGTAAGCCAGGCCAGTGATCACAGAAAGTAGAGCAAAAATGACCAGAGCGGGTCTTAATTGAGCATTCATTTTAAATCCTTCATTGCGCTTGCCATAAGGCTTGCTTCAAGAGGTAAATCTATCCATAAGTGGCGAGCAATGGCGCACCACATCAAATTTCGCTGCGCCACAGTACGGTTTTGCAGCAGCTGCACATCGTTTTAGAGCGCACGGCGTACAGATGATCACTGGTCAAAGGGTAAAATACGCCGCAGCGATAGCAGCCTACCTCTCCTTCCCCCTTGCAAGTGGCATGTTTCGCCAGATACTCCTTAAGCGTGGGCGAGCGCCGCCAAAACCAAAGACTGCAGCACCTCACCCCATACGCCAACACCAGAATGAAAATAATCAGCAATAAGTTTCCAATCATATCCATACGCGTGCCCTCCAAATCATCCGGCACCGGCCGGATGACGCACCACTTAAACTAAGCCCATCGCACCCAATGCCATATCAATGATTTTAATCCCGGCAAAAGGGACTAATAAGCCACCCAAACCGTAAATCAATAAATTATTACGCAGTAATTGCGCGGCAGCCTGAGCGCGGCATTTCACGCCTTTTAATGCCAGCGGAATCAGGAACACAATAATTAAGGCATTAAAAATCACCGCCGACATCACCGCCGAATTAGGGCTGTTTAATCCCATTACATTTAATGCGCCCAATTGCGGGTAAGTCGATACAAAAGCGGCCGGAATAATGGCAAAGTATTTCGCCACATCGTTGGCAATACTAAAAGTGGTTAATGAGCCGCGTGTCATCAGCATTTGCTTGCCGATTTCTACAATCTCAATCAATTTGGTGGGGTTAGAATCCAAGTCCACCATATTGCCCGCTTCTTTAGCCGCTTGCGTACCGGTATTCATGGCCACGGCCACATCAGCCTGCGCCAGTGCCGGTGCATCATTGGTACCGTCACCCGTCATCGCGACCAGCTTACCTTCGGCCTGATACTGGCGGATCAATGCCAGCTTGGCTTCTGGTGTTGCTTCAGCCAGGAAATCATCCACACCGGCTTCGGCAGCAATCGCCGCAGCAGTCAGCGGGTTATCACCGGTAATCATGATGGTTTTAATCCCCATCTGACGCAGCTCGGCAAAACGCTCTTTAATGCCGCCCTTCACGATGTCCTTCAGCTCGATCACGCCCATCACTTTAGGGCCATCACTGACCAACAATGGTGTAGAACCACGGCGGGCGATATCGTCTGCAATCTTGCCTACTGCATCAGGGAATACACCGCCCATGGTGGCAACGTGTTTTTTAATTGCATCGATCGCACCCTTACGGATTAAACGCTCATCGTAATTCACACCGCTCATACGGGTTTGTGCAGTAAACGCTACAAACTCTACCGCGTGGCTTAAAAGCTGGCGTTCGCGCAGATTAAATTTCTGCTTAGCCAATACCACAATACTGCGGCCTTCCGGGGTTTCATCCGCGAGAGATGCCAATTGTGCGGCATCTGCCAGCTCTTCCATTGTCACGCCAGGAGCCGGTACAAAGCTTGACGCCTGACGATTACCCAAGGTGATGGTGCCGGTTTTATCCAGCATCAGCACATCCACATCCCCTGCTGCTTCTACTGCGCGGCCTGATGTGGCAATCACATTGGCCTGCATCATACGGCTCATACCTGCCACACCAATGGCTGATAAAAGCGCGCCAATAGTGGTTGGAATCAAACATACCAGTAAGGCAATCAGGGCAGTAATGGTAATCGGCGAGCCTGCTTTGCCGGCTTCCACACTAAACATAGAGAAAGGCAGGAGCGTTACCGTCACCACCATAAACACGATGGTCAAAGCCACCAGTAAAATCGTTAACGCGATTTCATTTGGTGTTTTCTGGCGCTTTGCGCCTTCCACCATGGCAATCATTCGGTCCAGAAAGGCTTCGCCCGGGTTCACACTCACCCGTACCACAATCCAGTCAGACAACACACGCGTACCGCCGGTTACTGCAGTAAAGTCGCCGCCCGATTCACGAATCACGGGTGCAGATTCACCGGTAATGGCCGATTCATCCACCGAGGCAACGCCTTCGATTACTTCACCGTCCGCAGGCACCACATCACCGGCTTCCACCAGAATGTAATCGCCCTTGCGAAGACTCGCGCTGTCGGCAATGGATTTGCCAAATTTGCGGCCCGGGCCAGTCAGCTTTTTAGCAATGACGTTTTTCTTGGTATTACGTAATGATGCGGCCTGTGCCTTGCTGCGCCCCTCTGCCAGGCTTTCGGCAAAGTTAGCAAACAACACGGTAAACCACAGCCATGCAGTGATACCGGCAATAAAGCTCAGCGCCGCTTCACCATGGCCGGCAAGGGCCTGAATCAGCAGCAAGGTGCTTAAAATACTACCCACGTACACCACAAACATCACTGGGTTTTTAAGCTGGGTTTTTGGTGCCAGTTTTTTAAACGAATCGACCCCCGCTGGCCCAATCAGTTGCGGGTCGAGTAAAGAAAGTTTTTTGCCTGCGGCAGCAGGTACAGAGTGCGCAGCCACAGCGGCAGCAGCAACAGGCGCTACGGCGGGCTTTGTACGATTCACGTCAGTAGTATTCATCGCTTTTTACCAAAAGGAGTTGCAATGGTTTGATTGCAAATTTACCGGGCGGGAAAAACCACAGGCCTTCCCGCCCAAAGCTGTTATTTAACAGGTGCAATCATTTGCAAATGTTCAACCACAGGGCCCAGTGCCAGAGCAGGTACGTAGTTCAGTGCCCCCACCAAGAGCACGGTTCCAACCAAAAGCACTACAAATAAAGGCCCGTGCGTTGGCAGCGTTCCGCCTGTTACGGCAAGGCGTTTTTTAGAGGCTAAAGAACCCGCCATTGCCAGTACCGGAACAATAATCAGGAAGCGACCCAACCACATTGCGATACCCAACATCACGTTATAAAACGGGGTGTTAGCAGATAAACCAGCAAAAGCACTGCCGTTATTATTTGCAGCCGAGGTAAAGGCATACAGCACTTCACTTAAGCCATGCGCTCCCGGGTTCAGAATCCCGGCCTTACCATCAGTCAACATCAAGGCAACCGCTGTACCCACCAGCACCAGAATCGGTGTAACCAGGATAGATAAAGCACTCATCTTCATTTCAAAGATTTCGATCTTTTTACCCAGGTATTCAGGTGTGCGGCCTACCATCAGCCCCGCAATAAACACCGCCAGAATCGCAAACACCAGCATGCCGTAAAGACCTGATCCCACACCACCAAACACCACCTCACCCAGCTGCATCAGCAGTGTAGGAATCAGGCCACCCAGCGGGGTTAAGGAATCGTGCATCGCATTTACCGCGCCACAAGAAGCCGAAGTGGTTACCGCAATAAACAGGGACGTTGCCGTTACACCAAAGCGGGCTTCTTTACCTTCCATATTGCCGCCAGCTTGCGTGCTGCTCAGCACCTGATCCACACCAAGCGGATTCAGACCGGCCGTACCTGTTTGCTCGGCCATTACCAGCACGGAATACATCGCCACAAAAATAATCGTCATGGCTGCAATAATCGCCCAGCCCTGACGTTTATCACCCACCATGCGGCCAAAAACAAAGCACAGCGCAGCAGGAATCAGGAAAATCGCCAGCATTTGTAAAAAGTTTGCAAATGGCGTTGGATTTTCAAAAGGATGAGCGGAGTTAGCATTAAAGAAACCACCACCATTAGTACCCAACAGCTTAATTGCCTCTTGCGATGCAACCGGACCCATGGCCAGTGTTTGTGTATGACTGACCACGTCTTCCATTACAGGTGCGCCCTTGGCATCTTTCACCACATCACCGTGGCTGTCATGCTTTGGCTGCTGAAATGCATTAGCCTGGACTGTAGGCACTTCTTTATATGCGGACAGGTTTTGAATCATGCCCTGGCCCACAAACACCAAAGATAAAACCAGAGACAGCGGCAGCAAGATATATAAAGTGCTGCGGGTTAAATCCACCCAGAAGTGACCCACGGTGCTGGCGCTATGCCGGGCAAAACCACGGATCAGGGCAATCACTACCGAAATACCGGTGGCTGCAGAAACAAAGTTCTGTACCGTTAAACCCAGCATTTGCGTGAGGTAAGACATCGTGGATTCACCACCGTAGCCTTGCCAGTTGGTATTGGTGACAAAAGAAATAGCAGTATTAAGCGCAGAATCCGGGCTGACCGCGCCAAACCCCTGAGGGTTAAACGGCAGGTCACCTTGCGCACGTTGCAAGAGATAAAGTGCCAATGCGCCAATTGCATTAAACAGCAACAAACTGATCGCATAGGATTTCCAGCCTGTTTCCTGGCTGGAATTGATACCTGCCAAACGATAGATCCCGTTTTCAAGCGGCTTTAAAACGCGTAAAGGGCCTTGAATCTCGCCCTGCATCACTTTGTTGATCACCATCGCCAGCGGCCATGACAACAGCAGTAAAACGAATAAAAACAGCCCCAGCTGGAGCAAAGCATCGGTAGTCATTTAAAAACGCTCCGGTTTAAACAGCGCGTAAAAAAGGTAAACAAATAAAACAACGGTAACCAGCGAAATCAGAACGATCATGATTCACCCCTAAGGTGGCTGCACAGCAGTAAAAGTAAGGCGGGGCATACCGCTATTACGCATAAAGCGCCTAAATAGATCACATCCATGGCTAACTCTTATTAAGAGGAATCGACCCGTATACTTTATGGAATACAGCGTAAAGACTTTGGTAAAAACGCAGGCCCTCGTATAAAGAAAGTATAAAAATTATAAAAATTTGTACTTAAAAGAGCCGTAATGACCAGACTCAGGTCTTGAGCACAATCAAGACCTGGAGCCAGCAGAAGGCCCGCAACATCAAGGCGCAGGTATAAATTTTTCTGCAAATGGCTTGGCTACCGGGCAGCACAGCAATTACGACCGCATATGCCCGATAGATTGCTTACAAAATATATAGCTTCATGTAATGAAAAATGACCATTCCTGTCTGATCCTCTGCATATAAAAGCGCCCGAGCCCATCTTTTATCAGCGCTCTTCCCTGCTCCTTGGGTGCATGTTTTATCAGGCTGCTCAGTGCAAAATAATCTGTGAAAAAAATGGCTGAATCCATTGTTGTCTTTTACTTTCTATTTCGGAAAGATATTCAACAGGGTAAAATCAGGCAGCAAAACATGACCTTTACATCACCTGCTTTTTTAAAGATGGGGAAGCAAAATGACAGAAGTTTTTTGGATGGTGCTGATGATCGTGGGCGGCCTTGGCTTTTTGCTCTTGCAGCCATTAACTGATCGATTAAGTCGAATTGAAGCCAAGCTTGACCGGCTGCTCGCCCTGCAGGGGATAGATGAAAACAAATGGCAGGAGCCATCCGCAGAAGTAATCAAATTAGCAAGGGCCGGGGAAAAAATCAGCGCACTAAGGC
Source organism: Iodobacter sp. BJB302 (assembly GCF_002735645.1). Classification (GTDB taxonomy): domain Bacteria; phylum Pseudomonadota; class Gammaproteobacteria; order Burkholderiales; family Chitinibacteraceae; genus Iodobacter. The sequence goes on from NZ_PDZG01000058.1 coordinate 14,145, forward strand.
TTTATCGCAAGCAACAAGGTGCAGGGCTTAAAGAGGCAAAAGAAGCGATAGAAAAATACATCAGCCCGAATACATAAAAAAAACGACTCAGGCAAAACTAAAAAGCATTCATTCAGCAGATCATGCCGCCCAACCCAGCCAATGCAGGAGATACACGATGACCCCCACCGAAATTCGCGCACTGATTGATCAGTACATCAATGCTTACAACCGCAAAGACGTAACAGCCATGCTGCTGACCGTGCACCCTGATGTGGAATTCAAAAATATCGCTGGCGGGCATGTAAATACCCACACCACAGGCCGGGAAGAATTAAAAGTGCTGGCAGAGCAATCTGTCGCCATATTTTCGGAACGGCATCAGGAAATACTCAGCTTTGAAAGCAGCACCCACAAGGCCAGCGCAACCATCGCCTTTCGTGCCATCGTTGCCGATGATTTGCCCAATGGCTTAAAGAAAGGCCAGACGCTGGAATTATCCGGCCGGTCTGAATTCGAATTTAAAGACGGCTTGATTGCCAGGATTACAGATTTAAGTTAGCCCGCCATCATCTTGGAATGTAGCTCCAGCCCCATATGCCTCCAATTAAACCCAGAGCACTTTCTATGGCCGATATCAGTTCACAAATTGTTTATGTTTTAACTAATCCAGCCATGCCCGGCCTCGTTAAGATCGGGAAAACATCGCAAACGGAAGTTGAAGAAAGAATGAAGCAATTATATGGAACAGGCGTGCCTGTGCCCTTTGATTGCGCTTTTGCCTGCCAGGTAAAAGATGCTGCCGAAGTTGAAAAAGCACTTCATTTCGCCTTTGGCAATCATAGGATCAACCCCAACCGGGAGTTTTTTAAAATTGAGGCTGAGCGGGTTATTTCTGTGCTCAGACTATTAAAAGTAGAAGACATAACACTTGAATTTGAAAAGCAGTTAGATTCTGATATTGAAGATATCGATAAGCAATCTGCAGACCATTACAAAAAAACCAAACGCCCCAGAATGAATTTCCATGAGCTGGGTATTCCTGATGGATCCATTTTAATTTCTAAAGATGGCAGCCAGCAGGCCATTGTGGTTGAAGAAAAAAAAGTGCGCTTCGCAGATGAAACTATCTCTTTAACTGAAGCAACCCGAAGATTACTGGGTTTAGCAGAAGGCACTCCCATTCAGCCCTCGCCCTACTGGACGTTTAATGGCGAAACCGTAAAAGAAATTTACGAGGCTTTTCATGCAGAGGGTGAAGAGGCGTGATTTTTAAGCCCCCCTGCATCATGCTACCGGCGTACCGTCAGCCAGCGTATGAGGATGTTTTGGAACTGCGAATGGGAGGATGGCGCGGGCCATGCCCGAGACCATCCACCTGTAATCCTGTTCCATCACACGCATCGCCGGAATTAACGGCAACCATGCATCGCAGATATGCACTAATCCCGCCCACTCTCCGCGGCTGCGGGTGTCAGGCTTTTTGCCAGCTTAACTAATTGCAAAAATTCCCCACGATAGCCAAATGTATCATCACCTCGGGCATTGCCGGCAATGGCGGCGACTTTTGCGTAGTTGAAGTCACTGATATACCGCCCATTACGCAGTAATTGCCCAAAACCCGCCACGGCAGTGGCAAAGCGGAATTCATTACTCGCCTGATTAAAGCTGTTTAATACATCCCGGCGCTGCAGCGGGATTTCGATCAGCTGGCTGTTTTTGCCATCGGGCGCTTTATAACGTAAGCGTAAAAAGCCCAGCTCGTCGCTCTGCGTGGTTTTTTTGGCGGGTTTGGCTTCATAACGCAGCGGCTCGAGGTACCCCGCTTTACCGGCAAAAGTCACTTCATAGAGCGCGGTCACGGTGTGGCCTGCACCGATATCACCGGCATCCACCTTATCATTATTAAAATCTTCACGCTTAAGCTGGCGGTTTTCATAGCCAATCAGGCGATACTCTTTGACCTGCTCCGGGTTGAATTCAACTTGGATTTTGACATCTTTGGCCACGGTAGCCAGCGTGGAGCTCATTTCATCCACCAGTACTTTTTGGCCCTCGTTCAGGTTATCAATGTAGTGGTAATTGCCGTTGCCAATGTCGGCCACCTGCTCCATCAGCGCATCATTGTAATTCCCCATTCCAAAACCCAAAGTGCTTAAAGAAACCCCTGCCTCGCGCTCTTTTTCAACCATCTCTTTCAGCGCATCGATGCTGGTGACACCCACATTAAAATCACCATCGGTAGCCAGCAGGATGCGATTGATCCCGCCTTTAATAAAGCCCTGGCGTGCCATCTGGTAAGCCAGCTGAATGCCTGCCGCACCCGCTGTGCCTCCCCCTGCAACCAGCTGATCAATCGCGCGCTTGATTTGGTTTTTATCCGCACTGGGCTCCAGCACCACCTTCGTGCCGGAGGCATAGGTCACTAAGGAAACATGGTCTCCTGCTTTAAGCTGATCCACCAATAATTTAAGCGAAGCTTGCAGCAGCGGCAGTTTATTGGGCTCATTCATCGAGCCGGATACATCCACCAGAAACACTAAATTTGCCGCAGGCAGCAGAGCCGCTTTGATGTCCTGTGCCTTGATGCCAATACGGATCAGATGCTTATCCACACCCCATGGCGCGGGCGCTATTTCGGTGTATACGGCAAAGGGGCGGCTGCCGGCCTGATGGGGATAATTGTAAGGAAAATAATTAATCATCTCCTCTACCCGCACCGCGTCTTTAGGCGGCAACTGGCCCGCTTGCAAAAAACGACGCACATTGGTGTAGCTGGCGGTATCCACATCAATCGAAAAAGTAGAAACCGGCTCAGCAGACACCGCCTTCACTGACAGCTCCTCCAGCTTGCTATAGTTTTCGCGGCCGGGTTCGGCAGAGGCAAGCGGCGTATTGGCCTGTGTGCGCACTCCTGCACCGGCAATTGCCTGCATTTTGCCGGCGACAGGCGAAGGTGCGGCTGCTTGCTCTGCAGGCAGGCTGTGCCGGGGAAGACTTGCATCGTACTTATTAAATGCTGTCCCTCCGCAGGCGCTAAGTAATACAACGCCGGATAGAACACTCAGAGACAGGGGAAGCTTAGTCATGGCATGAAGTCCTAAATAAAGGGGAACAAACAAGGAAACAAAGCGTGTTAGCAAGACGGATTAATTATTTTAGAAATATTTCTGTGAACTGCCACTTTAACGTGAGGCTTAGTTTCTGCTCAAATGCTTTGCTCATGCTATTTGAGCAAACTTCAATCCTGCAGTAAATCCTCCTTGACTTAATTCTATATTTCTATAATTATAGAAACATGAATACAAAAACTGCCGTAACACTCCTGGCCGCTCTCGCTCAGGACACTCGCTTAGCAATCTACCGGCTGCTGGTACAAGAAGGGCCAGAAGGTTTGGCTGTGGGCCAAATCGGTGAGCGCCTGGAGGTTGCCAATGCCACCCTGTCCTTCCATCTGAAGGAGTTAACGCACGCTGGCCTGATCAACCGGCGGCAAGACGGGCGCTTTATCTATTACTCCGCCAACTACGAACAAATGAATCATTTGCTCGGTTTTATGACTGAAAACTGCTGCCAGGGCCAGGCTTGTGAGCCCTCTGACCATAAATCTTGCGACAACAGCTGTTGTTAACATTTCTCTGATTGGGGTTAAAAAATGAAACGCTTTCATGTTCATATCTCGGTACCAAAGCTGGACGACAGCATACGCTTCTACACTGCGCTGTTTGCGGCAGAGCCAACCGTACTCAAATCCGACTATGCGAAGTGGATGCTCGACGATCCACGCATCAATTTCGCCATCTCGCAGCGAGGAGCACCGGCGGGCCTTGATCACCTCGGTTTTCAGGTCGACAGCGACGACGAGCTGACCGCCCTACAAAAGCAATTAGCCGCTGCCGATATCTCGGTGCTCAGCGAGCCGGGTACAGCTTGTTGCTACGCCCAATCGGACAAGCACTGGGTTACTGATCCGGCGGGTATTGCCTGGGAAAGCTATCACACCCTTGGCAGCATCCCGACTTTCAGCGGCAGCGAATCCACAACCAACACCTGCTGTGCGCCCAAGGCTGTTGCAGTAACGCCCCAACCCAAGAACAGTTGTACCCCAGGCAGTAACTGCTGCTAAAACCAGTGCAAAACCCCGGAGATTCACGATGAGCAACAAAGTCTACAACGTCCTTTTCCTCTGCACCGCCAATTCGGCGCGCAGCGTCATGTCCGAAGGCTGGCTGAATATTCTGGGCAAGGGACGCTTTAAAGCATTCAGTGCGGGCAGCCACCCAAGCGGCCAAATCAACCCGCATGCAATTACCTTGCTCAATGGCATCGGCTACGACACCAGCACACTGCGCTCGAAATCATGGGAAGAGTTCGAAGCCGCTGACGCACCGCACATGGATATTGTCATCACCGTTTGTGACAACGCCAAAGGCGAAGTCTGCCCAATCTGGCCAGGGCATCCGCTGACAGCACACTGGGGCTATGAAGACCCGCACGGAGAAACAGAGGAAGAAAAACTTGCTTCGTTTCGCAAGGTCTTTTTGCAAATTAAGCAGCGCATATCCCTCCTTGTGAGCCTGCCTGACGAAAAGCTGGCCAGCTTAGCGCTGAAAGACGTGGTGCGTGATATTGGCGAAAGCAAGCCCGGCCAGCTTGCAGAGTGATACCCCGTGCTGCACGCGCTGGTCAGTGTCGTGCAGCGTTCAAAAATTAATAACCGGAGTGCATGATGTCCGCACAATGTGAAGTTACCGGCAAACGTATCACTGCTGCACCCATGAGTTTTTTCGAGCGCTATCTCACCATTTGGGTGTTTTTATGCATTGTTGTCGGAATTATTGCAGGGCAGTTATTCCCCCGTGTATTTCAAACGATTGGCCGGCTTGAGGTTGCCCAGGTTAATCTGCCGGTGGGTATGCTGATCTGGGTCATGATTATTCCCATGCTAATCAAAGTTGATTTTACGGCGTTGCATGAAGTACGCCAGCATGTTCGCGGGATTGGCGTTACCTTGTTTGTGAACTGGCTGGTTAAACCATTCTCAATGGCATTATTGTCCTGGATCTTTATCCGGCAACTCTTTGCTCCGTATCTGCCCGCTGGTCAAATTGACAGCTATATCGCTGGCCTGATCCTGCTTGCGGCTGCACCGTGTACTGCAATGGTGTTTGTATGGAGCAAGCTGACTAATGGCGACCCGTTGTTTACCTTGTCTCAGGTGGCATTGAACGATGCAATTATGGTCGTGGCCTTTGCGCCACTCGTGGCGTTTTTACTCGGCATGTCGGCCATTCATGTGCCTTGGGATACGCTGATTATTTCAGTCGTGCTGTATATCGTTATTCCGGTGATCATTGCACAAATCATTCGGAAACATTTACTCAGCCAGAGCCAGGCCTCCTTTGACTCCACAATGAACAAGATTGGCCCATGGTCAATTTCTGCTTTATTGGCCACACTGATCTTGCTGTTTTCTTTTCAAGGCAAAGCAATTTTAGATCAGCCACTGGTCATTGCCTTGCTGGCCATACCTATTTTGATCCAAGTATTTTTCAACTCAGGTTTAGCGTATCTGCTGAACCGTATGGTGGGCGAAAAGCACAATATCGCCTGCCCGTCTGCCTTAATTGGGGCATCGAACTTCTTCGAGCTGGCCGTTGCAGCGGCAATTGCATTGTTTGGCTTTAATTCAGGCGCAGCGTTGGCAACGGTTGTTGGCGTTTTGATTGAAGTGCCGGTGATGTTGCTGGTAGTCAATATCGTGAATCGTACGAAACCCTGGTATGAACGCGCCTGACAGCAGGGTACAAACTTAAATACAGCCCTGCTTTATGCCCGCATCTTAAAAGTCACACAACATACTCAGCTGCCCCCGTATATGCGGGGGCGGCACTCTTTTTATAAGCACCCTTAAACCGCAATATTCACCCTCCTGCCCGGCTCTGCAGCGGTTTGTTCGAGCACATCAAGAATATGCTGATAGATTCCAACGCCTTGCGTGTCGTTTCTAAACTGGCAGGCCACAACGCTTTGTTTAGCGTAATCAATAAAATTCCATTTTTTTAAACGGCTGCTTTCATCTTCAGCGCGTGGCGATCCATCCTCATTGATATTCAGCCTGTGTGTAATGGTGATCACCCCCAGCTCATGCAAGCTGATTTTGCCGTCGTTGTACAGATCTGTGGCCAATTTTGCCGCTTCACCTGCCGTCATATTTGCCGGATCGTACAATCTGGAATCCCCCGCCGGGGCATCAGGCTGATAAGGAATCTTTGGCCGCAAATGCGCGGGCAAAATACTGAGTGGCGAGGCTGCTGAAACATTCATGAATCGCTTTCCTATTTTTTATTAAGCAATAAGAAAGCAATAAATAAGCCATAACCAAAAAAACTCAAAAAATAAACCACCCAAACTTACACAAAAATTGGCAGGCGTATTATCGCCTTTAAACCACCCTCCTCCCGGTTAGTCAGCAAGATTTCCCCACCATGAGCGCGGGCAATGGCGCGGGCGATAGCCAACCCCAGACCGCTGCCGCCGGTGTGGCGCGATCTGGAAGTCTCCAACCTGACATAGGGCTCAAACACCCGCTCCAGCTCGGCGTCTTCAATGCCTGCGCCCTGATCTTCTATCGAAATCAGCAGCGCCGCAGCGTCTTCCTGCACGGTGAGGGCAATCTGATTTCCTCCGTAACGGCGGGCATTATCGAGCAAATTGCTCAGGCAGCGACGTAGCGCCTGGGGCCGGCCTGTAAACACCTGCCGGGCTTGGCCTCTTACGCTGATTTGTGCACCCAGCGCCTCTGTGTCTTCTACAACGCCTTCAAGTAAATCCATAAAATTAAGTTTTACACTTGCTTCTGCGCTATTGCCTGCATGCAAAAAAGCCAGGGTATCGGCAATTAAGTTTTCCATTTCTTCTAAATCCCGCTCAATCGCCAGGTTTTGTGCGGGGTCTGCGCGCTTTTCCAGGCGCAAGCGTATGCGGGTGATGGGCAGGCGCAGATCATGCGAGATGCCTGCCAGCATTTGCGAGCGGGTACTTAAATACAATTTAATGGCGCATTGCATGCTATTAAAGGCTCTAGCCAGATGACGCACTTCCTTGGGGCCGGTTTCGGGCAAAGGTGGCTGGTTAATATTCTGTGCAAGACCCTCAGCCGCTGCGGAAAAAACCGAAAGCGGCTGCGTTAAGCGCCTTACTGCCCACACAGATAACAGCGCTGCAGCCAGCGCCACTAAGGCCAGCCAGCCCACAATCCGCCATGGCTCCCGGATAAGAACATTACTCATTCGGGAAGAAGAAAACGTCACGATCGTGCCATCTTCCAGCTGCGCTTGTAAGGTAAGATTAATCAACACGCTTTCTGCCGCCTCCAGCCCGCCAGACACACTGCGCACAGATTCTGGCAAAGCACCGTAGCTCATCGAAACCACCTGCATACGCTCTTGCTTTTGCAATTGCCCGGACACCAGCTTTTCAAACTCCAGCACTTCTGCACCGGGCAGCCTTGCCTGTTGCCACGGTGTATCCAGGCTTACTTGCAAAGCCGGGCTGTTTAAGGCCCTTAATAGCTGAGTACGAAAAGCTGCGGGCGTTTCGCCCAGCACATTAATCGAGCTGGCAATATGCTCTGCCACATATTCAACCCGTAATACGCGGGCCAGCCGGGCTCTGTCATTGATCACCAGCCAGACACCAGCCGCATTGGCTGTAAACAAGCCTGCCAGCATCACCAGTAAGATTTGCCCGAGTAAGGTTTTAGGCCAGTAACGCATAAATTTATTTACCTTTTAAGGGTGAATTCAGCCAGCGCCCGGCTGTGAGCTGCGGGCTTAATTGAAGACATATATGCCGGCAACTACCTGGCCTCTACCTTGCAAACCAGCATATAGCCGCTGCTTCTGATGGTTTTGATTAATACTTGTTCACGGGCTTCATCGCCCAAGCGGCGGCGTAAACGCCCGATCATCACATCAATAGTGCGGTCAAACGGTGCCGCATCCTTGCCATTAATGGCATCCATCAGCTGATCTCTGGATAAAACACGGTTAGCGTTTTCAGCCAGGGCTTGCAGCAGGCGAAACTCGCCGGTAGATAATGAAGTCACCACGCCATCGGCTCCCAGTAAATATTGCGCGGCCAAATCCAGCTCCCAGCCTGCAAAGCACAGGCGTGTGGCCTTGTTGCCCGCGGTGTGACCGGCGGCCCTGCGCAAAATACTTTTAATTCTGGCCAGCAGCTCTCTGGGATTAAAAGGCTTGGGCAAATAATCATCCGCGCCCATTTCAAGGCCAATAATCCGGTCCAGCTCATCGCCTCTGGCCGTCAGCATCAGCACCGGCAGATTAGAGCCAGCCCGCAAATTACGGCACAGCGTTAAGCCATCTTCACCTGGCAGCATTAAATCCAGAATCAGCAGATCAAACTGCCCCTGCTCCATGGCCCGGAGCATGGCCATGCCATCGCCCACCGCTGTCACGGTGTAACCCTGCTCACCAAGGTAATCACTTAATAAAGCGCGTAAATCAGCGTCATCATCCACGAGGAGTATTTGCGTACCCATGCTCTGCCCATCCATTTTGTTTGTTACAGAATACCCCGTGCCTGCGCCGCTTACGACCATAAAGAGGCGCTGTTTACATTGCATTTACAAAATGCCTGTTTTCACCATCAAACGGTTTACATCCGGCCTGTTTAATAGTCCCTGTCAACCCGGCACTAAAAGGAAGTAAATCATGAAAAAGGCAGCCACACTGGCCCTGATAATCAGCGCAGCACTCAGCATTCCTTCGCTAAGCCTTGCCGCTGCAACCCCTTTTGCTGAAGGCAGCCGCCCGGCGATGGACGACAACTCCACACTCGCTCCGGCATCCGCATCACAGAAAAAGATAAGGCCTTTCTCCCAGCGCAGCCGCCCTGCAATGAATCAATCTATTGCGGCACCCGCTGCGACCCATACGCAAACACGCATCACCCCTTTTTCGCAGCGCGAACGCCCGGCCATGAATAATCAAAGCCAAAAAACTAAAAAGCCCAAGGTCACTGCATCCAACGATCAGGATTCCAGCAACTGGCATCCGGGCCGCCTGAAACACACGGTCTACCGCTAAAGCCTGCACCCCTGATTGCTTTAACTTAAGCCCCGGTTCGCGGGGCTTTTTATTTAATGGAAGAGCGCCAAGATGCAAATTAAATGGCTTTCCCTTTGTGCAGTATCGCTGCTTGCAGCCTGCCAGGCACCGCCCGCCGAAACCCGGGCAGCCCCCGTTGAAGTGAGTCAACTCGTCATTAAGCCCCATGATATTGCCCTGCAAAGCGAATTTACAGGCGAAACAGCGGGTGTTCGTGATGTTGAAGTACGCGCCCGGGTGGCGGGTATTTTATTAAAGCGCACCTATGCAGAAGGCCAGCCGGTCAGACAGGGGCAAGTGCTGTTTGAGATTGATCCTGAGCCTTACAAAGCCGCATTAAATCAGGCCAAGGGCGAGCTGGCACGGCAGGTGGCTATGTTTAATAAAACCCGCACCGATCAGGAGCGCATCGCCCCGCTGTTTAAAGAAAACGCCGTATCAAAAAAAGATTACGACGACAGCATCAGCGCTTTTGAAGCCGCGAAAGCCAGCGTAGAAGCGGCCCAGGCGCAGGTGCGTACCGCGCAGCTCAACTTAAGCTACACCCAAGTCACCGCGCCTATCTCCGGCATCAGCAGTAAGGAGGTGCAATCAGAAGGCAGCTTAATTAATAACAACAGCCCGCTGCCGCTGACCACCATCTCGCAAATGTCACCGCTGTACGCCAATTTTTCGGTTTCCGAACAGGATTACCAGCACTTCAGCCCCGGCAAATCGCTGCAGGCCACGCTCAGGCTGGCCAATGGCGCAACGTACCCCATTCAGGGCACGGTAAATTTCCACGATAACCGCATTGATAACAACACCGGCACCATCAGTATGCGGGCGCAATTTGATAATCCCAAAGGGGATTTGCTGCCCGGCCAGTTTGTACGCGTGCTGGTTGATCAGGGTATCCGCCAACAGGCGATCACCATTCCGGAGCGCGCCATTGTGCAGCTGCAGGCCGAAAAACGCGTGCTGCTGCTCAATGATAAAAACATCGTTGAATCGCGCAAAGTGACTCTGGGGGAAAGCATTGGGCATGAGGTGATTGTGGAATCCGGCCTGAAAGCGGGCGAGCGCATTATTGTCGATGGCTTAGTTAAAGCGCGCCCCGGCCAAGCAGTCAGCATCAAAAAGGAGGGGTAAATGTTTTCTAAATTCTTTATCAACCGGCCCATTTTTGCCACGGTGATTTCAATTGTCATTGTGCTGGCGGGCCTGGCCGCAATGTTTTCTCTGCCGATTCAGCAGTATCCGGATATCGTGCCCGCCGTGGTTTCGGTAAGCGCCAACTACCCCGGCGCCACCGCTGAAACCATTGCTCAAACCGTGGCTTCCCCCCTGGAGCAGCAGATTAATGGCGTGGACCATATGCTCTATCTGCAATCCAAATCTGCAGCAAACGGGCAAATGAGTATGAACGTCTATTTTGCTGTGGGCACAGACCCGGATCAGGCGACAATTGACGTAAACAACCGCGTACAGGCGGCACTGGCCAAAATGCCGGATGAAGTCAAACGCCAGGGCGTTACCGTCAGAAAGAAATCCACCGAAGTATTGTCTGTGATTTCCTTAGGCTCGCCGACCGGCCAGTATGATCGCAACTTTATTGCCAACTATGCCCTGCTCAATATTCTGGACGATTTAAAACGCATACCCGGCGTGGGGGACGCCAGCATGATGGGCGGCACCGATTACGCCATGCGGATCTGGCTGAAGCCCGATCGCCTGGCCCAGCTGAAGCTCACCCCTGCCGATGTAGTGAAAGCCGTGCAGGAGCAAAACTCGCAATTTGCCGCAGGCAAGCTGGGGGCCGAGCCAGATAATGACCCGGTTGATTTTACCTACACCATTAACGCCAAGGGCCGTCTGGCAGACCCCAAAGAATTTGAAGCGATTATTGTGAAGTCCATGCCTGATGGCGCAAAAATCCGCCTAAAAGACGTGGCCCGGGTAGAGATGGGTGGCAATGATTATGATATTTCCGGCATGCGTAATGGCAAGCCATCCGTAGGGCTGGTGACCTATGCCCAGCCGGGTGCCAATGCGCTGGATGTATCCAAAGCCATTGCCAACAAAATGCAGGAGCTCTCCGCTCGTTTCCCTCAGGGCATGGACTACGCTATTCCTTACGACACCACTAAATTTGTAAAAGCATCGATTGAAGAAGTCGTAGTCACCCTGCTCGAAGCGATGGTGCTGGTGTTCTGCGTAGTGTATTTATTTTTGCAAAATTTCCGCGCCACGCTGATTCCCTGCATTGCCGTACCGGTTTCCCTGCTAGGCACTTTTGCAGGCCTGGCGATGTTTGGGTTTTCTATCAATCTGCTCACCTTATTTGGCATGGTATTGGCCATTGGTATTGTGGTGGATGATGCGATTGTGGTGCTGGAAAACGTCGAGCGGATTATGCGCGAGACGGGCTGCTCGGCCAAAGAGGCGTCGATTCAAGCCATACAGGAAGTCTCCGGCCCCGTAGTGGCGATTGTACTGGTGCTGTGCGCGGTGTTTTTACCCGTGGCCTTTATGAGCGGCATGACGGGCGTGATGTATCAGCAATTTGCCATCACGATTTCTATCTCTGTGATTATCTCCGGCATTGTGGCGCTTACTTTATCGCCTGCCCTCTGCGCGCTTTTGCTCAAGCCCGGCCACCACGAACCCGCGCGTTTTTTTGCATGGTTTAATCGCTTCTTTGAACGAATCACGGGCGGCTATATTGCAGGTGTTAAATACCTGAATCGCCGCGTTGGCGTGGCGTTTGTGCTGTTTGCAGGGATTTTAGCCAGCACGGTAGCGCTGTATTTCTTAGTGCCTAGCTCCTTAGTGCCAGCAGAGGATCAAGGCACGATGTTTGTCAGTGTGGCCCTGCCCGATGCCGCCTCACTGGCCCGTACCCGTCAGGTGAGCGCCGAATCAGATGCGGCGCTCAGCAAGCTTGCCGAAGTAGAAAATGTCACCACTTTTACCGGCTTTGATATTTTATCCGGCTCTAAGCTTACCAACTACGCAACCAGCTTTGTCACGCTCAGGCCATGGGGCGAGCGCAAGGCCCCGGGGCAGGATTCGTTTTCGCTGGCAGAAAAAGTAATGCATCAGGCCCGTACCATTCAGAACGGCCTGATCGCCGCCTTCACCCCGCCGCCGATTATGGGGATGTCGACCACCGGCGGCTTGGAAGGCTATCTGCAAGACCGAAATGGTGCAGGCTCGCAGGCGCTCAGTACGGCGGCACAAAAACTGATTGAGGCGGCAAAAAAACGCCCGGAATTTGCCAAAGTCACCACCACCTTCCGCGCCGGTGTGCCGCAATATTTTGTTGATCTGGATCGCGAAAAAGCCAAGGCGCTGAGCGTTAATATCAATGATGTATTCAGCACCATGCAAGCCACCCTGGGCCAGCTTTATATCAATGATTTCAACCGCTTTGGCCGCACTTACAAGGTGCAGCTGCAATCTGAAGCCCAATATCGCAAACGCCCCAAAGATCTGGCGAATATTTTTGTGCGCTCCGCCAAGGGCGACATGATTCCGCTCACCAGCCTGGTCACCATCAAAGACACCAGCGGGCCGGAGCTGGTGGAGCGCTTTAATATCTTTGGCGCGGCCAAAATCATGATTCAGCCTGCAGCAGGGGTCAGCTCGGGAGAAGCCATCAAGGCCATGGAAAGCGTCACCGCTGCCGCACTCAGCAGCGATTACACCTTAGCCTGGACAGGCAGCGCGTATCAGGAGAAAGAAGCCAGCGGCACGGCCGGCATTGCCTTTTTACTGGGCATTGTGATGGTGTTTTTAATCCTGGCCGCGCAATACGAAAGGTGGAGTGTGCCTTTTGCCGTCATCACCGCCGTACCTTTCGCGCTCTTTGGTGCGCTGCTGGCAGCGTATCTGCGGGATATGAATAACGATGTGTATTTTCAGATTGGCATGGTGACGCTGATCGGTCTGGCCGCTAAAAATGCCATTCTGATTGTGGAATTTGCCGTGATGAAATTTGAAGAAGGCATGAGCCTGTCTGACGCCGCCATCGAAGCGGCAAGGCTGCGCTTCAGGCCCATTGTGATGACATCGCTCGCCTTTATTTTAGGCTGCGTGCCGCTGATTACCTCCAGCGGCGCGGGGGCAAACAGCCGTCATTCGCTGGGCACCCCGGTGATTGGCGGCATGCTGGCCGCTACCTTTATTGCCATTTTCTTTATTCCGCTGTTTTTCCGCCTGATTATGGGCTTCAGGAAAAACCAGTCCACAGGCCAATAAGCCCGCGTGCCTGCTGGCAACGGCAGGCGCACACCTTGAGATCTTCACTATGAAACCCTCCCTGATTGCCAGCCTGCTGGCCCTGCTTTGCACCGCATGCGCCATCAGCCCTGTACAAACCCTGCCCAAGCTTGATCTGCCCCGGACGCAAAACCCGCTTTCTCTGGCAGATCCTGGCGAGGCCAGCTTTAACGATCCGGTGCTTAATGCACTGATCAGCCAGGCTTTGCAGCACAATGCCAGCCTGGCCATCGCTGTAGCGAATATGGATGAAGCACGCGCCCGCTTAGGCATTAGTCAGTCTGCACAATGGCCGGGCCTTGATTTACAAGCTGGTACGCAGCGTCAGCGCGATGATGTACCCGCCCGGTTTCACCTGGCTGGTGCAGCAAGCTGGGAGCTGGATTTATGGGGCCGGCTGGCCAATGAAACCGAGGCGGCAAGGCAACAATTTTTATCCAGCCAGGCCGCGCATACCGGCTTGCAGCTGGCGCTTACTGCAGACGTAGCCCAAAACTATATTAATTTGCGCGCCTCAGATGCGCAGCTGATCGTGGCAAAACAAACCGCAGAAGCCCGTCAAAAAGCGTTTACCCTGCAAACAACCCGCTTTAAGGGCGGGCTGATCAGTGAGCTGGAAGCGCGTCAGGCAGAAAGTGATCTGGCCGCCGCACAAGCCATTGTGCCCCAGTACCAAAGCCAGATTGCCCAATTAGAAAGCGCCCTCTCAGTGCTGTGTGGCCTTTCCCCCAGAGCGCTGATTGAAGCAGGTATTCCGCGCGGCAAAAGCATCAGCGAAATCAACAGCAGCAGCTCCGGCGCAGCGGGCATTCCATCCGACCTCTTGCTGCGCCGGCCCGACATTGCCCAGGCAGAAGCCACGCTGCGTGCCAGCCATGCAGAAGTAGCCGCTGCCCGTGCGGCATGGTTTCCCCGCATTTCTTTATCCGGCCTCTTGGGTGTGGCCAGCCATCCTTTAACTGATTTATTTACAGCGGGCAGCAAAGCATGGCAATTTGCGGGCAATCTTTCCATGCCCCTGTTTGACGGTGGCCTCAGCGCAGCGCAAATTGATCAGGCTAGGGCAAAAGATAAAGCCGCCGCAGCAGGCTACCAGCTTGCCGTTCAAAATGCCTTTGCCGACGCCCTGGCCGCACTGAAAAGCCGTCAGTTCAGCCAGGAAAAAACCCAGGGGCAGCAGCGTCAGATTAAGGCTTTAGAGCGCCAGCTTAAGCTCGCCATCATGCGCTACGACAATGGCTACAGCGATTACCTGACGGTACTTGATAGCGAGAGAAACTTATTTAATGGCAGGTTGGAGCTGATTGCCGCAAAACGGGATCAGCTTCTGGCGCAAGTCGCCCTGTATAAGGCTTTGGGAGGAAAAAGCACCCTGCAATAAAACACCCAAAATAAAGCCGGCTGAATTGAACTGCACCCCAAAAGTTGGACACCCGTCCATATTTTTGGGGTGTTTTTATGTCCAAGTACTCAACGCAATTCAAGCTCTCTGTCGTTCAGCAATATTTAACTGGCGAAGCGGGTATCAAAACG
>NZ_PDZG01000059.1 GCF_002735645.1 Iodobacter sp. BJB302
ACATTAGAAAAACTCCCGACTTGGCCCAATAGCCGAATTGACGAGCTGCTGCCATTTGTTAAAGATCAGAACCCACAAGATAACGAAGGCTAAAGCAGCTGGCTAGGTGGGAGGGCTGAGCGCTTACGCTTTCTTCAGCTTTTACTTATGTACAATTTATCGACAATTTATAGACAGCTGGCGGGGGAACTTTTAATGATCGGACTTTAATATGGCTTACTTTCAAAAAACGAGCAGGCATGATGCGTCATATTATTACCTTAGTTTCTCTGTTAATGGTTGCTCCCCTCCATGCGGCAGATCAGCCTAAAGATGAATCCAAAATTACTCTTGCGGTGGGGGTGGCTTACGGCCCGGAATTTGTGGGGGGTAAAAAAAATAAGATATCCCCTCTCTTATATGCGGATTATCAGGCTGCAAATGGTTTTTTTGCGGGCATGCGCGGTATTGGCTTTCAGGCAGAAAAAGGCATTTTCGATGGCAGTATTGCATTGGCTTATGGCGGCAGTCGTGGGGATGATATTGCAAATTTCTCCGATACGAAAAGTAAATTTAAGGGTATGGGCGATATTAAAAACTCGGCGCTATTAAATTTAGAGGGGGGTATTAATTTATGGGATGCGGCACATTTATCGCTGGGAGCAGAATTAAAGCTTAATCACAGAGAAAATGGCAATGCTTATCATGTGACGCTGGCCGTGCCTGTTTATACCACCGGGGAAAATCAAGTCTCAATAAGTGCCTTTGCTCATTATGCTGATGCTAAATATGCTCAAACCTATTATGGCGTGACCGCAGCGCAAAGCCTGACTTCTGATTACAAAACGTATTCGCCTGAGGCCGGTTTTGATACGGGCAGCTTAACCCTGACATGGAATCATCAATTTGATAAGAATTGGGGAATTTCTTCATCAGTGGGGGTGAGACGTCTATTTAAGAATGCTGAAAATAGCCCTTTAACAGAATCAAAAACGAATCCTACTGCTTCTCTTGCTGTGGGCTATTCATTCTAAATACAATGGTCGTGATGTGTGAGGGGTGAAATGAAACAACGAATCCTAGGTTTCGATTTGGCCCGTGCCTTGGCTATTTTTGGAATGGTGATTGTTAATTTTAAAATAGTCATGCATGCACAGGGCAGTGAAAACGCGGCTTGGCTTAATATCGTCAATGTAATTGATGGCCGGGCGTCTGCCTTGTTTGTTATCTTGGCCGGGGTGGGCTTGTCACTGCTTGCCCGGCAATTTTCGGGTGATTCAGTGGCATTGGCGGGTGTACGCAAAGTGCTTTTAAAGCGCGCTGGCTTTTTATTTGTACTTGGGCTCTTGTATATAGAAATCTGGCCTGCGGATATCTTGCATTATTATGGCATGTATATCTTGGCGGGGACTTTATGCTTGGCGCTGGCCAGCCGCTATATTCTGGCTTTGATTGTTTTGCTGTTAATTATTTCGACAACATTGTTTGTTATGCTGAATTACAGCACGGCGTGGGATTGGGAAACCTTGTCGTATGCTGATTTGTGGACTATCCCCGGTTTTATTCGTCATTTGCTTTTTAATGGTTTTCATCCTGTTTTGCCATGGCTGGGTTTTTTATTGTTGGGCATGGTGATCGGGCGGCAAAATTTAGGCCACGTTGCCGTGCGTGAACGATTGTTTTTATCAGGCTTGTTTGCTGCGGTACTGGCGGAGTTGATTGTATTGTTTCTGCCCTATGCTTTGCTGATGGGCATGCCTTCGGCTTATGAGGTTTTTTTCAGTACGGTGCCTATGCCTCCTTTGCCGGTTTATTTTATCGGTGCATCGGGCAGTGCCATTGTGATCATTACGCTTTGCGTGGCTTTGGGTGAAAAGTTTGGGCAAAAATCGTGGCTGATGCCCTTTGTATACACCGGCCAGCTGGGGCTGACTTTTTATCTGGCGCATGTCATTTTAGGAATGGGGCTGCTGGAGTCTCTGGGCATGCTGGAAAACCAATCTTTAGCTTTTTCGGTGTCGAGTGCTCTGCTGTTTTGTACTCTGGCGGTGGTGTTTGCAAGCTACTGGCGTAAGTCTTTTTCGCAGGGGCCATTAGAAGGCATGTTGCGAAGGGTGAGTCGCTGATCCTTACGATCAGTCAAGATGTAATGAGGAGGTTGGCGGTGCGGTACATTCTTTCAGTTTTATTCGTGTTCAGTATTTCTTTGGGCTTTGCAGGCAGCGCACAGGCGGAGAGCGTGGCAAAGGCGCATGAGGCGGCTAAGTCGTGGCTGGGGTTGCAGGATGAAGGTGATTACGCCCGCAGCTGGGAGCAGCTTTCTGATCATTTGCACGAAACCATGAGTAAGCGTAAATGGGAGGAGGGATCGGTATCAGTGCGTGCCCGTTTGGGGAAGGTAGTTTCGCGCCGGTTTAAGTCTGCAGAATTCACCCACACTGTGCCCAGTTTGCCTGAAGGCGATTACCTTGTTTTGCAGTATGAAAGTCAGTTTGAAAATAAAATTAAAGCCATTGAAACGGTTGTGCCATTTAGGGAAAAGAATGATAGCTGGCGGGTGATGGCCTATTTTATTAAGCTAAAAGGCTGATGCCTTGTTTGAAAGTCAATGATGTGAAAATAGGGCAAGCCCTTGGGCTTGCCCTTATTGCGTATTTAATTAAGCAATTAATTTTTCTAAGGCTTTCTCATAAATCGCGGAAAGCTTGGGTAAATCTTCAATCGCCACGCATTCATTCAGTTTATGAATGGTTTTGTTGATCGGCCCAAATTCAACCACTTCCGGGCAGTATTTAGCAATAAAGCGCCCGTCTGATGTGCCGCCTACGGTGTTGAGGGCGGGTGTTTTTCCGCAGACTTCGCTTACCGCTTCACGCATGGCATCGATCAGCTGGCCATGGTCGGTCAGAAATGGCTCGCCCGAAAGTGCCCAGTCAATTTCATATTCAAGCTGATGTTTGTCCAGAATGGCGTGCACGGTGGCTTTGAGCGAATCGGCCGTGCTGGCGGTGCTGAATCTGAAGTTAAACAGGGCATCAATAGTGCCGGGGATGATATTCGTCGCGCCGGTGCCGCTGTTGATATTGGAAACCTGCCATGTGGTGGGCGGGAAGTATTCATTGCCCGTATCCCAAACCGTGCTGGCCAGCTCGGCTAAGGCCGGAGCGAGTAGATGGATTGGGTTTTTTGCCAGATGCGGATAGGCAATATGGCCTTGTACGCCATGCACAATCAGGTGGCCGGAGAGTGAACCACGGCGGCCATTTTTGATGGTGTCGCCAAATTCTTCGGCAGACGTGGGCTCGCCTACGATGCAGTAATCAATTTTCTCGCCGCGTGCTTTCAGTGCTTCGATCACTTTTACCGTGCCGTGATGCGCAGGGCCTTCTTCGTCTGAAGTAATCAAAAAGGCGATTGAGCCCTTAGGATTGGGGTTTTTCGCCAGAAATTGCTCGCTTGCCGTTACAAATGCAGCAAGCGATGCTTTCATATCGGCAGAGCCACGGCCAAACAGATGGCCATCCCGGATGGTGGGGGCGAAAGGGTCGGAGTGCCAGCGCTCCAGTGGGCCGGTAGGCACCACATCGGTGTGTCCAGCAAAGACCAGCACAGGGCCGCTGTCGCCAAAGCGCGCCCACAGATTGTCTACATCTTCAAAACGCATATGCTCAATACGAAAGCCGATGGCCAAGAGGCGGGCGGCCAGCATATTCTGGCAGTTGGCATCATCTGGTGTGACGGATGCCTGGCGTAATAATTGTTGGGTCAGTGCAAGAGTGGGGTCGTTCATTGCTGTGGTTCAGTCTCTAAAAAGGGATGCGTAGACTTCGGGTTTGAAGCCGACCGTGATCGTACCATTGTTGTCGAGTACCGGGCGCTTAATGATTGATGTTTGCATTATCATTAAAGCAATTGCAGCGTCTTTATGATCAACGGCTGCCTTTGTAGCATCGTCTAATTTACGCCATGTTGTACCCTGGCGGTTGAGCAGGGTTTCCCAGCCCACTTGTGCTATCCATTGTTCTAACAGATCTGCGCTGATGCCTGATTTTTTATAGTCATGCCATTCAAAGTCGTGGCCTTGATCGCTGAGCCATGTTTTTGCTTTTTTTACGGTGTCGCAATTGGGAATGCCATAGAGCTTCATTGCTGTTGTCTTCCTTATGGGATGGGGGATTTTACAGCAATGGGGCGGGGCGGGCGATGTGATATCGCCCACAGGATGAAGTGCAGCTGAAGAAATCGTGCCGGCAGCGCGGATCAGCTGCCCGGCAGCAGGCTCGGATTAATGCAGTGAAATATCGAAGGACATATCCGGTGCGGCATCGGGCTTGTCGTTTGGCTTGCTGTTTTGGTGCTCGGTAAGCGGCTGAGCGTTGTTCACCAGCCAGGAGAGGTTGGTGGCCGAATCGGCGCTTTTCAGTGCTTCGTCCAGCTCCACTTCGCCATTACGATAGAGCTTATAAAGGGCTTGTTCAAAAGTCTGCGAGCCTTCTGAAAGACTTTGTTCCATCGCTTGTTTGATATCGCTCAGCTCACCGGCACGGATCAGTTCTGCAATACGCGGGGTGTTGAGCAACACCTCAACCGCCGCAACCAGCTTGCCTTCTTTGTTTTTTACCAGCCGCTGCGAAACAATGGCTTTGAGTGAAGACGATAAATCATAGAGCAGGGCTTCGCGTGATTCTTGCGGGTAAAAATTGACGATGCGTGAAAGCGAGTGGTAACTGTTATTAGCGTGCAAAGTGGAGATACACAAATGGCCCGCTTGCGCATATTGCATCGCATGCGTCATGGTTTCCTGGTCACGGATTTCACCAATCATCAGCACATTGGGTGCTTCGCGCATCGCGTTTTTCAGTGCCTCGTGATAACTCTTGGTGTCGATGCCAATTTCACGCTGGTTCACCAGTGATTTTTTGTGCTTATGCAGAAACTCGATGGGGTCTTCCATCGTTAAAATATGGCCTGCATGGTTTTCATTGCGATGATTCAGCATGGCGGCCATGGTGGATGATTTACCTGAGCCGGTTGCCCCTACCACCAAAATAATGCCGTGTTTCTCCATGATCAGATCTTTCAGAATGGGAGGAACACGCAATTCTTCAAAAGAGGGAATGTTGCTGCGAATAAAACGCGCCACAATCGAAACTGAGCCGCGCGCTCTGAAGATATTAATCCGAAAACTGCCTACCCCGGCAACAGGGTAGGCAAAGTTCATTTCCAGCGTGTTTTCAAACTCTGCAATCCGCTCTGGCGTCATTAACTGATAGGCTAATTGCTTCACATGCTCAGGGGCTAAAACCTGATTGTTGACCGGATAGCACTGGCCATCAATTTTGATCACAATCGGCGACTGAGCAGCAAGAAATAGGTCTGAAGCATTACGCTCCGCCATCAGTTTAAAAAACGGCAAAAGATTCATGAAAAGCTCATTTAAGTTGGGCGCAATTCGCGTCTCAGTATTTTACCCACATTTGACTTGGGCAGGCTGTCCCGAAACTCCACTTGTCGCGGTATTTTGTAGTTGGTGAGGTTCTTTCTGCAGTGGGCAATAATGTCGTCTTTGCTGAGATTAGGGTCTTTCTTTACAACAAAGATTTTTACGGCTTCACCAGAGCGCTCGTCGTCCACACCGATGCAGGCTACTTCTAATACGCCCGGATGGCTGGCAACCACATCTTCAATTTCATTGGGGTAAACATTAAAGCCAGACACCAGGATCATGTCTTTTTTGCGGTCAACCAGGCGGAAAAAACCGGTTGAAGACATGATGGCCACATCACCTGTGCTAACAAAGCCGTCTTTGCCTAAAACTTTGGCTGTCTCATCCGGGCGCTGCCAGTAGCCGGCCATCACCTGCGGGCCGTGAATAAATAATTCGCCCGCTTCGCCAGGGGGCAAGACTTTGCCTTCTTCATTACGCACTTCGCCGATGGTCGATGGAATCGGCAGGCCGATCATGCCGTTAAATTCGGGCAGATTCATCGGGTTCATCATGGCGGCGGGCGATGTTTCGGTCAGGCCGTAAGCTTCAATCAGGCGTACGCCCGTGGTTTTTACCCAGCGGTCTGCTACTGCGTGCTGTACGGCCATGCCGCCACCGAGTGCCAGTTTCCATTTGCTGAAATCCAGTGTGGCAAAATCGGCGTGGTTAAGCAGTGCATTGAATAGTGTATTTACGCCGGTCATGCAGGTGACAGGGTATTTGCCGATTTCCTTAACAAAGCCAGGAATGTCACGCGGGTTGGTGATCAGCAGGTTGGTTGCGCCAATTTTTGAGAAAACCATACAGTTGGCGGTGAGTGAAAAGATATGATAGAGCGGTAGCGCCGTAACGATCATTTCCGTGCCTTCGTTCACTAAAGGTGCGATCCAGGCGTGGGCTTGTTGCATGTTTGCGACAATATTGCCGTGGGTGAGGATGGCGCCTTTGGCGACCCCCGTTGTGCCACCTGTGTATTGTAAGAAGGCAATGTCACTATGGTCCAGCTCAACTGGCTGCGCTTTTTTCTTGCCGCCTGAGCTGATTGCATCGTTAAAACGGGTGTGGCCGGGCAAGTTAAAAGCCGGCACCATTTTTTTGATGTGTTTAACGACTGCATTCACCAGCAGGCGTTTGGGCAGGCTGAGCCTGTCGCCAATTTCAGTCAGCACTACGTGTTTTACATCGGTGCTGCTAATGATTTCTTCCAGCGTATGGGCAAAATTAGCCAGAATCACAATGGCAGCAGCGCCAGAATCTTTAAGCTGATGCTGAAGCTCTCGCGGTGTATAGAGTGGATTAACATTCACCACTACCATGCCTGCCCGCAAAATGCCGAAAATCGCGATGGGATACTGCAGCAAATTAGGCAGCATGACCGCTACGCGGGAGCCGCGGGGGAGTTTTAAATCGTGCTGCAAATAGGCAGCAAATGCCGAGGATTGCTGATCCAGCTCTGTGTAAGTGATTGATTTGCCCATGTTTAAAAATGCAGGGCGATCTCCAAACCGCTCAACTGAGCGAGCAAGCACCGCGGGGATCGCGGCAAATTCAGTCATGTCAATTTCCCGGGGAACACCCGGTTGATAGCTTGCCCACCATGCTTGATCCATCTATCTTTCCTCGGTTTGTATTACACGTAAATTTCACTACTCTAGTGTGCAAGCGTCAAGCTCACAAGTATCTATGTTCCCTGTTTCGTTAAATGATTGTTTCTGTTACAATCCCGCCTTCTTCGGTTAAAAGGCCGGAGAAGTGGTAAAGAAATGGGCGCAGTTTTGCAGCCCATTTTTTGTTTGTGGCGATCCTGTATCGTGTTCCGGGTGTTGCTTTGCAGAAAAATGCGGCGACATTCGCTGGCTAAGTCATTGTGGATATTTGCAGCGAAAATGCAATTGGATATACAGCGATGTTTGGCTGGATGAAGCAGATATTGCCTTTGTGTTTAGCCAGATAAGTGGCAAAGGAATGTATGGCAGCAAATATGCAGGACGTGCTGGAAACCACCCTGCCGGGTCTCGGGTATGAACTCGTTGATCTGGAGCTTGCGCGAAATGGGTTGGTTCGGGTCTTTATAGATAAGGAAGGCGGTATCAATGTGACTGACTGCGTTACAGTCAGTCACCACCTTGAGCGGCTTTTTATTGTTGAAGGCGTGAATTACGAGCGGCTGGAGGTTTCATCCCCCGGGCTGGACCGTCCAATTGTAAAGGCGGCCGATTTTGTTCGCTTTGCCGGGCAGGTCGTGAAAGTGAAGCTGCGTTTACCGTTACCGGATAAACGTAAAAAGCTCGTTGGTGTTTTGCTTGGGCTGGAAAATGATGTGGTGCGCGTAGAAGTCGATGGACAAGAGCTATCCCTGCCGCAATCACAAATCGACAAGGTGCGGCTGGAGCCGCAGTTTTAAGAACTAATCAGCCTAGAATGTTCGGGTTGTTTGCCGGAGGGGTAGTGAGATGAGCCGGGAAATTCTGTTGCTGGTCGACGCGCTGGCGCGTGAAAAGAACGTAGAAAAAGATGTCGTGTTTGGTGCACTGGAAATGGCACTGGCTTCGGCGACCAAAAAACGCTACGAGGAAGACGTGGATATCCAGGTGGATATCGATCGTGATAGCGGTGATTATCGTAGCTTCCGCTGCTGGACAGTGGTTGAAGATAATGATCACGAAGAGCCTTCCCGTCAGATCGCGATTACTGATGTTCCGGAATATGATCCGGAGCTGAAAGTGGGCGAAACATGGATGGTAGAGCTTGAGGCGATTGAATTTGGTCGCATCGGTGCGCAAACCGCCAAGCAAGTGATTTTGCAAAAAATTCGTGATGCAGAGCGCGAACAAAATCTGAATGATTTTCTGCAGCGCAGCGAATTCATTGTTTCAGGCAATATCAAACGGATTGAGCGTGGCAGTGCCATTCTTGAGCTGGGGAAGCTCGAAGCGGTATTGCCGCGTGACCAGATGATTCCTAAGGAAAACTTACGCGTAGGCGATCGTGTTAAAGCGTTCCTGCTGCGTGTGGATCGTCTGGGTCGTGGCCCGCAACTGGTGTTGTCGCGTATTTCCAGCGAATTCATGACCAAGCTCTTCGAAATGGAAGTGCCTGAGATTGAAAATCAGCTGATTGAAATCAAAGCGGTAGCGCGCGATCCGGGTGCACGTGCCAAGGTGGCGGTAAAATCGAACGATGCACGTGTTGATCCTCAGGGTACTTGTATTGGTGTGCGTGGTACGCGCGTCAATGCGGTAACGAATGAGCTGGCAGGTGAGCGCGTCGATATTGTGTTGTGGTCGCAGGATCCGGCGCAATTTGTCATTAACGCCCTGTCTCCGGCTGAAGTGAACTCCATCATGCTTGATGAAGAAACACACAGCATGGATGTGGTGGTGGATGAAGACAACCTGGCCATGGCCATTGGCCGCGGTGGTCAGAACGTGAAATTGGCAGCCGAGCTGACAGGCTGGAAAATCAATATCATGACCGTTGACCAGGCACAGCAAAAACACCAGGAAGAGTTCGCCAATGTGCGTCAGCTCTTTATTGATGTGCTGGGTGTTGACGAAGAAGTGGCGGACGTTCTTGTAGAAGAAGGTTTCACCACGTTAGAAGAAGTGGCTTATGTGCCGATTGCTGAAATGCTGGAAATTGAGGCCTTCGATGAAGACGCCGTCAATGAGCTGCGTACTCGTGCTCGTGATGCCTTGCTGACGCAAGCCATTGCCCGCGAAGAAAAGCTTGAGCATCAGGCAGAAGACCTTAAAAGCCTTCAGGGAATGACACCAGAACTTGCTGCCTTACTGGCTGATAAAGA
This sequence comes from Iodobacter sp. BJB302, assembly GCF_002735645.1. Taxonomy (GTDB): domain Bacteria; phylum Pseudomonadota; class Gammaproteobacteria; order Burkholderiales; family Chitinibacteraceae; genus Iodobacter. The sequence goes on from NZ_PDZG01000059.1 coordinate 9,273, forward strand.
GGTTCATACCCGAGACGAACTCGCCGAACTAGCCGTCGACGAGCTGATAGAAATGACCGGAATTGATGAAGAAGCTGCTAAGCAACTGATCATGAAGGCGCGCGAGCACTGGTTCGCCTAACGCTCGGGAGAGAAATGCATGAGTGAACTCAATGTCAACCAATTTGCGGTAGAGCTTAAAATGGCACCGCAAGAGCTGCTGGAGCAATTCCGTGCAGCAGGTGTGAATAAATCGAGTGAAGTAGATGTGGTTACTGCGAGCGACAAAGCGTGTCTGCTCGATCACCTGAAAAAGAAGCATGGCGGTGATGGTGATAAAAAAATCACTGTAATCCGTAAGCAAAATACTGAAATTCGTAAAACTGACTCAACAGGCAAAGCAAAATCGATTCCTGTTGAAGTGCGTAAAAAGCGTGTTGTTGAAGCATCGGCTGCTGCTGATGTGATTGTTGCTGCGCCGCGTGCTGCTGAGCCGGTTGCGGCTCCTGCTGCTGCAGGGCAAGTGATCGATGATGCTGAGCGCTCATCCCGCGAAGCACAGGCCCGTCGTCAGAATGAGCTGTTTGCCCGCCAGGCTGCAGAAATGCGCGCCAAGCAAGGTGGAAAAGCGCCTGCTGAAGCGCCCGTTGCGGCTCCGGCTCCTGTTGCAGCACCTGCTCCGGCGCCCGCTCCGGTTGCGAAGCCTGCTCCGGCACCGGTTGCTAAGCCTGCCCAGCCTGCACCTGCTCCAGCGCCAAAACCAGCTCCGGCTCCGGTCGCTGCTAAGCCTGCTGCACCAGCGCCGGCAGTGACACGTCCTTCGCCGGGCGCTTCACAAGCCAGCCATCCGGATCGTCCGCGTGTGGGTATGCGTGTTGAGCTTCGTAAGCCGCGCAATGAGCCAATGAAGGCGCCTGAGCCAGTTGCACCGGCTCCTGCACCAGCGCCGGCTCCTGCACCGGTTGCCGCACCAGCACCTGCTCCGGCAGCGAAAGCAAAACCGGCCGCAAGCCCAAGCAGCGCTTCTCCTGCAGCAAAACCAGGCGATAAAAAGCCTGCTGCTGCGCCAGGCAAGAAAGAGCCATGGAGCGATGGCCGAGGTAAGAAAGGCATTCGCAGCCGTGGCGGCGATGCAGGTAATGACTGGAAGAGCAAGAAGGGTGGTAAGGGTCGTCAGGTAGCGGCTAACCCGGATAATGCCCACGGCTTCCAGGCCCCTACTGACAAAGTAGTGCATGAAGTGATGGTTCCGGAAACGATTTCCGTGACCGATCTGGCGCACAAAATGGCGGTGAAGGGTGTTGAGGTGGTTAAGGCCCTGATGAAGATGGGCATGATGGTGACCATTAACCAGGTGCTGGACCAGGAAACCGCGATGATTATCGTCGAGGATATGGGTCACACGCCAATGGCCGCCAAGCTGGATGACCCGGAAATTTATCTGGGTGATGGCGCTGTTGTAGAGCACGTGCTCTTGCCACGCGCTCCGGTTGTAACAGTAATGGGTCACGTTGACCACGGTAAAACATCCTTGCTGGATTACATCCGAACCGCCAAAGTGGCGTCGGGTGAGGCCGGTGGTATTACCCAGCATATCGGCGCGTACCATGTACAAACCGAGAAAGGCATGATCACCTTCCTTGATACCCCGGGTCACGAAGCGTTTACTGCAATGCGTGCCCGTGGTGCCAAGCTGACCGATATCGTGGTCTTGGTGGTTGCGGCCGATGATGGCGTGATGCCACAGACCATCGAAGCGATCGCTCACGCGAAAGCTGCCGGTGTGCCGATTGTGGTTGCGGTGAATAAAATTGATAAGCCTGAAGCTAATCCGGAACGCATCCGCCAGGAGTTGGTGACGCACGAAGTTGTGCCGGAAGACTGGGGTGGTGATGCAATGTTTGTTGATGTTTCGGCTAAAAAAGGCCTGGGTATTGATGACTTGCTGTCTGCTATCCTGTTGCAGGCCGAAGTGCTTGAGCTGACTGCTGCCGAAGATGCACCTGCGAAAGGGATTATCATCGAAGCGCGTCTGGACAAAGGTCGTGGTCCGGTTGCTTCCATGCTGATTCAATCCGGTACCTTGCGTAAGGGTGACGTGATTCTTGCTGGTCAGGTATCAGGCCGCGTTCGTGCGATTATCGACGAGCATGGTAAGTCCATCACTGAAGCGGGTCCTTCGATTCCGGTTGAAATTCTGGGCCTGTCGGATGTGCCGGCAGCTGGTGAAGACGCGATGGTGCTGACTGATGAGAAGAAAGCGCGTGAAATCGCACTGTTCCGTCAGGGTAAGTTCCGCGATGTGAAGCTGGCTCGTCAGCAGGCATCCAAGCTGGAAAACATGATGGCGCAAATGACAGAAGGCGAAGTTCGCAATCTGCCTATCATCATCAAGGCCGACGTACAAGGTTCTGCCGAAGCGTTGTCACAAAGCTTGCAAAAACTATCTACAGACGAAGTACGCGTGCAGATTCTGCACAGTGCTGTGGGTGGTATCAGTGAATCTGACATTAACCTGGCACTGGCTTCTAAAGCGGTGGTGGTTGGTTTCAATTCCCGTGCAGACGCAGCGGCGCGTAAGCTTGCCGAAGCAGAAGGCGTGGATATCCGTTACTACAACATCATTTACGATGTGGTTGATGACGTGAAACTGGCTCTGTCAGGTATGCTGGCTCCGGAAAAACGTGAACAAATCATTGGTATGGTTGAGATCCGTCAGGTCTTTACTGTTTCCAAGGTGGGTACGATTGCGGGTTGTCTGGTGATGGAAGGCCTGATCCGTAGTCATGCGGGTGTTCGCTTGCTGCGTAATAACGTGGTTGTTCACCAGGGTACACTCGATAGCCTGAAACGCTACAAAGACGATGCTAAGGAAGTGAAGGCCGGCTTTGAATGTGGTTTAAGCTTGAAGAACTACAACGACCTGCAACTGGGTGACCAGCTGGAAATCTTCGAAATTATTGAAGTCGCCCGCTCACTCTAAAAATACACGCCATTTTTTCTGTTTGGAAAAAGTGGCGGTATAAATAGAAAACGGGTTGAATACGGCAAAGGCGGGCAACCGCCTTTCGCCATTTTTAAGTAGCTATAAGTGTTTGCGCCATTGAAGCCCCGCGCAAAGCTTTGGCTGGACTCTTTGCTGAGGCATGTATGGCCAAACAATTTACTCGTGCCGATCGCGTGGCACAACAAATTCAACGTGATTTAGCCACCATTATTCGCGCGGAGCTGGATCATCCGCAGGCATCCTTAATTACGATTACGGACGTGGAAGTTACTCGTGATTACTCGCATGCCAATGTTTTTTATACTTTTCTTGGAACAGAAGAGCAGGGTAAAGACATTGCATCTTTGATTGAGCGCGCAAAAGGCTTTTTGCGCAGCCAGCTGGCCCGTGGTATCTCTTTATACAAAATGCCGGAATTGCATTTTGAATACGATCATTCGGTTGAGCATGGCATGAATTTATCCCGTCTGATCGATCAGGCTTCAAGTTTGCCAAAAGCTCCTGAAGAAGATGGCTTTGATGCGGATGATGAAAAAACTGCTGGCAAGGAATAATGGCTAAACGAAAGATTGATGGCGTTTTATTGCTGGATAAGCCCTTTGGTATTTCCAGCAATAACGCCTTACAAAAAGCACGCTGGCTGCTGCAGGCAGAAAAAGGCGGCCACACCGGCGTGCTGGATCCGTTTGCAACGGGTTTATTGCCTTTGTGTTTTGGTGAGGCCACAAAATTTGCCCAGCGTATGCTGGAGGCAGATAAAGGCTACCGCGCTACGATTAAGCTGGGTGAGGTTTCAACCACGCTGGATGGCGAGGGTGAGATCACCAAAAGTGGTGATGCACCAGACGATGAAGCCTTAATTCGTACAGCGGTAAACGCATTTATCGGGCCGGTTATTCAAACCCCTCCTATGTATTCTGCGCTTAAATTCCAAGGCAAGGCCCTCTATGAATACGCGCGGGATGGTGTGGAAATTGAGCGGCAATCACGGCAAATCACCATTTACAGCATCGATATTATTTCGATTGAAGGTGATGTGCTGGTGATTGATGTGAGCTGCTCCAAGGGTACGTATATTCGTGTTCTGGCGGAAGATATTGGTAAGGCTTTGGGGTGCGGAGCTTACTTAACCGGCTTGCGCCGTACCAGAACGGCAGGTTTTCTATTGGAAAATTCAGTTAATCTGGACGATTATAATCATGTGCCGGTTGAAGCGCGTGATGGGTATTTATTGCCTGCCGATTGCCTGTTACTTGATTTACCCGCCTTGTTTTTTGATGTTGCAGAGTTCGAAAAAATTCGTCACGGCATGACGGTAGAGCGGGGTGGTTTGCTGCCCGGTGAGTATCGTCTTTACGCCGAGGGCGAAAGCAGGGATAATGCACGGTTCATCGGTTTGGGCGAAGTGGCCGCTGCGGCTGAGAATCCGCATGCATGGCTGCGGCCTAAACGACTTCTGTCTGGTTTGTAAAAACCAGACAGATTAAAGGGAGGATGATTGGGTTTTGGCTCGGTTTTCCTCGACGGCTCTTTATAATGTGTAAAGAAGCCTTATCTCACTGGAGCAGTAAGCATGTCCGTAACAGTTACTCAAAAAGCAGATATCGTTAAGAAGTTTCAACGCACTGAAGGCGATACTGGTAGTCCTGAAGTTCAGGTTGCATTGTTGACAGCACGTATCAATGACCTGACACCTCACTTTAAAGCCAACAAGAAAGATCACCACTCACGTCGTGGTTTGCTCAAGATGGTTAGCACACGTCGTCGCCTGCTGGATTACTTCAAGCGCGTTAACTCTGAAGGTTACCGTGCTCTGATCGCTGAACTCGGTCTGCGTAAGTAATAAAGAAAGTCGTAGTCGCAAGACTGCGACTTTTTTGTTTTTGTATTCTTTAGAGAAGCGCCACGGACTTTCCTTGTCATTATTACGCAAGAAACCGTGGCACTTTTTTAAATAAGAACCTTCAAACCTGTCAAACAGCGGTTTCGGCGGCGGGTTGAAGAAGTCCCAGTGTTTTTTACTGAGCCTATTGGTTGTGCCGAAGCCGGCAGCAAGTCAGTCAAGCTGCAGCGGAAACCGATCACGCCTTGGACTGGAGGCGTTAGTGTGAAAAAAGGAAAGTCAGTGTTCAATAAAATTGTGAAATCATTCCCGTACGGTAAGCATAATGTCACCATGGAAATCGGTGAAATTGCCCGTCAGGCTAGTGGTGCCGTTCTGATTAATATGGACGATACCGTTGTTCTCGTGACGGTTGTAGCCGCACGTGACGTTAAGCCGGGTCAGGATTTCTTTCCGCTGACCGTTGATTACCAAGAGCGTACTTACGCTGCTGGTCGCATCCCAGGTGGTTTCTTTAAACGCGAAGGCCGTCCTTCCGAAAAAGAAATTTTAACTTGTCGTCTGATTGACCGTCCGATTCGTCCCCTGTTCCCTGAAGGTTTTTATAACGACATCCAGATTATTGCGACCGTGATGTCGGTTAATCCTGAAGTTGATCCAGATATCGTTGCGATGCTGGGTGCTTCTGCTGCCCTGTCGATCTCTGGTGTGCCATTTGATGGCCCGATCGGCGCTGCACGCGTGGCTTATATCAACGGTGAATACGTACTTTGCCCAACCTTATCTGAGCTGAAAACCAGCCAGATGGATCTGGTGGTTGCAGGTACTTCACAAGCTGTGCTGATGGTTGAATCTGAAGCTGATGAATTGTCTGAATCCATCATGCTGGGCGCGGTAGTATTTGGTCACGAGCAAATGCAAGTGGCGATCAATGCCATTAATGAGCTGGCAGATGAAGCGAATCCAGAATTGTTTGTATGGGATGAGCCTGTTGCCAATGAAGTACTGATTGCACAAGTTCGCGCTGTTGCAGCTGCGGGCCTGTCAGAAGCATTCAAATTGCGTCAGAAGCAATTGCGTACTATCAAAATCAATGAAACATGGGCATTGGTTAAAGCGGCACTGATTACCGAAGAAACCGGTACTCTGGCTGCTAATGAAATCAAAGGCATTTTCAAAGGTCTGGAAGCTGAAATCGTTCGCGGTCAGATTCTGGATGGCTACCCGCGTATTGATGGCCGTGATACACGCACAGTTCGCCCTATTACGATTCGTACTGGCGTATTGCCACGTACACACGGCTCCGTATTGTTTACCCGTGGTGAAACACAAGCGATTGCAGTAGCTACGCTGGGTACAAAGCTTGACGAGCAAAAAATTGATGCATTGGCTGGTGCTTACACAGATCGCTTTATGCTGCATTACAACTTCCCACCGTACTCGACTGGTGAAACAGGCCGTGTAGGTACACCAAAGCGTCGTGAAATTGGTCACGGTCGTCTGGCTAAGCGTGCACTGGCTGCGATGCTGCCGTCGGTTGAAGACTTTGGCTACTCGATGCGTGTTGTTTCGGAAATCACCGAATCAAACGGCTCAAGCTCAATGGCTTCTGTTTGTGGTGGTTGTCTGGCGCTGATGGATGCGGGCGTTCCGATGAAAAACCACGTAGCGGGTATCGCTATGGGTTTGATTAAGGAAGGCAATCGCTTTGCCGTATTGTCCGATATTCTGGGTGATGAAGATCATCTTGGCGATATGGACTTTAAAGTGGCAGGTACTGAAAACGGTATCACTGCGCTGCAAATGGACATCAAGATCAACGGTATCACTAAAGAGATCATGAAAGTGGCTCTGGATCAGGCGCAAGAAGGCCGTGTGCATATCCTTGGTATCATGAAAGGCACAATGGAAGGCGCGCGCACAGAAGTGAGCGAGCATGCTCCACGCCTTTACACCATGAAAATCAATCCGGAAAAAATCCGTGATGTGATCGGTAAGGGTGGTTCGGTGATTCGTGCACTGACAGAAGAAACCGGCACTCAGATTGATATCCAGGAAGATGGCACCATCACTATTGCCTCGATCTCTGCTGAAGGCGCGGATGAAGCCAAACGCCGCATCGCTGATATCACCGCTGAAGTTGAAATTGGCAAGATCTACGAAGGTCCGGTTGTTAAGATTCTGGACAACAACGTAGGCGCGATTGTGTCGATCATGCCGGGTAAAGATGGCCTAGTACACATCAGCCAGATTGCAAATGAGCGCATCAAAAACGTGGGCGACTACCTGAAAGAAGGCCAGGTTGTGCGCGTTAAAGTGATCGAGCAAGACGAGCGTGGCCGTATCCGCTTGTCGATTAAAGCAGTAACAAACGAAGAAACACCAGTGGCTGCTGAAGCTGCTGTTGCACCGGTTGAAGCCGCAGCGGAATAATTGCTGAGTTTTAGCTGATAAAAATGCCGGCCTGAAAAGGCCGGCATTTTTTTGCCCTTAAGGGGCATATTATCAGCTTACAAGCCGCTGTTGGCGCTTATTGCTGACCAGCCAATCAAGCAGGGGTTGCCATTGCATGCGGTCTTGTTTGGTGCGGGATGCAGGAAGGTCAAAAAGAGTCAGCCCGCGCTGAATGCTTTGCACATAGAGCTGTGTTTCCCGGATGCAAGTGAGCAGGGGCAGATCATATTGTTTTAAAAAATCGGTAAGCTGCTGGGCCGATTGGGTACGCGGGTTCACTCTCATTCCCACTACTGCAACAGAGATTTCTTCGCGGCGTATGGCTTTTACTTCCGCGAGTTCTTCAAAAAAGGCAGCACTGGCCCACATATCAAAAGCAGAGGGTAAAACAGGGATCACCACATGATCAACACGCATCAGCGCCTGTTTCAGACGCTTGCCGTGCAAGCCTGCCGGCGAATCCAGCACTGCAATACCCGTGCCTTTGGGGGGTCTTGCTTTTTGGTCTTCATCCAAATCCCATCCCAGAATTTGCGGAGACTCAAGAGGGCGCAGCGACAGCCAGTGGCGGCTGGATTGCTGGCTGTCAATATCCCCCAGCATGACTGTTTCTTCCTGCCATGCAAACCATGCGGCCAAATGAGTTGAGAGGGTGGATTTGCCGCTGCCACCTTTGGGATTTGCAATAAGTATGCTGCGCATAATGACCTGAGTGTGAATTCAACGGTTTATATTGTTTATATAGTTTATACTGATTTTACCTTATATGGGAGTGCGTGCTATGGCTTCAAGTAAAGTTAAAGAAATAACTGAAGAAGTTATTGTAGAGCAAGAGAAACTTGCAGTAAGAAATGCGCCAGCAAGCCGCAGAAGAACAAAACAAGTTTTGCCAGAGCTTGCGCAAGTGGTGCTTGTAGCAGAGTTGCCTGCGGAGCCTGTATCACAGGTACATAAAAAAACAAAGCTTACTAAGGTGAAAAAACCTAAGTTAGTGCGTGATAGCTTTACGATTCCCGAGGCTGAATATATTCAGCTGGCAGCGCTGAAGCAGCGTTGCCTTGATGCGGGTCTTGCTGTTAAAAAAAGTGAGCTGCTGCGGGCAGGGTTACAAGCTTTGGTGTCGATGCCTGATGAGTACCTGGTAAAGCAATTTGATTCGATAGAAAAGCTTAAAACAGGAAGGCCCTCTAAGGCCGGGTAAGTGCATATTGCAGCAGATAGCCGTTTAATCCAGCGGCATTCAATCAGCAGAGACGCGTTTTCATGTGTTGGTTTGCCATGCAGGAAGGCAAACCAGCTGCACTTCTTTGATGTGGTTTTAGCTCTTAGTCATTGTACTGGCGTCAAAGCCTAGGCGCAGTCCGCCCCAGTGCTGGCCATTAATATGAATGGGTAAATCTAATTCCGTTAAAATTTCACCCGTGTCACGCACATAGGTTTGTAAAAAGAAGCGTTGTACATTTCGCGCTGCACGCAAACTCACGGCATCGTTAAATATTCGCTGATCGCGGCTGTTGACTAAATCGGTTTCCAAATCACCACTCATTGCTTTAGAGCACCAGCTGTTATGCGTGGGAGCATAGCCATTTTGATCAACAGCCAGTGAAAACTTTCCGCCTGGCGTGCTTTTGACCAGCTGATCATAGAGCGCCTGAATCTCATTATTAAATAATGCGCTGTAACTGGTTTTAAATTTAGCCGGGTTGGTATTGGGAATAGCCTGATATCGCTGATCAAAAACATCAACACCGCGCTCTTTTAATGCCGCAATATGTTTTGCAATTTGGTCTCTGAATTGCGCGGCGCGTTGAATTGTGGCATCCAGCTCACCTTTGCCAACCGTAAAGCTGCCAATTAATGATTGAACACGTTCGGCAGCCTGCGCCAGATCTTGTGATGAGCTGGCAGAATGGCCCATCCGCTCATTCACAGAAAGAGAAAGCTTATGAATTTCGGTTACATTTGAATTGACCAGCTCATTTGCTGAGGTAAACAGCTCCAGTGTGTTTGCAATATCAACGAGTGTGACCGAAGTTTGTTCGAAATCCGCCATCATATTTGAAAATTGCAAAGATGCATTGATCACAACGTCTTTAGTGCTGTTTGCATCCTGATTAATCATTTCTGTTTCATTCAGTGTTTCAGCAACCTGATCCAGCATATTGTCGATATTGTGCGAAATATCTTCAGTGGCAATGCGTACTTTTTCTGAGAGTTTACGCACTTCATCCGCAACTACTGCAAATCCACGCCCTTGTTCACCTGCTCTGGCGGCTTCAATCGCGGCATTCAGTGCCAGTAAATTAGTCTGGTTTGCAATTTCTTTGATCAGGCCAACAATTGATTTAATGCTGGCAGAGCGCTGATTTAAATTATCAACAGTCTGGCTGAAAAGCGCCAGGCGTTGGGTAATGGTACTGATTTTTTCGCTGACGTCTTGTAATTCAGCAAAGGATAAGCGTGCGGATTGTAAATTATCAGATGTGGTTTTTGATATATGCTGGGTTCGGTCGGTGATTTGGTTAATGCCGGTGGTGGTTGAATTACTTGCTTCGCAAACCATTTGAGCCAACTGGTCTTGTTGTTGGGTTGCAACGGATGAATCTTTAATGTTTTTCATCGATTTTGCCGCTTCCAGCGCAATGCCTACGGTCATGGCCTGTACATTAGCGATGATGTCACGCTGCTTGGCCAGAAATAAATTGCAGCTGCGTGCCAATTGGCTGACTTCATCATGAGTAATGGCTGGGATATCTTTGGATAAATCGCCTTCACCACTGGCGGCATCACGAAATACACTGGCAATTAAATTTATTGGCCGTGTAATCCAGTATTTCAGATAGGTGATTTGAATAAGGGCCAGGATGGTGGCTGCAAACAGGCTGAACCAGCACCAGAATTGAATCTTAATAATAATGCTGAGCAGCTTTTCACTGTCTGCAGCAGCAAGGTGCAGTGCCTGGCTCAGCTGGCGCATACTGTCTTCGGCCGAGTAACTGGCGATCAGTATGATCAGAGGGAAGGCAAGAAAAAGCAGAATAAAGGCAAATTTTCTGGCCAGCGTGGGGAGTAATGCTTTTTCCAGCGAAATGTGGATTTGCTTGATCCATTCCATCTTTTTTTCTCCATGTTTCATCAGAAACAAAGGGCATTTTCTTGTTTTTATTATTCTTTTGTCATCCCGGCGTACGGGCTGAAATTACTCTGTATTCACAAAAAAATATTTAATGCATATAAAGCAAAATATGCCTGAAAGAAGGGGGCTTCTTTCAGGCCTGTACTCAATAGGGGCTTATTTTATTTAACCTTGCAGCCTATGATTCAAAGGCAGATTGCAATGAATCAAGTGTAAGGTGCCAGTGATTGAGCATATGGCCAAATACAGCAAGCTCAGCATCATTGATAATCTGATCCGATTTGGATAAATCAAGCGCCATAGCTGCAACATGTAAACGTTTTTTGGGATCACTCACATTATCTAAAATAAGATCAATTCGCTCACGGTTAATCAGACTGATTCGGCCATCTTCATCTGCTTCATCAGATATGTCATTACAGTAATCTTGTAAAACCTGAATAAAACCTTTGCGGCTGATGCCAATGGCTTCATAAACATGTAAGTGCTCTAATTCTTCTAGCTCTTCCGGATTAAAATTGCCATCACAGACCATTTGCATGACTAAAACCCGAGCCATTGCTTCAGGGCTGTTGTTTGCGTATTTTTTCATGTTTTTCCCTTATTGCATTGATTGCCTGTTCAAATGATGCAGGCATGGATGCTCGTTTATGTGTTGTGTGATAATCAAAAAAAACAATCGATGTTTTGGCAAGTGCAATTTCAGTCTGATCAGTCACATTGCTGACCCGGTAATACAAATCAAAACCAACACGGTTGAGTTGATCCACCCGAAGTGCAATATTGAGCTGATCAGCTAAAAAGGCTTCATGCCGAAATTGAATTTCAACATCCGCCAATATAATTCCAGGCGTTGTTGCATTGCCTAATTCTGTATAGTTTAAATAGGCCAGAAAACGTACCCTTGCTTCGTGAAGCATACCAAGTAATGCCTGATTTGCAAGATGATTACCATAATTAAGATCAGTCACCCGTACATTAAGCTGAGTTTCAAAATCTGCGCCTTCTGGCAAAGTAAGTTTAAGTCTGGGCATTATTAAACGGGCGGTTAAATATATGCTAACGAGTGTATGCTGAAGCTTTATGCAAGGCAACCGTGGCTTGCTGTTAAACTAATCAGGTATATCCGTATCTTTTAATTAAGGAGACTGATCATGTACCAACGTATTTTAGTACCCGTAGATAATAGTGATACCAGTGCTGCAGCGATTGTAGAGGGGCGTCGTTTTGCCGGGGATCAGAAAGCAAAAGTGAAATTGATCCATGTTGTTGATTTGGCTCAGTTTGCATGGAGCGCAAATGAATTTCTGGATGTACCGCAATTGCAAAATGCCCTGCGTCAATCAGGCGAGAAATTACTGGCCGAGCTTGCAGAAGGATTAAGGGCGGATGGTCTTGATGTGGAAACCAGTTTGCTGGAATCCTGGGGCGGCAATTTAGCACTGGCTATTGTGAATGAAGCAAGCAGCTGGTCGGCAGATTTAATTGTGATGGGTACACATGGCTATGGCGGGCTGACTCATTTATTAATGGGAAGCGTGGCCGAAGGCGTTGTACATGCCACACCTGTGCCAGTGTTATTAGTGAGAGCGAAGGCGAATGACAAGTAAGACCGTTTTGCAAGTGGTTGACCACAGCCGGGATAGCGCCGGCTGTGTTTATGTGTATCCCGTTGTTTCGCGGCGTGCAGGCGGTGTTTCTGTCGGGATTAATCTCAACCCGAATAACGCCTGCAACTGGCGCTGCGTGTACTGCCAGGTGCCGGATTTAAAGCGGGGTGGCGCGCCTGAGCTGGATTTGGATTTAATGGAGGCTGAGCTGCGCCATCTGCTGCACGATATTGTGCAGGGTGATTTTATGCAGACCCGTGTCCCGCCTGAGGCCAGACGCTTGAATGATGTCGCGTTTTCCGGAAATGGCGAGCCCACAAGCAGCTTGCAGTTTTTGGCCTGCGCAGAGCGGGTAATCGCGGTTCTTCGTGATTTTAATCTGACCGGCAAAATTAAGCTGGTGCTGATTACCAATGGCAGCCAGCTGGACCGCAAGCAAGTGCAGGAAGCGCTGAGTCTGATGAGTGCGTCAGGTGGCGAGGTGTGGTTTAAGCTGGATCGTGCGCCGGAAGACGGGTTTTCGTTGGTAAACCAGATTTCGCATAAGCGCACGCAAGTTGCGCGGCGTTTAATGCTGGTAGCCAGACACTGTCCGACATGGATTCAAACCTGTATGTTTGAAATGGACGGCGCTTTGCCGGATGAGGCGCAATTACAAGGCTATCTGGATTTTTTGCAGGAAAGTATCGCTGCGGGCGTAAAAATAGAAGGTGTGTTGCTCTATGGATTGGCGCGGCCTTCAATGCAGGCAGAAGCAGGCCGCTTGGCCGCAGCACCTGCAATATGGATGCAGGAATTAGCCCAGCGGATCACTGGGCTTGGGCTGGAAGTGAAATTAAGCCTGTAGGTGGCTTGAAGCAGACTGCTGACGCGGTTTTTCCTCGCTGTGAGCTTGTGCCGCCGCACGCAGTGTGTTGTACAGCTCTACGCGTTCTTCGCGCAGGTGCTGAATGATTTGGTAGTCTTCGCGATTGATGCGTTCTAAATCGATTTGCTCAACATGAACAACGCGCAACAGCTCACGAACCGGACGTGGCATATTGCGGCCGCTTTCGTAGCGTGAGCCGCCACTTTGCGTTACGCCGATTTTGCTCCAGAATTCTTGCTGGTTCATGCCAAGCTGCTGACGAACTTCACGTGGGTTAATGATCTGGTTTTGCATGGTTTTTCCTCTTTGTGGCGCATGTGCTGTCAGGGCGCACCTGCAGCCTCATGTCATCTGAATGTTGACGTCATTTTAACGATCAAATCCATAATGCACATGTCACTATTACACGATTAAGCCTGTAACAATTTACGCAAATGCAAGGGAACTTATTGTTGTCTATTTAAAGAACAATCGCTAAGTAAGTGTTTATTTTGAATAAAACGCTCAAATGAAAATTATTTATATTTTAATCGCTTGCTTAATTTAGACGGCGTAAGTAGTCCTACTTATGGAAAATCTTTTCAGGTGGTTTTTAATGCGCCGGATTAAATATAAAGCAATTATTATTAGCGACAGATCAGATCTGTTTTCCTGATTATGTCTCTTGCTCCGGAACCCTTGATTTAGCTGCTTGCCCAGCATAGCTATTTCGGATGGTCAAATATGTGGGATGCCCTTATTTCATGACACTTTACTCAAGCAGAGTAATGGTCGCGAGGGTTATCGACTGAGCAAGAGACATAATCAGGTCTGTTTTTGTAAAGTAATGTGTAAATAGCCTCGGCGAGGCGGTGCTTCATTTATTTGGGCGGTGAAGTAATGAAGTTGTTGGGGCTTATACTTTTCTTAGGCTTTTCTGCAGCCGCAATACCGGTTCAGGTTTGTGGCGGAGACAGCCACTAGCCGCCGATGTCTTATCAGTTAAATAATCATGCAGGGGTGGATGGAATTTCTGCCGCCGTAATTAAATGTATTTTTAAATCTGAAAAAACACCTGGTATTGCTTTGATTCCATGGTCGCGCTGCATTCATGAGGTTGAATCACATCATCGTTTTGATGTGGCAATGTCGGTCTTTAAAACGGCGGAGCGTGATAAAAAATTCATTTTTTCAAAAAGTTATCACCGCCTTACACCTTCACATTTGTATGCCCGCAGCCGTTATAAAACACCAGCGGTAAATAGATTAACTGACTTGGCTCGTTTATAAACATGTGCTGTGCGTGGGGGCGCAACACCTTATATTCATTTGCCGGAGAATAGAATTGATTTGGGTGCCTGCGATTATCAAAGTTTATTAAAGAAAACAGACAGAAAGCGTTGTGATGTGGTGGTGGATATGCCGGAAGTTTTCCGGAGGCTGGCTAATTTGGGTTTGTTTGATTTAAAAAAGAGCGATAATCAAATTAAGCCTTTGTCAGGTACAGAAAAATACTTACTGTATATTGCCGCCAGTAAAACGCACCCTGATGGGCAGAAATTCATCAATGAAATAAATAAAGGCATAGAACAACTTTCTGCCCGGGGTGAAATGAGCCAAATTGTTCGTGCCTATCAGCGTCAGGGCGCTGTTTAAATCGCTCTGGCTAACACCCAATTATCCACGCGGGCAGCGCCTGCTTTTTTTAAACAAGCCGCCGCCGCATGCAGGCTGGAGCCTGAGGTCATCACATCATCAATAAGCACCACATGTTTTCCCTCAAGGTTATGGTGGGTATAAAACGCTTTTTGCATATTTTTATGGCGTTCTGCTTGTGACAAGCGGGCCTGATGCTCGGTATTGATACGGCGCTCCAGCAGATCAGGCCGCAGATCCAGCTGTAATTGCCGGGCAATGGGCTTTGCCAGCTCAAATGCCTGGTTATAGCCCCGCTCTGACAACCGCTTTGGGTGTAAAGGGAGGGGGATTATAAAATGGGGGCGCGGTGCGGCAGAGACTTGGTCCAGCAGCAGTTGCCCCAGCGCAGGCAGAAGCGACCAATGGCCGGAAAACTTTGCGGCAATAATTAGCTGGGTGATCGGGGCTGTGTAGGTAAAAGCTGCAAAGCTAAAATCAAATGCAGGCGGATGATTTAAGCAGGCTGCGCACAGGCCGCCATCATGGGCAGGCAGGGCACACTGAGGGCATAGCGCCTGAGTTAAATAGGGTAAGTGGCGCAGACAGTCAGGGCAAAGTGCGTTGTTTTTACAGCTGGCCGCACAAAGCACGCAGCGACAGGGTGGCGCGCAGTTGTTCAAAAAATTAAAGATAAAATTTGACAACTTGGCGCCCGATTCAGACAATCACAGCTTGATTATGCGTTTTACCTTGGAAATTGCCAGCTTCCTGTGCGGATCCAGGGCCACATTTGGATGTCTATGCCCATGACGATGCCTCAAGAAAACCAAGCCCGCCCCATTGAATTTAAACGCTTAACGCCGCATCCGGAAAGTGGTGCTTACTCTTTAGAGGCTGTTGCCGCGCTTTTTGACTTACCCTTTAACGATTTGGTTTTTCAGGCGCAGACAGTGCATCGTCAGCACTTTGATGCCAATAAGGTACAGCTTTCTACCTTGCTTTCAGTAAAAACCGGTGGCTGCTCAGAAGACTGTGGTTATTGCTCGCAATCGGCCAGATACGATACGGGCCTAGAAAAAGAAGTGCTGATGAACGCCGATGAAGTGATCGATGTGGCGCGCATTGCAAAAGAAAACGGCGCATCGCGCTTCTGTATGGGCGCAGCATGGCGCGGCCCAAAGACCAAAGATCTGGTTGAAGTTAAAAAAATGATTGCAGGTGTGAAAGCGCTGGGCTTAGAAACCTGTGCAACATTTGGCATGCTGAAAGAAGGCCAGGCTGAAGAGTTACGTGATTCAGGCTTGGATTATTACAACCATAATCTGGACACCTCGCCAGAAAATTACGCCAATATCGTGACCAGCCATAGCTATCAGGATCGCCTGGATACTTTGGGCAAAGTGCGTAAAGCGGGCTTGAATGTCTGTAGTGGCGGGATTGTGGGTTTGGGAGAAACAAGGCTGGATCGCGTTGGCCTGATTGCTCAACTGGCTAATCTGGAGCCACAGCCTGATTCGGTGCCGATTAATAATTTGGTGAAGATCGAAGGCACGCCCTTAGAAGAAGGCGAGGCGATTGATTGGACAGAATTCGTGCGTATGATTGCCGTGGCACGTATTACCATGCCTAAGTCCTTTGTGCGCCTTTCCGCAGGCCGCCAGCAAATGCCGGAAGCCATGCAGGCTTTGTGCTTTATGGCCGGGGCTAATTCTATTTTCTACGGCGATAAATTGCTGACCACAGGCAACCCTGATGTAAGCCGCGATCGTAATTTATTTGCCAAATTGAATATTCGACCGCTGTAAGTTGGGTAAAGCGCACGCGTCTTAGGCATAAAACGCGTGGGTATAAAGCTTTGCGCTAAGCATCAACGCGTTCCGTAGGATGGGTGGAGCCATGTTTTCGGCGATACCCATCAAGTTCAAAGCATCGATGGGTATCGCTCCGCTCCACCACATCCTACAAAAGCTAGCTTGATGTGCATTGTGGGCATAAACGCATGCCCACCCTCATGAGACTTTAAATCACTGCGGCTTTTGCACAATGGCGCTGCCGCCGCCATGACGCAATGGCTCGCTCACCGCTGTCGTGCTGCCGTCGTTATTAAACTGCAGACCGTTGGCGGCACCAATTTCGTCGGTTTCACTCCATTGATGTCCAAATTGCTCCAGCGCTTTTGCCTGAGGGCTGCCTGTAAATTTCAACAGCGTTTCTACCTCAGTTTTGTCGCCATTTCTTTGGCTAAGGCGGGGTGCGGCCAGCGCATCGCCCAGTGGCATGCCAAGGTCGATATGATTGACGATGGTTTGCAAAACGGTGGTGATAATGGTTGAGCCGCCTGGCGAGCCTATGCTAAATATCGGTTTGCCATTTTTAAAGGCAAGGGTAGGCGACATGCTGGAGCGCGGGCGTTTGCCTGCTTCGGGCACATTAGGGTGCGGGCCGCTGAACTCAAAGTCGGTCATTTCATTGTTCAGCAAGAATCCTTTGCCTGGCACCACAATGCCGCTGCCACCCCAGTCTTCGATGGTAAAGGTATAGGCAACGATATTGCCTTCCTTATCGCTGACTGTCAGGTGGGTGGTGTGGGCTGGCTCGGTGCTGAGGCTGGCTTTAGGGCGCAGCGGGCGGGATTGATCGTCCTGGAATAAAAACGGATCGCCTGCACTGGCTTTGCCGTGACTTTGTTTCAGATCGATCAGTTTGGCGCGCTCTGCCGCATAGGCTTTGGACAGCAGGCCGATTTTAGGCACGTCGGTATATTCCCCGTCGGCCACATAGGCGTTGCGATCAGCAAAGGCGAGCTTAGCGGCTTCCATATACAGATGCTCAACTTGCGCCTTGGGCATGGTTTTAAGATCAAAGCCTTCTAAGATATTCAGCGCTTCTGCAATAGCTATGCCGCCGGATGAAGGCATGGCCATGCCGTATAAATCCAGCCCCCGATAGGTGGAATGAATGGGCTGGCGCAGCCGTGCTTCATAGTCTTTTAAATCAGCCAGGGTCATTTGCCCCGTCATCACAGAAACGCCTGAATTTACGGGCGGCGTATTCACGGCTTGTACAATTTGCCTGGCCAGTGCCCCCTCGTAAAAGGCTTTTACACCGCCTTTGCTGATTGCGCGATAAGTGGTGGCTAAATCCGGGTTGCGAAAGCTTGTGCCGACAGGCAGGGCTTTTCCGTCTTTTAAATACAATGCTGATGTTGAGCTGAAGCGGGCAAATTTGGCTTCATTGATTTGATTAATGCGATAAAAATTAGGGCTGATTTTAAAACCGGTTTCAGCCACCTGAATGGCGGGCTGCAATACCCGCGCCATATCCATCGTGCCATAGCGCGCCAGTGCCTCATGCCAGCCGCGCACCGTGCCGGGTACACCAACAGAAATGCCGGTGGGGACCGCATCATCCCATTCCATTTCTTTGCCATTTTTTTGGTACACCTGCGGATTGAAATAGGCGGGGGCCGTTTCGCGGGAATCAATACTGATGATTTTTTTATCTTTGGCAGAATAAATCAGCATAAAGCCGCCACCGCCAATGCCGCAGCTGAATGGATCGGTCACACCCAGCGTGGCCGCTGCTGCAACGGCGGCGTCTATGGCATTGCCGCCTGCATTTAAGATGCGCATCGCGGCCTGGCTGGCAGGGTCGGAAATCGTCGCCACTGCGCCACCATAACCCGTGGCAACGGGCTGCCTGGCCCACGCAGGTGCAATCATTAAGACGATGAGTGTAGCGATGAATGGTTTATTCATTGAATCAACTCCGGCTTTAGGAGTTGACCATGCTACACAAGCCGTGATGAGTGGCGTAGTGGGGAGTTGCCGCAAGGGGGCTGCTCAGCTAAAGACGCCGTTGATTTAGAGTTAAATGCGATCCAATCGTCTTGCCGAATTGCGTAACGCTGCACTAGCGCCAGCATCTTTCCCTTATCTGAATTGCAAAAGTGCATGGTCGATAGCTGGGAAAAATGGGAAAACTTCAAAGCCATCGCCCCGCGCCCATTTGGCCACCGGCCTGTATGGCTTGGCTACGATCCGGCTTTATCCGGTGACAGCGCGGGCCTGATCGTGCTGGCCCCGCCGCTGGTGCCTGGCGGCAAGTTCCGCGTGCTGGAGAAACGCCAATGGAAGGGCATGGATTTTGCCGCGCAGGCCGAAGGCATTAAGCAGATCTGCAGCCAATACAACGTGGCTTATATCGGGATTGATACGACTGGCATTGGGCAGGGCGTTTATCAACTGGTTAAACAGTTTTACCCGGCGGCCAGAGCCATCAATTACAGCGTAGAGATGAAAGGGCGCTTAGTCATGAAGGCGCAGGACGTGATCCGCAAAGGGCGCCTGGAGTTTGACGCGGGCTGGACGGATCTTGCGGCCGCATTTATGGCGATTCAAAAAACCATGACCGCCAGCGGGCGGCAAGTCACTTACTCGGCCAGCCGCTCAGAAGAGCTTAGCCACGCCGATCTCGCATGGGCATGTATGCATGCCTTACTTAATGAGCCGCTCGAAGGCTCGACTTCTACTAATTCCAGCTTTATGGCGATCTACTAAATGAAAAAGAAACCTTACTTACCTAAACCAACCATGCTGGCCAGCGCGCCCAATCCATCGGCCAGCAGCTCAGTTGCCTTCACCTTTGGCGAGCCTTCCGCCGTGCTCGACCGCCGCGAGCTGCTGGACTTTTTAGAGTGCGTAAACAATGGCAAATGGTACGAGCCGCCGATGTCGTTCGATGGCCTGGCTAAGACTTACCGCGCCACGGTTCACCATTCCAGCCCCTTGCAGGTAAAGCGCAATATCCTGCTCAAAACCTTTATTCCGCAACCGCTGTCGGTAATTGTCAAACCAGTTGTCGCCTTAATCGTTTAATATTTATGCCGTTCTTTGCTCTGCTTTTTTCCTTACAGCACCCGTCTCCGCTTCCGGTGATTTTTCTGGATTGAGGTGGACGATATTC
>NZ_PDZG01000005.1 GCF_002735645.1 Iodobacter sp. BJB302
TTACATCCATTACTATAACCACGACCGAATCAAACTGAAGTTAAAAGGGCTGAGTCCTGTGCAATACAGAACCCAGCCCTTGAGCGCCTAGCTTTTATACTGTCCAACTAATTGGGGTCAGTTCATTACGCGGCTTATTTTGCTCTTGGCAGGGGAAGAAGGATTCGAACCTTCGCATGTCGGAATCAAAATCCGATGCCTTAACCAACTTGGCGACTCCCCTGAAGAGATCGGCATACTACATGAAGAATTTTGTTTTGTGAAGCCTTTAGCAAAAATTTGTAAGCCACCCGGTAAAAATCCGTCTTTCAGCCATCTCAGCGGGCCCGTTTATAGCGCATTGCAGGCCCAATCCACGGCCAATAAAGCGCTATATTATCCAGAAAGCCACAGTAAGGCTTTCTACTTACTTTCTTGTTTTCATTGCAATACTTTCCCTATACCATTGGCATTAATAATTTTCATGGGACTAAGTCTTGGTGCAGCATGGATGAAACAGAAGATCTGGAAGCATTCTTTGAGGTTTTTTCCAAAGTCTACGCAAAGCTGGATGTGGATGGCGTAACGGATATGTTTTGCCTGCCGTTCTTTTCCTTAATCAACGGGGAAAAAACCGACTGGCCCAAGCTGGAAGAGCTCTATCACACCACATGCATATTATTTGACTGGTATAAAAACCAAGGCTTTCACAACGCACGCTACACCATCCTCAGTATGCTGAAAATTACACCCACGCTGGCCACTGCCAGGCTGCGCTGGCGGGTACTGCTCACCGATGGCAGCCCGTGGGAATATTGCACCAGCTATCAACTCAAGCGTATTGATGGCGAGTGGAAAATGGCAGGCGTGATTCAGTTTGAAGAAAAGACCTCCAACGCTCCGCCCCCGCCCTTGGTTGCGGCAGAAAACGCGCTGCATCATCTGGCCGATCTGTCTGAAAGCGAAGCGCATCAGCTAAAAAATGTGTATTTCGACATAGAGCAATAAAAAAGGATTTTGCAGAAGATCAGAGCCTGGCTGGTAAAATCGTTATTTGCCCGCCTGATCTGATCATGTCTGAAACCCCTGTTCCCTCGCCATGCATTGGCCAGTGCAAGCTGGACGACGCACAAACCTGTACGGGTTGCCGCCGTACCCTGGATGAGATTCGCCTCTGGTCTGCAGCAACAGATGCAGAAAAAACCATCGTCTGGCAACGCTTGCTGGCCCTGCCTTTAATCAACAAACAATGTCAGCGCTGCGGTTCAGAATTTAGCTGCGGCAGCGGCGGGCAGAACGGGGGATGCTGGTGTATGGATTTTCCGCCGGTGTTATCGCCATCCGGCGCATCGGGCGATTGCTTTTGCCCCGAATGCCTTGGCGAGATCATCAGTGAGCGGGGCCAAAGCTAAACTGCAGGCCAGTCCTTCACCTGTAATTCCTGAGCGGTATAACTGCGGCGGCTGACTAAAGCCGCCAAAGCCTCTATACCCACATCCAAATCATAAAGATGCCAAAGGGTGTTTTCACTTTCGCAATGAATCATTGCCCGCATGCGCCGGTTTTCGCCCTGCGGCAGCACCACTTGCGACATGGGTAAATGCAAACCCCGCCCAAACGCCTTGAGCACTGCCTCTTTGCGCACCCACAGCTTTAAAGCCTGTGCGGCGCTTAAGGGCTGAGCTATTTTCCTCAACTCCGCAGGGCTTTGGAAATCACTGAACCAATCCGGATCAGTGTCATTATTATGCAGCTCGATATCTATTCCCAAAGGCCCCAGGGGCTGCAAAGCAATCAGGGCAATCCCCCCGCTGTGGCTTAATGAAAATGCCGGGCCATGGTGCAAAAATGGCTTGCACCATGGATTATGCTGATAGCGGATATCGGCTGGTAAGCAGTCCAGCTCACTGGCCAGAACAGCGCGTAAAGCAATATGTGCGGCCGCATAACGGTTCGCATCAAGCGCTCTGCGCAGGCTCTGCCAGCGCTGATGCTCCTGCTCATCCAGCACAGCCAGCCCTGGCCCGCTCAGCCAGGCTGCATCATCCAGATAGACACGCCAGATCTTCAGCACACATTTTTCCGGTTAAATACCCAACGTCGCCCCGCCATCCACACACAAATTATGCATGGTGATATGGCGGGCACCGGGCGAGAGTAAAAAGAGTACCGATGCGGCAATATCCTCCGCATCCGCAATCCGCCCCAGCGGAATACCTGTGCGATAGCCTGGCAAAGAGCCTGCTATCACTTTTTGCACATCGCTTTCATCCTGCCAAAGCTGGCGCTGCATGGCCGTATCGGTAGAGCCGGGGGAGACAATATTACAGCGTATGCCGTATTCAGCCAGCTCCAGCCCCAGGCACTTGGTAAAATGCCCCACCGCCGCCTTAGATGCGGCATAGGCCGCCATTTGCAGCCGCGGCACTTCAGCCGCATTTGATCCTACCGTGACAATCGCACCGCTGCGGCGCGGAATCATACGCTGCGCCACGGCTCTGGATAAATAAAAGGGGCCATGCGTATTCACCGCAAAGGTGTTTTCCCAATCTTCATCGCTCATCGCGCAGATGGCCGACATATGCAATATGCCTGCAGCATTCACCAGCACAGCAACCGGCCCCAGCTCAGCTTCAATTTGCCCAACCACCTCGCTAATCCGGCTGCTGCTACGCATATCCACAGGATAAGCATGCACCGCCAGACCTTCAACCCGATATTGCAAAGCCGCAGCCTGTAAGCGCTCCGCCTGAATATCCAGTGCTGCAACGATCGCACCCTGGCGGCCTAAAGCCTGCACAACAGCCGCACCAATCCCTTGGGCCGCTCCGGTCACAATGGCTACTTTTCCACGATAAAGCTGATCTTGCATAAGAGGGCTTTCCTTGTTGTTTTCTGGTGGCACAAGACGCTTTTCAGGCCGTCTGAAGCAATATTTTAATACGAATAATAATTATTCGTATTAAAATAATTAATAAGGCTGTAAGCGCCAGCTTCATTTACAGGCTCTTTCCCCTGACGCCAGCAAAAACCACACAAGCGAGTCTTTCAGTGAATACAAAACACGGCCTTCTGGCCTTTATGCTTATTGGCGCGGCCCTGCTTGCAGGCTGCGATTCCGGCTCAAAAACAACTGCAGCCGAAACGCAGACCAGCGGCTGGCCACGCACTTTCGACACACCTCAGGGCAAGCTCACCATCAAGGCCCCGCCCCAGCGGATTGTATCGACCAGTGTGACGCTTACCGGCACGCTGCTCACCATTAATGCCCCTGTGATTGGCAGCGGCACCGGAGCGGTTAACACCGTAACCTCAGATGAGCAGGGGTTTTTCCGCCAATGGGCGCATATCGCTAAAGAGCGCAAAGTAGAGCCGCTTTACCATGGCGAGCCCAATGCTGAAACCATTGCTGCAGCCAATCCTGATCTGATTATTGTGTCTGCAACCGGCGGCGATTCTGCCCGTAAAATTTATGATCAGCTCAACCAGATTGCCCCAACAGTGATCATTCATTATGACGATAAAGACTGGCAAGCGATTGCCACCCAGCTGGGGGCCATTACCGGCCACGAGCAAGATGCAGCGGCAGCAATCAAAGACTTCAGCAGCAAGCTCAGTGCCACAAAACAAAAAATCCATCTCCCGCCCCAGCCCGTAAACGCCATGGTTTACTACGAAGATAACTCTGGCGCCAATGTATGGACTACCAACTCCGCACAAGGGCGGCTACTGCTGGATCTGGGCTTTACACTTGCGACTATTCCGGATGCAGCCAAAGGCGATACCAGCATGGGCATACGCAAGGACTTCACCCAGCTAACGGGTGAAAAATTCTCTGCAGGGCTGCAGGGCAAAACCATGCTGCTGTTTACCGCCGATGATTCAACCGTAGCCAAAGTCAAAAATAATAAGTTTCTGCAACAAAATCTGGCCATATCCAACAATCGCGTTTATGCCGTAGGCTTGGATACTTTTCGCATGGATTACTACAGCGCCAGCAATATGCTGAAGCGGATTGAGCAGCACTTTAAGTAAACAGCAGCCTGGCTGGCGTATTCAGGCAGCTAGGCAAACATTGCTTTAATGAGCCGCCTCAGATGCCGCATCTGGCAGCTCAGCCTCTGGCGGGGGATTCTGCAAGCGCCGCAAACCACTAAACCCAAGCCCCAGCATGGCCCCGGTCAGCGCAACGCCGCCCGCAAAAGAGCACACTGCCATCAGTGGCGCAAATGCACGGGCCAAAGCCCCCAGCCCCAAAGCCCCTGCTGAATCCCCCACCACATCCTGAGCACTCCACAGGCTGTTTATCCGCCCCAGCAAATGATCCGGCGTGTGCTGCTGCACTAAGGTGAACTGCAATAAAGAGCTGATCGAGCCCAGATAACCAAATACAACAAGCGCCACCAGGCCCGATGGCAGATGAGTAATCAGGCCAAACACAACAATCGCCAGCGCCGCTGAGATCACCGCAGTAATCAGTGACAAGCCCGGCCGCTGTACCCGCGCCACCCAGCCACTGGTAAACGCACCCGTCATCGCCCCCAGCGGCACCGCCGAATACATCAGGCCCACTTCAAAAGCACCGCCGCCATACACAGCCAGAGCCAGCACCGGAAACATCACCCGCACCGAGCTTAATAATGTTTGTAAAGTGCCCATCACCACCACGGCCCCAACCACGGGGCTTTGCTGCAAAAAGCACACGCCATCGGCTAAGGCACGCAAGGGATGCTGAGGCTGGCCCGCAGCCGCTTTCATGGAAGGCAAACGCAGCAAAGGAATTAATGTGCACAGGGTGCCAAGCCCTGCCAGCAGGTAGTTCCAGCTTACCCCTGCCAAAGCAATCACCACACCGGCAATGGCCGGGGACAAAATCGCCCCCAAACGAACGGTCAGCATGCTTAATGCGCCTGCCGCCGGCAGATTTTCACGCCCTACCAGCGCCGGAATACTCGCCATCAGGGCCGTGATTCCAAGTGCCCCAAAAAAACCATCCCAGACCGCAACCAGATAGAGTGCCAGCAGAGAGGGCGCTGAAATAAAGCTGTTCAAAGCCAGCACTAAAAAGCCAATACCGCACAAGCTGCGGGCCATCAGAATCAGCTTGCGCCTGTCGTAGCGATCAGCCAGCACACCGCCACACATCAGCCCTACAAACATCCCCACGCCATCCAGCGCTACCGCCATCCCTACATGCAATGCCGAGCCAGTCAGCGCATGGATTTGCACCGGCACCGCCACAGTGAGCATGCCTAGAGAGAGCACAGAAATTAAACGCGCTATAAAAACAGACCGAAAGTTTGAATTATTTTTAAGCAGACTGAAATCAACAAAAATAGACGATCCGGGTTTACTCATAAGAAATCCAAAAAAGAAAAAGAATCGGGAGCAGCGCAAGGCGAAATCTGTCACCAGCTTGACGGCTATGGTATCATTAAGCATCGAAATGAATATGATTAACATTCTCATTTAATGCTTAATTCCGCTGCGCCCGCCCCTTTTCCGAGGCAAAAAAACCGCTCCCGATATGCCTTAGTGTTTATCTTGCTCTGCTTTTTTGTGCTGCTTAGCCTGACCATGGGGGCCAAGCCCATCCCGCTGGCCGTGGTTTACGACAGCTTTTTTGGCGCAGCCCAACACCCGGACAGCATTATTGTGCTGGAGAGCAGGCTGCCCAGAACGCTGCTTGGCCTGTTTGCCGGAGCCGCACTGGGCCTCACCGGTGCACTGATCCAGGCGCTGACGCGTAATCCGCTTGCAGATCCCGGCTTGCTTGGGGTGAATGCAGGGGCCAGCTTTGCGGTGGTGCTTGCCGTAGCGCTATTTAATATCCAGCAGCCTGCCGCCTTTGTTGGCTTTGCCTGCGCGGGCGCTTTAATCACCACACTTCTGGTTTATTTTATTGGCGTCTGGAGTGTGGGCAGGCTGGACCCCAGCCGCTTTATTCTGGCGGGTGTGGCGATTGGCGCGGTCATGCACGGTATTTCTTCGGGGCTGGTGCTGTTTAACCCCATGGCTTTTGATCGTATCCGCTACTGGAATGCAGGCACGCTGGATGTACGTAATCTGGATCTGGTCCTGATGGTCTTACCCGCCATGATCACCGGCAGCGTATTAGCACTTTTATTAGCAAGGCCGCTGAATGCACTCAGCATGGGCGCAGAATTATCCGTAACACTGGGTACACGGCCCTGGATCACGCAGGCCTTCAGCATTTTGGCCATTACCCTGCTCACAGGCGCAACAACGGCCATTGCGGGGCCAATTGGTTTTATCGGCCTGATGATCCCGCAGGTGGCGCGCTGGCTGGTTGGCCCGGATCAGCGGCGGATCTTGCCACTGACCATTTTACTTGCCCCCATTTTGCTGCTCGGGGCCGATATGGTGGGCCGCCTGCTGGTGCCCGGCGAGTTGCGCGTATCAATTGTCACCGCCTTTGTGGGCGCACCAATGCTGATCTGGCTGGCCCGCAAGCAGGTGCGCACATGATGGCGCGCCGCACTATCCTCATTGGCAGGCCGGATGGAGCCATCAGCTTCCGCCTCAATCTTGCCGGGCTGCGCCTCGCTTTTATTCTTGCGCTGGCCTGCCTGCTGCTGGGAGTGATGGCCTTAAAGCTGGGAGCATTATCATTTTCAAACGCAGAAGTCTTTGCTGCGCTCAAAGGCGAAGGCAGCAGCCGAGCCATGATTGTCATCAATCAATGGCGGCTGCCACGCGTATTAATGGCGCTGGTGATTGGCGCGGCATTGGGCATGAGCGGGGCCATTTTTCAATCGCTGGTACGAAACCCGCTGGGCAGCCCCGATGTGATTGGCTTTGGCACAGGCGCACATACCGGCGCGCTAATCACCATCATCCTTTTAAACGGCGGTTATCTGGAGATCGCCACCGGCGCTATTATTGGCGGGCTGCTGACGGCACTCTTGGTTTATTTGCTGGCTTGGCGGCAAGGCATACACGGCTTCAGGCTGATTATTACCGGGATTGCCGTCAGCGCCATGCTGGCAGCCTTTAATACCTGGCTCAGCATTACCGGCAGCCTTGAAGCGGCCATGAGTGTGGCGCTGTGGGCAGCAGGATCGCTCAATGGCATGTCATGGGCCAAAGGCCTGCCTGCTGCGGCTTTTTGCCTTAGCTGTATGCTGCTGGCCCTGCTGCTTGGCCGCAGGATGCAGCTATTAGAAATGGGCGACGATAGCGCCAGCGCATTAGGCATCCCTGCCGAGCGCACCCGTCTGCAGCTGATGGCGCTCGGCGTGGCCCTGATTGCCGCAGCCACAGCCGCCACCGGGCCCATTGCCTTTATTGCCCTTGTTGCACCGCAAATTGTGAACCGGATAAGCAACACGACAACTCTGTATCTTTCGGCCTTAATGGGCGCTCTGCTGCTGCTGCTGGCAGATATCACCGCGCAACATTTATTCTTCCCCCAACAATTCCCGGTAGGCGTTATCACGGTAAGTATTGGCGGGGTTTATCTGATCTGGCTCTTACTCTGTGAAGCAAAACGTATATGACCGCAATGCTAACCCAAACCGCCCCCGCCGCCAGCCGCTTAAAGGGTAAAAACCTGCAGCTGGGCTACGGGCAGCGCGTGATTTGCGATCAGCTTGACCTGCAAATCAGCGATGATGCTTTTACTGTGATTATCGGCCCCAATGGCTGTGGCAAATCAACGCTGCTGCGCAGCCTGGCAAGGCTGATCAAACCCTCCACAGGGCAAATCAGCCTCGATGGCAAAGATATCCACCATTACCCGGCTAAATTTGTAGCCACACAACTTGGCCTTCTGCCGCAATCTTCCACCGCGCCCGAAGGCATTTGTGTGGCCGATCTCGTTGCCCGTGGCCGCTACCCGCACCAAAGCCTGCTGCGGCAATGGAGCCGCAGCGACGAAGACGCCGTGGCCAGCGCAATGCAAGCCACAGGCATCACGGAGCTTGCCGGGCAAAATGTAGACGCGCTGTCTGGCGGGCAAAGGCAACGCGTCTGGGTGGCGATGGCACTGGCCCAGCAAACATCCATTTTGCTGCTGGATGAGCCCACAACCTATCTGGATATTGCCCACCAGATTGAGCTACTGGAGCTGTTTCGCACCCTGAATGAGCAAGGCCGCACCCTGGTGGCGGTATTGCACGATCTGAACCACGCCTGCCGCTACGCCAGCCAGCTGATCGTAATGAAAGAAGGGCAAATCGTCGCCACAGGCACGCCCCGCCAGATCATGACGCCAGAGCTGGTAGAAAACGTCTTTGGCCTGCCCTGCCTGATTATCGACGATCCGGTCAGCCACACCCCAATGATTATCCCGCGCGGCAGGCCGCATTTGCGCTGATCAAACCAATACAAAAAAAATACCCCGCCCTCGTATCAGCGGGGTATTTTTTATCAGCTCAGCGTTTTAGTCAGGATCTGATCAAGCAAAGGCCCTAGCACCGTCAGGGATTCGGGCGAGACGATATCCTCGTGGGCGCAGTCCAGGTAGTGGGCTTCCAGCTCTTCCACATAAGCCGCCCAGCGGGCCTGAATATCCCAATCTGCGGGCAGTGTGCGGCTGGCTACAAACAGCTGTGCTTTGCCATCAAAACGGGAGGAGTGTGCGCTGGATAAGAGCCGCACGGCATCCGCGTAGTTGGCCACAATCTGCTCAAACATCTCGGTTTTTTCACGCAGCATAAATTCATCTGCGCCCTCTTCTGCCGCCAGCATAAATTGCTCGCGCTCCCTGTCCAGCTCGGTATTGGCCTCTTCTTCCGAAGGCGCGGTCCAATCCTGCTCTTCGGGGGGATACATATCAAACAACCCCAGGAAAGCGACTTGCTCACCCATAGCCTGCAGCCTTGCCGCCAGCCCGTGCGCCACCGCGCCGCCAAAAGAGTAGCCCAGTAAGTGATACGGGCCTTGCGGCTGAATGCGCAGTAAATTAGCCAGATGCCGATCGCACACTTCATCCATATTGGCGCAAGTGGCAATCACGCCGTCCGGCCTTGGCGACTGCAAGCCAATTAAAGGCCACTGGCCGGAAAGCTGGCGGGCAAAGCCGCTGTATTGCCATGCAAAACCGGAAGCTGGATGGATAAAGAACAGCGGTTTGCCAAGGCCAGCCCGCAAATAAAGCACTTCGCCAAAGCCTGCGTTATTCGGGTCATTCGCCTGCTGCTCATCGCTCAGCAGCGCGGCCAGCTTTTGCACGCTGGACGCCACCATAATTTGCCCAACAGACACCGGCCGCTTGAGT
The DNA here is from genome assembly GCF_002735645.1 of Iodobacter sp. BJB302. Lineage (GTDB taxonomy): Bacteria > Pseudomonadota > Gammaproteobacteria > Burkholderiales > Chitinibacteraceae > Iodobacter. The sequence goes on from NZ_PDZG01000005.1 coordinate 9,221, forward strand.
TCACTGCGCAAAGCAGCCGCTAAACGCATCGCCATCAGGGAATGGCCGCCCAGCATAAAGAAATCATCTTCGGCAGAAATAAGCGATTGCCCGAGTATTTGCGCAAAGACATTCGCAATCTGGCTCTCCAGACCTGCCCTTGGCGCACGGCGGGCAGAATTCGCCATTAAAACAGGCTCGGGCAAGGCTTTGCGATCCAGCTTACCATTGGCGCTTAATGGAAACTCGCTCAGATAAACCAGCGCCACCGGTACCATATAGGCGGGAAGCACTTGCGCCAGCGCCGCAAGCACGGCCTGGGGATCAGGGGGTGACTGGCAGTCTTCCGCAATGGCATAGGCCAGCAGCTGGCGGGCATCCGCGCCTGTTGCTGCCACCTGCACACCCAGTAAACGCGCGTGCACCACAGCACGGGCAATGCCCGGCTGCTGCAAGAGCGCCGCCTCGATTTCGCCCAGCTCGATGCGCTGGCCACGAATTTTTAGCTGATCATCGCTACGGCCAAGGTATTCAACATCGCCCGTTGGCAGATAGCGCACCACATCTCCTGTGCGATACATCCGCCCGCCCGCAGCAAAAGGATCTGCCACAAAACGCCCTGCTGTTAGGCTTGCTCGCCCTAAATAGCCATCTGCTAGTTGCACACCGGTTAGATATAAATCACCTGCCACACCCAGCGGCACTTCGCGCAAATAGGCATCCAGCACGCGCAGCTGAGTATTCCAGACGGGGCGGCCAATAGGCACGCTGCTCGCGCGTGCTGTGCCCACGTCTTTATCCTGCGCAGGTTTGTATGTCACATCCACTGCCGCCTCGGTTGGCCCGTAAAGATTATGCAGGGGTGCGGCAATCAGCGCCGCATAGCGATCAGCCAGCTCGCGGGGCAGCGCTTCTCCGCTGCAAAATACACGTCTCAGGCTGGCGCAATCTGGCGATAAGGCATTAGGCTGGGCAATAAAAGCGGCCAGCATCGAAGGCACAAAATGCAGCGTTGTAATCTGCTGCTCAGCAATCAGTGCCAGTAGTTCTTCCGGGTCTTTATGCGCTTCAGGCGGCGCCATAAAGAGTTTGGCACCGTACATTAAGGGCCAGAAGAATTCCCATACTGAAACATCAAAGCTGCACGGGGTTTTTTGCAGCACTACATCGTCGGCCTGCAGGGCGTATTCATGCTGCATCCAGACCAGCCGGTTCACAATAGCGCGGTGCGAAACCAGCACACCCTTGGGGTGACCAGTCGATCCCGATGTATATAAAAGATAGGCAGCATGATCTGGCGTCAGCATCACCGCAGCCTGCTGCGGCGCTTGCCCTGGCAGGCGGTCTGCCAGCAGCAGCGGCCCCATTCCCGCAAAACGGGCGGCCAGCGTGCTGTCGCTGATGATTAAACGCGGCTTAGCGTCTGCCACCATATAGCTCAGCCGCTCAGCCGGGTAGCCCACATCCAGCGGCAGATAAGCAGCGCCCGCTTCCAGCACCGCCATTAAAGCCAAGCTGAGATGAGCCGAGCGGGGCAGAGCCACTGCCACAATATCACCCGCACCCACGCCTGCGGCTTGCAAGTGCCCGGCAAGCTGCGCCACCTCCAGCCGCATTTGCCGGTAGCTGAGCGATCTTTCCACATCCTGCAAAGCCACAACATCCGGCGTCCGCTCTGCCTGCGCCTGCAGTAAATCACACAGGGTATGAGCGGGCAGCGGGGTATCGGTTGCATTCAGGGATTGAATCAGGGCCTGCTCGGCCTGAATCTGCGGTTTGAAAGCAGCCCATGGTAGATCAGCATCATCAGCCAGATGGCTCAGCAGCATTAAAATCCGCTCTGCCCACCGGGCCACATCCTGCACCACATCCCGGTATTCAATCACGAGGCGTAATTGCTGGCCCGGCAGCACCAGAACGGTTAAAGGATAATGGGTATAGCCGCGGTTTCGCAGCGCACCTACCCGCAAGCCGTGGTAATCCCGCGCCAGCAATTCATCCTGCTCCGGGTAGTTTTCTACCACCAGCAGGGTATCAAATAAGGTGGGCGCTCCTGCCAGGCGCTGGATTTCACCCAGGCCCAGGCCATCGTGCTCCAGCAGCTGAATCTGCTGAGCCTGCACGGCGGCTAATTGGGCGAGCAAAGGCTGATGCGGATTAAGTCGCACGCGCACGGGCAGGGTATTACTAAATAAGCCAATATGCTCTTCCACGCCGGGACTAAAACGCCCCGATACGGGCGAGCCGAACACCACATCATTACGCCCGCTCATGATTGAAAGCAGTGCAGCCCACATTCCCTGCATCATGGAATTAAGCGTTAAACCCTGCTGACGCGCCTTTGCAGTTAAGGCTTGCTCCAGCGCATCTGGCACCACCAGCTCCAGGGTATTCACCTTGCCGGGCTCAGGATTATCGCCAAATAACACGGTTGGTTTCACCCCGGCCAGTACATCTGTCCAGATCGCCCTGGTGGCCGCCAGCGGACGGGCTGCCAGTTGCTTCACCACCGTTGCATAATCCACACGGGTGGCGGCTAAAGTGCCATCCCCGTAGGCGCGCAGCAAATCACCCAGCAGAATTGGCGTAGACCAGCCATCCACCACCAGATGATGTGCCGTTAAGCAAAGTGTGTGCTGATGATGGCCCTGGCGGATTAGCAGCGCGTTGAGCAGAATATCTGCGCCGCCAATCACAAAATCACGGTTTAATTCCTGCTGCTCTGATCGTGCCAGCTCAGCCTGCTGCTCCGCCTTGCTTAAGTGGCTGATATCCTGCTGCGCCCATGGCCAGCGGCGCCCGTGGCCACTCACCAAAGGCAAGAGCTGTAAACTGCCCGATTCATCATCAAACATCGCCGCCAGCTGAGGATGGCGATCAAGCACCGCTTCCAGCGCATCGCGCAGTCTTTCGGTATCCAGCGGGCCAAGCAGCTCAATGCGGGTAATCGAGTTGTATTTGCTGCCTGCATCGCCCAGCTGGGCATGAAACAACAGGCCTTCCTGCAAAGGCAAAGCGGGTAAAACCGCCGCCAGTGGCCCGTAGCGCTGGCTTAAAGCGTGCAGCGCCGAATCGCTTACCGGCGTTTCCACCCCTACCAGCGTATCAAGCGCCAGCAAAGGCCGGGCCTTGGCAAAGTGCATCAAGCCTGCCACATAGGCGGTAAAGCGCTGATGCAGGGCGGCTATTTCAGCCTTGCTAAACAGCGCCGTCGCCCATGTCCAGTTCAGGGCCAGTTGCGGGCCGCTGCTGCTTTCTTCTGTAAATAAATTAACTTCCAAACCATAGAGCAAAGGCATCGTTGGGTCGGTATGCACCGCAAACGCATCGGCAAAATATCCTGCCGTGCTTTGCGGGGCCCAAAATTCGGCCGCGCCCGTAAAGCGCCCCAGATAATTGAATAAGAACTGTGGCCGGTTAGCGGCTTCCAGCTTTGCAAGGGCAGGGCCGTTTTCATCATCCAGATAACGCAAAATGCCATAGCCCAGCCCTTTATCTGCAATCGCACGGGTGCTGCGCTTGATGGCCTTTACTGCCTCTGCTGCCGCATGGCTTCCTGCCGCTACACCCGCCAGATCCAGGTTTTTCAGCTCAATCGCCAGCGGATATTCGCTGGTCAGCCAGCCTATGGTGCGGCTTAAATCTGCATGGCCGTCATCAAGCTGGCGGCCATGAGATTCCAGCGAAACACTGACGCGCGGGCTGGCAAATACCTCGCTATACGCTAAGGACACCGCAAGCAGCATCAGCTCTTCAATCTGCGCCTGATAAGCAGCGGGCAAATCAGATAAAAGCGCTGCGCTTAAACCGGCATCCAGCAAAGTACGGCTCTGGCTTGCCGATCCATAGGTATCCCGTACAGGATCTAACACCCGCCCGCCAGACGGCCCGGCCAGCGCAGCCTGCCACAGTGCCAGCTCCGCACGGCGTGCAGGGATTTGCCCGGCCAGCCGCTGCGCCCAATCCTGCACCGTGCATGATTCACGCAGCAGCAGCGCCGCCGTATTATTCAGCGCAGCCTCACTGGCCTCTTGCAAATCGGCCAGCAAAATTCGCCATGACACGCCATCAATCAGCAGATGGTGCAGCACCAGCATCAGAAAGCTTTCGGCTTCCCCGGCAAAATGCACTGCCTGCATCATTTTTCCGGCTGAGGGTTTTAAGCTGGCGCAGGCCGCTGCAAACCGGGCATCCATCACGGCAGAGAAATCATCCTGCGGCAGTAATTGCTGCTGCTCTGGCTGGGCTGTATCCCAATCGGCCGTGAGCAGCAAACCCTGTTCATCCGCCCTGGCGCGTAAAACCGGGTGGCTGCGTTGCAGAGCGTGCAGTGCGGTGTGCAAATGAGCAGGCTGAATTTCCTTTGGAATACGCAAAAGCACACCCTGAGCAAAGCATCTGTCCAGCCCGTAATGCTCAGCAAACCAGCTCACTATTGGCAAGCGCCCCAAGCGCCCTGTTGCCTCGCTGCCTGCTGTGGGTGCGCTGTCCAGCCGCTCTAAAATGGTGGCCATTCTGGCGGGCGTGCGCTGGGAAAACACATCGCGCGGCCTGAGTAAGAACCCAGCGCGTCTTAGCTCTGAGCCCAGCGCCATTGCCGAAATACTATCCCCGCCCAAATGAAAGAAATCATCATCCGGGCCAAGGATTTCCAGCCCCAGCACCTTAGCTACGCCATTGCAAAGCAAGTGCTCGGCATCGCTGGCAGCCGGACGGCTCTGGCTTTGCTGAGCGGGTTTGGGCAGCGCCTCTTTGTCGATTTTGCCGTTCACATTCAAAGGCCAGGCAGGCAGGATCATTAGCGCTGACGGAACCATATAATCGGGCAGCTGCCCGGCCAGCCTGGCAAGTAAATCAAGGTTTAAGCCCGGCGCATCGTGCTCTGCCGTGCAGTAGGCAATCAGACGGTGGCTTGCCCCAAGCGGCTCAGCAATTACCACAGCGCCCTTCACCCCTGGCAGCTTAAGCAGGGCGTGTTCTACTTCGCCCGGCTCAATCCGAAAACCGCGTACCTTGATTTGAAAATCGGCCCGGCCGATAAACTCCAGCAGCCCGTCGCTGCGCCAGCGGACTAAATCACCCGTGCGGTACATCCGCCCTTCTGCAAAAGGATTTGCCACAAAGCGGCTGGCGGTTTGGCCGGGGCGGCGCAAATAGCCCAGCGCCATTCCTTCACCCGCCAGATATAAATCACCCACCACGCCCTGCGCTACTTTTTGCAAGGCATGGTTAAGCACATAAGCCTGAGTATTAGCCACAGGCCGGCCGATGACCGGCTGCTTTGCCTGCGACACGCAAGCACCTAAGGCATCGATGGTGTATTCGGTAGGGCCATAAAAATTATAAACATGCAGCCGGGGATACTGGCGCAGCTCATTCCACAGCGCCGGAGACACCGCCTCGCCGCCAATCAGAATCAGATCCGGCACATGGTTGGCCACGGCCAAACCGCAAGCGAGCAATTGTTGTAATACCGGTGGCGGCACATCCAGCATATCGATTTGCTGCGCCTGAATAAATTCGTGCAAGGCCTGAGCATCGCGCCGCAATTCTTCATCGCAAAGATGCAGCTCATGGCCCAAAAGTAAAAAGAACAGCGGCTCCCACGAAGCATCAAATGAGAATGAAGTACTATGCGCCGCACGCACTCTGCGCCCGCCAAGGCGCTGCATCATGTCTGCAATAAAGCCATGCTGATGAGAGATCAGTAAATTAAGCAAGCTGCCGTGGCTAACCATCACTCCCTTAGGCTTACCGGTCGATCCGGAGGTATAAATAATGTAGGCAGGATCCGCCTTATTTAGTGGCGCAGCCCTATCGCTATCGCTAAGCGGCAGAGCAGATAAAGCAGACAATTGCGCCATGCAATCCGGTGAATCAAGATATAAAGCCTGTGCCTGCAAAAGCAAATCGCAATTACTTAAAGCCAGCAGCAGCGCGGGCTGCGCATCGTCGCACAGCATGGCCAAACGATCTTTGGGGTAATCCAGATCCAGCGGTAAATAAGCCGCGCCTGCCGACAATACCGCCAGCACAGACACCACCGAATCCACACTGCGTGGCAAAGCAATGGCCACAATATCGCCCCGACCTATCCCTTGCTGCATCAGCAGGCGGGCAAGGCGCGCTACTTTTGCGCTTAGCCCGCTAAAATCCAGCGTTTCCGCCCCAAAAACCAGCGCCTTATACCCGGCAGATTGCAAAGCCTGCTGCTGAAACAAATCAATAACGGTGTTGATTTCTGGCAGTGCAATCGCAGGCCCGGCTGACCATTTTTCCAGCCTTGCTGTTTCGGCAGGGGCTAATAAGGCCAGCGTATCAATCGGCGCATGCGGGCTGGCCATCAGGGCATTTAAAAATGCGCTTAAACGTTCACAATGTAATACCAGCTCTTCAGGCTGATAGCGATCTGGATTAGCTGTCAGGCTAAGCACCAGCTGCTGCTCTTCCAGCGCAATACCGAACTCCAGATCATCAACCGGGCCTGCAGCCAGAATATGCGTCGTGGCTTGCAAGCTGCCCAATTGCAGGCTTTGCTCGTAAATCTTTAAATTAATACCTGGCCCGTACAAGGGGCGGCGGCCTGCTCCCATATCGCGCTGCACCTGCTCAGCGTCATAACGCTGGTGCCTGCGTACCCGCTGCAGCTCCAAAGCCAGGCGTTTGGCCAGCTCACACAGGCTTAGCCCCGTATCCACTCTGAGCTGCAATGGCAATACATTCACCACAGGGCCAATAGCATTCAGCGCGGCAGACCCCATGCGGCGCATAAATGGCACGCCCAATACCGGCCTTGCCGAGCCGGTCATCCTAGATAAATAAGCAAAAATGCCCGCCATCAGTAATTCTGGCTCGCTCACATCAGCCGGCAGGCCCGTGCTTCTTTGCAGCTGAAAGCTTTGCTTTAAGGCATTTACATTGGCAAAAGACTGGCCGCCATGATGGGCAGTCAGAGAAACCGGCTGTGCCAAATCAGCGCTGTAGTCCTGCCAGAACTGGCGGTCGCGCTGGTAAAGCGCAGACTGCTGATAGGCCAGGTACTCATCCACCACGCGGGCAAAAGAGACAAAGGGCGTGGCGCTGACCGCATGGCCTTGTTGCAAATCGGTATAAATTGCCGCAATCCGCCGTGTCAGCGCGCTAAAGCTATAGCCGTCAACGCACACATGGTGATAGCGCTGATACCAGAACCAGCGCTCATTGCCCGCCTTAAAAATAATATGCCGGTACAGCGCCTGGCCCGAATCAGCCGCCCCGGCCTGATCAAGATCTGCACGCATCAGCGCCAGCACCGCAGCGCCCGCATCGTTTTGATCACTTAAATCTAAGAATTCGGCATCAGGCAGACAATCTGCATCCACGGCCAGCGGTAAATATTGCACGGGGCCGGAATCACCTTCCCGAAACCGCGCGTGCAGCGTATCTGCTTCGCTCAGCCCCTGCCTTACAGCACGTTGCAGGCAGGCCACGTCCAATGCGCCTTGCAGCTCCGTATAATGCGCAACGGTATAGCCATTTTTTAGCGGCGATATCTGATCGGCCAGCCAAATGCCCAGTTGTGATCCAACAATGGGCAATTCCAGCCCGCTTTCTGCTGAGGAGTTCTGCGTAACAGTACTTAACAAGATGCCTATTCCCTTTAAAAGTAGACCCGCTGCGGGCAAAATTAATGCACAGACTGGGTGACGCGAATATCCAGCCAGTTCAGCTCAATATATTCAAGGCAGCGGGCATGGCTTTCCGGCCCCAATACCTTATTCCAGCCTGCAGGCACCGCAGCAAAATCAGGCCACAGGCTGTATTGGCCCAAGGCGTTTTTCAACACAAAAAAATCCTGGCTTTCATCATCAAAAGGATTAACCTGCTCGTTGCTCATACTTTGAATCTCCGCTTAAAACCGGTTTTAAAATGGGCTGACTTCAGTACGGTATTTATTTGCAGTGCGCTAATAGCCCGCTCAGCCCTTCAAGCAGGCCGCCCCGCCAGCACAACCAGTCGTGCCCGCCTTCAAACAGGCGGTAACTCACCTGATGGCCTGCCTGCACTAAGGCATCGCGCATGGTTTCATTTACATCAATCATCACGTCTTCACGGCTGCCTGCTTCCTGAAATACCTTTAATGCCCGCGCCGCCGGTGCCAGGCCTGGCAATTGTTCGGCAAGCTGCCCCCTGCTCCCCGGCTTGCGGATAGCCGGCTGATTCAGCGGCATTTTTAAAATATCGTGGTAAGGCCACCAGAAAGAGCCTGACTGGCTGAGCACGCAGCCAAAACGCTCCGGCCAGTGCAAGGCCGCGTACATGGCCGACAACCCGCCATAGCTTTGCCCGGCAATAACGGTGCGCTCCGGCTGATCACTGCAAGGCGCAATTTGCTGAATCAGCGGCAACAGCTCGCTTTGCACGGCTAGCCAGAACTGAGGGTTGCAAGGCAGCTCGAGGCTGCGCTGCCCGCCATCAATTGCATCGATCAGCACATATACGGCGGCAGGCAGCTGCCCGTCTGCAGTGGCACGGTCAATCGCCGGATACACAGGCATACGCTCAGCCCAGTGCTGACCATCCAGCAGCAGCACAAGGGCGCGGTCGCCATCTGGCTCTCCTGTCTGATAAACCCAGACCCTGCGCTGATTTGCCAGCATGGCGCTGTGCCAGTCCAGCAGCTTAAGCCCGGCCGGATCACCCTCGTCTTGCCCGTCTGCATACAGCCAGGCAGTCTGTGGCGGCGCTTTTGGTAAATGCAGCGCCGACATTGCAGTACGCCATGCGCCAGCGCGTGGAGATTGCAAATTCAAAGGATCTGCCTCTGCCGCCTCAGCGATTGAGCGCCACCAGCTGCGCTGATGGCTGGCCTGCTCAGCAGAGGGCGGCGCTGAAAAATCCGGCAGCCGGGATGCCGCTACGGGTATCAGGCAATAACTGCCCCGCCAGTCTGCTGGCAGCTGCACCTGCCAGTACCAGATATCGCTGCCTGCCATTCTGGCCAGCGATTGCGGGTCTGCGCTGTGGTGATCGGTCACCGAATTAACGTCGATATAAACCCGTGCCAGCTCTGAGCAAGATTCATCGCCTGCCGGATCGCGCCATAGAAACGTCACCCAAACCCTGTGATCAGCGCACTCCTCAATAAGCGGCGTGCCCTGCTCTGCAATCTTTAACCACCAGCTTTCACTACCAGCATCACTTGCTTTCAATAAATATGTGGCTTCGCTTGCTTCTGAATTTAGCTTGCACAACATACTGCGACTCATCCTTTTTGCTGCTCTTGTCATAAAGGGATTATTGCACATTGTAATGAGAAGTATTATCATTTCATAGCTGCAATTTATTACATATCACTTAAAAATCACACTATTTAGAAAACAACTGCTGATTTATTGCAATAAAAATGCAAGCAATTGAAATGAATAAGAAAGGTATTTGAATGGATATGCAATGAACTGCCTCGCTCCAACATGACCCGCAAGACCTGAAGCCCAAGGCATTACGCCAGCAAGCGCTCACATCAATCTCTGACGGAAACAAGAATGAAACACCCAACCCGGCATTACACATTACTGTTAGCAATCAAACTGGCACTTGCGGGCTTAGGCGGGGCAAGCGCCGTGGCCTATGCGGATACATCAGCAGCAGAGCAGGTTTATCAGCTGCCGGCCGGCTCTTTATCCGCTCAGCTGAAACAGTTTTCCCAGCAATCTGGCATCAAGCTCAATATCGATGAAAGCTTAGTTAAGGGCTGGACAAGGCCTGCACTCAATGGCCGTTATTCAGGCCAGCAGGGGCTGAATGCCATTCTGGCCGATACGGGCTTGCAAGCCGTAGCCAGTGGCGCGGGCTATCAGCTGATTGCCAACACCGCCTACTTAGCGCCTGTCACGGTAACTGGTGAAAAAATTAACCGCTCCATGCAAGAAACCACCACCGCCATCACCGTATTAAGCGGTGCTGATCTGGATAAGGGCCATGTCACATCGATTTATGAAGTAAGCAACCGCGCGCCCAACGTCAACATCAATGGCGCAGGTGGCGTAAACATTCGTGGCGTGGAAGGTACTGGCCCGGCAACAGGCGTATTCAGCTTTATTTCTGGTGCACGCCCGCGCGTCAGCACCAGCGTAGATGGCGCGCCGGAAACATGGTCCGGCCAGCAGTATGTAGACTTTGGTATGTGGGATGTAGAGCAGGTCGAAATTTTGCGCGGCCCGCAATCCACCACTCAGGGCCGCAACACGATTGGCGGTGCCATCGTGGTCAACACTAAAAATCCGACTTCCAGCTGGGAAGGCGCAGTGCGTGCCGGTTATGAAAACGAAGCTGGCCGCACACTTGGCGCAGCCATGATTTCCGGCCCGATTGTTCAAGATGAACTGGCTTTCCGTCTGGCCGCCGAAGGCATCAAAGGCAAGGGTTTTGTTGAATACCCTGGCGCCTGGCCATGGGATCCTTCAGATTTCAAGCGCCAGAATGTCCGCGCCAAATTGCTTTGGACGCCAAGCAATATGCCTGATTTCTCGGCCAAGCTCACCGTATCCCAGCGCGATCAGGAAGGCGAATACTTAAACCGGATTAACAGCGCTAATTATTCTGACCGCACCTATTCCAAGCTGAATTCCAAAGTAAATACCCGCACTCAGGATTCTTCCAAAACCACGGCAAACGTAGACCTTGAGTACAAAATCTCTGAGAGTTTAAACAGCCATCTGCTCTATAGCCGTGGCAAATACCATGCATCCTTTAAAGAAAGCGGTGCTGACCGCTTCCAGCTGCAAATGGATGAAAACAGCAACACGCTGGAATCCCGCCTGATTTACAATCCGCAAGGCGGCAGAGTCAGCGCGCTGGCCGGGTTTTACTACTACGACCGCCATCAGGATTTAAACGCCAGCCCTTATAACAGCGGCTTTTTTGGCACAGATAAGGTAGATACCCTCGCTGTATTTGGTGAATCCACCATCACCTTAAACAGCAGTTTTGATCTGAATCTGGGCGGGCGTATCGAGCGTGAAAGCCAAAAACGTAATGTTTTAGGATGGCCAGGCACCAATAATGAGGCGCTGATCAAAACCGATATCACTGAAACCATGTTTTTGCCTAAAGTTGGCATCATTTACAAAGCCACCCCCGAAACATCGTTTGGCCTGACCTATCGCCAAGGCTATACCCCGGGCGCGGGCAGCATTAACTATGACGACAACAAGTTTTATGAATACGGCAAAGAAGAAGTCAATACGATCGAGCTGAGCAGCCGTTCCAGCTTCTTGGATAAACGCCTGACCTTAAACGCCAATCTGTTTTACAACCGCTATAAGGACTATCAGGCCTTACTAAATAATTACTTTACCAATATCCCTAAGGCAGAAAGCTATGGCCTGGAAGTCAGCGCCGACGCCAGCGTCAATTCCTCGCTTCAGCTCTTTGCATCTTTAGGCTTATTAAGCACCAAGATTACCGAAAGCAATATTCGCAGCGCTTCCGTTGAAGGAAACCGCTTAGGCTACGCAGCCCCGGTGTCTGCCAGCTTTGGCTTTAAGCAAAAGTTTGATATGGGCTTCTTCCTGAATGGCGATATCAGCCATACAGGCGAATACTATTCAGACTTAAGCAATACAGAGCAGCTGAAAGCGGGCGATTACACCCTGGCTAATTTGCAAGTGGGTTACGACAAAGGCAATTACGCAGTACGTGCCTATGTTAAAAACCTCTTCAATAGCGATGTGATTTACCGCAAAGGTAGCCGCAATCACGAGGCAGACGCAGGTGCACCCCGCACGCTGGGCGTGACGGTAGATTACCGCTTCTGATAAAAAAAACGTCCACCTGCAGAGGTGGACGTTTTTTCTTGCAACACTGTTTATTAAGACGTCACCAACAAAGCCCACCATGCCGCCAGTGTGGCTTGCCCGGCAAGCTGGGCGAAGCTTAGCTCTGTACCCGCCCTTCTCCAGCTCTCCTGCAAGCTCATTACCCGGATTGAATCCAGGCCCCAGTCGATCAGATTGTCGTCATCGTGCAAATCAGATGCAGGAATTTGCAAGCTGCTGGCGATAATTTGCCGCAGCTCATCAATTGAGGCAGGCAGGCTGCCACCTTGTAATTGCTGAATTAAAGCCGTGGTGGAAGTGGTATAGCCGCAGCGCTGCGCCACGTAATCCAGCGCCATTTGATGCTCTTTGGCAGAGAAATCAGCCAGTGCATCGCCCACAAAAAAGGCCTGAATATCGTGCATAAAGGCATCGCAAGCGGTCATCATGCAGCCGATATGCGCGTAAACGCCGCAAATAATCAGCTGATCACGCCCCTGGCTTTGCATGGTTTCCAGCAAATTAGAGCGCTGAAATGCGCTATAGCGCCATTTTGGCAACACAGTATCCTGCGGCTGCGGGGCAAGCTCCTGAACGATGCCTTTACGTGCAGGCTGGGCCACAAGGCCTGCTCCCCACATATCCTGCAATAGCCCGCGCTCTTCTAATGTCTGATCCGGCGTTTGCGCGGTATAGACCACGGGAATACCCAGCTTGGCTGCCAGATCCAGAATACGCCTTGTATTGCCGATTAATTCAGGCACAGGTGCGGCAGATTTATCATAAAAATCAACAAAGTAATCCTGCATATCGTGGATCAGCAGCACAGCACGTTTTGCTTCTGGCTGCCAGCTCACACGGTTAGCAGGAAACTCGGTGGGCATTGGATAAGTACTGATTTTTGGGATGGCCATGTGGATTCTTTTTAGTGTTTAAAGGTCAGTAACGATGCGTAGAGCGAGTGAAACCCACGTATTTTTCAGCATCACTCGCGGGTTTCACCCCATGCGCGTTAAGCAAATTGTTTTTTTATTAGCAAACAGCGAAAAAACATAATAACCACGCTCTTTGCATAGGGCTTTAAAGTCCCCTTGAAACACGCCGAAGCGAGGAACAAGCGGGGCGGGGGATCGCTTGGGAGGAGGATCCAGCCAATCCCGCCCGCCGCCGACTCGATTGGACCGCAACAGGGGCCTTCGTGTTTCGTGGGGCGGCTTTCTTTGCTTACTTTCTTGGCCGTTCAAGAAAGTAAGTCCCCCGCGGGGATACCGCGCCAAAATCAACGTGCCGAAGGCACTAAAAAGGTCTTTTTGACTTTGGTTAGCACATATGGGGTTTCACACGCCCTACGACAGCACTAGCAGCCGCTGCTCTATCATTTGCCGTAGGATTTTTTTGCTGACTTTGCCCACGCCGGTTTTAGGGAAGGCGTCGGTAAACTCGATCCGGTCGGGGATTTTATAAGCGGCGATGCCTAGTTTTCGCAGATAGGCATTCAGCTCCACCGCCCGCAGGCTGGCGTCGCGGCGGATCACAAAGGCGCAGCTTTTTTCACCCAGAAAAGCATCCGGCATGGCCACAATCGCCACGTCGGCCACGCCCTGATGGGCCAGCAGCAGATGCTCTATTTCTTCGGCAGAGATTTTTTCGCCGCCACGGTTTATCTGATCTTTGGCCCGGCCTTCCACCACCAGATAGCCCTCAGCGGTTTGCCTGACTAAATCACCTGTGCGGTAAAAACCATCGGCTGTAAAGCTACGGGCATTGTGTTCGGCAGCGCGGTAATAGCCATGAATGGTGTAAGGGCCGCGTGTCAGCAAATGCCCCACTTCGCCTGCGGGCAAGGGCTGATCTTCATCGTCCACCACGCGGATTTCATCGTCTGGCGAGATCGGCCTGCCCTGAGTGTGCAAAACCAGCGCATCGCTATCGTCATAGCGTGTGTAATTAACTAGGCCCTCGGCCATGCCAAACACCTGCTGAAGGGTGCAGCCCAATTCACGCACCAAGCGGGCAGCCATTTCGCTGTTAAAACGAGCGCCCCCCACCTGCACGACTTTCAGGCTGGATAAATCCGGCTGCAGACTTGCTGCCGCATCCAGCCATACCGGCACCAAAGGCGGCACCAGAGCCGTGATCGAAACACGCTCTGCGGCAATCAGCGGGAAAACATGATCGGGGCTGGAGTTGTTGCTCAACACCACGGTGCCGCCCGCATAGAAAACGCCTAAGGAGCCGGGCGAGCTCAGCGCAAAATTATGTCCGGCAGGCAATACGCAGAGGTAAACGCTCTCCGGGCTAAGCTGGCAGATTTCTGCGCTGCCCCGCAGGCTGTAAATATAATCATCGTGGGTGCGCGGAATCAGCTTTGGCGTTCCCGTGCTGCCGCCTGAAAGCTGAAAGAACGCAACATCTGAAGCCTCAGGCGGCGCGGGCAGCATACCGCTTGGCAAATCACCCAACACCGTAAATGGCCCGGCATCACCCAGCACCAAAACATGCTGCAAGCTTGGCGACACGGCTTTTACTTCGCTGGCCAGATTGCGGTAATCAAAGCCACCGTGCTGATCGGCGATGATATAAGCCACGGCTTCGGCATGCTGGCAAAAATAGCTGATCTCTAATTTGCGATGTGCTGGCAGGGCAAAGACCGGCAAAGCGCCAATCCTGAACAGGGCAAAAATCACCGCAAAAAACTCGGCGCAATTGGGCAACTGCACCACCACCCTGTCTTTTGGCCCTATGCCCAGGGCACTAAACCCCCTAGCTAAGCGATCCGCCTCTGCGGCCAGATCACGGTAGCGCCAGCGGGTTTGCCCGCTCACTACGGCCAGCCGCTCGCCATATTGCTCTGCCCGCTCCTCCAGCAAGGCGCTAAAGGTTTGGCCACGCCAATAGCCCTTACGGCGATATTCCCCGGCCAAAGCTTCAGGCCATGGCGTGCAATGCTTTAAAAAATCACTCATCACACCGCTCCTGCGTGAACAAGACCCATGGCATTCAGCATGGTGCGAAACTTTGCCGACGTTTCTGCCAGCTCGCTTTGCGGTGATGAATCGGCCACGATGCCGGCACCGGCAAACAGACGCAGCGATTTACCCGCAACTTCAGCGCAGCGTATCGTTACAATCCACTCACCATCGCCATTGGCATCGCACCAGCCCAGCATGCCGGTATAAAAGCCACGATCAAACGGCTCGATTTGTGCAATTAAATCCCGGGCATTCTGATTGGGGTGGCCGCACACGGCGGGCGTAGGATGCAGGGCTGAAGCCAGCATCAGCGATGTGGTTTCTTCATCAATCAGCTCGCCGCTGATTTCTGTGGATAAGTGCCACATGGTTTCGGTATGCATTAATACCGGCCGCTCCGGCACTATCAGCGTACGGCAAAATGGCCGCAAACCGGCCGCAACCGCATTCACCACCACCGCATGCTCGTGCAAATCTTTTGCCGACTGGAGCAGCGCTTCGCCTCGCTCGCGATCAATTTTAGGATCGGGGCTGCGGGCGGCCGAGCCTGCCAGCGGATTAGAAAACACCTGGCTGCCTTTTTTGCGCAGCAAAAGCTCGGGGCTGGCCCCGATCAAAATACGCGGGGGGGCTTCTGTCTGCCCGGAAAGATTAACGGCAAAGGTATAACCATGGGCATTACGCTGAGCCAGCGTGACCAGTAATTTGGGGATATCCACCACTTGCTCAGCAGCCAGATCCAATGCGCGGGCCAGCACCACTTTATCTAAATATTTATTCTGTAAATGCTGCACGGCCAGCGCTACACCATCGGCATAAGCTTGCGGCTCTGGCAGGGGTGTGATGGAGCAAGGAACGGCCTGCGGCTTAGGCTGGGCAAGGCTTTGCGGTAAAGGGCCTGCCCGCAATACGCTGCGAGGGATGCTCAGGCAGGCAGATTTTCTGCCATCAAAAGGAATCGCCCCCACCACCACCGGATCAAGATGCCCTGTGGCTTTTGCCTGCTTCAGAGCAAGGGCTACAGCCTGATTAAGCGCATCTAAACTATTTGCCGCAGGAACCGTGGCATAGTGGCCCTGAGCCAGCAAAGTTTGCCTGGAGCTGGCAAAAAACATTGCTGAATCTGTTTGATAACCCAACAGCAGATATTGAGCCTGCGTACGCAATTCACCACGGAATAGATCATTCATCAGATGAGCTCCTCTTTATAAAAGTGGAATAGGCAAAGTTAAATAAGGCCAGACACAGCCGCCCTGAAAAACCAGGCACTGACGCCAGCTGATCCCCATCCGCCAAAATCACCTGTCCCGCAGCTGCAAGCACGGAAAAGCAAGCTTGAACAAGGCCAGTGCCAGGTTCACAGCTTACTTTTGATGAATATAACCCTTAAACGATAATGAGAATGGGTATCGTTAACAAAGTATGCCATGCTCAATCTAAATTGCACAAGATTAATGTAAGGGCACAATCAACAAAAAAGAGAAAAAGTGAGGAATAAAGAGAAGTAACAGACAAAAAAAGCTGGCCCCAAATTAGAGCCAGCTTTTTAAAAGACAATCAATCAGCCTAAGAGCAGCGCATCGTCGTCGATTTTCTCGCCACGGTTTTTTTCAAACATGGCCAGCAAATCGCCCACTTCCATGGTGTGGCGTTTATCTCCTGCCACATCCAGCACCACCTGCCCCTGATGCAGCATAACGGTGCGATGGCCGTGATCCAGCGCCTGGCGCATGGAGTGCGTTACCATCAGCGCGGTTAAGTTGTTTTCTTTAACGATGCGATCGGTCAGCTGCAACACAAAAGCCGCAGTTTTTGGGTCCAGCGCCGCAGTATGCTCATCCAAGAGCAGCAAACGCGATGGCTGCAAAGAAGCCATCAACAGGCTGACCGCCTGCCTTTGCCCGCCAGAGAGCAAATCCATCCTGTCGCCAAGCCGGTTTTCCAGCCCCAGCTCTAAGGTAGCCAGCTTGTCGCGGAAAATGGCCCGCTGCTCGTTTTTAACCGCCCGGCCAAAGCCGCGCTTTTTACCACGCTGCCAGGCCAGAGCCATATTTTCTTCGATACTCAGCCCTTCACAGGTGCCAGCCATCGGGTCCTGAAACACCCGCGCCACCATGCCAGCACGCTGCCATGCAGAAAGCCGGGTCACATCCTGCCCGTCGATATGAATGCTGCCGCTGTCCATTTGCAGATCGCCGGAAATCGCATTCAGAAAGGTGGATTTGCCCGCGCCATTGCTGCCGATCACGGTAATAAACTGGCCCGATTCAATGGTGAGCGATAAACCCTTTAAAACCAGATTTTCAATCGGTGTGCCGGGGTTAAAGGTCTTGTATAAATCACGGACTTCCATCATGACCGTTTCCCCTTTTTACGAAACACCCTGGCTTTTACTTTTGGCAGCACCAGGGCAAAGCCCACCAGTACGGCGGTAATTAAATTTAAATCCTGTGCCTTCAGGCCAATAAAATCAGCGTTCAGCGCCAGAGCAATCAGCAGGCGGTAAAGCAAAGCGCCCAGCACGGTAGCCAGCGTAATCACCCACAAATTGCGCGATGGCAAGAGTGTTTCGCCAATAATCACTGCAGCAAGGCCCACCACAATCGTACCCACCCCCATCGATACATCCGCCCCGCCCTGCGTTTGCACATAAAGCGCACCAGCAAAGGCAATCAGCGCGTTGGAGAGCGCCATCCCAATCAGAATCATCCGGTCAGTAGCAATGCCCTGCGCCCGCGCCATACGGGGATTGGCCCCGGTGGCCCGCATCGCCAGCCCTGCTTGCGACGCAAAAAAGAAATCCATGCCCAGCTTAGCCAGCACAATAATCACCGCCAGCACTGCAGGCTGCACCAGCCAGCCTCTTTCCAGCTGCTCGCCAATAAAAGGGCTAAACACGGAAGGCGCGCCAATCAGCGGCAGATTTGGTGCGCCCATAATGCGTAGATTGACCGAATAAAGGCCAATCATCACCAGAATACTGGCCAAAAGCTGCAAGATATTCAGCCGCACATTCAGCCATGCCGTCAGCCAGCCCGAGGCCGCTCCCGCCAGCACCGCCATGGAACAGGCAAACCAGGGATCATGCCCGCCGGAAATTAAAGTAGCCGCGACCGCGCCACCAAGGGGAAAGCTGCCATCGGCAGTTAAATCAGGGAAATTAAGCAGGCGAAAAGAAATCAGCACCCCAAGCGCCACCAGCGCAAAGATCAAACCAATTTCCAATGCGCCCATTAAGGCAATGGGAGTCATAAGTATTCCAAGGAGCAAAAATTAAATCTGAAAACCCAAACCTTAAACCACTGAGGAAAGGAGAACACGGAGGAGCACGGAGACAAACAAAACGAGGATTTCTTTGTGAAACTCCGTGTTCTCTGTGGTTCAAGATTTGGGGTTTGACGCAGTTTTTTACTTCACCACTTCTTTAGCTTCTTTAAGCAGCGCTGCAGACAGCGTTACGCCTTGTTTTTGCGCGGCACCGGCGTTCACCATCAGCTCTTGCTTAGCACCTACTTCCGGCGCGATATCCCCGGCTTTTTCGCCTTTCAGAATACGCACCACCATCTTGCCGGTTTGGCGGCCCAGGTCGTAGTAGCTCATACCCATGGCTGCAATTGCGCCGCGTTTCACCAGGCTGGCATCACCCGAGATCAAAGGAATCTGTGCTTGTTGCGCCACGCCCACTAAAGATTCGTAGCTGGACACCACGTTATTGTCGGTATTGGTGTAAATCGCATCCACCTTACCCACTAAGCTTTTAGCCGCGGTTGAGATATCCACCGTACGTGCTGCCGGTGCTTCTACCAGCGTCATGCCGCGTTTAGCCAATTCAGTTTTTAATTCTTTAGCCACAATCGTGGAATTCACTTCACCCGGGCTATACACCATGCCAATACGCTTGGCTGTGGGTTTTACTTTAAGGATTAAATCAATTTGCGGGGATAACTGCAGCATATCGGATACGCCAGTTACATTATCGTTGCCTGTTTTCCAGCTTTTCACCAGCTTAGCCGCCACCGGGTCTGTTACCGCCGTAAACACCACAGGAATTGTGCGCGTTGCCGCGACTACAGCTTGAGCACTTGGTGTGGCAATCGCCACGATTACATCGGGCTGATCGCCCACAAACTTGCGTGCAATTTGCGCAGCAGTGGCGGTATTGCCCTGTGCACTTTGAAATTGATACTTAATTTGCTTACCCGGCTCAAAACCTGCTGCTTTTAATTCGTCTTCTACCCCTTTACGCGCAGCATCGAGCGCAGGGTGATCAACAATCGCGGTTACAGCCACCGATTTCATTTCTGCAGCGCCCGCTGTACACGACAAACTAACCAGTGCGGCCAAAAGAGTAGGTTTAAATAATTTAAGCATCTGACAAATCCTTATTTCAAAGTGATTTTGAAGCTTTGAGGGAAAGAAGATCGCGACTTTTTAATGGAATAGATAAGCTGATTCGCCCACCTTAAACAATCGTTTTATTTTTTCAATTAAATGACAAGCAAATAGCCGGAACCCGGCTTTAGCCTGCAAATCATCCTGAATAAAATACCGGCAGGATAAAGGCAATAAAGGATCGTTGCGTCAAAGATAATAGAGGGAAGTCTGCACAAGATACAAAACGGGGATATCCCTAATAGAGGGTGTTATCTCTGATATAAATTCATATACACAGAGGCAAAACAAGCTGTGGATAACTTTGTGGGTAAGATATCAATTCAACCCTGATTAAGGGGATTTAAATCAATAAATCTGCTTAGTTAAACAGGCGTAAAACAGGGCAAGACCCAAGCCAGATACCACTTGACGGGCAATAAGAAGAAGAGAAACCGTATTTAAAAAAACCAGCCCTAAGCACAGCGAAGCCTGTGTGTAAAGCCCTGATACGCGCATTGATATGCCGCAAAAAAACAGTACTTAATGTGTCTGCAACAGTACAAGATTTAATAAGTTATAAAGAATTATCAGGCTCAGCAGAAAGTCGCCTATCAGCCTAGTTCACAAAAATGACATTTTCCAGCCATATTTATACGGAATAAGATTGTAAGCTGAGGAACGGTAAAATGCCTTTTCTGCCGCTGCTTTCTGCCTGATTCAGTTGATTTTCAAAAAAACAAAGGCAGAAAACCTTACGATTTTCTGCCTTTATTTTCAGAGTATTAGCCGGGATCTGCTGCAGGCTAACAGTGGATAACTTTTAATCCTTACACAGAGCTAAGATTAAAGCACGTAGCGCGCCAAATCTTCATCCGCTGCAACACCGCCTAATTTGCTGCTCACAAAATCTGCATCCACCACAATCTTGCCGCTTTTTGCATCAAAGGAGATTTCCTCAAGCAAGCGCTCCATCACGGTGTATAAACGACGCGCGCCGATATTCTCGGTGCTTTCATTCACCTGCCAGGCAATTTCGGCCATGCGCTTTACGCCGGCATCAGTGAAATCCAGTTCTACGCCTTCTGTGGCAAGCAAGGCTTGATATTGCTTCACAAGGCAGGCATCGGTGCCGGTAAGAATGCTGGCAAAATCGCCCACTGTTAGCGAATTAAGCTCAACCCGAATCGGAAAGCGCCCTTGCAGCTCAGGAATTAAATCTGAAGGCTTGGCTAAGTGGAATGCGCCGCTGGCAATAAACAGAATATGGTCGGTTTTAACCATGCCATATTTAGTGGTGACCGTTGTGCCCTCCACCAGCGGCAGTAAATCACGCTGCACACCCTGGCGGCTGACTTCACCGCTGCCCGCCTCTGCCCGGCTGGTGACTTTATCAATCTCATCAATAAACACAATGCCGTTTTGCTCAACCGCTTGCAACGCTTCGGTTTTAGCATCTTCTTCATTAACCAGCTTGCCCGCTTCTTCCTCGGTTAAAAGCTTCATCGCCTCGGCCACTTTCAGCTTTTGCGATTTCTTTTTATCTGAGAACGCACCTTTAAACATTTGCTGAATCTGGCTGGAGAAGTCTTCCATTCCCGGCGGGCTCATCACCTCCATCGTTGGCACAGCGGCTGCCACTTCGATTTCAATTTCTTTATCGTCAAACTTGCCTTCACGCAGCATCTTGCGGAATTTCTGACGGGTATCCGATTCATCGTTGCCACCTGGCGGCAGGAGCACATCTAAAACACGATCTTCAGCAGCATCGGCAGCACGATGGCGATTGCGGCTGATGGCTTTATCCCGCACCTGCTTAACAGCAACCTCAACCAGATCACGAATAATGCTGTCTACATCTTTACCTACATAACCCACTTCGGTGAATTTAGTTGCTTCTACCTTAATAAAGGGCGCATCAGATAATTTGGCCAGGCGGCGGGCAATTTCAGTTTTACCCACGCCAGTTGGCCCAATCATCAAAATATTCTTTGGAGTGATTTCACTGCGCAGGGGCTCTGCCACCTGCTGCCTGCGCCAACGATTACGCAGCGCAATCGCTACCGATTTCTTGGCGGCAGCCTGGCCAACAATATGCTTATCCAGCTCGTGAACGATTTCCTGCGGAGTCATTTGGCTCATGATTAATCCTTAACAAAATATATCCAGCAGATGGCGGCGCACAGAATAAATTTAAAGTCTGAGCGACAGATATTTCATCTTTTCACGGCTTTATTACGTTCTAAGATAAATGCATGGAGAATTTACAAAATAATGCTCACACACACAGATAAGTTCTACACTAGCTAGATACGGGCCTTACACAGAGAGAAATATGAGTAATAGCGCGGATGAAGATTGGCTGGACGAAGACAGCAGCGATGAATCAAACAGCCATCAGCATGATTGCTGGACAATTCTGGTTGTTGATGATGAACCTGATATTCATCATGTCACAAGGCTGGCGCTCGCCAATATCGAATTTCTAGGCAAGCGTCTGGAAATTTTATCCTGCTACTCAGGAGCGGAAAGCTTGGCGTTGCTCAGCACCCGCCACGATATCGCTCTGGTATTACTTGATGTGGTGATGGAGCAGGAAGATTCCGGCCTGCAAGTGGCCCATGCCATTCGCGAAACGCTGGGCAATCATCAGATTCGTATTATTTTGCGTACCGGCCAGCCCGGCATTGCACCAGAGCGGCGGGTGATTGAAAGCTACGATATCAATGATTACAAAGCCAAAACCGAGCTGACCCGCGATAAACTTTATACGGCCATTCTGGGTACTTTGCGCTCGTATAAAGACATTATGCTGCTTGAGCATCAGCGCCAGATGCTCGCCGCCAACCGCCGTGGCTTAATTAAAGTAATTGAAGCTTCAGCAAGCATTTTTAAACAACAATCTATTCAGCAATTTGCTCAGGGCGTACTGGAGCAACTGCAATCCCTGCTCTTTTTTGAACAAGAAGCGCTTTATATCATTGTGCAGGGTGGTATAGCGGCGCTATCACAGGACGGGGCCATTCAAGTCATGTATGCCACCGGTGGCTACGAGCCGCTTTGTGGCAGGCCATTAGAGCTGAATGAGCGGCTGCGCTTTGATGAATCCATCAAAAAAGCCATGCAGGAAGAAAAGAGTGTTTACGCTGCAGATCACTTTATCGGTTTTTTCCACACCGAGCGCGGCCCAGTCAATTTGCTGATCATTGACGGGCCTGTGGCTTTATCCAACCCGGATAAAGAGCTGATTGAGCTGTTTTGCCGCAATGTCAGTATCGCATTTGAAAACCTGATGATGAATAAAGAAATCCAATCGCTGCGCGGTACTGAATAAATCAGAGTATCTCCGGGCCGCTTTATCTTGGCCCTCCAGGAAGGCTGCACACAGAGCTGCGTGGCAAAAATTTCTGCTTATATCAGCAACCCGCCCCCATGTTTTTGCAAATAAGCGGTGTTAAAACATCTTGGTAAATCTTCCTGATTTTTGGCTTGTGTCTTTTTCAAAGCCCCGGATTAGCGTTTTCAACGGTAGAATCATCCATTCCCTCTCACCAACCCGTAGCATGCTATGTCGAAAGATTATCTGGAAAGTATTATCAAAGCCCGTGTCTACGATGTGGCTATTGAATCCCCTCTCGAATTTGCCCCTAATCTATCGCGCCGCATTGGCAATAAAGTGCTGTTTAAGCGCGAAGATATGCAGCCCGTGTTTTCGTTCAAAATTCGCGGCGCGTATAACAAGATGTCCAAGCTTAGCCATGCTGAGCTGGAGCGTGGCGTAGTAGCGGCATCCGCAGGCAATCATGCGCAAGGCGTAGCAATGGCCGCCCAGCATTTAAAATGCCGCGCCACCATTGTGATGCCCACAACCGCCCCGCGCATCAAGGTGGATGCCGTTACCCGCCGTGGCGCTGAAGCAGTGCTAGTTGGTGATTCTTACTCTGATTGCTATCAGCACGCGCTTAATTTATCCGAGCAAACCGGCGCCACGCTGATTCACCCCTTTGATGACCCTGATGTGATTGCCGGGCAAGGCACGGTGGCGATGGAGATTTTGCGCCAGTACCCCGATCATATCGACGCGATATTTATCCCCGTAGGTGGCGGTGGCTTATTAGCCGGGATGGCGGCCTATATCAAACGCCTGCGCCCGGAAATTAAAATCATTGGTGTAGAGCCCACCGATGCCAACGCCATGTATTTAAGCCTGAAGCTGGGCGAGCGCATTACCCTGCCACAAGTGGGCATTTTTGCTGACGGCGTAGCGGTGAAACAGGTCGGTGAAGAAACCTTCCGCCTGTGTAAAGATTTTACAGACGACATCATTCTGGTGGATACCGACGCCATGTGCGCGGCGATTAAAGATGTATTCGAAGATAATCGCTCGATTCTGGAGCCTGCCGGTGCGCTTGCCATTGCTGGCCTGAAAGCATGGGCAGCGCGTGAGGGTAAGCAAAACGCCACCCTGATCGCCGTGGCCTCTGGCGCAAATATGAATTTTGACCGCCTGCGTTATATTGCCGAGCAAGCCGAAATGGGCGAGCAGCGCGAAGCGATTGTGGCCGTCACGATTCCGGAGCAGCGCGGCTCTTTCCGTGCATTCTGTAAGCTGATCGGCGCACGCAATATCACCGAATTTAACTACCGCTATTCCACCGCCAGCGAAGCTCATGTGTTTGTAGGCTTATCGATTCAAAATCGCAGCGAAGTGGTTGATCTGATCAGCGACTTGGCTGCGGCAAAAATCGCTGCGGTCGATCTCACCGATAATGAACTGGCCAAGCTGCATATTCGCCATTTGGTCGGCGGCAAAGCGCCTAATGTGCAGAACGAGCGCCTGATGCGCTTCGAGTTTCCGGAGCGCCCCGGCGCCCTGCTTAACTTCCTGGATGGCATGAATGGCGAGTGGAATATCAGCCTCTTCCACTACCGCAACCACGGTGCAGATTACGGCCGCATTCTGGTCGGCATTCAAGTGCCAGAGCAAGACAACGATGCATTTAAAGCCTTTGTGGATAAACTGGGCTATATGCATTGGGATGAAAGCAATAACCCTGCGTATAACTTGTTCCTGAGCGCATAAAAAAAAGGCCGTCATTCAATGACGGCCTTTTTTACTTACTCATTCAAACTATTACAGCAGATTACGCGCAGCTTCAATCACGATATCTACTGCAGTGTGTTCTGCCAGCTTCATGGCTTCAGCATCCGGGATTTCCTGCTGGGTGCGGTTTACGATCACACCCGCTACCATCCCTGCACGCCAGCCTTGAGTCGCGCACATGGTCAGCAGAGTGGCGGATTCCATTTCATAATTCATCACGCCCATTGCCTGCCATTCTTTCATCGAGCCTTGCATGCTGCTCACCACACGGCCGCTGCATGTATCGTAACGCTCCTGGCCCGGGTAGAAAGTATCTGATGAAGCCGTCACACCGATATGCAGTGGTTTACCAGCTTTTTTAGCCGCATTTACCAGCGCAGTTGTACAGTCAAAATCGGCCACCGCAGGGAAGCTCATCGGGGCAAAGTGCAAGCTTGCACCATCCAGACGAACAGAACCGGTGGTCACCAGCACATCGCCTACATTGATATGCGCTTGAATCGCACCCGTTGTACCCACGCGCAGGAAGGTATTGATCCCCAGCTGAGCCAGCTCTTCTACCGCAATCGAAGTAGAAGGGCCGCCAATACCGGTAGAGCAAATCACAATCGGCTTGCCATCCAGCTCAGCCAGATAAGTTGTGAATTCACGATGGCTGGCCAGCAACTTGGCATTGCCCATTTTTTCAGCAATACGCTGCACACGGGCAGGATCACCTGGCACAATCGCAAGAGTGGCACCGGCTAAATCGCTTTTAGCGAGACCTAAATGGAAAACTTCAGATTTAGACATGAGAGTCCTACTTAATCAAAAAAACGAAAAACACCTGATTCTAAGAATGCTTCAGCTTAATTTGAGCGTGTTAAACCTTGAACCACAGAGTAAAACGAGGACACAGAGGATCACAGAGAAAACCATCAAAGTATTGATTTTCTCGGTGACCCTCTGTGCTCTCTGTACCCTCTGTGGTTCAAGATTTAGTGCTCTATTCAGTCAAGCTGAAGCATCTTACTAATCAAGTGAAAATGAGATCCGTTGGAGCTTAAAGCGCGGGGGTCTCGTTTGGGTCGAGATAGAACGCACCCGGCAGCAGATCGCCTGCGGTGGTGATTTCCATATCTTCTTTCATATTACCCAGGATCACCGGCAGCGCAGGTGTGCCGATTTCTATCATCACCTGACGGCAGGCGCCACAAGGCGCGATCGGGCCAGGGGTATCACCCACAACGGCAATGGCCGAGAAATCACCAGGCCTGTAGCCATTGGCAATGGCACTAAACAGCACCGTGCGCTCTGCACAATTACACAGGCCATAAGAGGCGTTTTCTACATTGCAGCCGTGGAACACACGGCCGTCTTTAGTAATCAGTGCTGCACCAACCAAAAAGCGCGAATACGGTGCGTAGGCCGAAGTACGGGCAATACGGGCCTGATCGAGTAGTTCTTTTGCGTCGAGTTCTTCACGAGTCATGACTTACTCCAGAAAGGCTTTCCCAACCGGGAAAGAAGAAAGATTGAACCAGTTAGCCAGGCTCTGGCCAACGTCTGCGAAAGATTCGCGAATACCAATGCTGCCAGCCGGAACGCACTTGCCGTAAACCAACACCGGCACATGCTCACGGGTGTGCTCAGTGCCCGGCCAGGTTGGATCGCAGCCGTGATCGGCTGAGATAATCAAAATATCGTCGTCTTTAAGCAGGGCCAGCATTTCTGGCAGGCGCTTATCGAATAATTCCAGACCACGGGCATAGCCCGCTACATCGCGGCGGTGGCCAAATTTCTCGTCGAAATCAACAAAATTGGTCATCACAATGCTGTTGTCCGGTGCTTCTTCCGTAGCTTTCAGCGTGGCATCCCACAGCGCGGTTAAGCCGCTGGCTTTAATGCCTTTGGTAATACCGCAATGCGCATAAATATCAGCGATTTTGCCGATAGAAACCACCGTACCGCCTGCATCAGTCAGCTTTTCCAAGACTGTTTTAGCGGGCGGAGCAACAGCGTAATCATGGCGATTACCAGTACGGGCGTAAGTGGCTGCGGTTTCGCCATTAAACGGGCGGGCAATCACGCGGCAAATATTGTAAGGCAGCATTTCTTCATGAGCGATCTGGCACAGCTCATAAAGCTTTTCCAGACCAAAGCTTTCTTCGTGCGCAGCAATCTGGAATACCGAATCGGCCGAGGTATAAAAAATCGGCTTACCTGTGGCGCGATGCTCATCGCCCAGCTTGGCAATAATATCGGTGCCAGAAGCGTGGCAATTGCCCAGATAACCAGGCAGGCCAGCACGTTTTACCAGGGTTTCCAGCAGTTCTGGCGGGAAGGTATCGGTTTTCTTAGTGAAATAGCCCCAGTCAAACAATACCGGCACACCGGCTAATTCCCAGTGCCCCGATGGCGTGTCTTTGCCGGAGGAAATCTCAAAAGCCGCGCCATAGGCGGCAGTGGGCTTGATCGTGGCGGATAAACCAGCGGGCACTTTGCCGCTGGCCAAGCCACAAGCCAAACCCATGCCCAGTTGTTCTAAATTCGGGATTTTAAGCGGGCCACTGCGATCAATATCGGCCTCGCCATTAAAGCAGCGCTCTGCAATATGGCCGAGGGTATTGGAGCCTACATCACCAAACTTATCTGCATCGGGTGCAGCGCCTACACCGAGTGAATCCATAATCAGGAAGATGGCACGCATGGGATACTCCTTAAGCCTGTGAAGCTTTTAAATCAATAAATAATCGGATTGCTGGCAACGGCAACTAAGCCGTATGTAAACGCAGCCTGTATTTCTTGCACCGCCAGCTCTGCCGCCTGTGCGTTTTGTGCATGTACGATGGCCAATGGCTCGCCTGCCCTTACTTCCTGGCCTAAGCCAGCAATTTGGGTAATACCTACCGCGTAATCCAGCGCATCACCCGGCTTACGGCGGCCACCACCCAGGCTGACTACGGCCATGCCCAGCGCACGGGTATCTATAGCCACAATAAAACCATTTTGCGCCGCTGGCACCGCAATTTGTAGCGCGGCCTGTGGCAGATATTGCTCTGGCTTTTCAATAAAATCAGCCGGCCCGCCAAGGCTGGCGATCATACGGCCAAATATTTCCGCTGCACGGCCGCTATTCAGGGCCGCCATGAGTTTGCTTTCGGCTTCGGCCGCATTGGCGGCCAATTTACCCAGCACCAGCATTTCGCTGCACAGCGCCATCGTCACCTGATGCAAGCGTGTTGGGCGATGTTTGCCGCTTAAATAATCCAGCGCACAGCGCACTTCGATGGCATTACCCGCACATGGGGCAAGTGGCTCGTTCATATCGGTGAGCAGTGCAGCCGTTGGCAGGCCTGCGCCATTACCGACCTCAACAATACTGGTCGCCAGCTCACGCGATGCGGCGAGATTTGGCATAAATGCGCCACTGCCTACTTTGACATCCATCACCAGCGCATCCAGCCCTGCCGATAATTTTTTCGACAAAATCGAGCCGGTAATCATGGCCACCGATTCCACCGTGGCGGTCACATCGCGAATCGCGTAGAGGCGTTTATCCGCAGGGGCTAAATCACCAGTCTGGCCGATGATCGCCACGCCCACTTCACGCACCGTTTTGCGAAATAGCTCAGTACTTGGCTCGGTGTTGTAACCAGGAATCGCATCAAACTTATCTAAAGTACCGCCGGTGTGCCCAAGGCCACGGCCGGAAATCATCGGCACAAAGCCACCACAAGCCGCAATCATTGGCCCCAAGAGCAGGGAAACCAGATCACCCACGCCGCCGGTTGAATGTTTATCCAGCACCGGGCCGGATAAATCCAGGCTGCGCCAGTCTAAAACCTGGCCCGAATCACGCATGGCAAAAGTCAGCGCCACACGCTCATCCAGCTCCATACCTTTAAAGTAAACTGCCATCGCCAAGGCCGCGATCTGCCCTTCAGAAATACTCTGATCGCTGATCCCACGCACAAAAAAACGAATCTCTTCACCACTTAATACTTCGCCATTGCGCTTTTTACGGATGATTTCCTGCGGCAGAAACATATAAACCTCTTTGAAACAACTCACATTCTGTAGGGCGGGGGGGGAAAACCGCCACATTCAATCAGGCCATCAATACGCCGATTTAGCCGTTGCACCTGCATCGTGGCCCAAGGTGGTCAGCAGGCTGCCCATCAGGCTGGATGCGCCAAAACGGAAAGTTGCCGCTTGCGCCCAGTCCGGCCCCATGATGCGGTCAGCAATGGCCAGGTATTCCAGCGCATCTTGTGCAGTACGCACGCCGCCTGCGGCCTTAAAGCCAACCGCTTTGCCGCTGTCTTTAATCGCCTGAATCATGATTTCAGCCGCTTCTTGCGTAGCGTTCACCGGTACTTTACCTGTGGAGGTCTTAATAAAATGCGCGCCTGCGGCAATAGAAATCTCACTGGCTTTACGAATCAGCTCAGGCGTTTTTAGCTCGCCGCTTTCGATAATTACTTTCAGAATCTTATCGCCAACCGCAGCGCGGCTTTGCGCTACTACATCAAAGCCAACTTGCTCATCACCCGCCATCAGCGCGCGCCATGGGAAAACCACATCCACTTCATCTGCGCCATTAGCAATGGCGGCGGCTGTTTCAGCGGCAGCTTCAGCCGGTGTTGGCTCGCCCTTAGGAAAGTTAGTTACGGTAGCCACCGGAATATTCAAACCGTGAGCCGCCAGCGCCGCTTTTGCAGTAGGTACAAACTGTGCGTAAACACAGAGTGCTGCAGGATTGCCCACAGGGGTTTTTGCCGATGCTGCCAAAGCTTCAATCGAAGCCACGGTGTCTGTATCGTTCAGCGCGGTTAAATCCATTAAATGCAAACCACGCAGGGCTGCAGCACAGAGTTGATTTTGAGTTGCCATGATTTTTCCTTTTACAAAATATTTGAGCGGTTTGCTTCAAAGATGAAGCTTGATCTTGATCTGAGCATGTTGGGTTACGCTTGTTTATTGGCAAAGACGGCCAACAAACAAGCTAACCCAACCAACCCACAACTTCACGAATACAACATTTCCGTAAAAGCCGCCTGAGCACGTTGGGTTACGCTGCTTTGTTGGTACAAAACGACCAACAAAGCAGCTAACCCAACCTACGCCGCTGTTGACTGACTTCACAAGGGAACAAATCAACAGAGCCTGCTTTAAAACTTAAGCCATGCTGATAAACAAACCAGCAATCGTTGCGCTCATCAGATTAGACAGCGTTGCAGCAGCCACCACGCGCAAGCCATAACGGCTTACTTCGGAACGGCGCTCTGGCGCTACCGAGCCAAAACCACCTGCCAGAATGGCAATCGACGAGAAGTTGGCAAAGCCGCACAAAGCAAAAGACAGAATCGCCAGTGTTTTAGCATCCAGTACTTGCAAGCCTGCAGCCGAAACAGCAGCAGCATCTTTAAGGTATGGAGCCAAGCCCACAAAGGCCACAAACTCGTTCAGAATCATTTTCTGGCCAAGGAAGTTACCTGCCAGCGCCGCATGTTCCCAAGGCACACCAATTAAGTAAGCCAATGGCGAGAACACAATCCCCAGAATCAATTCAAGATTGTATTCAGGATGGCCAAACAAGCCGCCCACACCGGCAACCAAACCATTCACCAGTGCAATCAGGCCAATAAACGCCAGCAACATCGCGCCAACATTCAGAGCAATCTTCAGGCCTACAGATGCACCTGCGGCACCCGCTTCGATCAGATTAGCCGGACGCTCATCGTCAAAAGTCAGGTCTTTAATTTCTACCGTACTTTCTTCAGTGCTTGGGCAAATAATTTTGGCAAATAACAAGCCACCTGGAATCGCCATAAATGAAGCGGCAATCAGGTATTCCATACGCACGCCAAGCCCTGCATAACCCGCCAAGACCGAGCCGGCAATCGCAGCCATACCACTGGACATCACCGCAAACAGCTCAGGGCCGCTCATGGTTTTCATAAATGGCTTAACCACCGCAGGCATTTCGCTCTGGCCGAGGAAAATAGTCGTCACAGCAGAAAAAGATTCCAGCTTGCTCACACCTAAGAGCTTTTGGAAGATAGTGCCTAAAATCGTTACAATCCAGCGCATTACACCAAGGTAATACAGCACAGAAATAAACGAAGTCATAAAGATAATCATCGGTAACACACGAAATGCAAACACAAATCCGCCGTTGCCAAATACCTCGAACATTTTTTTATCGACTAAGCCGCCGAATAAAAATGAGATACCATGATTACCGTATTCCAATACATGATTCACTGCATTAGCCACATTCAGTAAAATATCTTTACCCAATGGAATAAACAGCACAATTGCACCAATAGAAATCTGGGTTAATAGTGCAGCAATAATGATGCGTGGTTTAATTGCTTTGCGGTTCATTGAAATTGCAAAAGCAATCAATAACAGAACCGCGATACCGATTAGGCTGCGTCCAACTTCAAACATCTTCGTCTCCTGAAATTTCACATACCGCTTTAATATTTGCGTGCGCTGCGGCTTGTTTTTTACGGGTTTTCACTCAGCCTGCAATATAGGCCTGGTAATATTTGAAGAAATAAGGTGTTTCACTTATACGCCGGCCACTTAAAAACGTAATGAATGTTTAGCAAATCCGCACATGTAAGCGAAATACCCTGATTTCAAAAAAAGCGGCACATATTAATGCTTTTCAGGCAAAAAAAACTAAATTTACCTGCCAACCATCAGAAATTATCCATTTTATTTGTTTTATATTTTCGAATGGTGTAAGCAACTGCATTTACTGTTTTATTTGAGAGAAATCAAAAAAGGCGCAAGCTGTAAAGCTTGCGCCTTTTTCTGGCGATTTATAACCACATACTTTTAATCAAATAAAATGGCAATAGGCCATTAATACTCAATACAGAAAAATAATATTATTATTCATCAGCGATTATTCTTAACCCATTCCAGCCAGGGCTTAAATAAGGATGGGCAACGCGCAGCCACAACCGATCTTTGCCAAATATGATCCTGCCAGTAATTATCATGATGGATACTGGCAATTTGCCCGCCGGACTCAAGCAAGATCAAGACCCCCGCCGCGTAATCCCATAGCTTTTGCGAGCCATGCAACATTAAATCTGTGCGCCCTGCCGCCAGCCAGCACCAGTCTATAGTCGAAGAGCCATAATTGCGCAGGCTGCTGAATGGGGCCACGCTGACCACCCGCGCAGGCAATCGCCCGCCTAAATACTTAGGCTCTACGGCGGCTACGGCCTCACACAACGATTTAGGCACTTCCTGGCGCAGCGGTAAAGTGCGCCCGTTCATCCAAGCACCATAGCCTGCCGCAGCCGAAAAGCACTCATCCAAAGCCGGTACATAAACCACACCCAGCACTGGCCGCCCTTGGCGGAATAAGGCAATCGACACCGAAAAATGCGGCAAGCCGTGTACAAAATTGGTTGTGCCATCAATTGGATCAACAATCCACAGGCCATCTTCATGATCTGCCCACAGCGATTTTTGCTCGGCCACGCTCATTTCTTCGCCCAGCACCGGGCAATTCACAATTTTAGGGAGCTCACGCTGCAATGCAGCTTGCGATGCCATATCCGCCTCGGTAAAGAGGCTGCCATCATGTTTACGGCTGGACGCCACCTGCTGAAAGCGCGGCATAATTTCTTCAGCCGCTACACGGCGGGCCAAAGCAACTAAATCGGATAAACGCTCAAAATCGCTCACAGCTCTCTCCCATGTTTACCCCTCATTGTAAGGCAGTAAGATGACTTTGTTGCATGTGCACATGAAAAACGTTGGGGAATATGTGTAGGATGGTTGAAGCCCCTGTTGCGGTCCAATCGAGCCGGCGGCGGGCGGGATTGGCTCGTTCCTCGCCCCCAAGCGATCCCCCGCCCCGCTTGTTCCTCGCTCCGGCGTCTTTCAAGGGGACTTTAAAAAGCCCTATGCAAAGTGCGTGCTTATTATGCTTTTCACAGTTTGCTGATAAAAAAAATCTGCTTATTACGTATGGGGTTTCACCCGCCCTGATCACAGCCATAAAAAAAACCGCCCCCCATCCGAGGAGCGGTTTTTGTGGTTTTTAATCAGCTAAACACCGCTAATTAATAAGCCCACTTCCAGTTTTTAACTTCTGGCATATCGTCACCGTGTTCTGCGATATATTGGCTGTGTTCTACCAATTTGTCCGACAGTTTCTGACGTACATGTGCGCCGATCTTTTGCAATGCAGGTACACGATCAATCACATCAATGGCCAGGTTAAAGCGATCCAGCTTATTCACTACTACCATATCAAACGGTGTAGAAGTTGAGCCTTCTTCGATATAACCACGCGCATGGATATTGCTGTGACCATTGCGACGGTATGTTAGGCGGTGAATCAGCCATGGGTAGCCGTGGAAGGCAAACATCACTGGTTTATCTGCGGTGAATATGGAATCAAATTCGCGGTCAGACAAGCCATGTGAGTGCTCTTCTTCTGGCTGCAGTGTCATCAGATCGCACACGTTCACAAAGCGGATTTTCAGATCAGGGAAGTGCTGGCGCAGCAAATCAGTTGCAGCCAGTGCTTCCATGGTCGGTACTTCACCCGCGCAAGCCATGACTACATCTGGCTCACCGCCCTGGTCATTCGAAGCCCAGTCCCAGATCCCCAGACCCTTGGTGCAATGGGTGATGGCTTGATCCATAGTCAGGTATTGCAGCGCTGGCTGCTTACCAGCTACCACCACGTTTACATAGTGACGGCTGCGTAATACATGATCAGTTACGCTGAGCAGGGTGTTGGCATCTGCTGGCAGGTAAACACGGATCACTTCTGCACGCTTGTTGATCACATGATCAAGGAAACCCGGATCCTGGTGTGAGAAGCCATTGTGATCCTGACGCCATACGTGCGATGTCAGCAGGTAGTTCAGCGATGGCAAAGGTTTGCGCCAGTTGATGGTACGTGTTGTTTTCAGCCATTTTGCGTGCTGGTTAAACATCGAATCAATCACGTGGATAAACGCTTCGTAGCAGCTGAAGAAGCCGTGACGACCGGTCAGGTTGTACGCTTCCAGCCAGCCCTGGCAGGTATGTTCAGACAAGATTTCCATTACACGGCCATCTTGCGCCAGGTAATCATTGGTTTTATCTGCTTCAAGGTAATCAGCAAACCATGTTTTGCCTGATACATCGAACACATCGTTCCAGCGGTTGGATGCAGTTTCATCCGGCCCGAAGATACGGAAGTTCTTTTGCTCTTCGTTCTCATCCATCACATCGCGCAGGAATTTACCCATCACGCGGGTGGCTTCAGCATTCACTGTACCTGGCTTATCGAATGTAACCGCGTATTTGCGGAAATCCGGCATGCGCAGATCTTTAGATTCCTGGCCGTGCACAACTGGGTTAGAACCCATGCGCAATGCGCCTTCTGGTGCTAATTCAGCCAGCTCTGCCTTGAATGAACCATCGGTATTGAATAGCTCTTCAGGACGATAGCTCTTCATCCAGTTTTCTAAGTTGTGGACGTTTTCTTCATCGATATCAGAGAACGGCACCTGATGGCTGCGCCAGTAGTCTTCAACTTTCTTGCCTTTAATTTCTTTCGGGCCAGTCCAGCCTTTAGGCGTACGCATCACAATCATTGGGTAGCGTGGGCGAACGATAGGTACGCCAGCATCCATTTCTGCCTGTGCCTTAGCACGAATCGCATCCAGCTCGGCCATACACAGATCCATGGTCGCAGCCATTTTTTGGTGGATCTCGGTAAATGACTCGTCTTTTTCATTGAATGTTTCGGTTTTCAGCTCAACAAAGTGAGGCTTATAACCAAAACCTTCAAACATCTTGGTGATTTCTTCATGGCTGATACGTGACAGCAAGGTTGGATTAGCAATCTTGTAGCCATTCAGATGCAGGATAGGCAGAACAAAACCGTCATTCACAGGGTGCAGATATTTATTGGAGTGCCATGATGCAGCCAGCGGGCCGGTTTCAGCCTCACCATCACCCACAACAGCGATAACAGTTTGGTTTGGATTATCAAAAGCAGCACCAAACGCGTGTGAAAGCGAATAACCCAACTCGCCGCCTTCGTGCATCGAGCCCGGAGTTTCCGGTGCTACGTGCGAAGGAATACCGCGTGGGAAGGAGAATTGCTTAAACAGACGTTGCATACCGGCAGTCGTGCGGTCGATATGTGGATAGAATTCTTCGTAGCTGCCTTCCAGATAAGTATTTGCCACCAGACCAGGGCCGCCATGGCCAGGACCAGTGATATAAATCATCGGGCTTTTGCGTTCTTTAATTACGCGATTAGCATGAACATAAATAAAATTCAGACCAGGCGTAGTACCCCAGTGGCCCAACAGACGAGGCTTGATGTGAGCAAACTTCAGTTGCTCTGTAAGAAGCGGATTATCTAACAAATAAATTTGACCAACTGAGAGGTAGTTAGCCGCACGCCAGTAAGCGTGCATTTTGTTGATTTGTGCAGGAGATAGCTGTTGAGTCACGGAACACCTCGTTGAGAGTTGCTAATCAGTAAATCGTTAAGAATTTCATCTGTTGAAACTACTGTACATGATTGCTATTTAAGGCTGTATGACAAAAATCAAATCTGCCAGAAGTCGAACACAATAAGTTTTTCACCTTATACAAGACCATCTGCAGGCTGTTTTGTTCCAGGAATGACCCTGAGCCGCAAATAATACCGAGTCATAATGAGTCATTATCATCCATCATCCTGAGTACAAAACAGGAATAATTCAGAGGCTAAAAAATAACACTTTATTTTATAACAAATATTATTCTTAACAAGTTTTCCCGCAAACAATGTTTTTAAAAAAAAAGCTGCATATTGTTTTAAAAAATATTCTGTGTTAATAATATTAATTGCATATTTATATACATATAACAGATATATTATTCTGTATATTTCCGGGCTGTGGTGCAAAACAGCGTTATTTTTCATCCGGCATTCAGCGCTAAATCATTGTAATTTGAAGTATTCAGCTGCCCTGTAAACATAAAGCGGTACTTTATACATCCGCGTAATGATTACCTCCTAGTTTTACAAGAAAACCCGCAAGCCTGACACGCATCTACCAGCTTCACACCTTACTTGCTCTTTGTTTATTGCTACGGTAACTTGCCGATATAACGTAAGGCAAAAGTAATAGAACTTGGATGCCCTGCTGCACACTGCACTATATAAGCTAAACAGGCCTGTGCATTCAGCTTATATATAAGAAATTTTTAGCACGATCGTGCCTGCCCCTTTTTACTATCTTCAACTGGAGCAACAGATGAGTTTACCCATGGCAAAAGAGCAGGATAAAGTTCGCCTGATCTTACAAAAACAAAATGTACCGCCAGGCTTTAAAATAAACATGAAATTATTTGCTGATGTAAGTGGCTCATTTAAAGATGAATTTACAAAAAAGCTTCCTGGCGGCGGCTATATTGTTGATCCATTTTTTACGGCCGCGCTCGCAATCGCAGGGGTAATTGATCCTGACCGCAATATTCAAATTATTGGTTTTTCAGACCGTGCTTTAGATACCGGCGATTATTCAGTTGATACCGAAACAGAAATCCGTACCGATTTTTTAAACAGAGCCAAGCCTATTTTATGGGGCTCAACCGACTATGCCAAAGCACTGGAAGCACTGCTAAAAAGTAAGGCCATGGAGCAAACGCTAGGGGGCATGCTCAAAGGCTTGTTTGGTTTTGGTAAAAAAACCCCTGCAGAAAAGAAAGAAGCATTCTTAGTATTATTTGTTTCAGATGGCGAAGATATGGGTTCTGCTCCGAACTTTATTTCTCAATTAAAAGAGCTCGCCAAAATTGGTACTTTTGTCGTATTGATTGGTGCAAACTCTGATAAAAAGGTAAAGTTTAATTTGATGCAAAAAGCGGCGAATGAAGTTGAAGGATGTACATTCCACCGCTTAACTGAATTAGCAAATCTCTCTACCGATCAGCTTTACGACCGTATTTTTGATACAGAATTCAAACGCTGGTTTGAGCAATTATCAGCAGAATATAAAGGCTGAGCCAGATACTTAATTATTGCAAAATAGCTGATTAAAATTCAATAAAACCCAGTAAGGATAGAAGATGCTCCCAATGACAAAAGGCGGTAGCTTACCGCTCACTAAAAACAACGCTCCACTACAAGAAGTGCGCCTTGAGCTGTCCTGGTCCCCGCCCAAAAACACCAGCAAAGGCAGCTATGATTTAGATGCCAGCTGCTTTCCGCTTAACAGCACAGGTGGCGGCCCCTTAGGGAAAATCAGCGAAGTTGATCATATTTGCTACTGGGGCCAGCAAAAAACCCCTTCAATGGAACACCTGGCCGGGGACGATCGTACCGGTGATGGCGATGGCCCCGACGAAGTCATCCTGATTCACTTTAATGCCCTGCCCGGCAATTGCGATTTAATCGCCATTGTTGGCACCATAGATAAAGCCATTGAGCGCGGGCAAAGCTTTGCCGAAGTGGCCGATGCAAAAATGCAAATCTTCAATAATAAAAACAATGAATTACTGGCCGAAGCGAAACTGGCGTCGCTGGATGCAGGATCTACCGGCTGCTTATTTGCAAGCATTCGTAAAAAAGATCAGGTATGGACTGTAGAAAACGTCAGCCAGGGCTATCCGGGTAAAGAATTGCCTGATTTCTTCCAATTATTTGGTTATCAAGGCTGATTATGTCCGGCTATCGCGATTTATTTGGTGCTCCTGCAGCCCCAATGCGCGATCTGTTTGGGGAGCCAGAAGCTCCTCAAACAGCCCCTGCAAGCGAAAATCTGGCGGATCTGTTTGCCGGCCAGACAAGCCCTGCCAGGCCGGATGAAATCAACGCAGACAAAGCACTCACCACCGCACCTAAAACAATTGCCAGCACCGAGGGCGTTAATCTGCGCTATGCAGAATTAATTAAAGCCAGCGAGCAGCTGATGCACCGCGTAATCGACCTTACTCAGTCGGTTAAGAGCCGTGAAAATCTGTTAAATACCATCTTTACTGAGGCAAAGCGCCAGGCTGATGATCTGCAGGCAGCCATCAATCCAAAACGCAGTTTATTGTTTGGAAAAAAGGCCCCGGATAAGGCTCATGCACACGCATTAATCGATCAGTTGCAATTATTTATGCGGCAGGAATTAAAACCGGATTTATTTTTACAAAATGATATTGATGAATTACTGCGCCAGACTGATTACCTGGATCGTTTGGCTGATGTTTTAAAAACAGACGCTCTGCAGGTACTGGCCCCGGAAGATCAGCTACTCAGCCGCATCATGACTCAGGCTCATATTTTATCCCTGCAAGCCGCATCCACACGGCAGCTCACAGCCCAACTGGACGAACAGCTGCTTGATATTGAAAATTGGCGGGGCCACTTTCTGTCTCTGCTGGTTGTCGATATTCAGCAAAAACTCTGAGGATTACCATGTCGCAATACAAAGACTTGTTTGGCAGCCCATCACCCGGCCCAAGCCCACTGCCCGTCGATCTGAATCAGGCCGCTGATGCGCCGCTCAGCGTTATCCAGCCTGCCCAAGCAGCCGCTCCGGCAGCTGATCCTGCCCTCGTAGCACAAATACGCCAGCTGGGCAGTGAGCAGCTCGAGGAAATCGGCAACAGGCAAACACAGCAATTGGTTCAGTTATCTGATCAGCTGCTGGCTAAAACACGCGCCAGCGATACCGGCGACTTTGGCCGCGGCATGAATGATGTACTCAAACTGATGACCACCGTGCACTACGATCAGCTTGGCGAGCCCAGCGGCCTGAACGGGCTGGTTAAGCGCCTGAAGCGCACACTGAACGTTGCCAAAGTAGATGTAGTACAGGCTTTTGACAGCGCAAAAGGGCAAATCGACAAAATTTGCAACGATATGCGAAATCGCCTGCGCGTCATGGAAACCGATAACCAGTGGCTGAGCAATGCTTATGAAGCCAATCTGGCCGATATGCGCGCACTGGAGCAAATCCTGCCCGCCATCGGCGTTGTACTGGCCGAAGAGCAGCAAAAGCTGGCTGCACTTGATCCCAACGACCCGATGCTGATAGCAGGACAAAGGCAAAGGGTAGATCGCCTGACACGCAGGGCTGAAACCATCGAGCTGCAGATCCATCAGGCAAAATTGCGCGCATTTCAAATCAAGGGCCTGGAAGACGCAAACCGCGGGATTACCGATGATTTTCGCTCTTTGCTGGAAAACGCGATTCCGGCATGGGGCACCGATATCAGCATGGGTTTACTCAGCCTGCGCCAAAAAGCCAATTTAGAAATCAGTAACCGCGTTAAAGACCAAATTCAGTCATCCATGAAGCGCGCAGCAGATCAAATACACGACAATGTAATTGGTGCAGAAACCGCTTTGCAAAGACAGGCCGTGGATATCAGCACACTGCAGCATGTGCAGGATAAAACCATTGATATGATCAGGCAAAAAATACAATTAGCAGAACAGCGTGGCCAGCAAAGGGCCAAAACCACGCAAGAAATTGCACGGATGGATGCAGAGCTTAAACAGACATTAAAGCAATAAAGCCGGCAACAAGCTGAGAATGACAAGAAAATAAAAAAGGCCCCGCTGTTTTGCAGCGGGGCCTTTTCTTTAAAACGAATGACTAAAAAATACTAAAGTCATTAACACAAATAATGGCAATAAAATGGCACAAGACCAGGCCATATAGCCAAAGAAGCTTGGCATTTTAATACCACGGTCTTCAGCAACGGCTTTCACCATAAAATTAGGCGCATTACCGATATAGCTCAGTGCCCCCATAAATACCGAGCCCGCCGAAATAGCCAGCAGCGTGGATGCCATTGGCCCCATCATTTGCACAGCATCGCCATGAGCCAGATTAAAGAACACCAGATAAGTCGGGGCATTATCCAGAAAGGCGGATAATAAACCCGTCATCCAGAAATACATATAATCAACCGGGCCACCACTGGCATTACTCACAGTATTAACCAGAGGCGCTAAATGCCCTGCCTCACCTGCACGCAAGATTGCAATAGCCGGGGCCATAACAATAAAGATACCGGCAAATAACTTAGCCACTTCTAAAATAGGACCCCAGTTAAAATCATTACCTGCCCGTATGGGCTTAGGCGTAAATTTCAAAGAAACCAGTGCTAATGCCAGTAAAATAAGATCGCGCATTAAATCCTGGATCGCCAGCTCTGTGCCTGCAATATGCCAGCTAATACCAGGCTTCCACACACCCGACATCACGACAGCAGCCACGACGGCGGCAATCAGAAAGAAATTGAATTTCCCATGGATTTTAATCGGCTTATCTTTGGTTTTATCAATCTCCAATACGCCTTCTTTTTTGAAATAATAACTATCAATAAAGTAAAACGCGGTGAGCAATAAAGCCGCAGCAAAAGCAACTAAAGGCAGCATATGGCTGAAGGTCCAGAAAAAATCCACACCTTTTAAAAAACCAAGAAATAAAGGCGGATCACCCAGAGGGGTTAAACCACCACCGATATTAGCCACCAGGAAAATAAAAAACACCACCACATGCACATTATGCTTGCGGTTGTCATTCGCCTTAATCAAAGGACGAATCAGCAGCATGGCAGCGCCTGTTGTTCCCATAATCGAAGCCAGTACCGTGCCTAATGCCAGCAAACCTGTATTTAGCTTTGGCGAGCCATGCAGATTTCCCCAAACCAGTATCCCACCAGAAATGGTATACAAGGCAAACAAAATCAAAATAAAAGGGATATATTCCTCAATCATTGCGTGTGCAATCACTCCCAGCGAAGCAGGCACACCAAAGACCATGGTAAACGGCAATAAGAAACACGCAGCCCAGAAAGCAGCGACCTTACCAAAATGGCTATGCCAGAAATGAGGTGCAAATAAAGGAAATAGCGCAATTGAAAGCAAGATACCTACAAAAGGCAAGGCCCAGGCCAAGCTTAATGTAGCGCCATCAAAATCTGCGGCTAAAGCAAGTCCTGGTAACAAACTTAAAGCTAGAAATAGGTGTTTTTTCATTTTTGGATAAATTCGATTTTGTAACCATCCGGATCTTCAACAAAAGCAATGATGGTGCTGCCATGTTTCATAGGGCCAGGCTCACGCACAACCTTGCCGCCCTTTGCACGCACATCATTACAGCGCATATAAATATCATCTGTTTCAATCGCAATATGCCCGTAAGCATTGCCCAGATCATATTTTTCGGTATCCCAATTATGGGTAAGCTCCAGCACTGTGCCACTGGCTTCATCTTCATAACCCAAGAATGCCAGCGTAAAACGGCCTTCTGTGAAGTCTGTGCGGCGCAATAAACGCATACCCAGCACTTCGATATAAAACTGAATAGATAGTTCAAGATTGCCCACACGGAGCATGGTATGCAGCAAGCGCATGACGATTATCCAATTCAAGAAAACTTAAGTTTACCGTGTTTCTGTAAACTTGCCGCATTAACACTTTTGCATAAATTCACGATTTTTTTACCCGCATAAAACTGCACCGGGGTAGGGAAATCAAAAAAAACAGATGCAATATCTGCCAACGACCATAATAAAAATTATTTATTAAAATCAGAGAGTAAACAACAAATTCTGCTGATTATGGCCGCAACTGGCCACGCAAGGCTTGACACAAAATCTCAATCCATTACAATGCGTCCTCTCTGAAGTGAGAGCGGGTCGTTAGCTCAGTTGGTAGAGCAGCGGACTTTTAATCCGTTTGTCGCAGGTTCGAATCCCGCACGACCCACCACTCTTCTCACTCAATGTGTGTTCAGGGCTGTTAGCTCAGCTGGTAGAGCAGCGGACTCTTAATCCGTAGGTCGACAGTTCGAATCTGTCACAGCCCACCATAATAGATGTGATATCTGGCCCAATCCAAAAGATTGGGCTTTTTGTTGTCCGCTCCCTGCACATGCCTCCATCAATCAGCGCTTAAGCTCTGATTCATTCAGCACCGTATTCTTGACACCGCCGCTTACACCAGCCAAACACCTTATATAACACACACCCCAGACCAAAAAGCATACCTTTATAAATTGTCGGCCCATTTTGCAGCAGCCCTGACTGGCTTATTCATTAAAACAAAACCAGCCAGCGCTGCAGAAACTCATAAGCCTGGCTTGTTATCAGGCCAATTGCTGCATCTCTTCCGGAACAATAGCGCCTATGCATTCGATTCGAATTCGACTCATTGTGTTATTTATCGTGATGACCACGTCCATCTTGGCTGCATTCAGCATTTATGCTCAGGGTTTGCTCTCCCATGAGCTGGAGTTGCGTTTTGAGCAATTGCAAAAAGAAACAATAAACCGGCTCACCATTAGCTTGCCCCGGCCGCTGTGGGATCTGAACCCTGCATCCGCGCATAGAATACTAAGCGCTGAAATACTGCCCGAAGAAGTACGTGGCATTTTAGTCTTGGATTTAGACGGGGAGCGATTTGCTTCTGTACAAAAAAGCTCAAACAAGCAAATTACAAACCAATGGACAGACATTCAGGGAATTCATATTACCCAGCCGCTTTACCGTGATATAGATGCCTCAAATAACACCAGCAAAAGCATACTCCTGGGCGAAGTAAACGTTTATTTCTCCAGGGAGCGCATTGATGCGGCTCTGAGCGCCAATATCTGGCGAAGAGCACTGGAAATCTTAGTCATAGACTCTATCCTGCTGCTGGCCTTTACATTCAGTTTAAGAATGGTGTTTACCCCTCTGAGCCAATTGCGTGATG
Source organism: Iodobacter sp. BJB302 (assembly GCF_002735645.1). Taxonomy (GTDB): domain Bacteria; phylum Pseudomonadota; class Gammaproteobacteria; order Burkholderiales; family Chitinibacteraceae; genus Iodobacter. The sequence continues at coordinate 51,161 of NZ_PDZG01000005.1, forward strand.
CCCTCTTCGCTTTATCACGCCATGATGGTGATGAAGCAGAAGAGCTACCTGAAACGCAGCTTAGCGAGTTTAGTGAAGTCATTCAGGGCTTCAACCAGACTCAGCGCAAACTCAGGCGCATTATGGGCCGCCGCCGCCAGGCAGAAGACGCCAGTAAACAAGCCTATACCGATTTGCAGGCCGCTCAGGCATCTTTACTTCAATCAGAAAAAATGGCTTGTCTGGGCAGCTTAGTTGCCGGTGTAGCCCATGAAATCAATACCCCTGTTGGGATTGTACTGACCAGCGCCTCTGTACTCAGCGATGCAACATTTCAACTCAAAAATGCCATGAGTGATGGTGCAATTCGAAAATCTTCGGTCATGCTTTATATCGAAACAGCAGAACAGACATCCCAACTGATTATGAGCAACGCAGAACGGGCTGCCACACTAATCCAAAGCTTTAAACAGGTGGCTGTCGATCAGACCAGCGAGCTGCGGCGGGAATATAAATTAAAAGAGTATATCGATGAGGTGATTTCAAGCCTGCACCCTGCTCTCAAACAAAACGATGCCCAGGTCACGGTAAACTGCCCGGCAGAGATTGTTTTAGAGGGCTATCCAGGTGCAATGGCACAGGTCATTACCAACCTCACCATAAATGCGCTGGCGCATGCCTTTACCCCGGAAAAACAGGGGCAAATTGTAATCAGCGCAGAGCAAAACGGGGAGCTTGTAAATATGAGTTTCAAAGACAATGGCAAGGGCATTTCACAGGAGCATATCGGCAAAATATTTGATCCATTTTTTACAACAAAACGCGGCCAGGGCGGTACCGGGCTTGGTTTGAATATTGTATTCAATATTATCAATAAGCAATTTGGCGGCTCAATTACGGTGCAAAGCCTTCCAAATGAAGGCACACAATTTATACTGCAGTTTCCATCAGTCAGCCCACAAACGGCCCCCGGGCAGCTTTAAAAAATATATCAGCAAAAATATTTTTTATAAAAAGTTTGACAACATAAATTTATACGCTATAATCCGCATCTCTTTAGAGCGGGTCGTTAGCTCAGTTGGTAGAGCAGCGGACTTTTAATCCGTTTGTCGCAGGTTCGAATCCCGCACGACCCACCAAGTATATTAAGCATTTAGCCCAATCTTCGGATTGGGCTTTTTGTTTTTCAGCAGCCAGAACCGCTTTCAGCCCGACACACAGGTTGCTTTGTTTATCCCGCACAAACCTGCTCCGGTTCAAATCACACCCAGACATTATCCATTCGCCTATTTTTAATGGTGAGCCGCCTTTGCACGTCTATAACGATTTATCCCATATGCGGAGCATCGTTATGCGCTTCTTCTGTGCCCTTCTCTTTATCAATTCTGCATCCATGGCTGCCGGGCTCGTGCCCCAGCCAGGGCAATGGGAAATCACCAGTGAGATGCAGCCTGAACAAAAAGCAATGATGAGCCAGATGAAGCCAGAAATGCTAAAACAAATGCAGCAGCCCAATATGCACTTTGATCCCAAAGCCGGAACCATAATCATGTCGTCCTGCTTATCCAAAGACAAAGAAACCAGCTGGCAGCTGATGGGGCACAAGCAGCAGAAGAATTGCGACATGCCCAAAATCAGCAATAGTGGCAATACGGTCATTATGGATATGCAATGCCATCAGCCACACCCTTCAGCCATGCACAGCGTGATTCAATTCAGCCCGTCCAGAGACAGCTATCAGTTTGAACATCAGATAAAAGCTCAGGACAGAACAATGACGGTAAAAGGCAGCGCCAAGCGGCTAGGGGATTGCAAATAAGATGTGCAAAAGAAACGTGGGCAGAGCTGCCCACGCTAAGGAATATTTAGCCCTGGATACGGAAGGTACGCAGGAATGGGGTATTGGTTTGCGGCCCGAACCAGCGATTAAAAATCAATTCTGCTTCGCCGCTTTTCTCGGTTTCTAATAATGTTTCATTAACCAGATTAAGCAGGCGTTTTTCATTCAGTTTCACCGCGACAGAAAGAATCTCTGTGGCATTTGAAAAGCTCGACAATTCATAATGCGATTTCGCAATCATTGAGTTCAAAGCACCAGCCAATGTGGGTTCGTCATCCATCACCACATCTACAGCACCCTGCTCTAATGATTTAACGGCATCAGAAACGTCCGCATAAGCCACAACATTAGCTTTAGGGTAGAGTTTTCTGGACAAATCTTCGCCTGTAGTGCCCCTAGAGACAGCAATTCGCGCCCTGGATAAAGATTCTGAAGTGGGATATCTGCCCTTTTTACTCAAGGCTTTTTGGGAGGCAACAAAATAACCAATACTGCAAGCCACTTCACGCTCGCGTTCAGGCGTTTTAGTAAATGCAGCAACAATCACATCCACTTTGCCGGATTTTACACTGGGTATCCGCTCCGCCGGGTCTACATCCTGCACCAGCAGTTTAACGCCCAACTTTTTTGCAATAGCCGCTGCAAAATCAACGTCATAACCTGAAACAGTTTGATTTTTATTTCTTTGCCCAAATGGCGGAACATCTGCAGACACGCCCGCAATCAACGTACCACGCGCTTTAATTTTATCCAGCAGATCAGCATGCGCCAGCACGCTGCTCATACACAGTAAACCCGCCAAAAGTAATCGTTGCATACAAAGCTCCAGGCAATAAACAGCACATCATTGCCGTATCAGATTAGAGATAACTAATCTTAAAGCCCTTTCACAACGACAGTCATACTGTGGTAATCACCAACTGTGGAACACCCTTAACTGTGCTGGCATCCAAAATCAGCACAATAAGCAGTTTCACTTACTTTTGACGGGCTTTTATTACAAAATTGCAACACTAACATTACATGTAAAACTTACAAAATAATGCTCGGTGTTGTTAAATTAACCACGAATTTTAAAAGTACGTGGAAATGGTGTTGCCGTTTGCGGCCCAAACCACTGATTAAAGATTCGCTCTGCCTCACCGGTGTTTTCCATTTCAATCAGCGTTTCATTAATCAGATTCATCAAACGCTTTTCACCTAATTTAGCGGCGATGGCATAAATCTCGGTGGCATTTGCATAGCTGGATAATTCAAACTGAGTCTTATTGGACATCTTGCTTAAAGAGCGTGCCAGTGCAGGCTCGTCATCCACCACGGCATCAATTTTTCCATCTTCTAAAAAACGCACCGCTTCAGGAATATCATCAAAAGCAATAACCGTTGCCTTTGGATACTGCTTGCGTACCAAATCTGAGCCGGTTGTTCCGCGAGCTACGCCAATATTGGCTTTTGCCAAGGATTCTGGTGAAGGAAACTTACCCTTCTTTGATAAAACTTTTTGCGCGGCAACAAAATAGCCATTACTGCAGTTAACTTCGCGCTCACGCTCGGCTGTTTTTGTAAACGTAGCAACCAGGATATCAATCTTGCCCGTCTTAACCGCAGAAATACGCTCATTTGGATCTAAATCCTGCACTACAAGCTTTACGCCTAATTTCTTAGCAATCGCCCCCGCGAAATCCACATCGTAGCCAGAAACAGTCTGGTTTTTATTTCTTTGGCCAAATGGCGGGATATCGGCACGAACACCGGCCACCATAGATCCGCGGGCTTTAATCGTATCTAACAAGTCAGCGTGAGACGCTAGGCTGCTTAATGCAAACAACGAAGCAAGCAAAAATTTATTCATTTTTATATATCCTAAAGTTGTCACTGTCATTTACAAGCCGGTCAGGATTGCACCGATACATAAGCTTTTACTAATCTTATGCGTTTGAGATAATTTAACAATAGGGGATAAATCGCAGGTGCAGCTACCTAGAAACAGTGCTAACGCGTTTTTTAGCAGCAGATAAATAAAAACAGGCCGGCTTTTATGGATAAAAAACGCCTTCGGTCAGGCCTCTGTTGAAAACGGCTTACTCAAAATAAAACAGCCCCGCTGCGTTTACTTAAAAACGAGCGGGGCCATTAACCCAATCAAATAACATTTAACAGACTGGCTTTTCAAAGCAAATCCGCCTCAAAGCAGCAGCCACGCCAGCTTAAGACTCAATAAAGCTCCTGATCTGGCCTAATAACTCCTCTTCCTGATAAGGCTTTCCAAGGAAGGCATTCACGCCCAGCTCAAATGCGTAGTTCTTGTGTTTATCAGCAGTTCGCGAAGTAATCATAATGATAGGAATCTGCCGCGTGCTTTCATTGGCCCGCACATTCCGGGTGAGCTCAAACCCATCCATGCGCGGCATTTCAATATCAACCAGCATTACATCAGGAATCACATCAGAAAGCTGTTGCAAAGCATCCACACCATCTTTAGCAGTGAGGACCTGGAAGCCTTCACGCGCCAATAAACGGCCTGTGATTTTGCGCACCGTAAGCGAATCATCCACCACCATCACCAGAGGTGTTGTTTTCAGCTCTTCAGGAACCAGTTGTACCGCCGCACTGCGTGTTTCACCACGAGCGAGCAGGGTGAGTGGATTCATAATCATCACCACATCACCATTCCCCAGCACGGTTGCGCCGGTTACACCCGGAATGCGGGCCAGCTGTGGCCCAATGGTTTTCACCACCACTTCCTGATTGCGCACCAGCTCATCCACATGTAGCGCCATACGCCCGGTACCGCTGCGCAGCAACATAATGGTGTTGTAACGCTTTTGCTCTGGCACAGAGACTGCATCGCCTAAAAGCCTTGGCAGGTATGCAAAAGGATAGCGGTGATCCATCCACTCCTGGAAACGGTTTTCGTAAATTCGCTCTAAAACGCCGAGCTTAATTTCCTGAACCTGCTCAATCATTCCGGAAGGAATAGCAAATTGCTCTCCACCCGCTTTAACCAGTACAACCTGGGTCACGGCCAAAGTCAGGGGCAGATAAATGGTAAAGGTTGTACCCACACCAGCCTGGCTTGATACATCAATCCGCCCGCCCAAATCACCCAGCTTATTCTTCACCACATCCATGCCGATACCACGGCCGGAAAGTGCCGTAAGCGAGCTGGCCGTACTGATGCCCGGCTCGAAAATCAGCTCGGTCACCCTCTGATCACTTGCCTGCGGGCCAATTAAACCTTTTTCTACCCCTTTGGCCCGTAAAGACTCCAGATCAAGCCCTTTGCCATCATCTTTTAGCACCAGAACCAGCTCATTGCCTTCTTGGCGTACTTCAACCTGTACTTCACCAAACTCTGACTTGCCCAATGCAATCCGCTGCTCGGTGCTTTCCAGTCCATGGTCGATCGCATTGCGCAACATATGCTCAAACGGCGACATCATCTGATCCAGCACACCACGGTCTACTTCCACACGACCACCGCGCAGCTCCAGATTGACTTTTTTACCGACTTCCTTACCTGTCTGACGGGTAAGACGGTAAAGCCGGTCTGACAAGCTGCTGAACGGCACCATGCGCACACGCATCAGGCTTTGTTGCAACTCTTTGGTCATCCGCGCCTGCTGCATTAATGCACCAGTTGAATCATCGTGGTTTTTCAGCAAGTTTTGCTGAATCGTTGCAACGTCGTTAACGCTCTCGGCAATAAAACGGGTGACTTCTTGCAAACGTGTAAACCGATCGAACTCAAGCGGATCAAAGTTGGCCTCATGGCCATCCTGAATCTTTGCCTGCATTTGCGATTCAGCCTGAATTTCCAGCTCCCGGAGCTGGCTGCGCAAACGATTCACGTTTTCTGTTAAATCAAGCAGAGAGGTTTTCATGGTGATCATTTCGGCTTCAATACGCGATCTGGCGATCGATACCTCACCGGCCTGATTAACCAGCTGATCCATCAGCTCGGATTTAACCCGAATCGTGGTTCCGCTTTCCACTTCAGCAGCCACGGGAACAACGGCCTGCACAACCGGAGCAGGCTGCTTCACACCTTTTAATTCATCAGCCAGAGATTGAATCAAATCAAAATCGGCATCCAGCGCATCAAGAAGCGCAGCAGAATAGTGATTTCCTGCCGCCAGCAAACGGCTTTCCATCTGGTGAGCTACCTCACCCATACGCATGGCACCTGCCATCCGCGCACTGCCCTTAAAGGTGTGTAGCAGCCGCTTCAGGGCGCCTGATTCTTTCTGCACTTCATCCGGCAAGCGTAAACCACGCAGGGAGCTGCTGATTTGTTGCATCAGCTCATCCGCTTCTTCGATAAACACCGGCAACAGCTGCTCATCAATATCGTCGGCCTGCAGGCTGTCCAGCTCGGATTTACGCTGCACATCGTGCTTATCCATAAGCTGTTCAAACGGAGTAAGCGACTCCATATCCAGCAGGCTGACTACTTCTTCATCATCGTCCTGCTGATCCAGCAGGCTGCTCAGCGGTGACTGCGGCTCAGCGGCCGGCTCTGGCATAGCAGAAGGCTCAGGCAGAACAAGGACCTCAGCCTGATCAGGCAGCACATCACTGAAGCCGGTGTCCGCATCCTCTTGCAGAGCTTCTGCAATATCTGCCTCATGCTGATCATCAGATAAATGATCAAACGAGCTGAGCGCTTCAATGGGGTCTTCGTCTTTAAAGATATCTGCAGCGGGCTCGGCTGCAAACGCTTCAATCTGCGCTTCGCTTGCAAGTTCATCATGGTGCAGGGCAAGCGGCTCATCCTGCTCAGGCAACGCTTCAGCAACAGCGCTTTCCGGCTCCTCATGCAGGGCATCTGGTTCTGCAATATCCAGATCAAACGTTGTTTCAAGCAGGGCTTCTGGCTCATCCAGGCTTAACTCAAGCTCATGCTCTTCCTGCACAACCGGCGGCTCAATCAGCTCAAGCTCAACAAGCTGAGCTTCGGGTGTTTCATCCAGTGAAATTTCGTAGGTTTCAGCTTGAAGATTTTGTAAAGCAAGGATTTCTGCCTCTGCAAAGCCCGGCGCTTCAAGTGCAAAGATAGAATCAAGCATACTGGCAATACGAGTAACCGCCTGATCAAGTGCAGGCTCCTGCCCGATCACCATTTCACCCATCTGCTGCACAGCATGTTCAAGGCTGTAGGCTAATTCGCCCAAGCTGCGGAAACCTGCTGTTGATGCAATACCACCCAGAGTATGCGCAGCCAGTAAATAACTGGAAGGATGGCTGCTCTTGCCCCCCTGCAGAGTAAGCAGATATTGAGCTGCTTCCTTGCAGAACAATGAAAATAAGGATGCCGATACTGTGACCGTGCCGATCGTCACCTCATCACTTGCGCTTTGCTCACCTTCCAGCGATACGCTGATGCTTTCGTCTGGCACGCTGGCTGCGGCATCAAGCAGTGCTCTCAGCCGCTCTGCCGAAGCAATTAAATCACTGCCTTCTACCTGAGCAACACCCTCGCTGCTGAGCTGCTGCACCCAGACGGAGAAAGCAGTATGGGCCTGGGCAAGCAGTTGCAATAACTCCAGCGAAGCTGTTTTTTCAATTTGCATTAACTTGCTTAAAAGCTGCTCCATTGCCCATGCAACCTGGGCAAGATTGTTTAGCCCCACCATGCGCCCGCTGCCTTTCAGGGTATGGAAGCTGCGTCTTAATACGGTTAATGCTTCTCTGTCGTGCGGAGTTTGCTGGCAAACCAAAACCTGCTCAGCAATGCTGGCCAGTACTTCTGTTGCTTCTTCCAGGAACACCTCGAGCAGCTCAGCATCAACGGCTGCATCCGTTGCTGGCAGAGGACGGGAAGGGTCGGCAACGGCCTGTTGCACAGGCGCAGCATGAGCAACAGCATCAAGCTGCGGCTCAACTTCCAGTATTTCTAACTCGTTTTCCTGCTCATCAGCCTGCTTTGCACCGGTCAGCTTATCGATCATGCTCAGCAATGAGGCGGGCTCATCCCTGTTTTGTGCAATGCTGTCGATATAAAAACCAAGGCAAGATAAGCCTTCAGCCAGTAACTCAAGCTCTTCCTGAGCAGGCAATAACAACTCGCTCTGAGTGAATTGCTCGATTCTCTGCTGGCAAGCTTGCAACAGAGCAACGGCTTGCTGTTTCTCGAGCATCAGTAGAGCACCCATAATCTGGCGCAAGCTCGGATCAATCTTGCCTAATTCGCTGCCGTTATCAGGCTGGCGGAACCACGCATCAAGGATATCTTCAACAGTTTGTAAATTGCTGCGCATTTCATGCGCCAGCTGGGCTTGCAACAAACGTTCTTGTGCCTGCCGGGTAATTTCATCCAGATGAGGGACTTCATTTTTCAGAGAGGGGTTCAGCAGCCGCTGACACATGGCCTCAACCTGAGCAGGGAAGTCTTCTGCAATCAGGGGATAAATGGTGAGGCAGTTATCAATCAAAAGCAGTGCGGTAGCAACTTCCAGCGCATTTGCATCGCTGGGGGCCTGCTGATTTAAGTGCTGCACCGATGCAGAAATCGCTGGCCATAACTGATCCAGCCCCGGAATCGCCAGGGGCTCGGCACGCCGGGCGAGCGGTTCAAAACCTGCAATAAATGCACTTAAGCGCTCAAACTGGCCTGAGCAAACACGGCCCCAGCTTTCTTTACATGTATCTAACTCGTCACGCAGAGTGCGCGCCAGTGAATGGCGGTACTCAGATGCAGGCGAAAGCAGATCGCTGTCTGCGCCTGGCAGAAGGCTTTCTAAAGCAAAAGACTTGCGCAGCGCTAACGCCAGTGAGCTGCTGGTTTCCAGCATCAGCAATGCGTACAGAATATCGCGGTATAAGCGTTCAGCAACCTTGCCGGAGCCATCGCTCAAACGGCGCAATTGCATATTTAAACGTAGTACCAGTTGTTTCAGATCGACATCTGGCTCAGTCAGGCCTTGCTGATGGCTTAAGCCATCCAGTAAACCGGCAGCTGCCCACCAGAAGTGACGGGAAATTGCCAAAGACTGAGTAGCCGCAATCTCGGCCAGATTTTTAGCCATCACGCCAGCCGCCGCTTTGTCATTTGCGATCCAGCTCAGCAGTACGGCTTCAAAACGCAAACGACGCGCACGGACAAATGGCCCGGTTTCATTCGCTGCCAATGTACGGGCAGGTAAACCTTTGGGCAGGGACAATTCAGCCAGCTGAGGAAAAAACAGCTCCGAGCCACTGTCTGATGCCTGGCGCAAAGCCGCCATTTTTTTAAAGCTGGCCAGTAATCGAAGCGGCTGATTGGGCGCGCCCACAGCAATTTGCTCAAGATAGCGCCTGGCCTCAACAATAGAGCGCTGAATAATAGCTAGGGTGTCGGCGCTGATCTCATCTGCAACCAGCGTTTGTTCAATTTCTTCACAGAAACGGGCAAGGCCGGTGAGCTCAACCATTTGCACAGCACCATAGGCCTGATGCAAAAAGGTTCGGGCATGTTTCAGCAGTGCGCTGTCTTTGGTCTCGCCAAACTGAGCCAAAGCTTGCGACGCTTTTTGTAAAGTTTGCTCGATTTCGCTCTTAACCCAGACCAGAGAGCCCAGATCGAATTCGGTATGCGCGCTCATTTAAAGCCTATTTTCAAGTAACACTTCAACGTAATTCAAAGGTATGCAGGAATGACCAAGGCTTTCCCCTGCACCATCCTGCAATACCATGACCTAAAACCAGTCCGATTAAAGCTTAAAGCCTGAAGCGGAGTCTTTCAGCTCTTGCGCCAGAGAGGTTAGCTGCCCCACCGCGATCGCAGATTGTTTTGTACCTGCAGTCGTTTGCTCAGTAATGGCCAAAATATCACGCATGGATAAGTTAACCTTACTTGCCAGCTGGGTCTGATCTTCCGTTTCATGCGCAATCGATTCAATCAAACGCGCCAGGTCACGGGAAACCTGACCAATCTCGGTCAGAGCCTGACCCGCCGCATCAGATAGTTTTGCCCCTTCAACCACACCCTGAGTGGAAACCTCCATCGCCGCTACCGCATCATGGGTATCGGTCTGAATCGTTTTCACAATCGCACTAATCTGCTTCGTCGCCTCGCCTGAACGTTCCGCCAGGCGCTGCACTTCCTCAGCAACAATCGAGAACCCACGGCCAGCATCACCCGCCGCTGCAGCCTGAATCGCCGCGTTCAGAGCCAAGACGTTGGTCTGTTCGGTAATGTCAGAAATCAATTCAACGATTTCACTAATTTCTTGTGAGCTTTCACCCAGACGTTTAATCCGCTTCGCTGTTTCCTGAATCTGCTCGCGAATATCGCCCATACCCTTAATCTGATTCTGTACTGCCTCAGCGCCCTTCTCGGCAGCCATCAGGGATGACTGCGCCACGTTCGCTGATTCGGCCGCATTGCTCGATACACCGCGAATCGATGTCACCATCTGCTCAACCGTTTGGTTGGTGCCTTCAATCTCGACAGACTGACGCTCCGCAGCGGCCAGCAATTCATCAGAAATACCCTGAGCTTCCTGCGTAGCCGAAGTAACCTGCCCTGTTGCGCGGTTAATCTTGGTAATCAGGGAACGCAACTCTTCAATCGTGTAGTTAATCGAGTCAGCAATCGCGCCGGTCAGATCCTCTGTAACCGATGCACGAACAGTCAGATCCCCGTCCGCTAAATCCGCCATTTCATTCAGCAGGCGCAAAATCGCCTCCTGGTTCTTTTTATTCTCGGCTTCCAGTACCAAACGACGGCGTACCGATTCCTGGTTAAAGACTGAAACCAGTTGGTACAAAGAAAACAGAGCGATAACGATAAATGTAAATTCCAGGAAACCCGTTACAAAACTACCTGCTGTATTTTCATAAGCATCAGCGAGCTTACCTGTGTCTTGAAGCAGCTTTTCAGAATCAGTAACAATGCTTTGGCTGGCCAGTCGCGAACTAACCAGGGGCTGCATGTTTTTAGAGAAGGAGGTAATAACCACTTCAAAATCACGGAAGCGTTTATCAATTTCTTTTAATTTTTCAATCAGTGCCGGATTGCTGACCGCACGAATCTGTAAATCCGGATTTTGGCCATCCAGAAACGCAGTAATGATTTCATCGAATAAAACAGAGTCTTTACCTAATAAAGACACCACTTCAGGGTTGATCAGGTCATCACCAAAAACCGTATTGGAGTTTTTGGCCATACGCTGAGACAGCATGGATAAATGCTGAGCGTATTCCAGATCGCGTGCAGAGCCACCATTGGCGCCCAACATTTTGGCAAATTCCTGAGTGTTTTCCAGCAGAATCGCATCATTTCGGTTAATCGTTAAAACAGACTGACCAATCGTAACCAGCGCTTTTTCCTGCTTAAGAATCGTATCAACAGTAGGGCGCGCCGCATTGCTGCTAAAAGACTTTTTCCAGATGGCATTAACCGAATTAATCAGCTGAGTTGGGTTATGCGCCAATAAGCTGGCCAGCAATCCACCACCCGACAACTGCTTCAAGTTATCGTCAAAGCGAATGTATGCATCTTTTAAAATAGGGAATGCTTCTGCCTTACCCTGTACAGCCTGAGTAGATGCCCGGGCAATACGCTGCGAAAGCATCTGCATTTCAGTAGAAACCGCACGACGCTCAGCGTTATAAGACGAAGCCTGGAAAGCCAAAAACGCCGTAATAATAAACAAACCGGCAGACAGCAACATCACCGCCAGTAAAATAGCCATTTGCTGACGAATAGGCAGCAGGCCAATCAGTGGCAATGGTTTTTTTAACTGTGATTCATCGGCTTCTGGCAGGCTCAGCTTGCCCATAATCCATGTTGTTTTAGTCGGCTCATAAGTCGTATTCGCCGAAACAGGGGCTGCCTGTTTTCTTCCGGAAAAAAGGCGCTTAACGCCATCCAGATTCAGTGCCATTGTGTATTACTCCCGATCCTGTATCTATTTTTTATGGCTGCTGCTAATCAGCAGACCATTAAAACAACTACACCCTCACCACAACGCCCGGGCAAACCAACAGAAAAACTCAATCAAACCACTTAAGATGAGATTTCTGCCTAATCCTGCCAAACGCTTTTATGCGGGGATGCTACGTTTTTCAACGGCCAGCTATATTTGACCTGTTTGTAAAAAAGCAGGCTGTGCAACTAAAGCCTGAATATCTAAACATCGCCACGAAACACCTGCCGCATCGCGATAGGCATCCCCTGTCCAAGCAGATGAACGCGAGAGCAAAGAATCAGGCGTTAAATCAGCCAAATGCTTTAAACCAAGCATACGATCAACTAAAACAGCGCAATGCAAAATATGCCGGGGATGTACTAGCAATAATCGGGCAGCAGGCGTGGCCGATAAACTACCCGACCCCATAAACGCCGCCAAATCACTGACACTCACCAGATTTCCGCGCAAATTGGCGACACCCTTGAACCAGGGCTGGACCAGAGGAACCGTCGCAATTGCAGGTAAAGGCATTACTTCAGCGACATCGGATAAATCGACCAGCCAATTCTCACCACCGATCCTTACGCCCAAACGAGCATCCACTTGAGCTGTAGAGGTAACGCTTTTTAATCGCGCCATTACCCCTTCTTGATAGTCACGCAGGCTAATCCGTTTGGCCATGGTTTTTCCGCAGAAAGAAGCTTCAATTTATTTACACACAAAATCGCTGGCACATCAGGCTAAAACCAAAACTCAACATGACAATGGTTTAGTGCCATTGCATATAAAAATACTGGTTTTTACGAGTGAAGCTCCATTCGCACCTTACATGCTTTTCGCGGGCATATTGATTTTTTAAAATCAGCCCGCGATCTTAATTTATGCACAACACACTATTTTTACAAAGCCGCAATTTTGGAAAGTAATTCCTGCGGGTCAATAGGCTTTACTACGTATTCCACAGCACCCTGGCGACGTCCCCAAACCATATCTGTTTCCTGGTTCTTAGAAGTGCACATAATAATTGGAATATGCTTAGTCAACTCATCACGGCTAATTGTGCGTGTAGCTTGAAAGCCATTCATGCCGGGCATGACAACATCCATCAAAATCAAATCGGGCATCAATTCTTTCACTTTTGCCACGGCTTCTTCGCCCGATTCAGCGGTCATGACCTGAAAACTATTTTTAGTGAGCAACTCACCCAAAAAATGGCGTTCAGTTGGTGAATCATCGACGATCAATATTTTTTTAATACTCATTGCTATCCTACCCATAGTCAAACGCTGCGAATATGTGCAGCAACAGCCAATAACAGGCTGTCTTTAGTAAAAGGCTTAGTTAAATACTCATCAGACCCTACCATTCGTCCTCTGGCACGATCAAATAAACCATCTTTAGAAGACAGCATAATAACGGGGGTTGTTTTATAACGTGGATTCTTTTTAATCAGCGAGCAAGTTTGGTAACCGTCCAGCCTTGGCATCATCACATCAACAAAGATCACGTCAGGCAAACGATCACTGATTTTAGCTAAAGCATCAAAACCATCTTCTGCAAGAATGACTTCGCACCCCGCTTGCCCCAAAAAAATCTCCGCACTTCTGCGAATGGTATTACTGTCATCAATCACCATGACTTTTACTCCGGCGAGCGTTGACATTACATTTCCCCTTTTCAAAAGCCAGTATGTTTTCAGTATGGTTTTATCAGGAGCTGGCAGAAATCATCATGATATGGCGCAGTATATGCGCTCAATTTTATCTGCAAGCGTTCTTAATCATAAAATAATAAGTTAATACTAAGTCAAGATGCGTAGATACAGAAAAAAAAGAAACCCCGGTCTGAGCAGGCATCGACCGGGGCCATACAGGCTTTGGCACGTTGCCAAAGCACCCGCTCAGGGAGGAAAAAGCGGGAGGTGCAGGGGCGCACCTAGAATCAAGATAGAACTATGTCATAAAACTGCAAGCCCCTTTACTCCCCGTCTATCGGCTCTGAATGCTCCGAGCTGGCCTCTGCCTGCGACGCCTGGTAATTCATGGCATCAAACCAGCCACCAACTACCTTTTCTGCAATATCTACTCCTAACTTTTTAGAGCTGGAGAACAGCTGAACGGTAATCATCGATTCGTCAGCAAACTCAGCCTCTACCTTACGCAAAATCGCAGTCTGTTCCTGACGATTTAACTTATCGCATTTAGTCAGAATGCAATGGATAGGCTTGCCTGTAGGGCGAAACCAATCCAACATCTGACGATCAAGCTCAGTCAGCGGTCGGCGTGAATCCATAATCAGCACTAAGCCAATCAGATTGCTACGGCGCACCAAATACTGGCTTAATAATCTTTCCCAGTGTTGCCTAACTGACACAGGTACTTCAGCATAACCGTAACCTGGTAAATCGACTAGTCGGTTATTAGCATTACCAAATTGAAAATAATTGATGTGTTGAGTACGGCCCGGTGTTTTAGAAACAAAGGCAAGCCGCGTATGATTGGCCAGTGTATTAATAGCACTGGACTTGCCGGCATTAGAGCGTCCGGCGAATGCAACTTCCATACCGTCAGCCGGAAGAGCCTTCAGGTCGTTAACGGTTGTCAGGAATTGCAAGCCTTGGAAAAGCGACATTGGGTAACCACTGTGGTTTGTGAACGGGTCTTGTTATAGAATACCAGCAATTGAATAATCTTCGGCCGGTTCAACTTATTGCAAAATTACTGCGGTGCTCGCACCAGGTGCTAAAAACAACAAAAATCCTCATTTACTTTAGTAAATTCCAGTTTTTTTGTCTTGCCTGCCAGAGGCCTGCCTCGTTTAATTTTTCAACAAGCTGATATACCCGGCTACTTGCACTTTTGAGGACAAATGCTTATGCGCCGTGCGCCTGTTGCAGCAATCATTGCCACACTATTGATGGTGGCCCCAACCGCGTTTGCCGCTGACGGCACGAAAGCAGATCCGGCAAAAGGTAAACTGTTGGTCGAGCAAGTCTGTGCAGCCTGTCATGGCATTGATGGCAATAGCGCAGCTTCTGCCAATCCAAGCCTTGCAGGCCAACATCCTGAATATATTGTAAAACAATTGAACGAGTTCAAGGCTGCTAAGCGAAAAAATCCCGTTATGATGGGTATGGCAGCGCCTTTATCACCCGCTGATATGAAAAACGTAGCGGAATATTTCTCTGCCCAGCAAGCTAAAAATCGCGGTGCTTCTGATAAAGCCCTGATTGAAGCAGGTAAAAAAATCTACCGTGGTGGCATTATGGCTAAGGGTGTGCCTGCCTGTATGGCCTGTCATGGCCCGTCTGGCGCAGGGATTCCAGGCCAATACCCGCGCATGGGTGGCCAGCATTCAGCCTATACGCTGGCGCAGCTGACTACTTTCCGCAGCGGCGAGCGTAACAATAATACGGTCATGACCGATGTTGCAGCCAGATTGTCAGACGCTGAAATCAAAGCCGTGGCTGAATACATCCAGGCTTTACATTGATCAGACCGTAGAATGCACAGGTTTTTTGTCATGAAAAACCTGTGTTTCTATTCCTTACCGGAACTTTATCCGGTATCAGGGCTCTTTAGCTGACTAAACACCAGCTTATTTAGCAGATCCCTAAAACAAGGGGCCTTTAGCCCCTTTTTGAATTCTATGACACCCAAAACTTCATTCCCAAAAGCATTGTACGAATTATTTTCGTCAATGCGTTTTGCCGTAAGCCTGCTGACTATCCTCGCTATCTCTTCGATTATTGGGACGGTTTTAAAACAAAATGAACCTTACGCCAATTATAAAATTGAGTTTGGTGAGTTCTGGTTTCAAGTATTTCACCCGCTAGGCCTGTTTGATGTCTACCACAGCGCTTGGTTTTTGCTGATACTCAGCTTTCTCGTGCTTTCAACCAGCCTGTGTATCTGGCGACAAATGCCCGGAATTTGGAAAGATATTCGGGGTTATCGCGAAAACGCCAGCAATAATTCATTGCGTCTGATGTCGCACAATATCGAATTAAACAACGAATTACCCACCGAAGATGTCATCGACACACTAGCCAACCGGGGCTACCGCAGCCGCATTCGTGAAGAGAATGGCCAGGTCTTGATTGCTGCCAAAAAAGGCAGTTTTCAGCGCTTAGGCTATGTATTTGCCCATGCTGCGATTGTGGTGATCTGTATTGGTGGCTTGCTTGATGGGAATGTGCCGCTCAAATTAACCGAGCTGTTTGGCTTTAAAACACCAGAAACGCGTGATTTACCACAGAGTAAAGTACCCCCACAAAGCCGCTTGCCCGAAGATAATTTATCTTTCCGTGGCAATGTCACCCTCCCCGAAGGCTCCATTGGCGATGTGATTTTCTTAAACGCAGGCCAAGGCTATTTTGTTCAGGATCTGCCCTTTGCAGTGCGCCTGAATAAATTTTATATCGAGCATTATTCAACCGGGCAGCCCAAACTCTTTGCCAGTGATATTGATTTACTGGACAAAAAAACCGGAACCGTACTTAAAAGAGCCAAAGTAGAAGTCAATAAACCTTTAATTTACAAAGGGGTAGCCGTTTATCAAGCCAGCTTTGGCGATGGTGGCTCTCTACTGAAAATGCAGCGCTGGAATTTAAACAATCACAGCGCACAAGCATTTGATATTCGCTCGCAATCCAGCCAGAGCATGCAAATCAATGGTCAGGCCTATCAATTAGAAATGGGTGATTTCCGCCCGTTCAATATTGAAAACATGGGCAAAGTAGCCAATAACGCGATGGCGGTCAGTAAATTTGCCCAAGCCATGGCCTCAGCGCAAGCGGTACAAAGCGAGCACAACCTCAAAAATATTGGCCCGTCGATTCAATTTAAATTACGCGATAAAAACGGCCAGGCCACTGAATACCTAAATTACTTTGCTCCATTTTTTGAAAAGGGTGCTGGTTATGCCGTTACAGGCATGCGCACCGAAGTAGCAGCTCCATTCCAATTTATTCGTATTCCTCTGGATAAAGACATGGAACCGGCTACCTTTATGCGTTTGCGGGCCAGTCTGCTCGATAAATCGCTTTACCCGGAAATTGCCCGCCGGACTGCAGCAAAAGCCTTTCAAAGTGGCGGGATTACCAAAGAAGGCGAAGCGCAATTTAAAGACGTCACTATCGGGGTACTTACGCGCTTTAGTGAAGGAGGCTTCCCTGCCATCGAAAGTTTCCTGGATCAGAAAGTGCCCAAAGAGCAGCGCCAGACTGTAGCCCAAACCTATATCAAGATTCTGCAGGGTACGGTGATTGATGCAATGGATGTAGCGCAGGGAAAAGCGGGCCTGCCTGTACTGCCGATTGATGAAGCACAATACCGCTTTCTGATGGATAGCCTGGTCGCAGTCAGTAGCCTGTATGAATATGGCCCGCCAGTCTGGCTGCAAGCCAGCAGCTTTGATGAAGTTAAAGCCAGTGGATTTCAAATTACCCGTGCACCCGGCCAAAATATTGTGTATTTAGGTTCTTTATTATTGGTAATCGGTATTTTCTGTATGTTTTATATTCGTGAAAACCGGGTTTGGGTACGCCTTGCAGCTGGAAAAACCCTGATTGCCATGAGTAGTAACCGCAAGAATTCTGATCTGGATCGTGAATTTACTGAGCTCACCACTGATTTGGCTGCAAAAGGAAAAACACCATGAGTATCTCCAAGCGCCGCTTATCACCATTCGACATGGTGTTTACCGGCCTGATTATCGCTGCGGGCCTGTTTGCCTATAAGCGCTATGCCGCATTTATGGATTATTACGAAGAAGGCATCTTATTGGCCGCAGTTGCAGCCATTGTGTGGTTTGGCCGCTTCTGGCCAGCCATGCGGGTTTTTCTGCCTGTCAGTGCACTTTTTTCACTTGCAAGCATTGGCTTGTATCAAGGCACGCTTGCTAACGGGCAAAACGTTTTTTGGCTCAAGTATATTTTGTCCAGCCAATCAGCTGTTATGTGGATGTGCGTACTTTATTTGCTAGCAACCTTAATGTACTGGCTGGGAATGTTGCGTCGTTCCAACACCGCACTCGGCATCGCAAGCAGCTTAACCTGGGCCGCTGCATCGGCGGCTCTGATCTCAAAATTAGTGCGCTGGTATGAAAGCTATCTGATTGGTGCCGACGTTGGCCATATCCCTGTTTCAAATTTATACGAAGTCTTTATTCTGTTTTGCCTGATTACAACACTGATGTATCTGTACTACGAGCAAAAGTTTAAAGCACAAGGAATGGTCAAAACCATGGGCGCCTTTGTGCTGCCCATTATCCTGGCTGCAGTCGGTTTTATTCTTTGGTACAGCGTTGATCGCCAGGCGCATGAAATTCAGCCACTGATCCCCGCACTACAATCCTGGTGGATGAAAATACACGTCCCTGCCAACTTTGTAGGCTACGGTGCCTTTGCCCTTTCAGCGGGGCTGGGTGCAGCCCAGCTTTTGGTTTCAAAAGGCATTTTATCCAGCCGCCTGCCAAGCTACGAAACACTTGGCGAGGTCATGTATAAAGCCATCTCGATCGGCTTTCTGTTTTTTACCATCGCCACCATTTTAGGCGCGATGTGGGCTGCCGAAGCATGGGGTGGTTACTGGAGCTGGGATCCAAAAGAAACCTGGGCGCTGATTGTATGGCTGAACTATGCCTCATGGCTGCATATGCGCTTAGTAAAAGGCTGGCGCGGCAATGTACTGGCATGGTGGGCGCTGATCGGCCTGCTGGTCACCAGCTTTGCCTTTATTGGCGTAAATATGTTTTTATCCGGCTTGCATTCCTATGGCGGCCTTTAAGCAGCATTTATTCCTGCTTATATCGTATAAAAAATCGCCCCTCATTCAGGGGCGATTTTTTTATGTATTTTTCTAATAAGTCTAAGAATGTAGTTTTATAAGATTTAAACAAATATAAACATATCCATCATTAATTTTTTATATTATTCATGTTGGCTTATAGGTCAGAGTACGTTAACCTATTTACACACAATCCTCTCTGGTCATAAAAATGGATCAGCCGCGTTTCACTAAGACCGCAAAAGGTAGTAAAGAAATTGAAGAACGCAGCGGCTTGCTTTCTTCAGTTGCCCGTCGCATTTTAATTATGGTCGACGGAAAAAGAACCCGCAGCGATTTGCTACAGGCATTTAGCTTAGCCGAATTAGAAGAAGGCCTCTCAAGGCTTGAGCTGCTTAAAATGATAGAAGAAAGCAGCGGCCCGGCAAATAGCCACGAAGGGGTGAGTATCAATCAAAGGGCGCTCGCTCAAATCCGCCAGATGATGTATATGAGCAATCAGCAATATCTGGCTGGCCAGTTAGACCGCTTTTTAGATAAAGACTTTGCGCTTATTCACGACCGGGCAGGTTTAGAACCCGTATTAGAACACTGGCATCGCCTTTTATGCGATGCAGGCCATGAAGTCACCGCTTATGCCTATCTCCGGCAAATTAAAACCACGCTGGGGTGGAGTAAAAAATAGCCGGCGGCATGGATGCTTTCATTTAATTATCTAATCTTTTCAATAGTTTATGCTACAACTGGCGCATACGGCTTTGCGTTTCTAATTGCAAAATAAGCTGCTTGTGCTTTGCGCTGATTTTAAATTTTTCTGTATCTTTATTTTGAATCAGCGCGTTAAACGCAGGCAAAGCCAATTCATCATTTTGCCGTGCCAAATGCCATTGAATTAAAGCCGTATTACAACGGTTTTGTAATGGTTTAATACCGCCAGCCTCTGCCAGGCTTAAAGCCTGCAGCAATATTGTACCGGCATTATTTTCACCCAATGCCAGCAATACTTCAGCCAGTGCGGTTAAAGCATGGGCTTTTCCCCATAAATTATCATTTTGATCACTCAGAGTAAAAGCAGTTTCAAGCTCTATTTTAGCCTGAGCCCATTGTTTTTGTTCCGCATGTACAACACCCAGATAATAAATTATTTCAGCCGACCAAATAGGATTCACAACCGATTGCTGTAATAGTTTTTCTGCTTCAGCCAGACATTGCAAAGCATATGAAAAACGTTTTAAGCGGCAGGCATCGCTGGCCACATTCAGTAATACCTCACACTTCAAATGATCACTGCCTAATTTACGCGCCAGCTCCAGTGCCAGTTCATTAAATCCCAATGCCGCCTGATCATCACCAAAGCCAATATAAACTTGGCTAATGCCCATATATATACGGGCACATAGTTTTCTATTTTTTAATTTACGCGCAATGATGAGCGCGTCAGACCAATAATCAAGCGCAATCAGTGGTTTATTGCTTAATAAATGCGAAAACCCCAGCAGGATCAGGGTTTCAGTTTGCTCCTTAAGGCACCCCGCCGCTTTAAAACTCAGCATGCCCGCTAAAAATGCCTGCTGCGCCTTAAGATGCTCGCTTAAATGCTGCCATGAATGCCCCAGAATCACCTGAGCCAGCGCCATCAGCCGGGGCTCATCAAAAGTGTTCTGCAGCAGCTGCCCGGCCTCTGCCGGCGAAGGAGGCGAGCCACAATATGATTCCCTGGCCAGGATTTCCAATTGGGCGGCAAACTGTAATTTTGCGCTCATCGGGTTTCTTCATCCCAAAACAATTGCCCCAGCCCCTGTCGCTGCCCCAGAAAGAAAGCCAGATCAGCCCGAAGTTGTAAAATTTCGGCGGTATCCCCTGCCTGAAAAAATGCCCCGCCCATGCTGATACTCAGGGACTCAGGCAAATGGGCATATTCCAGTAAAGCAATATCCTGCTGCACTCGTGCTGAAAATTGCTCTATCTCTGCCTTATCTAAAGCCAAAAATACCAATGCAAATGTGCCAGATCCACTGCAAACCAAAACAGCCTTAGCCGGTAAGTGGCGCTGTAAAATACGTGCCAGCTGATAATAAGCAATGCTGGCCAGCTCACTGCCAAACACCTCACGGATACTGGCAAACTGATCAATCCCAATGCTAAGCATGCAAAGCGCAACATCTTCACGAGCCTGATCCAGCAACCCCGGCCAGCATATTTCCAGATAGCGGGCATTATGCAGGCCGGTCAGCTCATCACGGAAAGTGACGTTTTCCAGCTCCTGTACCTGCTGATGCTGTGCCACGTTTTTCTCACGCAATAATTCAATTTCAATTTCACTGGTCATATGCCGCAGCTTGTATTCCACCGCAGCCAAACGCCTAGGGCGTGTTTTTTTCTGTGCTTTGGAAGCAATCTGCAAGGCCTGCATATAATGAGCCGCAGATTCAGAGAACTGCCCCAGCGCCTGACAGGCACGAGCCAGCTCTGCGTGTATTTCACGCTGGGCATTTGGAAGTAAGTGCATGTATTTTTGAACAATACTCACGCCATCGTGATACTCAGAGCGCACCTTAGCCCTGCCTTGCAACTTAAGCAGGGCCAGGCCACAACTGGCCATCGCCACCGGGTCATCCTGATACAGCACGAGCGCCTTTTCAATCAGGCTGAGCGCTGGCAGCCATTGCTCCTGCACAATGCAAAGCTGGCTTAAGCGCTCCAGCAAATAAGGACATTGGTATAGCTGAGGGTTCGCCAAGACCTGCTGCATCATGGCGCGGGCCATCTCTTGCTGGTTTAATTCCCACAGATCGGCAGCCAGACCCAGCCTTGCTGCACAAATCAAGTAATCATCATCCCCAGCCAGTTGCAAGCCATATTGGTTGAGCGCTAACGCCCGCTCTGCCTGGCCCGTTTCACGGAATAAATGCGCCAGCTCGATCCAGTAAATGGTTTCATTTCCGCAGGCCTCAAGCGATTCCTCGATACCCGCCAAAAAGCTGGAGACAGCCAGAGCATGCTCGCCCTGCCGGTAGAAGCTGCGCCCTTTAAGCAGGCGCTCTTGCTGGTGACTCATGGTGATCTTTACATCCGGGCTGGCAGTACAAAAGGGCTATACGTCATAAAAAACAGAGCAATCAGCCCAGCACAACCAAACACCACATCAAGGCTAAATTCAGCAGGCAGACCAATTGCGCCGCACTGCCTAAATCTTTGGCCCGCTTAGCCAGCTCATGACGCTCCAGGGAGGTGTGATCTACCGCGGCCTCAATGGCCGAATTAAGCAGTTCAACAATCATACTGGCCAGATGACTGCCTATCAGTAATGCCCTGCCCCAATGAGGCAGCCCTGGAATTAAAAACGCGCAGGGAATACCAAGCAGCGCCAGCAAAGTAACCTGACGAAATGCGGCTTCATTCAGCCAGCCTGCTTTTAAACCATCGATGGAATAACCCAGAGCATTAAAAATGCGGGCGACTCCTGTTTTACCTTTGAACGGGCTTTCCAACACATTAAACTCCATCAGCGCCGGCAGGCACTGCAGCAAAAATTTCTCGGTACGCAATATATTGCATCAGCATCATCACCGGCAAGACAACTAAAAACCCCAGCAATAATGTAAATACTGATAAAAAACACAAGGCAATCGTGACCAGCCCACTCACTAAAAACGCCTGCCAGTTGCGGGCAATGCCTGCAAATGAAAGCTTCATCGCATCGATGGCAGAATAGCCATCAAACAATATTAAAGCGGGGGCAAACCACACCGCACACATTACCGGCGTCATTAAAATAAGGCTCAGCGAGGTATGTAAATACAGCGATTTCATTTGCTCTGGCGTAGGCAAGCTTCCGGCTGGAATATCAACAAGACTGGCCTGGCTGCCAAATAAGCCCAGCACAACCGTGACCAGCATCGCAGCAAGCACATTAATAAAACCCACCCAAAGCAGGGGTTTTATTTCGCCGTGAAATGCCGCAAATAAATCCAGAGGGCCAACTCTATTGCCTGCATCGCACCGCTTAGCCGCCAGATAGATTCCTCCTGACAATACCGGGGATACCAGGGTATAGGCCAAAGCGCCTACTACAGGCAGCACGTTCGCCAGCAAAGCTAAAACAAAAAATTGCAGGGCGATGACAATCCATATCCCAGGCTGACGGCGAAACAACTTAAATCCATTTACATACCAATGCCAGCCACGATTCGCAACAAGGCGACGCGGCTCGGGCAAGAGATCAATTACGCTATCGTTTTCCATGATTTTCCCACTGCTGCTCCGGCAAGGCTTGAAGGATACGTGAACCCTTAACTTACTCAAAGGTAAACATATCAGCCGGGAGAACCTGATGCTTCCTTACTAAATAAAACCATGCCCGCACCATGAAATGATTTACTTTCTTAGTTATGATTCAGCCAGCTATTGTGCGGGTTTTGAATAAAAATTTAATTTCAAATAAATAACGCTGCAGAATAGTGTTGCGATTTACCACAGACAAAAAAAAGCCACATGATCTGCACCATGTGGCTTTGATTAAAACTAAAAATTACGCAGCAACGCACTTCAAAGCGTGGCGGGCAATCATCAGCTCTTCATTCGTTGGAATGATATAAACAGGAACACGGCTGCCTGGCAATGAAATGCAACGCGCTTCACCTGAGCGTTTTGCATTTGCAACTTCATCAATTTCCACACCTAACCAGCGCAATTCATTACATACAGTGGCGCGGGCAATATCGTCGTTTTCGCCGATACCTGCAGTAAACACCAGTGCATCAAAGCCTTGCATCGCAGCAGCTAAAGAAGCCGCTTCGCGCACAACACGGTGAGCAAAGTAATCAACAGCAAACTTAGCATGCGGATCTTTACTTGCATGCAGATCACGCATATCGCTGGAAATACCCGACATACCCAACAGACCGGATTGCTTGTAGATCAGCTCTTCAATTTGTGAAGCATCCATTTTCAGATGGCTCATAAAGTGCAGAATTAAAGCAGGATCGATCGTGCCGCAACGGGTGCCCATAGGCAGGCCTTCTAAGGCAGTAAAGCCCATGGTTGTTGCCTGGCAGTGGCCATTAATCAATCCGGCCATCGAAGAGCCATTACCCAGATGGGCCACAACTGTGCGGCCTGCCGCCGCTTTTGCATCAATACCTGGCAATACGCTGGCAATATACTCATAAGAAAGGCCATGGAAGCCGTAACGACGGATACCATGTTTTTCGCTGAACTCGTACGGCAAAGCGTATTGCTGCTCGATTTCAGGCTGAGTGCGGTGGAAAGCGGTATCAAAACAAGCCACTTGCGGCACGGTTGGTAAAAGCTGAGCCAGCACGCGCATTGGCATAATATTGTGCGGGGCATGCAATGGAGCCAGAGCAATGGTTTCGTCCAGGCCCTTTAATACTTCTTCAGTAATGCGCACCGGCTGGCAAAAGCTCAGGCCACCATGCACAACGCGATGGCCAACAGCGGCAATCGTACGGCCTTCAATACGGCTATTGAGCCAGGCCAGCATATGACGCAGTGCAGAGTCGTGGTTCTTAGGCATATCTGCTGGCATAGATTCAGAAACCAGCTTATTGTCATCCGCGTCTTTTGCTACAAACTTCGGATCAACATAAATACCGTCTGCCAGACCTTTAAAGAGCAGAACAGGATCAGCCGCGCCGGTTTCAAACAGGGAAAACTTGATGCTGGACGATCCGGCATTAATAACTAAAACCAACTCACTCATAAACTGCTCCTTAATATTACGCTGGCGGTGATAAGACTCATCTCATCACATATAGGTTGATTGTTCTGATTGCACTTTAAAATCATCATTAGCAGGCGAAAATCACATCAGCCAGACTTAAACGGCTAGGATATGGACTTTGCTTACACACAACGGCTGATGGCTGCGTTAATATCCATAAACTTGGGGCTTTCCCTGCTGAATCGGGCCCAATGTTAGGAACTGCGATGCTGCACTGCAATGGAATAATTACTGCTGCATATTCTAAGCAGTAGTAAAAACAGCAGTATTGGCCAAAATCAAGCAAAATCATTGAAAAATAGGTGCATATTCACCATGAGTACATTCACTACGCACCTGATCTGTGTTCCTGAGCTGGATGAAACAGCCAGCGTCAGCGCCGTGCATATCTTACCCGGCCATCATGTACACAGTAATACACCGCTTCTGACCCTAATTTGTGGCGATAGTGAAGTTGAAATCTGCGCTCCGGAAGCAGGCCTAGTCTCGCATATCATGGTAGAAATTAAAGAAACCGTGCAATGCGGTGATCTTTTATTACAAATGGAGATTGAAGAAGAGCCTGTGCAGTTATTTGGTGCAGAGGCCACTTTTGCCAGCGCCTGTCAGATGGATTGGCCTGCAGCACAAACAGCCACGCTTAATGTCAGCCTTGGTGCTGCCCGCCTTGCAGCTAAGCTGGGCGTAGACCTAAGCACGATTACAGCACGGGGCGAATGTATTGAAGAAGCGGATATAGAAGCTCATGTCCGCGATATCATGCTGCAATGGCAGCAAACCCGCCCGCACTAAAGCTATTTCTTTTGCAATTGATCCATGATTGCAGCGGGGTCCTGGCTCAGGGCCAAAACAGCACGTACTTTATTAAAAGCGGCGCTTGCCTCTGCGGGATGTTTTCCATAAGACACCACACTGGCATGCTTCCAGCCCGCAGACAACAAAGCATTACGCTTAAAAGTTGTGCCTTCAACGCCCCCTCCCCCTAATTGCATCAAAGCCTGTTCAATGAGCACATGTGGCAGGGGAGTACGGGAGATGATATTAAAATGATCGGGAATTACTTCAGCAAATTGCATGGCCTGACTCCGGTATCAATGAACGATGCATCTTCAGTAAACGACCTGTATTTTTCTCATCCAGCTAAAATATTCTGCTGAAATTAAACTGCATCAGATTAATGATCCGGTGCATCAGGGCATTTTCAATACTAGTAAAGAGCAGAGCCAAATCCAGTAATTCCTTACCGCAGGCAAGCCAGAGCCTCTGTTTCTGATTCAGAAAAAACAAACGCCCCGATAAACGGGGCGTTAAACATATATAAGTTAAAAATACTTAAATATGAACCTTGGCAATCGCGCGGCGATCCATCACGGCCCTGGACAAATCTGTCAGCATCGTTTCTGTCTGATCCCAGCTGATACAACCATCAGTAATTGACTGGCCATAAGTCAGTGGCTTGCCTTCAATATGATCCTGACGGCCGCCAATAATATGGCTTTCAACCATCACACCAAATATACCGTTATTGCCACGGGCAAGCTGAGCACAGACATCAGCAGATACATCAACTTGGCGGCGGTAATCTTTGCTGCTGTTAGCATGGCTAAAATCAACCATTACTTTTTGTGGCAGCTTGGCAGCAGCCAGATCGGCCAGCGCAGCACGCACATGGTTGGTGTCGTAATTAGGCTCTTTACCGCCACGTAAAATGATATGGCAATCAGGATTACCGCCAGTCGCCACAATCGCAGAATGGCCCATTTTAGTTACAGACAAAAAGTGGTGTGACTGGCTGGATGCGCGAATCGCATCAAGTGCAATTTTTAAATTACCGTCTGTCCCGTTTTTAAAGCCTACCGGGCAAGATAATCCGGAAGCCAGCTCACGGTGCACTTGTGATTCAGTCGTACGCGCTCCAATTGCTCCCCAGCTCATCAAATCAGCCATATATTGCGGCGTGATCATATCGAGGAATTCGCCGGCTGTTGGCATACCGTCGTTGTTTAAATCAACCAATAATTTGCGTGCAATACGCAGGCCATCGTTGATATTAAAACTACCGTTCAGGTAAGGATCATTGATCAGGCCTTTCCAGCCTACCGTTGTGCGGGGTTTTTCAAAATAAACCCGCATCACGATTTCTAAATCGTTTTTGTGAAGCTCGCGCAGCACTTTAAGCTTAGCGCCGTATTCATGTGCAGCCTCGGTATCATGAATTGAGCACGGACCAATCACCACCAGCAGACGATCATCGCTGCCTTGCAAGATGCGCTGAATGGCTTGCCGGGTTTCAAAAACAGTAACGGAGGCAATTTCGCTGACAGGGAATTTCTCCATCACCGCAACAGGGGGGAGTAGCTCTTTAATTTCTCGGATACGGACATCATCTGTTTGATATTGCATATTCTTCCCTAGAGCGGCTGCCTAGCACGGCGACAAGCACATCATAAAAGAAAGAGATTATCGTCTAACGACAGTCGGCGCAAATACCTTTAACCGTGATTTCAACCATGCGGGCCACGAACTGGGCAGGCAAGCTTACAGGCAGATCACTGCTTACGTTTTCCAAACAAAAAAAACGTCCGCAATTTTCACACTGAAAATGAGCATGGTGGTGTGGGGCAGGTGCAACAGAAAAGCGCCATACCCGATCATCACCGGATAATTTATGCGCCAAATGCTGCTCGGTTAGCCAGTCTAAAACCCGGTATACCGTTACGCGGTCGATAGCGGGCTGCAACGCCGCCAGCACATCCAGATGTGACAGCGGGCGTTGAGCATCCAAGAGCGCAGCGAGCACCCTTACCCGTGCGGGTGTAGTACGGGCACGGGTTTGGGCGACTAAATCACGTGCTTTCGCAATCGTCTCGGAAGCATTACTCATCAATACAGCACAACATTAATCTGCGTACTGCTTTTTCATACGTTCACGACGCTCTTGCGCTTCCAAAGACATAGAAGCCGTTGGGCGTGCAACTAAGCGTGGCAGACCAATTGGCTCGCCTGTGTCTTCGCAATAGCCATAATTGCCATCATCAAGCTTACGCAAAGTAGACTCGATTTTAAGCAACAACTTACGCTCACGATCACGCGTGCGTAGCTCTAATGCATACTCTTCTTCCAAAGTAGCGCGGTCAGCCGGATCAGGCGTGGCTTCCTGCTCTTGCAAATGCTGGCTGGTTTGATTGGCATTTGCCAACAGCTCTGCTTTCATTTGCAGAAGCTTAGCCCGGAAAAACTCGAGGTGATCCGGGTTCATGTAATCATCTTCTGAACCGTTCCAGCTAATGATTTCTTGTTCCGTGAGTTTGGCCATGGTCGTTCTCCCTTTCTGCAAATGGGGGCGGGGCAAAATCGCTCTGCAGCTTTATTTCATCTTACTGAAACAAAAACCAGACAGAACATAAACTTACGAGCATACACCCCACCAAATGGGGAGGCAGCATAATCAAGTCCCCGCCGCAATGCAATAACTCGTTTCGCCATACAGACGGTATGGCATTAATGCGACAGTACCCAACGTACAATAATCCTTAAATCTTTCTCTTCAATTTGCTGTGCGGGCATGGGAATTTTTCCCCATTTTCCGCCAGGCAAACCACTGCGTACTTCTTTCATCAGCATAGCTTCTGCATCTTTTTGCCCGCGATATTTAGCCGCAACTTCCTTATATGCGGGCCCAACAATTTTAGTATCAATCGCATGGCAACCCAAGCAGTTGTATTTTGCCGCAACTTTTGCCCCATCTTCTGCAAAGGCCAGAGGAGTACAGACCAAAAACAGCGGTAGTAAATACTTAATCATACTTATTTCCTTACAGGTAATTGAAGCGTACGCGTATTTTAGCAGCAAGCAGAGAGCATGCGCCGTGCTACACTCCCGCGATTAAAAATCTTAGGTAATACAGGTTGGCAAATGGATAGAGCGCAACGTTTTATGGCTCTGGGCGTAGCCTTTTCGGTGCTCGCACATGCTATTCCTATTTTTGGCATGAAGTTTGTTATGCCCGATCCTAAAACACTGTTTTCAGCCCAGCCACTGGAAGTGGTGCTTGTAAACCAGCGCACATTGCAAGATGCCCATAAAGCGGATGCGCTGGCTCAAGCCAGCTTAAATGGCGGGGGCAATACAGATGTCCTGAATCAGCACGTTAAATCACCCTTGCCTGCCAGCGATAATGCGCAGTCTAAAGAAGTGGAACGCGCAAAAGCTCAGCAAAAGAAACTTGAGGCCGATGCAGAAAAACTCATGTTGCAGCTGAAGGCAGACACCCGTGTTGCTCAGGATCTGGGTAAAAGCACGCATAGTGAAAATACGGGCCCCGATAATGAGCAATTAAAACAACAGGCCCGTGAAATCGCCGGCTTAGCGGCGCAGATCAGCAAGCAAACCAGCGAATACCAAAGCCGCCCGCGTATGACTTTTATCGGTGCACGCGCCAGAGAATATCGTTTTGCCCGCTATGTTGAAGACTGGCGTATGAAGATGGAGCGGGTTGGTGCGCTGACTTACCCGCTTGATTCGCACGGCCAGAAATTATATGGCCGCTTATTGGTATCCGTGGAGATCGACGCGAACGGCAATGTCCGCAGGGCCGAAATTACCAAATCATCAGGCAACAAAGAGCTTGATGCTGCTGCTTTGCGCATCGTAAAAATGGCCGCGCCTTTTGGTAAGTTTCCTGATGATATTCGTAAAGACACCGATGTAATCAGCATTAGCCGCACATGGACATTTGCCAAGGGCGATACTGTTTTAGGTAATGAGTAATGCGAATTTTAGGAATTGACCCAGGCTCCAGAATAACGGGGTTTGGGGTTATCGATACAGACGGGCAAAACCGGAGTTATATCGCCTCCGGCTGCATTCGCACGCCGGGCGGCGAGCTGGCTGCACGCATTAAATCAATTTTGCGCGGCATTGCCGAAGTAGTGGAAACCTATAAGCCCGACGTGGCAGCAGTTGAAATTGTCTTTGTAAACGTCAACCCACAATCAACGCTGATGCTGGGGCAGGCACGGGGAGCGGCAATGTCGGCGCTGGTTTTAGCTGATCTGCCGATAGGGGAGTACACCGCACTGCAAGTAAAGCAGGCGGTAGTTGGCAATGGCCATGCAGACAAAGATCAGGTCAGCCAGATGGTGCAGCGAATGCTGCGGCTCAATGGGGCACCCCAATCAGATGCCGCCGATGCACTTGCAGTAGCGCTCACCCACGCTCAGCACGAAAGCGGTGCGATGAAGCAGCTAGCCAGCTTGGGCTTAACCATTAAGCGCGGGCGCTTAGCTTAGGCTCGGCTGACATTTGATTCAGCGCTTCGCTGGCTGCAGCCCTAAATTTTACTCCGGCAAGAAGGAAGCTCTGCGTTAAAACGGGCCAGGAATTCCGGGTCTTCTTTTAAAAAGCGGTGGCCAAAATAAACGCCTAAAGGTTTGTCTTCCTGCAGCTCCGAGCGGATTTTGTTCTCGGCATGCTCCGCATGAATCGCCTCATTCATCGCCAGATCGCTGGCTAATACTGCGGCAACCCTGCCAGCCAGCAGCATTTTAAGCAACTGGTCATGCGCAGGGGGCGTGGCATAAATCCGATAACCAGATGCTTTTAGCCAGGTCAGCATATTCGAACCAAAATAAGCCCCCACGGTGGCCGACAAGCGAAACTCTTCGCTTAATGGCTTAGCCGTGTTTTCCGTACGGAAATACCAACGCCATTGCTGGGGAGCAATTGCTTGCGAAAGCGTAGCAAAGCGATCC
This sequence comes from Iodobacter sp. BJB302, assembly GCF_002735645.1. Classification (GTDB taxonomy): domain Bacteria; phylum Pseudomonadota; class Gammaproteobacteria; order Burkholderiales; family Chitinibacteraceae; genus Iodobacter. The sequence continues at coordinate 81,163 of NZ_PDZG01000005.1, forward strand.
CGCTCGCTGTTTTGTGAGGCCGAAAAAAAACCATCCGCCTCGCCCAGCTCAACTAAATTCTGTGCACGCTTCCAAGGCAGAAATTTAATTTCTACCGGACGCTGCAATTTATTCATCACACAACGCACAGTTTCCAGCGCCAGCCCGCTCTGACGCCCATCAGCCTGCTGATTGCTGTACGGCGGCTGTTGCTGCGTCAATAAGCGTACAGGTGTGGCCTGTGCCTGCAGCATGCAGAGCAAACAAAAAATACCTAACTTCAAGTTCGTCAAGCTAATCCCGGGCATTTATACTCCCCGCTTTCCTTTAGAGATGCACGCCATGATCGGACGCCTTACCGGAACCCTGATCGAAAAACAGCCCCCGCAGATTGTGATTGAAACCAATGGCGTGGGCTACGAAGTTGATGTGCCTATGAGCACGTTTTATGTACTGCCCCATACAGGGCAACCATCCAGCCTGTTTATTCACATGGTAGTACGTGAAGATGCCCAGCTGTTATATGGATTTGCCACCAAACCGGAGCGCGACACATTCCGCGCCTTAATCAAGGTCAGCGGCATTGGTGCAAAAATTGCGCTCGCCATTTTATCGGGAATGAACGCCGATGAACTTGCGAAAGCCATCGCAGCAGAAGATCTGGTTCGGCTGTCAAAAGTACCGGGCATTGGTAAAAAAACGGCAGAAAGACTAGTTTTAGAACTGCGTGGCAAGCTCAACAACCTGCCTATTATGACTTCTGTCAGCAATAATAGCGCACTGTTTCAAACGCCTGCATCAAATAAAGAGGATGTGCAGCATGCATTAATTGCCCTGGGATACAGCGAACGCGAAGCCAGCGGCGCGGTCAAAGAGCTCGCGACGGATGTAGATGTGTCTGACGGCATCCGGCGTGCCCTTAAACAACTGGTTAAAATTTAAATGCGTGCACTAACGATCACCGCCCTTGCTGGCACCCTTATTTTTATTGCTCTAGCCTCAGCCCTAGGCACACCGCAACTCAATGCCTTAGACGATGCCATTGGCAATGCGCTATATGGTGGCCCAGAAGCTTTAATTTTAATGAGTAAAATTTTTGTCTGGCTCGGTGGTGCATTTGGATCCCTGCTGTTGGCAACACTCATCGCTGGCTATATGTGGAAAAAAACCGGCAAGCGAGTAGATGCAATCGGCCTGCCTTTAGCTATTTTCAGTGGCTGGGTGCTCAATGCCCTGCTCAAATTTACCATTCTGCGCCCAAGACCTAGCCTAGAATTCTTATACTCTGCCCACGGCCCTTCGTTTCCCAGCGGCCATGCGATGAGTTCTTGGATTATGTCTTTTGTCTTGGCGATTATTGCGACGCGCTATTTTCCAAAGCGACGCAACCTTTGGTTTAGCCTTGCGCTTTGTGCCGCGATATTAGGTGGCTATGCCAGACTGGTATTAGGCGTACATCATTTCTCCGATATCATTGCAAGCTATAGTGTGGCAAGCATCGTTGTGCTGGCCTATAGCTACGCCACAAGCCGCTCTACCCACCGGATTAATACATGATTGAAACTGATGCGCTCTCTTCTGCGCCTGCTGATCGTCTGATCAGCAGTACAAAATTATCTAATCAGGAAGAAAAACTTGAGCACGCTCTGCGGCCCAAATTACTCGACGAATATGTCGGGCAGGCCAAAGCACGTGAGCAATTAGAGATTTTTATCGAAGCCGCTAAAAAGCGTGGTGAAGCGCTTGATCATGTACTGCTGTTTGGCCCGCCGGGCCTGGGTAAAACCACGCTGGCCCATATTATTTCCCGCGAGTTAGGCGTTAATCTGCGCCAGACTTCAGGCCCGGTGCTGGAACGCGCTGGCGATTTAGCGGCAATTTTGACGAATTTAGAGCCGCATGATGTCTTGTTTATCGATGAAATTCACCGGCTCAGCCCGGTGGTTGAAGAAATTCTTTATCCAGCACTCGAAGACTTTCAGCTTGATTTAATGATTGGTGAAGGCCCTGCAGCCAGATCGGTAAAGCTTGATCTGCCGCCATTTACACTGGTTGGCGCCACCACCCGCGCAGGGATGCTGACCAACCCGCTGAGAGATCGCTTTGGTATTGTGGCAAGGCTGGAGTTTTACTCTGCAGAAGAGCTGACCCGCATCACCACACGTTCGGCACAATTACTCAATGTGAATATCGCACCTGACGGCGCATTCGAAATTGCGCGAAGATCACGGGGCACGCCGCGAATTGCCAACCGTTTGCTGCGCCGGGTGCGCGATTACGCCGAAGTGCGCGCAGATGGCCATGTCACCCGTGAAGTGGCCGATGCAGCGCTTTCGATGCTGGATGTGGATCACGCAGGGCTGGATGTCATGGACCGGAAGCTTTTATCTGCCATTCTGGAGAAATTTGCCGGTGGCCCGGTAGGGCTGGATAACGTCGCGGCGGCCATTGGTGAATCATCAGACACCATTGACGATGTGATTGAGCCTTTTTTGATTCAGCAAGGCTTTTTACAAAGAACACCACGCGGCAGGATTGCTACACTGGCAGCGTATGAGCACTTTGGGCTGAGCCCGAAAAAACAAGATTGATACCCGATATATTATTTCGGCGGAATAAGCCGCCCTACCATTAACACGCGAATAAAGGATTACCCAAAGTGGATGTTGCTGCTGCAAACCAAGATTTGTCTATTCTCACTTTAGTCCTGCACGCCAGCCCCGTTGTACAAGCCGTTATGGGACTTTTACTGGTGATGTCGTTTATGTCCTGGTGGTATATCTTCAGCAAACACTTCGCCATTTCTCACGCCAGAAAACAAACAGAAGACTTTGAAAACCGCTTCTGGAATGGCGCAGATCTGGCGGCCCTTTATGATCAGGTACGCCGTGGCCAGACACTGGGCATGGAAAAAATATTTCAGGCGGGTTTTGGGGAGTTTTTAAAATTGCGCCAGCGTGCTGGCGAGCGCGGCAATATGGAATTATCCGATGTGATGGAAGGCAGCCGCCGTGCCATGCGCGCCGCTTGCCAGCGTGAGCTGGATGAGCTGGATTCACATACCGCGTTTCTGGCCACAGTAGGCTCGATCAGCCCTTATATCGGCTTATTTGGTACCGTCTGGGGCATTATGAATGCCTTTACCGGCCTCGCAAATGTGGGCCAGGCCACCTTGGCCACTGTTGCTCCCGGCATTGCAGAAGCGCTGGTTGCCACCGCCATTGGCCTGTTTGCGGCCATCCCGGCTGTGGTTGCATATAACCGCTTTGCTAACGAAGTCGATAAACTAGCCAACCGCTTTGATACCTTTATCGAAGAGTTTTCCAATATCTTGCAACGTCAGGTGAAATAATGGCCCGCCGCGCACGCAGGATTAAAAACGAAATCAATGTCGTTCCATATATCGACGTGATGCTGGTTTTGCTGGTGATTTTTATGGTAGCCACACCGATGATGCAGCAGGGCGTGGTGAATCTGCCCACGGTGGGTAAATCCGATCAGGAAGTCAACGTGGCCCCGCTACGCGTTGAAATTGACGCTGCTGGTGCGATTAAGCTGCACGATAAGGAAGAGACCAGCGATCTGGCCGACCTGAAAGCGCTGGTTGCCAGTGTGCAGGCCAAACAAACCATCACGCCCAATCGCCCTGTAGTGATTGCCGCAGATAAATCCATACGCTACGAGCAGGTGATGAATGCGATGGATGCTTTAAAACAGGCCAATATTGCCCGGGTTGGCCTGCTCGTTCAGCCGAAGTGATATGAGCAGCCTAACTCTTAACCGTAATGAACGCCCCACTCTGGCCTTTGCACTGGCCGCTGCCGTCCATTTATTACTGGTGGCGGGCTTATTGCTGTCGATGAACTGGCAAACAAAGAAACAAGAACCCGTAGTCGTAGAATTATGGGGCGGGCCACCGCCTGCCAGCTCGCAGCAAGCGCCCGATCCAGAGCCGGTTACACCTCCTAAAAAACAAGCAAAAATCGAAGCCAAGCCTGAACCTTTACCCGAAAAGCCAGCCGATATTGCCACGGCCAAAGTAAAGCCAGCGCCGACCCAACGGCCGACCCCTGTTCCCACGCCAACACCGACGCCCAAGCCTAAAGCGACGCCGGTACCAACCGCCGTGCCTACTGCTCCACCTGCACCACACAAACCGACTGCGGCTCCTGTAGCCAAGCCAACAGCCGCCCCCAAGGCCCCGCCTAAGCCCAAAGTATCGGCATTTGATGCGGCACTCTCTGAAGGCAGCTCCTTAGAGCCCAATAAACCCGGAGCAAAAGCCGGCGGCAAAGGCAATAACCCCAATGCCACCACCAACACGGGCCCAGGCTCGGGCAGCGGTAATAGCGCAATGGCCAATAAGGGGCTAAACGACTATCGCAGCAGGGTTTCGCAACTGATCCGCTCTAAACTGGTCTACCCAAATCCTAAGGGCAATCCATCGGCAGAGTTCAGAATTAATGTGCTGCCAAATGGTGAGATTCAAGAAGTAACGCTCTTGAAATCCAGCGGCGAAACAATGTACGACGAGGCCGCTAAGCGTGCCATTCTGGCCTTGCAACGCATGCCGCCCCTGCCTGATGGGCAGGCATTTAGTGGTGATATGCGCAATATTAAAATATTGTTCCGTTTGAATGATTAGGCCGCCGCCTTTGGCGAAGTTAGCTATTAACCGAATGGAATAGCCATTCATGGAGAACTCCAATAATGCTTTGGCGTAAATTTTTTAAGCTACTGGCCGCAGGCTTGCTTCTGAGCAATGTGGCTCATGCTGATATGACCATTGATGTGGTTGGTGTAGGTGCATCGCAATACCCTATCGCAATCGCACCATTTCAGAATGAAAACCAGCAAAAACAAGCACTCACGCCGGTTATTAGTGATGATTTAACGCGCAGCGGCTTATTTAAAGTAATCGGAGCGGGTGATCTGTCACCCGTGCCCTTTGCTCCCGAGCAGGTAAATTACACAACAGCCTTGGCTAAAGGCGCACAGACCATGGCAATTGGCCGGGTAACGCCCGATGCAGGCGGCTTTAATGTGCAATTCTGGCTGATTGATCTGGCCAGCAAAAAGCCCTTAATCACCTGGGAGCGCAAAGCCACAGCAGGCCAGATGCGCCGGGTAGCGCATCAAATTGCCGATTTAATTTACCAGCAGATTACTGGCCAGCCTGGCGCGTTTAATTCACGGATTGCCTATGTGCTCAAACAAGGCGCACGCTTTGAATTACAAGTGTCCGACGCTGACGGCTTTGGCTCGCAGGCTATTCTGGTTTCCAAGCAACCAGTGATGTCGCCAAAATGGTCGCCAGACGGTGGCAAATTAGCCTATGTTTCTTTTGAAGATCAAAAACCCGTGGTCTATGTGCACGAGCTGGCTTCAGGGCGCCGCTGGAAAGCCGCCGGATTTAAGGGCAGCAATTACGCCCCCGCATGGTCGCCCAATGGCCGTGAGCTGGCGGTGGTACTGACCCAAAGTGGCAGCTCGCAAATTTACCTCGTCAATACCGATGGCAGTGATTTACGGCAGCTGAGCCGGGGTGGCGAAATCAATACCGAGCCTGCGTTTTCACCCGATGGACGCTTTATTTATTTCACCTCGGATCGTGGCGGCAGCCCGCAAATTTACCGCATGAACAGCAATGGCAGTAACACAGAGCGGGTAACGTTTCAGGGGGGCTACAATAGCTCAGCCAAGCTTAGCCCAGATGGCAAAAATATGACCTTCATTACCCGTGATGGCGGCTACCGTGCGGCAATTATGGATTTAAGCAGCCGTCAGGTACTTACCCTCACCGACTCCGGATCTGACGATTCGCCCAGCTTTTCGCCAAACGGGCAAATGATTCTGTACGAAACCAAAGCAGGCGGCCGTGGCGTTCTTGCGGCGGTTTCAAGTGATGGAAGAGTAAAACAGCGCCTGAGAGCGCAAGCAGGAGACGTAAGACAACCCGCATGGGGCCCTGTACTTCGGTAAAGATACCATTTGCGGAACCTTTGCTAAGCTGAATGTCATACAGCCCGAACGCTTAGCTTTATCTCTTTAAGATGTGACTAAGGAAGAAACACAATGAAAAAAGTAGCGCTTAGTTTAATCATGACTGCCTTGCTTGCCGCTTGCGCGAGCACCCCAGTACCAACAACAACACCTGCTGATAATTCTGGCTCAACAAATACCAGTACCACTCAGCCAAGCACGACCCCAGCTACCGTTGACCTGACTCAAGGCACAGCAAAATCCTTTACCGAGCTGACAAATCCAAACAGCATTCTGTCTAACCGCCGTGTCTATTTTGATTTTGATTCCTTTATTGTTCGCCCGGATTTCCACGAACTGGTTCAGGCTCATGCCAAATACCTCAACACACATAAAGACGCAAAAATTATCCTGCAAGGCCACACTGATGAGCGCGGCACAGCTGAGTACAACTTAGCGCTGGGCCAGAAACGTGCCGATTCAGTGCGTAAAATGATGAATGTGCTTGGCGTACCGGACAGCCAGATCGAAACAGTAAGCTTTGGTGAAGAGCGCCCGCTTGAAGCTGGTGACAGCGATGCAGTACGCGAACGTAATCGTCGTGCCGAAATTGTTTACAATGGTGAATCTGCGCAGTAATCAGCTTGCCGCAGACTAAAAAAAGACCTAGTCTTTGCCACGGACGAGCGATAGCTCGTCCGCGCGTTTTCAACTTCAAATCAGATCAATCTATGAAACGAATTGCTACTCTGCTCTTGCTCGCATTTTCTGTGCAGGCTCACGCTGGTCTTTTTGATGACAATGAAGCGCGCCAGCAATTAAATGATCTGCGAAATGCTCAAACTCAGGCACAAAAAAAGACCGATGATCGCCTGATGCAATTAGAGGCAGGCAATAGCCGCTCTATCGAATTAGTCGGTCAGCTGGAAAAACTGCGCCAGGAAATCGCCACCCTGCGCGGGCAAAATGAAGTGCTGCAATTTAATTTGGACGAAGCCGCCAAACGCCAGAAAGATCTCTATACCGATCTGGATGCCCGGATGCGTGCAATGGAAATGGCCAAAGTAGAAAGCAAAGCGGCTGCCGTAGTATCAGAACAGCAGCAATTAGACGATATGGTGCAGCTCACCCGCTCAGGCAAACACAAAGAAGCCGTTGTCGGCCTGCAAAAATTTATTAACGAAAACAGCGGCAGTGCCCAGCTTCCTGCCGCTTACTACTGGATGGGCGTAAGCCAGACTGCGCTTAAAAGCTATAAGGGCGCACAAGCCTCTTATCAGCAGGTACTGGCCAGCAATGATGAAACCCGCGCCCCAGATGCACTGTTTGGCCTAGCGATTGTGGCCAACTCACTGGGCGATAAAAAATCATCGCGCAAATACCTTTTACAGCTGATTGAAAAGTATCCACAGGCAGAAAAAGCCGCTGCAGCCAAGAAAGCATTACTTGCAACCGATTAAGTGTAATTAAAACAACTCTAAAAACACTAAAACTGCGTAAAATTGTTCAGCTTAGCTGAAACATTGCAACGCCCACATTTTTACCCGGCGTCACCGATCAGGTTGGCGCCGTTTTTATTTCCACCGGACTGTTTTCCGGTTTGCCATGCAGCAATTGCCGCTGGCTTAGGAGCTACTCTTGAAAGACGCATTACGCATTACCGAGATTTTCTGCTCGTTACAGGGCGAAACCACCCGTATGGGCCTGCCCACGGTCTTTGTCCGTCTCACCGGCTGTCCGCTGCGCTGTGGCTATTGCGACAGCGCCTATGCTTTTACCGGTGGAGAGACGCAATCTTTTCAAACCATCCTCGATAAAATCGCCTCGTTCAACACCCATCATATTTGCGTCACCGGCGGCGAGCCGCTGGCGCAAAAAGGCGTGCACGAACTGATGCGCTTACTTTGCGACGCCGGCTATTCACTCAGCTTAGAAACCAGCGGAGCCTTATCGATTGCTGATGTCGATCCGCGTGTTTCTCGCATTCTGGATATCAAAACGCCAGGCTCAGGTGAGTTATCCAAGATGCACTGGGAAAACCTTGATTACGTGAATAAAGCAGACGAAATCAAGTTTGTAATATGCGATCGCAGCGATTACGAATGGGCACGCGATTTAATCCGCGAGCGTCGTTTGGAAACGCTGGCCCCCGTGCTGATGTCGCCCGTCTGGGAGACACTTCCTCCCGCAAACCTCGCCGCCTGGGTACTGGAAGATCATTTACCAGTGCGTATGCAAGTGCAATTACACAAAATCCTCTGGGGTGAACGTCCCGGCGTTTAACAGGCAAGCTCATGTATTGGAAACGTTGGCTGATACGCATTAAACACTTACCAGAACGCAGCCGCGCCACACTGGCTCTCTGGTTTGGTGCCGCGATGGTGGGCCTTGTTGCCGTTGTTCTGGCCAAGGCTGCGGACGGTGCACTGGCGATTTTCCAAAGTATGAGTATACGCTGGGCATGGTGGCCTTTTTTTGCCCTGCCCTGCGGTGGCATGGCGATACGCTGGCTGATGCAAAAAATGGGTAAGGGCTCGGAAGGCAGCGGTATTCCTCAAGCCATGGCCGCGCTGCAAGTAACCGATCAGCCCGCCATCATCCGGCAACTGCTTAGTTTACGTATCGCCTGCGCCAAGTTTATCGGCGTGGTTGCGGGGCTGGGATGTGGCTTTGTGCTGGGGCGTGAAGGGCCAACAGTACAAATTGGCGCAAGCTTAATGTATGCCTGCAGGCGTTTTATTCCATTATCCGATGCCGTATTTCGCCGCCAGCTGATTCTGGCTGGCGGGGCAGCGGGGATTGCCGCCGCATTTAATACGCCACTGGCTGGGATTGTGTTTGCATTTGAAGAACTGGCGCGCTCGGTAGAAGAAAAAACCTCAGGCAAGCTATTAGGCGCGGTGATTTTAGCCGGTGTGGTTTCTTTGGCGATTCAGGGTGATTACACCTATTTTGGCCGGATTCACGTGCCCGGTTTTAACTACAGCATTTTGTGGCCGATGTTTATTGTGGCGGTGACCGCGGGCTTAGTTGGTGGCTTTTTCTCTTGGCTTTGCGTGCATCAGGATCGCTGGTTGCCCGCTAAAGTAAAAATGTGGCGCGCAGCCCAGCCCTATTTATTCATCGCCGCATGTGGCTTTTTAATTGCCTGCATGGGGCTGGCCGCTCCTATTTTTGGCAGCGGCGCAGAAATCACCAGCGAAGTGGTTACAGGCCATGGCACCATGGCCTGGTACTTCTTGCCGGTGAAGTTTTTAGGGCTGCTGGCTACCTTTTTAACCGGCTTGCCCGGCGGCATTTTTGCCCCGTCGCTCTCTATGGGCGCAGGCGTCAGCAGCTGGTTTTTGCCATGGTTTGACAGCAGCATTCATATCAAACTGATTGCCATTGGGATGGCGGCAATGCTGGCCGCAGTGACGCGGGCACCGCTGACCTCGGCTATTATTTTGATTGAAATGACAGATGGCCACACGATGGTGATTTCAATTCTGGCCGCTGCGATGATTTCATCCACCGTAGCACGCCTTTTTGGCACCAATCTTTATCATGATCTGGCGGAAAAAGCCCTGCAACGCCTGGCTTCGCCCCAACTTTTAAAGTGATCCTATGCGCTATTTTTTAGCTGTATTTGCCTTGATGGCCACCTTTGCTCAGGCTGAATCCACAGGCCCGGACGGCATGACCAACGCTCAGCTGGCTGAGTTTTTAAAATCACTGCAAACGGCCGTCGCCAAAGACGATGCCGCCAGCGTGGCCGGGCTGACCCGCTTTCCCCTGAAGGTAAATCTGCCGAAGAAAAGAACACTGAAGGCACCGCAGTTTATTGCTCAGTACTCAAAAGTAATCACACCCAAAGTAAAAGCGGCCGTGCTCGCGCAAACAGCTGAAACGCTGTTTCGCAATAGCAATGGCGCGATGATAGGCAATGGTGAAATCTGGTTTTCTGGTATTTGCCTGAATAAAGAATGCACAGAGCAAACCACCAAAATTATCGCCATCAATCCATAAACATTATTTAAATTGAAAATATCATGACCAAAAAACCTGCAGTGATCTTACTTTCCGGTGGCCTCGATTCTGCCACCTGCCTTGCCATTGCCAAAGCCGAAGGCTTCGCGCCCTATTGCCTGTCTTTTGATTACGGCCAGAAGCACAACGCCGAGCTGAAAGCTGCCGCCCGAGTGGCAGAAGCGCTGGGCGCTGTTGAACACCGCATTCTGAAAATTGATTTAGCTGGCTTTGGTGGCTCTGCGCTCACCGACAGCAGTATTGAGGTACCAGTCGATGGCGGCAAACCCGGCGAAATCCCAGTGACCTACGTGCCCGCACGCAACACCGTGCTGCTCTCTTACGCGCTGGCATGGTCTGAAGTACTGAAAGCCGATGATATTTTTATTGGCGTAAACGCTGTGGATTACTCGGGCTACCCGGATTGCCGCCCGGAATACATTGCGTCATTCCAAGCGATGGCAAGGCTGGCCACCAAGGTGGGCGTGGAAGGCTCGAACCTCACCATCCACACCCCGCTGCTGAAACTCACCAAAGCAGAAATCGCCCAAAAAGGCACCGAGCTGGGCGTGGATTACGCACTCACCGTGACCTGCTACAAAGCCGATGACGAAGGCCGCGCCTGCGGCGAATGCGAAGCCTGCCGCCTGCGTAGTGCTGGCTTTGCCCATGCGGGGTTGGCTGATCCAACCCGGTATCAAAAATAATATAAGGCGTAATCAAAGCTTCGCTGAGCGACGATTTGTGTTGATCGGCGTTAGCGCAGTACGCCAGTAATTAGATGTAAAAAAATCGGCTTACGTGTTTGCACGGAGCCGATTTCCTTTTGTATCAACTAACAACGAGAAAATGTATTAACCACGCTCACTGCATGGGGCTTAAGTCCCCCCTGAAGCACGCCGAAGCGAGGAACAAGCGGGGTGGGGTAGTCGTCAATTCGTGTTTGAGCGAAGCGAGTTGACACAACGCCACTGTCCGCAGTGAGGGGCCTTCGTGCTGTTTGGGGTCGCCTTCTTTGCTTACTTTCTTGGCGAAGCAAGAAAGTAAGTCCCTCGCGGGGGATTCCCGCACCTAAACGGATGTGCCGAAGGCACTAAAAAAGCATTGTTTTTGATCTGCTTCACCCCTTACAACAACACATCACTTCCCCGCCAGCCACCGCGCTGCATCCAGTGCAAAATAAGTCAGAATCCCATCTGCACCGGCGCGTTTAAAGCCCATTAAACTTTCCAGCACCACCGCTTCTTCATTCAGCCAGCCGTTTTGCGCGGCGGCTTTGAGCATGGCGTATTCACCGGAGACTTGATAAACAAAGGTCGGTGCGGCAAATTCATCTTTCACGCGGCGCACTACATCCAGGTAAGGCATGCCCGGCTTCACCATCACCATATCAGCGCCTTCTGCCAGATCGAGCGCTACTTCGTGCAAGGCTTCGTTCAGATTAGCTGGGTCCATTTGGTAAGTCTTTTTGTCGGCCTTACCCAAATTAGCTGCTGAGCCAACGGCATCGCGGAAGGGGCCGTAAAATGCCGATGCATATTTTGCCGAGTAAGCCATGATGCGGGTGTTGATAAAATCATCCGCATCCAAAGCCTTGCGAATCGCGCCAATGCGGCCATCCATCATGTCTGAAGGCGCAATAATATCGACGCCCGCTTCAGCATGGCAAAGCGCTTGCTTAACCAGTGCGGCAACGGTTTCTTCGTTAAGCACATAGCCATGGTCATCAATAATGCCGTCCTGGCCATGGATGGTGTAAGGATCAAGTGCGCCATCGGTAATCAGGCCCAGCTCCGGGAAGCGTGCTTTTAACTCACGCACTACGCGTGGCACCAGGCCATTCGGGTTCCAGGCTTCAGCCGCATCCAGCGTTTTTAAATCCTGCTCAATCACAGGGAAAATGGCTAAGGCAGGTACGCCCAGCTTAACGGCCTGCTCGGCGGTATAAAACAGCTGATCTAAGCTCTGGCGATTTACCCCGGGCATAGAAGCAATCGCCTGTGTACGGTTTTCGCCATCTAAAACAAACACCGGCAAAATCAGATTATCCGCAGTTAAATGATTTTCACGCATCATCCTGCGCGAGAAATCATCGTGGCGCATACGGCGTAAACGAGTAGTAGGAAACGAGCGATTGCTATGCATAAGGCGCTACCAGTAGATGAGTGCGCTTATTTTAACGAAGATTGGGCAGGGATGATTGAGCAATGCTGACAAAACTTGAAAAAATTTAGGGTGAGCACACTTTGGTACCCACCCCATATGTACGACCGTGCCATTAGTTATGGCGGGTTACACCAAGATAAAACATTGGCTAACCCGCCCTGCAACTCAATAGCGGGCTAAAGCCAGGCCACTGCTTTCGATTTCTGGTTTCTTCTTAGTGATCAAATCAGCCAGCACACGGCCAGAGCCACACGCCATAGTCCAGCCCAGTGTGCCGTGGCCGGTATTGAGCCACAGATTTGGATAAGACGTGCCTCCCACCAGCGGTGTGCCATCCGGCGTCATCGGGCGCAAGCCAGTCCAGGGTGTACCCTGGCTGGTATCGCCTGCATCCGGGAAGAGATCATTGGTCACCATGGCCAGGGTTGCCACACGGCCCATATCCAGATGCTTATCGTAACCCGCAACTTCAGCCATGCCGCCCACACGCAGGCGTGAATCAAAGCGGGTCAGCGCAATTTTATAGCTCTCATCCAGTACGGTAGAACGAGGTGCCGCATCCGCATTTTTCAAAGGAATGGTCAGCGAATAGCCCTTCACCGGATAAACCGGTAAATCCAGCCCCAGGGGGGCAGCCAGAGCGCGCGATGTGCAGCCAGCGGCCAGCACCACATGATCGGCATTCAAAACTTCACCGCCTTTGAGCTGTACCTGGCGGATTTGCTGATTTGCAGCAATCAGGCGCTCAACGGTAACGCCATAGCGGAACACCACACCTGCAGCTTCACAACGCGCTGCCAGCTTATCGGTAAACATTTTGCAATCGCCCGTTTCATCGTTCGGCAATTGCAAAGCGCCAACCAATTTACCCGGCACACGCGCTAAGGCAGGCTCTGCATCGACCAGGCCCTGTGCATCCAGTAAATGATTAGGCACGCCTATGGCGCTTAAGATATCCGAGTCGCGCTGAGCAGCTTCTAACTGCTTGGCGGTACGAAATACCTGCAAGGTGCCTAAGCTGCGTTGCTCATACTGCAGATCCAGCTCTTCGCGCAAATCACGCAGGCAGTCACGGCTGTATTCGGCCAGCGGCACCATACGGCCTTTATTACGCTCATAAGCAGCCGTGGTGCAATTAGCCAGCATTCTTGCCATCCATGACAGCTGAAACAAGCTGCCATCAGGGCGAATTTTGAGTGGGGAATGAGGCTGAGTCAGCCATTTAACCGCTTTCCACGGAATGCCAGGCGCGGCCCATGGTGCTGCATAGCCAGGCGATACCTGGCCCGCATTGGCAAAGCTCGTTTCGGTTGCAGGCCCGTCCAGTTGTTCCAGTACGGTGACTTCGCATCCCGCTGCGCGCAGGTAGTGCGCAGTTGCTACGCCGACAACGCCAGCTCCGATTACAATCACTTGCATATTATTTAATCCTTAACCCATTCGGGTGTGTACTGTTTGCAGCATATCGCCGGGGAATAGGTTCAGCGATAGGTGATTCCCCTTGCATAAGTATATTTGGGTATTTATTCCTTAATCAAATAAATAAAGGAATGATCAACCCAACTTTTTGCTATATGAGCAATAAAATTGTTCAGTGCATTAAATGCATGGCATAAGTTTTATTATCACGGCCAATAGAATGAAGGCTGTGCATTTCATAATAAAGACAGCCCCCAGGCCTTCACTGCAAAACACTTGATCCGCATAAAAACATACCGTACGATTGGTTTGTTCTTATGCCAGAGTGCTGCAATGCCAATTACTAAACAACAACTTATCGATCAAGCCACGGCCTCATTCAGAATGAAAGGCTATGCGGCGACCAGCATCGGGGAAATAGTGCAGGCTTGCGGCATTACCAAGGGCAGCCTTTATCATCACTTTGCCAGCAAAGAAGCGCTGGGGCTGGCTGCACTGGAGCAATTGGAAGCCTATTTTGACGAGCATATTTTCTCTCAAATACGCGCTTCTCAGCCTGCTGCTGGCCTGGCAGCGTTTAATCTGGCGATAGAAGAATTTTTCTGGCAGCACCCCGATGGCTGCCTGCTGGCCAGCTTAAGCCTAGAAACAAGCGCAGCAAGCGGGCCATTCCAACAGGCTATTTCACAATTTTTTAATAAATGGCAAGGCTGCTACTATCAGGCATTTATTGGCGCTCATCCTGCCGAAAAAGCCAAAATACTCAGTATTGACGCCCTCGCCATCGTCCAGGGCTGCATTCTGATGTACCGGATTAATGGCAATATCGAGCCCTTACAGCGCCAGCAGCAAGCATTACTCCGACTCTGCGATTAAAGATTCACCCAACACAGACTGATCATTTTTTTATACAAAAACATACCAACCGTTCAGTATAAAACAAAGGGGAAATTCATGGATACTCACACTTTAAAGCATGCCTTACTTGCTGGAACCGGCGGGTTTATTGCGATTTTACTGCTGGCAGGCGTCAGCGAATTTGGAACAACAGCGCTGATCATGGCGCCATTTGGTGCAAGCTGTGTTTTGCTGTTTGCACTACCCGAAGCAGCATTATCACAGCCCCGTAATGTAATCGGCGGGCATTTGCTTACCGCCAGTGTGGGGCTGGCGTTTTATTCACTGGCCCCGAATACAGCGCTGTTTGCCGCACTGGCGGTGGGGCTTACCATCAGCCTGATGGTGCTGACTAAAACAACTCATCCACCAGCCGGTGCAAATCCGCTGCTGTTTTTTCTGGCTGCCAAGCCGCTGGGGGCCTGGTTTTTGCTCACCCCTGTGGCAAGCGGGGCTATTTTGCTGGTGCTGCTTGCCACCCTCTACCACCGTGCCACAGGTAAGTTCAGCTATCCGGTAAAGCGTTAAGCTGCAATCACCATATCGATATGCGGAATATTGTCTTCTAAATATTCCTGCCCCACCGGCACAAAGCCAAAATTGCCGTAAAAACCCTGCAAATGGGATTGCGCTCCAATACGATGCCCCTGGCCCGGATAAAGCTGGCTTGAATAGCGCAAACCTTCTGCCACCAACTTTGATCCGGTTCCACCACGGCGTGCATCAGGATGAGTAATCACCCGCCCAATCGAGGGCTCTGCATATTTAAGACCGGGCGGGACCAGACGCAGGCTGGCAAGCACCTGGCCATTTTGATCAAAGCCTAATAAATGCTGAGAAACCGCATCGTATTGATCCATATCTGGATAAACACAATTTTGCTCAATAATAAAAACGTCCTGACGTAATTTTAAATGGGCATACAAAGTCAGCGCATCAAAATCCGCCAAAGCAAACCAACGCCATTGCAATTCCATAATCTGTATCCTAAGAAAAAGGCTGCCAAAGCAGCCTTTTTGATGAAGTGGCGTAACGACACAGGAGTACTAAAAACAAAACGGCGATCCGTGAACAACACACAAAGCAGAAAAAAACGATTATTTATCTTGGTTTTCTCCGTGTTACTCTGTGCTCTCTGTGGTTCAAGATTTGGGTTTTGTTCGCACACCTGTTTTATTTGGAAATGACTTTATTTTTAGCAGCCCAGCTTTTCACGCCATTTGGCAATTTGCACCAGCACCTGGAACGGCGCAGTGCCACCCACATGGTTACGGGCATTCAAAGAGCCTTCCAGCGTCAGCACTTCAAAAATATCGTCTTCAATCAGCGGAGAGAAACTTTGCAATTCAACCAGTTGCAAATCGCCCAGGTCTTTATGCTTTTGCTCGGCATAGCGCACAGCTAAAGCAACCGCCTCATGTGCATCGCGGAACGGAATGCCACGCTTCACCAGATAATCAGCCAGATCGGTTGCAGTAGAAAAGCCCTGTTTTACCGCACGCACCATGGCATCAGGCTTTACAGTAATACCGCGCATCATATCGGCGTAAATACGCAGGGTATCTGTAAGTGTGTCTACCGTATCAAACAGCGGCTCTTTATCTTCCTGATTGTCTTTATTGTAAGCCAGAGGCTGGCCTTTCATTAAAGTGAGCAGGGAAATCAGGCTGCCATTTACACGGCCAGTTTTACCACGCACCAGCTCAGGCACATCCGGGTTTTTCTTTTGCGGCATGATGGAGCTGCCGGTACAAAAGCGATCGGCAATATCAATAAAGCCGTAACGCGGGCTCATCCAGAGGATCAGCTCTTCGGATAAGCGCGACAAATGCGTCATCACCAGCGCTGCGGCGGCCGTAAATTCAATTGCAAAATCACGGTCTGAAACCGCATCGAGCGAGTTCTGACAGACTTCATCAAAGCCCAGCAATTTTGCGGTGTATTCTCTGTCAATCGGATATGTTGTACCGGCCAGCGCTGCCGAGCCCAACGGCAAGCGATTCACACGTTTACGTGCATCAATCAAACGCTCAGCATCGCGGCCCAGCATTTCTACATAAGCCATCATATGGTGGCCAAAGGTCACAGGCTGTGCCACTTGCAAATGGGTAAAGCCAGGCATCACGGTAGAGGCGTTTTTTTCTGCCAGATCAATCAGGGAAACCTGCAGCTCGTGCACAAGGCCAACCAGCAAATCAATTGCGCCGCGCAAATACAGGCGAATATCGGTGGCAACCTGATCATTACGGCTGCGGCCGGTATGCAGGCGCTTACCTGCATCGCCTATCATCTGAGTCAGGCGACGCTCGATATTCATATGCACGTCTTCTAAATCGAGGCTCCATTCAAACGTGCCTTCACGGATTTCGTTCAGGATATCGGCCATGCCGCCCTGAATAGATTTCAGGTCTTCAACGGACAACACGCCTACTTTATTCAACATGGTGGCGTGAGCCAGGGAGCCCTGAATATCTACTTCGGCCATGCGTTTATCAAAATCTACCGAGGCGGTATAACGCTTGACGAGTTCTGTAACCGGCTCGTTAAAACGGCCAGACCACATCTTTTTGCTCTGATCTTGCATGTTTTTTTCCTGATCGAATCTTGATTTAAGGCAAATTATATCTGCCCGCATCAACAATACGTAAAATTTCCGTTGAATAAATATGCCACGGTAATTTGTCTGAAAGAGCTTCCTGTTGCTATTCTGACAAAGAAAAGAACCTATACTGCAGGCAAAGTAGATTATTGCTTATACAGCGATAAGAATACGCTGTAAAAACGCAGAATACCTTATAAAAACCAAGAACGTTGCCTGCTCCAAAAGAGCAAAGGCCCGTATAATCCGCTGCAGAAATATTAATGAAGCCGATTCATGCAAAAGACATAATCAGTTTCATTTAGTTATGATAAAAAACGAATGCCCGATAATTTAAACAATATTGCAGGCATATCGATCGTTTCATATTCATCTTCGAAACGTATCCTCTGAAGCAAGAATTGTGAAGCGGTCAGACATAAAAGCAATACCTGCTTTATGCTTCTGGCCTGCCCCAACTTAAATCGTTATTGAATACAGCAGCGCACAGAGAGTATGCAATGTCCAGAGACATGAAAAGAACACCTCGCAGCAGTACCAGCAACTCCTCAAAAAGTGGTGGCGGAGGATCTCTGCTGACAGGATTGCTGATTGGTTTATTTGGCGGTGTCGCTGTCGCCGTTGCTGTTGCGGTATTTTTAAACCGCAGTGGAAATCCTTTTGCAGGCAAAGTAAGCACCACTCCTGCTGATGCCATTTCTTCAGCACCTGTTGGCCAGCCGCCACAAACACCGGAAGTCTTATCACCCGGCGGCAAAAATGATGTGATTATTGTCACACCCACACCAATCGCCTCCGCAGTTAAGAATGAGAATGGCGAGCGCTTTGATTTTTATAAAATGCTGCCGGAACTTGCAGATAAAAAACCTGCCGAAGCAGCTAAGCCTGCCGAGCCTAAAAAGCCTGAAGCCAGCCCGCCGGTAAAAGTAGAAGTACCCAAAGGGGCATATTTACAAATTGGCTCATTCCAAAATGAACAAGATGCAGATAATCTTAAAGCCAAACTCGCCTTACTTGGCATAGAAGCCAGAATTCAAACTAGTGATATTCCCGGTAAAGGAATCTGGCATCGCGTTCGGCTTGGCCCGTTTAATTCCAGCAATGAGCTGGATAATGCCCGCTCACAACTAAAAGCGAATGGCGTAGATAGCGCCGTTGTTAAATAACAAGGTAGGACTTACGTATGTTAAATACTTGGCTCAAACGATTACTGATTGGCACCACACTCCTGGCAGCAAGCCTTGCACACGCCGAAATCCGTGAAGGCGTTGAATACAAAAAAATGACAAAGCCACAAGCGGTTGCCGTTGCTGGCAAAAGCGAAGTAATCGAGTTCTTCTGGTACGGCTGCCCACACTGCTTTACCGTGGCTCCTTATGTAGAAGACTGGGCAAGTAAATTACCCGCCAATGTTAATTTCCGCCGCGTGCACGTTGCATGGCCAGGGCGCAGTGATATGGAAGGCCACGCTAAAATCTTTATCGCCTTGCAGGCAATGGGCCTAGAAGGCAAGCAGCAGCTGGCTGTTATGACCGCCGTGCAAAAAGACCGCATTGAATTACGCAAAGAAGATGTGTTGTTTGACTGGATCAAAAAACAAGGCATCGATGCAGAAAAATTCAAAGCCCAGTACAACTCATTCAGCAGCAGTGCCAATATGAATAAACTGGCGCAAATGACGCGTGATTATCAAGTAGATGGCGTGCCTATGTTTATCATCAATGGCAAATACGTCACCAGCCCGGCGATGGTTGGCAAAGAAGATGGCACCATCACCCAGGTTATTAATGAGCTTCTGGCCAAAGACAAACCTGCAGCGGCTAAAAAGAAATAAGCCAGCCCCCAATAGAAAATGCCCCGGATATATTCGGGGCATTTTTTACGCCCTGAATCCTGGCACAACAAGGCATACTCAGAAACCTGATTGTAAGTACTGTGCCATTCCCCCTACAGGAGCGTTAAACATGCAATGGATCGATCTGCGTAGTGACACCGTTACCCAGCCTACACCTGCCATGCGTATAGCCATGATGAATGCAGCCGTTGGCGATGATGTATATGGGGATGACAGCAGCGTGAATGAGCTTGAACGTTTTGCTGCCGAAACACTGGGCTTTGAAGCGGCCCTGTTTGTGCCCACCGGCACTTTTGGTAATCAGCTGGCTCTATTCACCCACTGCGAACGGGGTGATGAAGTGATCCTTGGCGAAGACAGCCATATTGTCTGGCACGAAGTAGGCGGAGCTGCAGTGATTGCAGGCGTCAATCTGCGCCCTGTTCCCACACATAACGGCGTACTGGATGCCGGGCAGGTTCGCCGCCGTATCCGCCCGGAAGGCGATATCCACCTGCCGCGCACAAGCTTAATCTGTATGGAAAACGCCCATTCCAGTGGCCGGGTTATTCCGCTCGCCGCCATGCAGGAAATATGGGAAACCGCAAAATCTGCAGGGCTGAAAGTTCACCTTGATGGTGCCCGGGTCTTTAACGCCGCCACTCACTTAGGGGTTGATGTAAAACAGATCACTCAATACGCAGACAGCGTGATGTGCTGCTTATCCAAAGGCCTGGCAGCCCCAATCGGCTCTATTCTTGCCGGTGATACTGCTTTTATCGCCACCGCACGTAAAAAGCGCAAGCTTCTGGGCGGTGGATGGCGGCAAGCCGGTGTGCTCGCGGCCCCTGCTATGCTGGCGCTGACAGAAATGACCCAGCGCTTGGGCGACGATCATAAAAACGCACAATACCTAGCCCAGCAACTGGCCAGCCTGCCTGATGTGCACGTTTGCACCGACCAGCTGCAAATCAATATGGTATTTTTTAAAATCAGCAAAGAAATCGATGAAGCCAGACTGCTTGCCTGCCTGAACGAGTGCGGCATTAAATCAAACGGCACCGAAGACGGCCAATGGCGTTTTGTTTGCCACTGGCAGATCGGCAAAGAAGAGATTGATAAAGTCATTGCAGCAATGAAAGTGGCACTGGCTGCGGCTTAAGGCTTTAGCTTAAGGAGTGGGCACGCCACTCCTTAATTTGCTGACCTTAACGATTACCTTAACTTATCCACAACCGCCAGCAGCGGCAGCAAAACGCTTGCGCCAAACTGGCGCGAACGCTCGCCGTTCCAGCCTACTTCCGGCAATGGGCGTTTAGCGGTGTCTTTAAATGGCATTTCAATGGTGTAAGCCAGGCAATCAAAGGCATCACCTACCCAGTTGGTACCAATGGTCAGCGTTTCAGGGCCAAATTTGCCTTTTTCATAGCCAAATTCAGTTTGAAAATCCGGGCTTGTTGCCAGCCATGCGGCTTTAAAAGCCTCCTGCAGGCTGGCTTGATGCGCCGAGAAAGACGCATTGTCATCACAGCCCGCCACAAAATTATGCGGAATCGCTTCGTCGCCATGCACATCAAGAAAGGCATCGATGCCGGTTTCCAGCATTATCTGACGCACCAGGAATACCTCTGGGCTGCGCTCCATCGTTGGCGTTGCCCATTCGCGGTTCAGATTGGCACCCGCCGCATTGGTACGCAAATTACCGCGCACGCTGCCATCCGGATTCATATTCGGCACGATATAGAACACGGCTTTTTCTAGCAGCACACGAGCCACGGCGTTTTCCGGATCAAGCAGCGTTTCCAGCAGGCCTTCCACAAACCATTCGGCCATGGTTTCGCCAGGATGCTGACGCGCGGTAATCCAGATTTTTTTCTTGCCAGGCATTTCAACGCCAACGCGCAGTAAATCCATATCACGGCCATCCAGCGTGCTGCCTAAATGCACCAACTCGCACAGCGGGCTTGCTTCAACGGCCTCGCCAATCAGGCGCATATGGCGCTCCCACGAGTAAGGCTCAAAATAAGCGTAGAACACCGATTCGCGCTCCGGGCGGTGATGGATACGCAGCGTTTGCCCATCGTAATCACTGGCCACACGGAACCAGTTTTCGGTGTCATAACTGGCCACGGCATTGTAATCAGGCCAGCCATCGGGATAAGCGCTGCTGGCGGCATTATCAAAATGAATCACACAGTCCTGGTCTTTAGCGCCAAGCAGACGAAAGTGAAACCACTGGCTGAATGGCGAAGCGTTATCGCTACGGATCTTTAAATGGATATTTTGGGCATCAGCAAGGCTGACAACTTCAATAGCGCCAGAATCAAACTGGCTGGAGATTTTTAGCATGATGCGATCCTAAAAAGAAAATATCTAAAACCAAAAACCCAAATCTTGAAACACGAAGTTAAGGAGGACACAGAGAGCCACGGAGAAAAGAAAACTTAAATATCGATTATTCAACTTCCTCATTTGGACAGAAATAGATTGGTTTTCTCTGTGAAACTCGGTGTTCTCTGTGTCATCTGTGGTTCAAGATTTGGGTTTATTACGATTGATTAACTGCCCTTACTTCAAACGGATAGACTAGGCCTAGCTCGGCTCTGGCTGCGTCCATCATGGCAATCATGGCCCTGGAGTGGGCGTAAGGCATCAGCGAGCTTTCACTTTGGCCTGTGGTCAATAAATGGCAAAAATGGGCGGTTTCATATTGCAGGCCCGAGCCCACAGGTGGCGCTTCCAGCCTGACTTTGCGGCCATCTTTATAAAAAATGGTCGCGGCAGTCGGGTTCCACCACTTTTCATCCAAGACCACATGGCCATCCGGCCCAGCCAGCATGGCCTCGCCCGATCCTGCTAAATCCAGACCGCAGTAAAGCTGACTGATGCCGCCGCTGTGCTGGCTATTGATGCTGGCAAAAGTATCCACGCCACCATTCAGCCGCCCCAAGGCCTGCACTGCTTGCGCGCCACCCAGCCAATCTACCGCTAAAAACGCGCCATAAATGCCGATATCCAGCAGGCCACCACCGGCCATAGAGGGCTTAAGCACGGCATGATCTGCTGCCACATTAGGGTTGGCAAAGCCGCAGCGCACAAAAGCCACCTGACCAATCGGATCTGTGGATAAGTGCTCACGCAGCGCCTGATACAGTGGATAAAATCCCGGCTTCATCGCCTCCATAAACAACTGGCCGGTTTCCGTCGCCACATCCAGCACGCGTTCCAGCTCGGCAAGGCTGGTGGCCGCGGGCTTTTCACACAGTACCGCCTTGCCCGCTTTCATCGCTGCAATGCTGTACTCAACATGGCTGGTATGGGGCGTGGCGATATACACCGCATCAATATCGCTGGCGAGCAAATCATCCACACTCTGATACACCACCCCGCCATACTGCTCCGCAAAAGCGCTGGCCTTAGCCTGATTACGATTCCACACAGCAGCAAGCCGGGCCTCGCCGGCAATAACAGCCAGGCCCTGAGCAAAGCGATTGGCGATATGGCCCGTGCCGATAATCCCAAAACGAATAGTCATTGAGTGCCTTTGTATTTAGTAACAGGTGTTACGCAGTTCTTATCTTTTTAGTGCCTTCGGCACGCTGATTTTGGTGCGGGCGTCCCGCTGGACCTTCCTTTCTTGTGTGGCCAAGAAAGGAAGCGAAGCCACAACACCAATCACACGAAGTCCCCTGCGCTCGGTAATTGTCAAGATAGTTGAGATGTTTTTACGATTTAAGCGACCTGTAATTCCTCGCTTGTTTTAGGCTCAATAGCCCGGTCGGGGTTCAATTGCACTTCATCTTGCCAGCTCCAGTTCCGAGTC